>NZ_JAXOJN010000001.1:0-22467 GCF_036663715.1 Sphingomonas arabinosi
CCTTCAGCTGCTGGCCCGGCAGGCCGCGCCGGCCTGATACGCGGCGCATCCTCCGGTGTCCGGCGTCACCAAACATCCGCCACGCCGATTTCGCGCAGGCCTTTTTCAACGGTCTCGAACCGATTTTGATACGCCTCCATATGAGACACCCTAACACCATGCCGACGTGCCGGGAATGGCGAAGCCTGCGGGGGTCGCATATGTCCTGATTTTTGAATGTCTCGAATGTCGCTGCTTTTGCGACAGACCCCGACTTCCCGAAAAAGACCAAAACGGGAATCTCAGAGGCTTCCGGAAACCGTCGCGCTAAGCTAAAAGGTCTGAGAAGACCTTTTAGCTTAGCATTTCGTTTCGCGCGCCGATGCTTTCTGCCAGACCCGTTGCCATCCCATAGTCGACAGCGAACTGATTGGCCCCGATACAGTCCATCCCGATGATCGCCACACGCTGATTCATCCCGCCAAGCCTGGCGAATAACTGCAACGCCGCGACGCTCACGTGGATACTACTGTGGATCCGCGCCGATAAATTTCTGAATATCTTCTAACAGCATTCAGATTATTTGAGGGAGCCCCGCTTCAACGCTGATCCAGACCTATTACGACTGAATGCCAGCGCCGCGAGCGTGCACAGTGCTCCGGACAGAAGGTAGCCTCCGACCGCCATAAGGCCGAAGTTGCTGGCGAGCAGCAGCGCTGCGAGTGGCGCAAAGCCTGCACCAATAAACCAGGCCGCAGTCGCGGTTGTCCCAGCACCGGTATAGCGGTGTCGAGGCGAGAAGCGGTCGTTCAGCACTCCTGAAGACTGGCCGAACGACAGACCGAGAAGGACAAAACCCAGGATCATATAGCTCCATTCGCCACCCGCCCCCTGGTCGAGCAGCCGCGGCGCGAAAAGGCTGAACGCACCGATCAGCACCGCCGAGACGCCAAGCAGCGTACGACGCCCGATGCGGTCGGCGAGAATGCCCGAGAGTGCGACGGCTACAAGCCCGACGGCCGCCCCGACCAACTCGATCGTGAGGAAGCGCGCTGGCGGCTCACCAGACTTGAGTACGAACCAGGAAAGCGGAAAGACGGTGACAAGGTGAAACAGTGCGAAGCTGGCGAGCGGTGCAAAGGCACCCAGCAGGACGACCCTGCCATGGTCACGAAAAAGTTCGGAGAGCGACGAGGGCTGTAGCTCCCGGCTTTCGAACAGCTTTTCAAATGCTGGCGTCGAGATCAGGCGCAACCGGGCGAACAGCGCGACAACGTTGATCACGAAGGCCACGAAGAAGGGATAGCGCCAGCCCCATTCGAGGAAGTCGGACGTCTTCAGGGCGGTCAGGAGGAACGCGAAGACAGCGGTAGCTACGAACAGGCCGATCGGAGCGCCCAACTGGGGGATCATCGCGAACCAGCCACGGCGTTTCGGCGGTGCGTTGAGCGACAGCAGGGAGGGAAGGCCGTCCCACGTGCCACCGAGCGCAAATCCCTGGCCGACGCGGAAGAGCGCAAGGAGCACCGCGGCACCGCTTCCAAGCTGCGCATAGCTGGGCAGAAAGGCCATGGCCGCCGTTGACCCGCCGAGCAGGAACATCGCGACGGTCAGCTTGACCCCGCGACCGTGTTTGCGATCCACCCGCATGAACAGCAACGCGCCGAATGGGCGTGCAACGAACGCCAGCCCGAAAATCGCAAACGAGTACAGCGTGCCGGTGAGCGCATCGAGGTAAGGAAACACCAGCGAGGGAAACACCAGCACCGAGGCAATCGCATACACGAAGAAGTCGAAGAATTCCGACGACCGCCCGATGATCACGCCAACGGCGATTTCACCGGGTTTGATCCGGTGGTCGCGCGCATTGATGAGCCGGGCGTCTCGCTCCAGCGCGGTCGAGTTGCCCGGATCCAGGGTCGTGGCTGCCATCCCGTCTATCCTCTATTCCGGCCCTTTTCGGAACGCCGGCCCATCGTAGGGCACGCCGCGCCGAATCCAGGCTGATGATGGGTCACCTTACCGCCACGCAATCGACAAGACTTTGACCGTGGTCAAATGCGGGCACGCTAGCCCAGGCTATCGCCTACGCATGCGCAGAGCAGGATCATCCATCGCCCGACGGGCTGTACGCCTACCATTCGCCCTTCTGCCGATGTTGCTCGGCGGGTGCGACATGGTCGTCATGAACCCCACCGGCGATATCGCCGTCCAGCAACGGGACCTCATTCTCTTCTCGACCGGGGTCATGCTACTGGTGGTCGTGCCGGTCATGGTGATGACAATATGGTTTGCGTGGCGGTACCGTCGCGGCAATCCCAACAAGACCTACGACCCGACCTTCGATCACTCGACCACGCTGGAGTTGGCGATCTGGTCGATCCCGCTGCTGATCATCGTCGCGCTCAGTGCAGTCACCTGGACCAGCACGCACTTGCTCGACCCCTTTCGACCGTTGGACAGGCTTTCGGCTGGCCGGCCGGTGCCGCCAAACACCAAGACACTGGAAGTGCAGGTCGTCGCGCTCGACTGGAAATGGCTGTTCATCTACCCCGAGCTGGGGATCGCCACCATCAACGAGCTGGCGCTGCCGGTAGACGTACCCATCCGCTTCTCGATCACCTCGACGAGCCAGTTCAACACCTTCTACGCACCCACGATGGCGGGCATGATCTATGCCATGCCGGGCATGAAGTCGCAGCTGAATGCTGTTCTGAACAAGCCTGGCGAGAGCTGGGGCTACTCCGGCAATTACACGGGCAGCGGCTATTCCGACATGCGCTTCAAGCTGCGTGGGCTAGCGCCTGCCGACTTCAATCGGTGGGTAGCCGAGGTTAAGAGTAGTAAGCAGAGCCCGCTCGTGCCTGCCAGCTACGTCGCTCTGGAAAAGCCTAGCCAGAAGGTACCGGTGATGCACTTCCCGTCGGTTACGCCGGGGCTGTTCGGCCGGGCGGTGAACGGCTGTGTTCAACCCGGCAAGACGTGCATGGTTGATGTGATGCGCCACGACATGGCCCGCGGTGGCGGCGACCCCGCCGATGGGCGGATCGGCAGCGGCATGCCAGCAGGCCGCAATACTGCGCCCGGTAACCGCAGCAAGCCTACTCCTGCGCTGCAGAAGGCGCCGGAGGACAAGGGCACGGGACCCAACGTCACCAAGCCGGCCAAGCCTGGCGCTCCTGGGCCACAAAAGCCCGGCGACCAGCGTAACCGTGACATGTCCGCCATCGATGCCATTCCCGCCTCCGGCGCCTCGCGCGCTGCGCGGGCCTGATCTTAGCCATTCGGGATTATCATGACCGATAACAGCCTTCTCAAGACGATCTTTGGACGTCTCACCTGGGAATCCTTCCCTCTCCACGAGCCCATCTTGTTCGGCACCTTTGTCGTCGTGGTGTTGCTCGGCCTCGGCATCGTCGGTGCGGTGACGCGCTACCGGCTTTGGGGCTATCTGTGGAAGGAATGGTTCACGAGCGTCGACCACAAGAAGGTCGGCGTCATGTACATCATCCTGGCGATCGTCATGCTGCTGCGCGGGTTCTCCGACGCGCTGATGATGCGCGCGCAGCAGGCGGTCGCGTTCGGGTCGAACCCTGGCTACCTGCCACCGCACCATTACGATCAGATCTTTACCGCCCACGGGACGATCATGATCTTCTTTGTGGCGATCCCGCTCGTGGTCGGTATCGTCAACTTCGTCATGCCGCTGCAAATCGGCGCGCGCGATGTCGCCTTTCCTTTCCTCAACAACCTCAGTTTCTGGCTAACTGCGGCAGGCGCCGTACTGACCATGATCTCGCTGTTCGTTGGCGAGTTCGCCCGCACCGGCTGGCTTGGCTATGCGCCGCTTTCCGAACTCGCCTACAGCCCGGACACCGGGGTCGATTATTATCTATGGTCGCTCCAGATCGCAGGGGTCGGCACCACGCTGTCGGCGATCAACATGGTCGCCACGATCATCAAGATGCGTGCGCCCGGCATGACCATGATGAAGATGCCGGTCTTCTGCTGGACTGCCCTGTGCTCCAATGTTCTGGCCATCGCGATCTTTCCGGCGCTGACCGCGGCATTCTTCCTGCTGATGCTCGACCGCTACGTCGGTACAAACTTCTTCACCAACGAGCTCGGCGGTGCGCCGATGATGTACTGGAACATGGTCTGGATCTGGGGCCACCCGGAGGTCTACGTCCTCGTCCTGCCCGCGTTCGGCATCTATTCGGAGATCACCGCGACCTTTTCAGGCAAGCCGCTCTTCGGCTATTCGTCGATGGTTTATGCGACGGTGGTCATCACCATCCTGTCCTACCTCGTCTGGCTCCACCATTTCTTCACGATGGGCGCAGGGCCGAGCGTCAACAGCTTCTTCGGCATCGCGACGATGGTGATCGCGATCCCGACCGGCGCCAAGATCTTCAACTGGCTGTTCACCATGTACCGGGGCGACATTCGCTTCGAACTGCCGATGATGTGGGTGGTCGCTTTCATGCTGACCTTCGTGGTCGGTGGCATGACGGGTGTACTGCTCGCTATTCCGCCGGCCGACTTCGTGCTCCACAACTCGCTGTTCCTTGTTGCCCATTTCCATAACACGATCATTGGCGGCGTGGTGTTCGGGCTATTCGCCGGCATGGTCTACTGGTTCCCCAAGGCCTTCGGCTTCAAGCTCGACGAGTTCTGGGGCAAGGTGGCGTTCTGGGGCTGGGTTGCCGGCTACTGGATCGCGTGGACGCCGATCTACGTCGTCGGACTCATGGGCACCGCACGCCGGGTCAACCATTTCGATGATCCCTCGCTGCAACCCTATTTCGTCGTCGCCGCGATCGGTGCGGTGGTCATTCTGGTCGGCATCCTCGGCTTTGTTATGAGCATCATCATGGGCTTCGTGAAGCGCCACGAACTTGCCGACACGACCGGCGATCCCTGGGGCGGTCGCACGCTCGAATGGTCGACGACCTCACCGCCGCCTGCTTACAACTTTGCGTTCACGCCCGTGGTCCATGACCTGGATGCCTGGTACGACATGAAGAGCCGCGGCTACGAGCGCCCGGCGGGCGGTTTCCGTCCGGTGCACATGCCGCGCAACACGGGGACCGGCGTGATCCTGTCCGGTCTGGCGCTGGGCCTTGGCTTTGCCATGGTCTGGTACATCTGGTGGCTGGCCGCGCTCTGCTTCGCTGGTCTGATCGTCGTTGCCGTCGGGCACACGTTCAACCTCAAGCGCGACTATTTCATCCCCGCCGACGAAGTCGCGCGGACAGAGAGCCAGCGCGTGCCGCTTGCCGAGGGGATCTGACATGACCGACCACGCTCTCGAGCACGGCAACGCCCTGCCAACGACCTGGCACCTTGCTGAAGAGGGGGACCACGACCATAGCGGCAGTGGCGCGACCCTTCTCGGCTTCTGGATCTACCTGATGAGCGACGCGCTCATCTTTGCCTCCCTGTTTGCGATGTACGGTGTGGTGAGCACCGGCTACGCCGGGGGGCCGGTTCCGCGCGAGATCTTCGACCTCAAGCTGGTCGCGCTCAACACCGCATTCCTGCTCGCCTCGTCGATCACCTTTGGCCAGGCAATGCCGCACATGGAAGCCGGCCGTGTCGGCCCGACTCGGTTCTGGCTCGCGGTCACCGGACTGCTCGGCGCGGCCTTCGTTGGTGTCGAATTCTACGAGTTTGCTCACCTCATAGCCGAAGGGGCAGGGCCGCAGCGCAGCGCCTTCCTGTCGGCGTTCTTCACGCTTGTGGGCACGCACGGTGCGCACGTCACGGTCGGGCTGATCTGGATCGTCACCATGCTCGTCCAGATCAGCCAGCACGGCCTCAGCCAGCCGATGAGGCGCCGGCTGATGTGCCTGTCGATGTTCTGGCACTTCCTCGATATCATCTGGATCGGTGTCTTCACCTTCGTCTATCTGTATGGAGTAATCCGGTGAGCCGCGCTTCGATCGAGGGAGACACCGCGCTCCACAGCCATGGCGACACGCACGACCATGGCAGCCGCAAGGGATACAGGATCGGGACCATCCTCTCCATCCTGCTGACCATCGTGCCGTTCTGGCTCGTCATGTCGGGCGCCCTACATGATGCCACGACCACCGCGGCGCTCATCTTCGCGATGGCGATGATCCAGATCGTCGTGCATGTCGTCTGCTTCCTGCATCTCGACACACGATCCGAAGGCGGCTGGAGCCTGCTGGCCTTCCTCTTCACGGCGGTGATCGTCGTCCTCACGATCGGGGGATCGATCTGGGTGATGTACCACCTCAACACGAACATGATGCCGATGCCCGGCATGGATGGCCCAGTGCGTTGAGGGCGCGTGCCGGGGTGCAGGCGACCGGCGGTGCCCCGTTAAACAAGGCCAAGCGCCGGGCGCTTGCGGCCGTCAGCCTTCTTGCGACGGCATTGTTCCTCGGGCTCGGCGTCTGGCAGGTCGAGCGCCGCGCCTCGAAGCTGGCGCTGATCGAGGCAGTGGCTAAGCGGGTGGACGCGCCGCCCGTGCTCGCGCCACCTCCAGCCCAGTGGCCGGCGATCCGCCCCGAGCATGATGCCTACCGACACGTCACGATCCGGGGGCGTTTCCTTAATGACCGCGAGACGCTGGTGCAGGCACTGACCGAGGATGGTGCGGGCTTTTGGGTGATGACGCCCCTGCGAAGCGATGGCGGCGCCGTGGTACTGGTCAATCGGGGTTTCGTACCCTCCGAACGCAAAGAGCAGCCCACGCGTCTTAGCGGCCTTGTGCAAGGCGAGGCGAGTGTTGTTGGCTTGCTGAAGATGAGCGAACCCAAAGGAGGCTTTCTGCGCTCCAATCAGCCGGCACAAGATCGCTGGTTCTCACGCGATGTCGATGCGATTGTTCGGGTGCGCGGGTTGGGGCACGCCGCTCCGTACTTCATCGATGCGGACGCGGCGCCCAACGCAGGCGGCTGGCCGCGCGGGGGCATGACCGTGGTTTCCTTTCCCAACAACCATCTGGTCTACAGCATCACGTGGTTTGGCTTGGCGATGCTGTCGCTTACAGGACTGATATTGGTGCTTCGCACGCGGCGCTGAAAAGGCCTGCCGTTAAACGGCCCTGCCCGAGATGTACCTAACGACGCATAACGCAAATACGCCGCGCGGACCCCGCGCGGCGCAGATCATATGTCCAGTACGATGGACAGCGGCTTACAGTCGGATGCCGAGACCGACGCCGAACACCAGTGGATCGAGGCCGAGCTTGACCCGCTGCGTTCCTGCGGCAGTGGTATCGAGGCGGACCTTGGTGTCGATGTCGATATACTTCACGTCGAGATTCAGGAAGACCTTCGGTGTGATGTCGACGTCGATACCTGCCTGGGCAGCCCAGCCGAAGCTGTCCTTCATGTGGACGCGGGTATTCCCCACGGCAGCTTCCAGGCCGTCCGATGCCTTCTCGTTCCAGAAGACTGTATAGTTGATACCGGCACCGACATAGGGGCGGATGTGGGACGTTGGCGCGAAGTGGTATTGCGCGGTCAATGTGGGCGGCAACACCCAGGTCGAGGCCAGTTTACCGATCCCGCCCGTGGTTCCCCGCTCACCGCTCGCCTTGTGCTTCGTCGTCGAGGCGATGAGTTCGAAGCCGATATTGTCCGTCGCCATGTAGGTCACGTCGACTTCGGGCATCGCGCTGTTGTTCACCTTCACGGTCTCGCCGGGAAAGGCGGGCAGCACGCTGCCGGAGTGCTCGTTGGGCGCGACGAGGATTGCACGCGCGCGCAGCAGAACGTCACCGGCCTGGATTCCCACCCGCCGGGCCTCCGGCGTTGCCTGTACATCCGTCTGCGCCAATGCCGGCGCCGCGGCACCTGCGGCCGCAAGCGCCAGCAATCCTCCAATCCCCCTGAACGTGTTCATCGCCGATCTCCTTTGTTTCGATCTGGCGTCTCAATAGGCGCGGTGCTGTCGCCCGGCCTTGACCACGGACAAACGTGTGTTTGACGGCGGTCAAAGTCCGTCGAGGCATTTGCGCGCATCGCGGTGGTCATGTGGACCTTCTATCCTGATCTGCTGGCGCGGCCGGTGCCGCGCTATACCAGCTATCCTACCGCCGCGGAGTTCGACGACACAGTCGGCCATGACGACATGGCTGCAGCACTTGACGCAGTTCCAGGCGAGGAGCCGATCTCCCTGTACCTGCACATCCCCTATTGCCATGCGATCTGCTGGTACTGCGGCTGCAACACAGGTGCGGCAAACCGGACCGCGCGGCTCGACGCTTATCTGGCGCGCCTGCACGAGGAGATCACGTCGGTAGCGACAAGGCTTGCCGGCCGGGGCAGGGTAGGGCGGATTGCCTTTGGCGGCGGTAGCCCCAATGCCCTGTCTCCCAAGGCATTTGTTGCGTTGGTCGATCATGTTGTCACCGCCTTCCGCTGCGCAGACGCTGTGCTGTCGGTGGAACTCGATCCGCGCGGCTTCGAGGCGGATTGGGCATCGGCGATGGCCGATACAGGCGTGACCCGCGCGAGCCTGGGCGTGCAGACGTTCGATCCGAAACTGCAGGCCGCCATCGGCCGCGTTCAACCTGAAGCAGATATCCGCCGCACTACCGACCTCCTTCGCGCGGCCGGCGTAGAGTCGATCAACTTCGATCTCATGTACGGGCTGCCGGGCCAGGATGACGCTACGCTCCAAGCCACGCTTGATACTGCCCTGACCCTCGCGCCCGACAGATTGGCCGTTTTCGGCTACGCGCATGTGCCGAACCTGATCCCGCGCCAGCGCCGCATCGATGCACGGGCGCTCCCGAACGCGGCAGCGCGGTTCGGCCAGGCGATGCTGGCGCACCGCCGCCTGGGCGAGGCCGGTTACGAACCCGTTGGCTTTGATCATTTCGCCCGACCGCAAGATGCGCTGGCGCGTGCTGCTGCAAACGGCACGCTTCGCCGCAACTTCCAGGGATTTACCGAAGACAAGGCTGACGTGCTGCTCGGCCTGGGGGTCAGTGCGATCGGGCAGTTTCCCGACCGGCTGCTCCAGAACGAAAAAAATACCGGACGCTGGCATGCCGCGATCGACGGCGCGCGCTTTGCGACCACACGCGGCGTACGACGGACGGCTCAGGACATCGTCCGCGGGCGTGCGATCGAGGCGATCCTGTGCCGCGGAGCAGCGGATCTGGCCGATGTTCCGGAACTGGGGGGCATTCGCTCCCGCATGAGCCGCTTCGAAGATGTCGGGTTGATCGGGTGGCGCAACACGCGACTGGAGTTGGCAGACGAGGCGCGGCCCTATGCGCGCGTAATTGCGGCTACCCTCGACGTACACCGCGTAGAAAATGGCGCGCGGTTCAGCAATGCGATCTGAAGACGCCAGCGGGCGGCAAGATCGGCGCGGCTCGTCGCGTCAGGCGACAGGATGGGTTATCGCGACTATAGGGCGCTCATGGCCCTGACCGACCTATGCGCTGACTGTGCGGTTCGTGACCGCTCATTGTGCGGCAGCCTCGACAATTCTGAACTCAGAGCGCTCAACGCCCTTAGTCAGAGGCGCGACGTCAAGCGTGGACAGGTCGTGGCCTGGGCGGGGGATGAAGCTGTGATCTGCGGCAATCTGCTGGACGGCGTGCTGAAGCTGGTTGCCACCACCACAGATGGGCGCGAGCAAATTGTTGGGCTGCTGTACGCGGCAGACTTCTTCGGTAAGCCTTATGCCGGAGAAACGGACTTCGACATCGTCGCGCTGACCGATGCTGAACTATGCGTTTTCCCGCGCCCTGCCTTCGAGCGAGTGCTCGACGATCATCAGCGTATGGAACGGTTGCTGCTGCAACGCACGCTCGATTCTCTGACCGAAGCGCGGGAACGTATTCTGGTCTTGGCGCGCAAGTCAGCGGCCGAGAAGGTAGCCGGCTTTCTGATCGACATGGCGGTACGCGCAGGCGAAAAAGGGTGCCGGGCGACCACGGAAGGACCGATGACGTTCGATCTTCCGCTGACGCGCGGGCAGATCGCAGACGTACTTGGCATGACGATCGAAACGGTAAGCCGCCAACTGACAAAATTAAAGGCGGACGGCATCATCGCCTTGCCCGGAGCCCGCGCGGTGACGATCAGCGATCGCGCCGCGCTTGCTGCTCGTGCCGAGGCGGCCTGAACCGCTCTGTCATGTCGACACGAAGCGCCTACGGCTTGCGCGCCCGCGCAGGCTGTCGATCAGCACCGATCGGGCTGCCTGCGTCAGCCGGTGACGGGCCAACGCCAGGATGGCAAGTTCCTCGCAATCCATTGCCTGTCGGCAGCCATCGAAGAAGCAACGCAGCATATAGCCGAGCATGTTGGGCGACAGTCGCTCCGCCATGTTCAGGCTGCCGCGCAACGCGTCCACCAGATCCTCAGCGTGGGTGGCATCGGCAAGGTGGCGGGCACGGACGTGTTCGATCAGAACGGCCGCCAGCGGGTCCGCCGCATCATATAACGATGTGACGTCGGGATAAGGGGACGCGGTGACGCCGCCTTGATCGTAGAGTCCCGCCAGGGCGTCGCATATCTTCTTCACCACCGGAGCGGGGGGAAGCGTCGGTAATTCGTCAGCACAGCATTCAAGTAGATCGCATAGCTCGCCGAGATGACGATGATCGTCGACGAGACGCAGGATATCGTCTTCCGGTATTTCGTTCGACTGGCTCGTGAGCGACACGACTGTACCGCCAGACCATTGAAGGTTCATCGTCAACTGCTCCTCGTCCTATGGTCAATGCCCACAGCGCAAGGACGACGATGTGCAGCAACATCGGCCGTCGAGCATTGACCGCCGTCAAAGCGCTCGCGTTTGTGGCGCCTATGAACGCATGATGGAATATGATGTGATCGTGGTGGGTGCCGGACCCGCAGGACTGGCCCTTGTTAGGGGCTTGGCAGGCACCGGCCTCAGCGTTGCGCTGGTCGAACGGCAGTCGCTAACGGCACTTGCCGACCCGGGCTGCGACGGCCGTGAGATCGCCCTGACGCACCGGTCGATCGAGACCTTGCGCGCATTGGGCGCATGGGAATTGATCACGCCCGCAGCTGTATCGACGCTGCGCAGCGCGTCGGTACTCGACGGCACGTCGTCGTTCGAGCTTCCCTTCGGCACCGAAGGATTGCGCGAAGACCATTTGGGTAAGCTCGTCGCAAACCACCATATTCGGCGCGCGCTGTTTGCCGCGACAGCCGGGCAGGCGGAACTGGCGGTTTTCGCGGGCACGGGCATGGCCGCCATCTCCACCGCGCGGGCAGGCGCGTCAGTGACGCTCGAGGATGGCCGCACGCTGCGGGGGCGCTTGTTGGTGGCTGCCGACTCCCGCTTTTCCGACGTTCGAGCGCGGCTGGGGATCGCGGCGCGGGTGAACCGGCCCGGTCGATCGATGCTGCTGGCTGAGGTCGAGCATGATCGCGATCATCACGGCGTCGCCACCGAGTGGTTCGGGCACGGCCAGACTATCGCGCTCCTCCCTCTGACGGGGCGACGATCGTCTGTTGTCCTGACGTTGGCCGAGGATATGATCGCGCGGCTGGCGGCGCGCAGTCCCGCTGCTCTCTCCGACGAGCTGACGCGGCGGTCCGGTGAGCGATTGGGCACGATGCGGATGATGGGCCGACCTCATGTCTATCCGCTTGCCACGACATGGAGCGAGCATTTCGCGGCCACTCGCGCGGCATTGATCGGCGATGCGGCGGTGGGCATGCATCCGGTGACCGCACACGGCTTCAACCTGGGGTTGCGCAGCGCCGTCTCGCTCGCCGGCCTGGTTGCACGCGGAGCTGCGCAAGGTCGAGACATCGGCGCACCCTCGCTCCTGCTTCGCTATGAGTCCGGGCACCGGCTGGCCGCAGCCCCCCTGTTTGCCGCGACGGGATTTATCGTGCGGGCATATACCGACGACCATCTGCCGGCGCGTCTCGCAAGACCGGTCTTGTTGCGGGCGGCGGGGCACATGTCGCCATTGCGCAAAGGGGTGTCGCGGATGTTGATGCAGCGCTGAGGCGTGCAGGGGCTTGTGCAGGCACGTTCGGCATCAACCGGCCGGTTCAGCTGAAACCCACTCTTTGACGGTGATCAAACCGTTCTGGCGGAGGTTGTGGCAGGCACGCAACCGTTGAACAGGACGAAAGACGACGAATGACGCAGCTGTCGAATGCTCCACGGTTCTGGGAACGCACCCATCATCTCGGCCGCATGGACCTGCGCGAGCTGGTGGTGGCCTATTTCTCGCATTACGCGGTTATCATCTATCTCGCGCTGGCAGGACTTAGCTTAGCCGCTTCGGCCCGCTGGCCAGCCCCACTTGCACCGACGCTTGCGAGCGCCCTCCTTGTCATGGTCGCGTACCCGCTCGTCTGGTACGTATTGCATCGCTGGGTGCTGCACAGCCGCTGGATGTTCAAAGTGCCCGCCCTGGCCGGCATGTGGAAACGCATCCATTACGACCATCACATCGATCCGGACCGGTTGGAGATCCTGTTCGGGGCCCTGCATACGACCCTGCCGACTCTGCTGGTGGTGGCGGCGCTGCCGGGATGGCTGATCGGTGGGACGGGCGGAGCCTTGGCGGGGTTCGCGACGGGACTGCTGTGCACGTGCTTTTATGAGTTTGCGCACTGCGTGCAGCATCTTGGCTGGAAACCCCGCAACCGCTGGCTGGCGACGTTGAAGAAACGCCATATGGAGCATCACTTTCACGACGAGCACGGCAATTTCGGCATCACCAACTTCGTCTGGGACCGCCTGTTCGGCACGCTCTACGACCGCGCTAAGCACCCGCAGAAGAGCGCAACCGTCTTCAATCTGGGTTATGACGACGAGATGGCCCAGCGTTATCCCTGGGTCGCCAACCGGTCCCGCTCCGCTGTCGCTGGCAACCCGCGACGGCACCGCCGGCGCGGCTAGCGCTACCGGTTAGCGGCACGCGGCTGGAGAATGTCACCGACGTACTCGAGCAGATGCGCAAGGCCTCACCGAGAAGCGCTCTCGCCCTCGACTTCACCGCAAGAGTAAGAAGCATCGACGGGACATCCTTCGCCCATCGTCGAACCACGAGGATAGCAATGACCGATCGCATCGCGTGCGCCGCGCTACGTTCCCGCATCACCGATGCCGATACGGCCGCAGCACTGATCCGTCCCGGCGAGACGGTGGCAGCCAGTGGGTTCACGGGATCCGGCTATCCCAAGATGGTGCCGCAGGCGCTAGCCCGGCGCATGGCGGTAGAGCGAGCCGCAGGCCGACCCTTCCGCGTCAATCTGTGGACCGGTGCTTCAACAGGCCCGGAGCTTGACGGTGCGCTTGCGGCAGTCGACGGCATCGCGCAGCGTCTGCCGTACAGCGCCGACCCGGTCGCCCGCGAGAAGATCAATCGCGGCGAGATCGACTATCTCGACATGCACCTGAGCCAGGTTGCGCCGATGGCGTGGGAGGGTGTGCTTGGACCGCTCGACACAGCCATCGTCGAGGTGACCGGCATCCGCTCCGACGGATCGCTCATCCCGTCTTCATCGGTCGGGAACAACAAGACCTGGCTGGATCGTGCGCAGCGCGTCATTCTTGAGGTCAATCGTTGGCAGGATCCCGCGCTGGAGGGCATGCACGACATCTATTATGGGACGCGCCTGCCACCGGATCGTGTGCCGATCCCGTTGGTTCGCCCCGACGACCGCATCGGGACGCCATACCTTGCGTGCGATCCCAACAAGATCGTCGCGATCGTCGAAACCGATGCGCCAGACCGCAACCTGCCTTTCGCTGGGCCCGACGACACTGCGCGCGCCATCGCTGGACATATCATCGAGTTTCTGACGCATGAGGTGTCGCGCGGTCGCTTGCCGCCCTCGCTGCTGCCGATCCAGTCTGGCGTCGGCAACATCGCAAACGCGGTGCTGTCCGGCCTGGTCGATGCTCCGTTCGAGCCGATGACGGCCTATACCGAGGTGATCCAGGACGGCATGCTCGATCTGCTGGACGCAGGGAAGCTGCGCATAGCGTCTGCCACCGCCTTCTCACTCAGTCCGCAAGCGGCAGCACGGCTTAACGCTGACTTGGCCCGCTACCGCGGCCGTATGATCTTGCGCCCCCAAGAGATCAGCAACCATCCCGAACTGATCCGGCGCCTCGGCTGCATCGCGATGAACGGCCTGATCGAGGCGGACATATACGGGAACGTCAATTCTACACTAGTGATGGGGTCGCGTATCCAGAACGGCATCGGCGGATCGGGAGACTTTGCGCGCAACGCCTATGTCTCGATCTTCATGACGCCCTCGACGGCCAAAGGGGGCAAAATATCGGCGATCGTGCCGCAGGCAGCACATGTCGACCACATCATGCAGGACGTGCAGGTGATCGTCACCGAGCAGGGGCTGGCCGACCTGCGTGGCCTGTCGCCGCGTCAGCGTGCTAAACTCGTGATCGATCGCTGCGCCCATCCCAGCTACCGTCCCCTGCTGGTCGACTATGCGGCACGGGCGCAGGGTGGTGCCTATGGCCTCCACGCCCCCTCGCTGCCGAGCGAGGCGCTCTCCTGGCACCGCCGTTTCATGGAAACCGGAACAATGCTGCCGGCTTGACCGCGGTCAATGCCCCCGCACGCGAATACGCGCATCATCGAAGGGTGCAAGGAGATCGCCATGACCATCATCGACACCCAACTGCTCGTAACCCGCGAGGGCGTGCGCCTGCACGTCCGACAAGCTCGCAGCGAGGATGAGCAGATCCTTGCCACCTTCTTTTCACGCATAACGCCCGAGGATCTGCGCTTCCGCTTTTTGACGAGCGTGCGTCAGGTTAGCCACGACAGGCTTGTCGCCATGGCCCAACCCAACGATGACCGTACCAAAAGCCTCGTAGCCTTCGATGACAATAGCGAGTTGATCGCGACGGCGATGCTCGCAGGTGACGCCGCGCTTGAACGTGCGGAGGCAGCGATCGCGGTTCGTAGTGATTGGAAAGGTCAAGGAATCGGATGGACGCTCCTCGAGCATCTGCTCACCCATGCCCGACAACTGGGTTACGCCTCGATTGAGTCGCTGGAGGACCGAGCAAACCGGCGCGCCATCGCACTGGAGCAGGAGATGGGCTTCGAGAAGTTCCCGGTAGAAGGCGAGCCGGCACTGGTCCGGGTTACCTGCCAGCTGCGTCCCCCCTCGAAAAGCTTCCGGGGCAGCTAATAAATCGCAGCGGTTCGGCGTAACATGTCGGGAGGCTCACGCTTACCGACGCACGATTAAATTTGAGCGAAGATCGGCTCCCCCGAGCGCTACCTTCCAGACCTTAGAACAGGCATCCATCGCCCAAACGCCTAACCGTCGCTTCTGAGCAGCTTCACCGATCCTTAATAGGTCCCGATTGCATCGCGTAGCTGACTCATTTTGTCGCTGATATCCTAAGTTGCGCGACGGCCGAGCCGGTGACAGTTTTCCGAGGGGCCGGGCTGTCGCGAAAGTCGGTTGCTAAACTCCGGCGTTTCGATGCACATTCGCGACATGCTGATCGGCTATGCCCGCGTCTCGACCGACTACCAAAACCTCACCCTTCAACGCGCGGCGTTAAAGGAAGCTGGCTGTCGCCGCACGTTTGATGAAAAGGTATCAGGCGCGAAGCGCGACCGGCCCGAACTGGCGCGGATGCTCGACCAAATCCGCGACGACGACGTGGTGGTGGTGACGCGGCTCGATCGGCTCGCCCGATCGACTAGAGACCTGCTCGATATCACCGAAAAGCTGAACGACGCGGGCGCAGGTCTGCGCTCGCTCGCCGAACCGTGGGCGGATACCACGTCCCCCGCGGGGCGGATGGTGCTGACTGTGTTCGCTGGCATCGCCGAGTTCGAGCGTGCGCTGATCTATCAGCGCACCAGTACCGGGCGCGTCGCGGCAAAGGCGCGAGGTGTGCGCTTCGGCCGACCGTCCAAACTCACCGGCGACCAAATCGCGTTAGGCATGCGCCTGGTCGGTGAAGGTACGTCTGTGCGCGAAGCGGCGAAGCTGCTCAAATGTCATCATGCCACGCTTTATCGAGCTCTCGCCCCAGCAGAGTAGATGCTCGTATAGATGACTCAGCGGCGAAGCGGGCATCTGTTGCCAACATGCCGATCCGACCGCATCCTACGGTCAGGAGATATGGGAGGGCAGCGTGAAAGTACGGCTCACAATCATGGCAGGTATCTTCCTATCGGGGTGCACCGTAGAGCGCATTGGCCCGCCGGGTGTCACATTGACACGACCAATTCGTGTTAAGTCCGAAGAAGTTAAGGTCTTTCAAAGTGCGGCTGATGTGAAAGATCATTTTAGTGTGGTTGATACCGTTTTTGTTAAAGATGACGGTCAAACTCTTCCCCGCGTGTTGGAACGCCAGTTGCGCGTCATGGCAGGCGCACGCGGCGCCAACGCGATTATCACCGATCCGCTGAACCGTAGGCTAAATGGCACTCGGGTGGACTTGAGGCCAACGCTAGATAATTCGTTCGAGTATTTTAGCGCGACAGCTATTTGGATCGGCGATGGCGAACCTCCTCGAAAGTATTTGGGGACACTGGGCGAACACCGATAGCGAGGCAATCATTCCTGGACTTCTACGAGGCGTTGACGGCCTAGTTTGCCCCTTAACCGTTGCGCAGTGGCCTCTACCATCCGCAACCCTCAGCGTTTTTCAACAGCCTCGAACGGTTGTGACACCCCGCACCGGCGCTTTGACCGTTCCAATCCTGAAAGCTGACTGGCAGGAAAGTCCTCAAAATGAAGCGTTCTGACCGGTCGCCGGGCTCGCTCAAGCGGTCAGTTCGCATATGAACGAGCGGCAGGTTTCGGGCAGCGGGAAGGGGCGCCTGAATGGCCGGGATTGGGTCACAGGCGGCTGCTAAGGCGATTTCCAGCTCAGCGATGCCGCCGCTTTCTAGATTGCCCCGTAATTACGGGGCGGTGATAGCGCCCGCGTTTCACCGCCACGCTGCCGTTCAAATATCGTCGTCCCAGCCCGCGTCCCAATTACCGTCCGCCTCCATCGACGCGATCAGCCGCCGTATCGTCAGCAGGATTTCCACGAGCCGTGGGCCGTCAATCGGCCGAGCGTGCATCGCCGGACGGCGGTGAGCGGTCAGCCGCTGAAGGTCAACCTTGAAGCCGTCGCGATCGGCGAACACCGGCTCGAACACGGCAGTCCAGTTGCGATTGCTCGTGATGATCGTGATCAGCTCGCCCAAATTGGTAAAGTTGATCAGCGGCTGCTTCGGCTCGCCGGCTTTATAGGCGTCTCGGCGAACCCGCATCGCATCGCCGACGATGTTGCCGGGCACCCACGTGGTGAACCACTTGGTCGGGTCTTGGCCGTCTGCCTCGCACGCAGCCGCGAGCTTGGTCGCTACGAAGGCGCGGAGCGCCACCTCGAAGCCGTCGATCGCGCGATAAGCATCATGGCGCGCGCGGCCTGCGGTGACAGTCATCCTGAGCGGCCCGATCTCGACCACCGCGCGGGTGCGGCCGCCGGTGCGCTCGCCCGCTACCGCGCCGCTCTCGACCAGCAGTTCGACCACCTCGGCGCTGGACGCGTCAACGAGCCCGGCATCCACCTCGGCGTCGCGATAGGTCCGTGCGCGCACCGCCGGGTCGCGGAAGAAGCCCGCCGGCAGGTCGCTCCGCATGTGCCAACGGCCGAACAGCGCGTCGAACGCCGCCTGTCCGGCGAGCGCGCGCGGGCCGAACAGGTCGAGCGATCCACCGAACGCCGACAGCTTGAGCGCGGTCGCGTCCGAGTAGCGGTCGAGCGCGCGCCTGCCCGAAACCGTCGGCGCGAGCTCGCCGACGCGGACGATGCCAGCTGCGGCGCGCGTCAATCTGTTGAGTTGCCCGTCGATCCCGCGCGACACATTCAGCGCCGCGGCCATCGCCTTGCTCGAATGGGCGTCAATGTTGCTCGCCCAGAGGCTGGCCCGCGCTGCTGTCTGCGCGCGGACCGCCTCCTGGATCACGTTTGGCAACGTCGCCCCGGCGGCAGTTCTGACAAGGCTGCTGGTCCCAGCCAGGTCGGCGAAGCGCTCGCCGGCTCTGTCCAGCTGGCGCTGCTGTTTGACGAACGCGCCCGCCGCGCTGGCTGCGCCGATGTTCCCGATGAGCACCTTAGTGCTGAAGGCGTCCTGGCCTCTGAGGAAGTCCGTGATCGCGCCGACGCCAAGATGGTCGCGTTTAATTTTGCCGATCGTGTCGCCCAGCAGTATTTTCTGGCCGCGCGCGATATCGTCGGCAACCGAGCGCGGTGCGGCGATTGCCTGACCCAGCAGCGCCTTCTCGCGCAGGATGCCGAGCTCGGCACCGAGCGGACGAGTCAGCTTCAATGCCTGCTCCACTGCCGAGGTTCGCAGCCCGAGCGCCTCTGCCAGCTTGCGCTCCTGCCGCAGATAATCGTCGATCGCCATCGGCATGCCTCTCCTCAATCGCGGCCCTCCCAATATGGGGTGCAGTTCGACCGGCTGCTACTCTCTTGGCCGGCCCGCGATGACATTGGTGGTCGGCGGAGGCGCTGGTTGCCGGCTCGCCAAGTGGGACATGATGCCAGACGCCTGATAGCGGCATGAGGTCGTCAGTAAGCCCGAGCCCGCGGACAAAATCGGTTCAGCGCGGGCTTCGAAGATACCCTTCATGCCAGGATCGTGAAGCGGTTCTCGGGCTGGAGCGACCTTGCTGACAACTCCAGCGGTCAGCGATCGTGGAGCAGGTCGTTGCTGAACGAACGGCCGCTTCCGGGGAGTGCATTTGCTGCCTCGAACGTCCGGTTCTGGGTCTTCAAAGCGGTACCGTCTACCGCACATCCTTCGTGTCGAGCCTGCCGCCCGTACATCCTAGAACGGGCGGCCCTTTAAGCCTGACGTGCGGCGGGAATATCACTTGGGGAAATGGATCCCACAAAGCTTATTGCCATCGGGGTCGCGAAAATAGGCGAGCTCGATCGTCCCCATCGACGCAGTCTCGCGTGGGCCAGGCGGGGCTTCGATCGAGGTGCCGCCATTGGCAACCGCGGCATCGTGAAGCTGCTTCACCTGCTCAGGTGAGTTGCATGAAAAGGCGACGGTACTGCCGTTCGCGACGGTCGCAGGTTCATCGTTTATCGGCTGGCTGACGATGAAGTTCGTTCCGTTGCCATTATTGTAGATGAGCCGGGTGTGGCCGCTGTCGGCGATATTTCGCATCGGTTCACCGACGCCGAGTGTCCCGAGCACCGTATCGTAAAAATTCTTCGATCGTTCGATGTCGTTCGATCCGACCATGGTATGAAACAGCATGCTTGTTCTCCTGCTTAAGGCGTTATTCTATAGATACGGGTGAAGTGGACGCTACGGGCGGTCATCCAGTTCCGGAACACCGCTTTGCCCGTCGGCGTAGGCAGCCATGAAGGCCGGCCTGGTCTGCCACCGCCGCCAGAACGCGTCGATATGCTCGAAACGCTCGTCCAGTGGGGTGGCGTTCACCGGGTACTTGGAAAACGCGATCGCGGTGGCCAGCGTGATGTCTGAGAAAGTTGGATGGTCTCCGCCAAGTAGCCACGCCCGCCCGTCAGCAAAATGCCGGTCGACCAGTGCAGCATGCGCTAGCGCCACCTTGCGCGAATGCTCACCCCATGCGGGGTTGTGCGTCAGCTCCAACTTGGGCCCGAGGCCCTGGTGCAGGACGTGGAAGGCGGTGACGATTGGATAGAGGATGTGGACCCAGACCCGGTTGTCCCACATCTGATCAAGGCCGCGCTCGATCGGCGTCTGGCCCATGATCTTGCGGCCTTCGAAGCTGTCGTCGAGGTAGCGCGCGATAGCCGACGTCTCGCTCAAAAAGGACCCGTCCGCCAGCACCAGCGTCGGCGTCTCGCCCCACGGGTTCATCTTCAGGTGTTGCCACCCGCGCTGCTCACCCCCAGGCGACATGTCGTACACCGTCTTGGCAAACCGGTCGGCGATGCCTTTCTCGTGCATGAAGATGCGCAGCCGCTGCGGATTGGGGAAAGCGGAGGGGGAGGTATAGAGCGCCAGCTTTTCGGCCATTGGAGGTCTCGCTTTCATCGATCATATTGTCGATCACATCACCTGCCTGTCAGATGACAGGTTTACATCTGTGACGCAAAACTTGCCCCGTCAACCCCTGTCTGCCATATGACAGGTGGAGGCGTGATTATGGCGGCAACGACGAAGGAGAATGCGCGGGAGGCCATCCTGCTGGCCGCACGCGAGGCGGCGATGACGCGCGGCTATGGCGGCATCAACTTCCGCGACCTCGCCGCGAAGGTCGGCATCAAGGCCGCCAGCATCAACTATTACTTCACCAACAAGGCGTTGCTCGGTGAGGCGGTAGCGCGTCGCTATCAGGAGGATATTGCCCGCGACCTCGAGAAGATATCCACCGACGCGAAGGACGCCTGGGACGCGTTACGGCGATACCCGAGCATTTTTCGGGCGTCGCTGGAGCGTGACAATCGGATGTGCCTCAGCAGCTTCATGGCAACCGAGCGTGACGAGCTGCCTGAGCCGGTTCTGAAACAGGTACAGGCTTTCGCTGACGTCAACGTGGCGTGGCTCAGTAAACAGCTTGCCGCCGCAGCGATTGGCTTGCCTGAAAGCGTCGAGGCAAGAGCGCGAGCAATCTACGCGGCGGTTGCCGGCGCGCAAATCATTGCCCGCAGCAGATCCGACATCGCCGTATTCGATGCTCTGATCGAAAGCTACCGCGCGGCGGGGCCGCTCCCGAGCTAGCTCCTTGTGCTGTCCTAAATCTCGTAGCTGCACGCTCGACAGACATGAACCAATGACCGGTATGGGGATTGGCGAGGTGAAGGCTAAATGACCGTTTCTGGGTCTTCAAAACGGCGGAGTAGCCGGTCTGCAATGCGTCCCAAATGTGGTCCTTCGCCGCCATCATCATCGATACCGAGACCTGCCGTTCATTCATAGGGCTGCTAATTGTTGCGCTTCCCGCGGTCATGCAGCCCCTTCTAGCGCCGGTTGAAGTGCCCGGTGAAAGGCATCACCTCGCCGCCCGATGATGGCTGTCAATTGGGCCGCATTCAGCGCCAGAATAGCATCTTTGTCGCGATGCCCGGCTCGATAGAGCGACAGAATTTCACCGCGTGTAAGAGGGAACGAAACGGCGGAGATAGGAAGCGCATCAGCGGGGAGACCAAGGTCGAGTCGGGTTAGCAGCAGGGCCGCCGCTTCCGGATCGTCTGCCCGGCCAAGAACGATGGCCGCGATCCGTAACGCAGAGTCCAAGAGAAAGCGTGAGCCATCTGCAAATCCCCGTATGTCTCCGTGCCCAACGCGCGAAAAGGCATTTGATGAGTAGCGAGCTTCGATATCGGTCGTCGGCTCACCCGCGATCCAATCGCTTACAATCAACGCGCGCTTACAGCGTCCATAGAAGGCAACATCGCTATCGGCTCGATGGCTCAACGAGCGAGCAATGTTGAAACCGAACCGCGCCCCCGCTTCTTGCTGCCAGCGGGGCTCCCCGTTCTTACCACTTTGGGGCGTGTAATCTTCGTCACGCTCTGGAAGGCACTCGATCAAAACAAGAAGATTTTCGAGCGTCGCATCGCCTGGCTCGATGCGGCGCAATAGCTCAACGAGTCGCATTGCGGATTCTAGACTGAGCGGCGATTCACCGCAGGCACGGCCTAACATCGTAAGCCGCAGGTTATCGCCCTCTTGGTCAATCAAACCATCCGCGATCATCCGGTTGATGAGGCGCTCCAGATTTTCGCCCATCTGAACCCGCCAGCCTGGATTCTGGAGCGCAGCGAGATAGCCTCCATAAGTGTTTGCTACCAAATCTATGACCGCCTCACGCGGCACGTCGCGAACCTGCGCGAGCAAACGTATTACCCAAGTGCCGGGCTGATTGGGATTAAACGAGGACGTAATCGCTTCAGGCTGACCCTGCACATACTGCCTGAAGAGCTGGTTTCGCTCCATTGGCGTATCGGCGAGAATGATTGATTTACCCTCAGCCTCAAATCCGAGGCGGCCTGCACGTCCAGCCATGTTTTTATACTGCCCCACCGTGTAAGGCGTGCGTACTCGGCCCGGGAAATCGGTTTCAGCGATGATGACTGTCGATGCCGGGGTGTTCACCCCCGCCGCGACGGTGCTGGTAGCCACAAGGACTTTGATGCTGCCGTTGTGGCCGCGAAAGCCTCTCTCGACAGCCACGCGCTCGTCTCTTGTCAAATCGCCATTGTGAAAGGCGACGCCGCCTGCGAGGGCCCGACGAAGGCGTTCGGACATAGCTGACGGATCGCCTTCGGGGAGCGCGTCGAGAACGTCTTGCGCGGCATCGAGCCCCAGTTCGTTGGCAAGATATTCCGCACACCCACTTGCCGGTCCGCGCGCGTTTCTGAACATGAACCGCCCCGGGTTTGTCGGAGGCTCCAACTCCTGAGAAGGTGGAGCCATGACGAGCAAGACGACGAACAAGTTTGCGCCCGAAGTCCGCGAGCGAGCGGTGCGGATGGTTTTCG
>NZ_JAXOJN010000001.1:22567-450899 GCF_036663715.1 Sphingomonas arabinosi
CCCATCGGCAACATCCCGCCTGCTGAAGCGGAAGATCAATATTATGCTGCCGCACACAACATCGATATGGCAGCATGACTCACAACCAATGGCCTCCGGCAGACCCGGGGCGGTTCACTCTATCCATGTCCATCGCTCCCTTCTACCGAGCGACTTGATGAATTGCCTGAATGTCCGCAAGTGGGCGTTATCGCCCGAGCGACGGCCCATGATCGCGGTCGATCTGCCGTTGCTGATCACGCTCCACCTGACGCTGGCGTAGCTGCTCGCGCTGCACCGCCTCACGCTGCGCCTGTTCCTGCTGTAGCTGGAGCCGTGCTTGCGCCTGGGCGCGTTCCTGGGACTGACGCTCGATCTCCTGCGTCCCCACCGCCGCCAGCGCCTCCTTGCTGAACGGCGACTGCGCGAGGCGTGCGATCCGCTGGCCGTACTCGACCAGCCACTCCTTGGCCCGCTGTGCCTGGTGCACGGCCATGTCCCGCAATTCCATAAGCCGTGACCGCTCCCGCGCCCGGTCCGTCACCGGCTCATACGCGCGCCCCTCCGCGTGCGCCTCGCGCTGCGCCCGCCGCTCGATCGCCGTCACCGCCGGCCCCATCTTCTCCTGCGCCGGCCCCTCAAGCCCCTGCGCCTCCCGTGACCGGTGATCGACCCGCTCAGGCCGCTGCGCATGCTCAAGCGCCTGATTGGTCAGGTTCTCCCACCGGGACCGCTCATACTCGGCGGGCGTCGGCATCTCGTGCCGTTTGCAGTGGATCGGATCCAGCTCGACCACCTTGCGGCCGAGCGTCCCGTCCGGCTCCACCCGGCAGGCCGTCATGACGATATGCGCATGGTGGTTACGCTCGTCACCCTCGCCGTGCGGGCGATGGACGGCAACGTCCACACCTACCCCGTACCGGGTCGATAGATCCCGCGCATACTCAACCGCCAGCGCTCGCCGCGCCTCCCGATCAAGCTCGGCCGGAAGCGCCACCTGGATCTCACGGCCCGGCACCGCATCCCCCCGCTTGTGATGCGCTTCGACCCGATTCCAGAACTCGGCGCGGGCTTCCTCGCGCTCGCCGGGCAGCACCAGCGTGGCGCTTTCGACGCCATCGCGACGGCTGTAATCGTGGGTGATCCCGTCGCGTTCGTTGGTCAGCTTTTCAGCCGACCGATACGCGACCGAGCCGATCACCGAACGCCCGCTGCTCCGCGCCATCGGCTTCATCGTCAGGTGATAGATGGCCAGAGCGCGCTCCCTTCTTCTAGGGGTGCAGGGGCCTACCCATGCCGCGATGTATTCGTAGAATACTCTAATCGCGCCCTTGATACTATTTCACTTCTAAGCTTCTGCCTGCTACCTTTCAAGGTGGAGGGCATTATGGCTGGCAGAGTCTCACAGGAACAGATCGATAAGGTTCGTCTCAAAGCGGCTCAGGCTCTCGAACGTGCGCGCAAAATGGAACGCTCGCTTTCCCAGCAAGGCCGCAAAGACGACGCCCGCCGCAAGATCATCGCCGGCGCTCTGCTGTTCGAATGGGCCAAGGCTGATCCGGTAATCGCTGCCCGTCTGAAACAGGCCATCGACGACATTGCCCGCCCCCTCGACGCCCGCGTCTTCGAAGGATGGTCGCTCGATGATCAGTGACCCGGACGACGATCTCCCCCCGCTGCCCGAGGACGTCGGTGTCGATGTGCTGTCGGCCCGGATGCAGGATTTGCAGGACACCATCGCCCGCAGCGCCGATCGCATCGAGGGCACAGGGACCGCCGTCGAACGCTACGTCACCGGCATCGACAACCGCGCCGGCTTGCTCGAGCGCCAGGTCCACCGCTTTGCCGTTCGCTCGCTCTGGTCGTTCGTCAGCGGGATCGTACTGGCTGCTCTCGCCCTGCTCGGCATTGGCGTCGCGATCGGCCACCAGTGGGGCCTACAGGCGGGATACGACGAAGCAGGCACCGAAACCGCCGCTGCTGCCTGGGGAGCCACTGACGAGGGTCGCTGGGCGTATGCCTTTGCCCAGACCGGGGAACTTGCCATGATCCGCAACTGCACCGGCACGGGCTGGCAGATCGCCAAGGGGACCTGTTCACCGCAGGCCGACACCGATCGCATGGTCTACGGATGGCACCTCATCGACCGGCCTGCCGTTCCGGTACGCCGCAAGGCCCGTAAAAGCCCCTAGGAAGCTTGAGGAGGGGCGGGACATCCCGATGGCGGAGAAACACACGGAAAACCTCTCTGAGAGCGCCTGAGCCGTTCTCCGGACGTGGTTTGAGGCATGACCGACCGCCAAGCGCTCTTCTGCTCCGCTAAGCCCTCCCCGTTATCCTCGGGCGATGCCGTTCAGGGGAAACCCTTAAAAAGTGCACGAGCCGACTAGGCTCGTTCTATATGTTCTTGCTTCGTTCTCTCTGATCTAATGATCATGCCCCAGCCTGCGGGACTTGGCGGTCACGCTCATTAGATCATTAGAAGAGGGGTTCCACTAAAGATCAATTTATCAATGGGTTAAGTAGGGGGGGGTGCGCACTAGCTATTGCGCACCCCTGCGCAATAGCTAGTGCGCACCCCTGCGCACTGTGGTTCGCGTTTCTGGAAATAGGTTTCCATAAAAAGCTTGCTTAGATTGCACGGGGGTGCGCACTGTGTTTCGCGTTTCTGGAATCTGATTTGCAGAGGTTTACGCATGGCGCTTCCCGCTCAAAAACCTAAAGGCCACTGGGTTCAGACCGATCGATCTTCTCACGAAGCTTGGGCTGCTTTGACGCGCAAAAGCCCTCTAGCTGCACAGGTTATGCACTTGCTGGCTGCTCGCGTTGGCGACCACAATGCGGTGGTCATATCTCAGGGCACGCTAGCGCAGTTAGCGGGAGCATCCCGTCGGGGTGTTCAAAATGCCATCGCCATTCTTGAACGCGAACGCTGGATCGAACTGCGGCAGATTGGTGATCGGGGTACCGTCAACGCTCATGTCATCAATGACCGCGTTGTTTGGACAGGCGCGCGAGACGGGCTTCGCACATCGCTTTTTAGCGCCGTCGTAGTGGTGTCCGAGGCAGAGCAGCCTGATCGTGAAGATCTGGGCTCACAGCTGCCTCTACGGGCAGTACCCCGTCTCTTCCCGGGCGAAAGCCAGCTTCCAGTTGGGAACGGCCTGCCACCACCTAGCGAACCCACCTTGCCCGGTATGGAACCCGATCTGCCGTCAGTGCAGGAACCTGTCGATCGTCAGCCTATGGATGAAGCGCAAAGCCTTGGCTCGATCACAGGAACCCTCCTGAACAAGCTAAACTGATGTATCCTTCTCGGTTTACGCCTTACCCCCATCTTGGTTTACGGCGGTTGCCCCTATGAGTTTATCCCCCGCAGAAGCTGCAAAGCACGTTGGCCTGACCAAGCAATCCGTGATCAAAGCCATTCGCGCTGGTCGCCTTTCCGCTATCAAAGACGCTAGCGGCGGATGGTCGATCGAGCCGGTCGAATTATTCAGGGTATGGCCTGCCGTAAACCAAGATAGGGGTAAGGTTACCCCTCGGGTTGACGCTGGTTTACCCCCTGAAAACAACGAGGTTGTCGCTGCTCTTAAGGGACAAATTGAGCTTCTTCGATCTCAACTTGATGATGTCCGCATGGACCGAAACCACTGGCGTCAGATTGCCGAGCGTAGCCTACTGACAGATCAACGCCCTGCACCTGAGCGGGTACAGCAGGAGGCACCGCAGTCAGCAGAGATTGTCCCCGTCGCGGAACCGACGTCACCAGCGCGTCCACAATCCGATGGCGGCTTTTGGTCCCGCCTGTTCGGCCGCCCTTCGAAGGATGAACACCATGAATGATGCACAATGGGTTCTTGCTCGTACCAGGTCAGGCGAGCAGCAGGCATGGCTAGCCGGATTTGATGAAAGCGATCCGGTATGGGTAGCGAGCGTCGATAAGGCTGCAGCCTACGATCGCGAGGGAGTAGAAGCGGCAAGGCTGCGGTGCACTGACCTACCCGATTACAATGACGTTCTTTATGCCGTCTGCCACCTGAAGACCGACGACGACACGAGCAGCCATGACGATCGGGGCAAGCGCACGTCTAGTTTTGAGGGGGGCATGTTGGATGCCGTTCGTAGTTTGAACGCCAGCGAAGAACTGCGCCAGCAAATCGCAAAGCGCATATCATGATCGACCTTCCCCCCATCGAGCGGCCCGATGTGATCGTGCCCGATACTGGCCCGCTGATACATCTGGCACAGACCGATGCCCTGCACCTGCTCCATCAAATCGGCGGGCGGGTCGTAGTGGCCGATATGGTCGTTTTCGAAGCAACGCAGGACATGACCAAGCCGGGAGCGCAGGAGATACAGGATTGGCTCGATGCAGGGCAAAAAACCAATAGCAACGCGCCTGTTCTGGTCGCTCCAACCGAAATCGGCAGGCTGTTCGCCACGGCTCGCACCGTCGATCCCACCGCGCGCGCCAAGGATGCCGGCGAACTGGCGATTATGCAGTGGTTGGGAAACTACGTGGACTACCATAGCGATGACAGCATTCTCATCGTCTATGAGAACGGCAAGATTCCGCGCTTCGTACGCGAAACGGGTCTGGATATGGCAACGGACGTGCTGACCACGCGCGCCTTCCTCGAACTGGCCGAGCGGCGTGGAATCGTGAGCAGTGCCGAGGACTATTGGCAGCGCATTGTCGATGTAGCGCCCACGGCCAATCCCCAGGTCGCTACAATGTCGATCCGAAAGCCCAAGCAGGATCGCGACACATGACGGCCCTTGCTCTCCCGTCTGATGCAAAAATCAAAAGTTTTGCATCACCATGGCGACGCAAAGCTGCCAGTCGCCTGAGGACCACTTGCAGCCGTTCCGATGCCGTGAGTTACTCCTGACATGCCTGCTAACTCCATTTCGATTTCAGACGACGACGAAGCGCGCTTTGACGAGAGTCTGCGGTAGATCGTTAAGCATAAGCCGGTGGAGAAGCCGGAGTGATTAATTCGTAACGCCTTTCGCTACCTGGTTAAGGAGGTGCGATATAGCTGTGATCATTTGAGCCGACGCAAACGGTTTTTGTAAGATTGCGCTGTTCGGCACTCCTTGAGCAGACCAGTCGGCCACGCTGTCACCACTCATATACACGACCGGAAATGACGGCGCGAGTTCGCGCGCGTGCCGAGCGACATCCCAGCCATTGATGCCATCGCCGATCCGAATGTCAGTGATCAGGCCTGCTAGCGTAAGTTCCTTGTTGTCCAGCGCCACGATGGCTTCCGCGCCATCGATCGCAGTGACAACCTCAAACCCAGCATCAGTCAAAACGTCTTCGAGCGCGTGAAGGATCATCGCCTCGTCTTCAACGAGGAGCAAAATGATATTGTCGGCCAAGGCGTATTCCTGCCTCGGTTGCGTTTCACGAGAGCTGTTACAGTTTGCCGCAGTCTCTCAGCGCCGACAGCCGAGGAAGCCGACGATAAGCAGCGCCTACCACGCTTAGAGCATATTTGTGTATGATTTCAGGCGGGTAAACTACGTAATCGACAAATCTTTAGGGTCGGTTGAACGTCCGCTTCCCACCACTTTAGGCCGTTGTGATGCGAAACTCACAAGTTTTGCATCAGGCTGCAAGCGGCTAAAATGTAACCTGATCTTGATGCGTAAATCTAATGCGTCGGAGACCGTGTTGCGACGGCGGAAAGCGGCCCAATCGTGGACATTGACACCGCGCTTCTAACTTCTCGATAACGGACGTTGGATCGTGTTTCCGGTGACGCACACCGTGAGGTGCAGGGAGATTGTCGTGAAGCGTCGACTTATCTTAGCCGCTTGTACTTCGATGATATTCGCGCCTTTCGCAGCTAACATCTACCTCATGGAAAACCGTCCGGTGGTGGCGGTAGGCCCCCGTTTTAAGGCCATTCCTGCCGATTGGCTTTGCGGGCGAGTGTATTCGGGACCTTACTGCGTCGAAATAACCGAACGCGACAGGCATCTCGAAAGGTGGGCACTCCTTCTGTTGATTCTCGTGGGTCTGCCCGCCCTCCTTCGTCAGATACCTGACGTGTTGAAACGACAACGATCGAGCGCGGTAACTCGGGCGTCAGAACGTCGGTCTTTCAAACAATAATCGGCCATTCAGCCTTCCCTTCGGTGCAGCCGCGATATCGTCGCTTGGTCGACGCCAAGCAGGGCAGCGACAGTGCGCTGCGTATCGCCAGCGGCGAGCCGTTGTAGCGCTTCAGCCTGTTGGTGAGGCGTAAGAGCAGCCCGTCGGCCGAACTTCACGCCACGGGCCTTGGCCTGGACCCTGCCGGCAGCGGTACGTTCGGTAATACGATGCCGCTCGTAGCTCGCCGCGACACCCAGCACAGCAATGATGACCTCTGCGAACTGCGAGGTGGTGTCCACCATCGGCTCTGCGATCGAGCGGAAGCCGGCGCCGGCCTCTTTGACCGCATGGAGGATGTTCAACAGATCACGGGTGTTACGGGCAAGACGATCGGTGGACGTCACCATCAGTACGTCACCGGCATCGAGCGCGCCGATCGCGCGCTTGAGTTGCGGCCGCTCGGCCGTCCCACCGCTGACCTTCTCCTGATAGATCTTCGTACAGCCGGCTGCGCTGAGCTCTGCGAGCTGCTGCGCCAGGTCCTGGCCGGTGGATGAGACGCGCGCATAGCCGTAAATCATGCACTGTTTGTGCATTGGATTTATGCATCATGGAAGCGCCTGAAACGGTGCCGTTTTATTCCTGATGCAAAACTTGTGGGTTTCGCGTCATGAGCAGTTGGTTCGAGCGCAGGTATGCCGTTTGAAGGGGGCAACTTAGAACACCCTATTCATTCCTGATCTAGTATAAAGAGAATTGAGATAGCGAGATACCTTCTCGTTCCAGCAAGGCGCAATATTCTGTCTGCACCCAACCTGACACTGCTCGCACCACTTATCAAAAAGCTGGCCCAGCGTTCACCTCTCGATTCCGTCGACACGGATATGATGTTAAATTTGCCATGCAGGGTCGCAAACTTTGAGCCCGGCACGTACCTCGTACGCCAAGGTGATATTGCCACAAGCACCTGCCTAGTTCTGTCGGGGTTCGTATGCCGTACGAAAATCAGCGGTAACGGCTCGCGACAGATCCTTTCGATTCATTTGAAAGGTGATTTGATTGATCTTCACAACAGCTTTCTCGCGGAGGCTGACTGTAACGTTCAAGCACTAACTCATGTAACGGTAGCTTTAATACCAAGTCGGGCAATTATCGATTTGGTAGAAATACGACCAAAAATCAGGCATGCCCTTTGGCTCGACATACTAACGGACGCTTCAATTTCCAGGGAATGGCTACTTAATATAGGGCAGCGTAATGCTCTTGAACGTGTAGCACACCTTATATGCGAGATGGCGCTCCGGCAGGATGCTGCGGGAATATCTAAAAGTACGATCTATGAATGGCCGATGACACAGGAGCAGCTTGGAGATGCGACCGGGCTAACTGCCGTTCATATTAATAGAATGCTCAAGACACTTCGCAATGACGATATCGTTAGCGTTAATAAGCGAACCTTTATTATTAAAGATTGGTATAAGCTCAGATCGGTAGCTGATTTTACTCAAGGATATCTCTATCAGCTAAACCTTTCACCCTCTGCCTGAGTCGCCGATTGGCTGGTTACAGTCTTAATCTTGATGCAGAAATTTTGATTTTTGCATCAACGACGGTGGTACTGACGTGATCGTGATAGCGGTCAGTATTTCATTGAAATCATTTGCTAAATATCTAATAATTTTCCAATGGCTGAATTTTCTCACCCAATTGCTCTCGCGCATGCGCAAGGCTTGCAGGCAGGGAAATCGGCAGAGGCAACGCCCTTGGGATGCCCATGGCCGATCCACGAGTATGACGCATGCTTGGCATGGTTTTCTGGCTTCGCCATTGGAGCTTTAGCCAGATCACCTAACGTCCCCGGCCACGATCGTCTCGCCCACGCTCCCGATCGCGCTGCCCCCTGATCCTTCCCAGCGCCAGCCAGTGGTAACAACTACAGCCCCGGCCTGATGAAACCCTTTTGATTTTTGCATCAGAATGGCCGGGATAGGAAGGAAATCGGACGTTGATCAAAGGCCCTTTGTGGCCGCCCCGTGAAAACGATCCATAGCTTCGCAGTGCAATCTGGAGAGCGGACCAAACGCGACAGGAACGCGACCGAAATCGAAGTGGCCGTGTTGCAGACCTTCTAGAAAGCCGGTCGCTACGGCTTCGGCATCATCCGATTGATCGCGGAGAGCGGATTCGCAAATAGTGAAGATCTTCGTTAGCGCCGCCTCCGAAATATCGTTCGTATCAGCAACGACGGACCGGGCCAGGGCACCTGCTAAGATCGTGCGGGGGGGCGTCTCAGGCTTCCACCATTCCGCCTCGGACTCATAGGCCGACCTCAGCTGAGGTGCGCTGTCTGCCAGCTGCTCCAGCACTCTGAACCGCCCCGGGTTTGTCGGAGGCTCCAACTCCTGAGAAGGTGGAGCCATGACGAGCAAGACGACGAACAAGTTTGCGCCCGAAGTCCGCGAGCGAGCGGTGCGGATGGTTTTCGATCACGAGCGAGATCACCCGTCCAGATGGGCGACGGTGGTATCGATTGCGGAGAAGATCGGCTGCGTTCCGCAGACGCTGCATGAGTGGGTGAAGAAGGCCGAGGTCGACAGCGGCAAGCGCGGGGGTGTCCCGACCGAGGTGGCCGACAAGGTGAAAGCGCTGGAGCGCGAGGTCCGTGAACTGCGGCAAGCCAACGAGATCCTGCGCAAGGCATCGGCATATTTCGCGCAGGCGGAGCTCGACCGCCCGTTCCGGCGATGATCGCTTTCATTGACGATCACCGCGATGCCTATGGGGTCGAGCCGATCTGCCGTGTCCTGCCGATCGCCCCATCCACCTACTACGAGCACGTCGCGCAGCGACAGGATCCATCGCGTCTGTCGGCACGGGCGCGTGAGGATTTGATCCTCAAGCCCGAGATCGCTCGCGTGTTCGCGGAGAACTTCGCGGTCTATGGCGTGCGGAAGGTATGGCGGCAGATGATGCGGGAGGGCTTTGCGATCGCCCGTTGCACCGTCGAACGGCTGATGCATGAGATGGGCTTGGCAGGCGTGATCCGGGGCAAGCCGGTGCGTACGACCATCAGCGACAAGGCGGCACCGTGCCCGCGCGATCACGTCAATCGCCAGTTCTTCGCGCCAGCGCCGAACAGGCTTTGGGTGTCGGACTTCACATATGTCGCGACCTGGGCGGGATTCGTCTACGTCGCCTTCGTCATCGACACTTACGCCAGACGGATCGTAGGATGGCGCGCCAGCAGGGCGGCGCACGCCAGCTTCGTCCTGGATGCGCTCGAACAGGCGCTCCACGATCGCCGTCCGACCCATCGGGGCGGCCTGGTCCACCACAGCGACCGCGGATCGCAATACGTGTCTATCAAGTACACCGAGCGCCTCGCCGAGGCCGGGATCGAGCCGTCGGTCGGCAGTGTCGGCGACAGCTACGACAACGCTTTGGCCGAGACGATCAACGGCCTGTACAAAGCCGAGGTAATCCATCGGCGCGGACCCTGGCGCAGCTTCGAAGCCGTCGAGTACGCCACGCTCGAATGGGTCGACTGGTTCAACCATCGTCGGCTGCTGGAGCCCATCGGCAACATCCCGCCTGCTGAAGCGGAAGATCAATATTATGCTGCCGCACACAACATCGATATGGCAGCATGACTCACAACCAATGGCCTCCGGCAGACCCGGGGCGGTTCAACACGATGACTTTCTCGCCCCTAGCGACAAGCTGCTGTACCAACGGAACGATGACGTCTTGCGAAGATGGCTTTGGCCTACGCTGTTGAATCCGGTGGCGCTCGATAAACTGAACCGTTTCCGCGCCGCCCGGTCCCGCCCTTGTCAACGCGCCGCTCCGGTCCAACGCGCCCTCAACTAGGGGGACGGGGCGTTCATTCGTTTGCAGCAACGCACAATCAAGCCAGCGGTCAAAATTATTGGTGTGGCCGATAACGGCACTTAAGGTGATAACCTGCGGGCTCACACCGCGCTGTCGCGCGCTTACCAAGCTGGTCAGGAGCAGTTCTACCACCATTCCACGTCCAGGCTCGGTGATAAATTGCGCTTCATCGAGCACCACAAGCCCAATTTGGTTGAGGATATGCGTGGACGAAACCGAAAGGCTTAGAAACTTTTCGTAGGTGAAGAATGCAATGTCGTATTTTCCGCGCAGGACTTCCCCGACCTGATCTTGCCAGTCTCCGCTACACCGCGCGATACGAAGACCAAGACGTCCTCCGTAAAGGGCGGAAAAGTCCTCGAATTTCTCGTTTACAAGCGCCTTATACGGCAGCAAGAAAACGGCCTTCTTACCATCGGCGATAGCTTTTAGCGCGGCCAGTTCGCCCACAAAGGTTTTGCCTGCGCTGGTTGGCGCGACGACCATAAGCGATTGACCGCTGAGAATGCCTCTATCGTTGACCGCCGCGATTTGGAGGGCGTTGAGCCCACCCGGAAAACGCTCATGCCAGGCGTCGATGGCTTCTTCGGGAATGCCAGCTTGGCTCAGTTCACGGATATCTCCGGTGGTTTGGAGGTTGCCATACTCCGGAAATGCGGCCCTGTAGCGGTCGCCGATACGACCGGGCGGCAACATCAGATCGCCCTGAGTTTGACCGAACATGGTTGGCGATTGTTCGTAGCCGAAGCGTCCCGCATCAGCCCCAACCAGGCGGGTGACGCGATCAACGATCTCCAGCACGCCGATCGGCACTTCAGCCGCTAGCAGGGTGTCGATGATGGCCTTTGTGAAAAGGCCATGCCGCGTCTGCGGATCTTCCAACGCTTCTTGCTCGGCAGAGGACGCGGCGAAAAGTATCCTGCCCTGACCAGCCACGTCCACTAGGGGAAACGCGATGCCGTTTCGAGGCACGAGCCCGACATCGAGGACACGTGCAGGAGCGCCCCCACTGAAACAGCAATCGAGCAGGAGGATTACGGCGCGCGCGCGGGTGTCGCGAAAACGCTGCGCCAGTTCATCCATCCCTAACGTTGTGCCAGGAATATCGGCAACGCTTGTATCATGTAGAACAAGTCGATGGTCGGGAGTTCCATGACCAGCGAAGCCAAGGATGACTACATCAGTTTCGTCGGCAGCACCGAGCGTCGCATCCATCGCCGCGCGCACGGCTTCCAACGTAGCATTTTCGTTCGTTATGAGCTGCGGGTCTAAGCCCTGGATGGAATCCGACATAATCGCCCACAGGGCGGTTGCGTCACGTGCCGCGCCTGTGAGGTCTCCCACGAAAGGGTCGCTATGTCGGTCGATCCCGAAGAAGGCCGCCCGCATCATGCTCAGGCCCTCGAAACGCTAAAGCTACCACCATAGGACGGGGAAGATTTTTCCAACGACGTCGGGCGGAATGTCGCCTGTTGCCGTGCTTGGCGGCTCCCAACTTTTTCAAACCAGACGCACCAGACGGTGTCCTCGCCCGTCATGCCCGCCTTGCCGACTTGTTCGACAGTCATGAGGGGCCCCCCGGACTTCAACTGAACAGTATCACCAGGCTCGAAGTTCATAATTCCCTCCAGGTTCGTGCTTTGTTCAATTGTTATCTTAAACCGAAAGCGCCGGCTAGCTGCGTTGAGAGGTATTCCACAGCTTTTGATTTTTGCAGGTCGTTAGCTGCCGGTCGGCCAGAGACATGCGAACGGCGGCTAAGCTCATTCGGGTGTCTGAAGCAGCCAGTCCGCTCCCGGCCCAGTTTCAGCCGAAATCAGAGTATGAATAAATGGCCGGTTTTGGGGAGCTGGAAGGTCGCCTCGAATGGCGACTCATGGGTCATCCCGTTGAGCTTGTTGTCTGTACGCTGCTGCTCGACACGGATCGCTCAGCGGACGAAAGCCGGCCGCTTTCCCCGAACGGCTTTGTTAATTGCTTTTGGAAAAGCGGGCATCTGATTTTAAGTTGGTCACAGCTACCTCGAGGCCGTCCGTAGGCTTCCGCGCTGCCTGCAGCATGCTCATTATGTTCGAAGCGCGGGAAGCGAACCGTCCCGCTTTTATGCCGAGCCCTCCGTGCGATGTGAGGATCTCAAGCTTCTCATCAGGATCAGCATGTAAATAAATCTCGGTGGACTGGATCGAAGCGTGACCAAGCCACAGAGCCACCTTTCTAATGTCGCGAGTGACTTTGAGCATGTGCATGGCGCAGCTATGCCGCAAAACATGCGGCGTGATATTCTTCGGCTCGAGGCTCGGGACTGTTTTGGCTGCAATCTGAGCATATTTCGCAAGACGCGCTGCGAAGCCATCGCGCGTTAGCGGCAAGCCATGCCGACTAAGAAAAACATGATCGTACGGCACATTCGGCCTCTCAGAATACCACGCGCGCAGAAGGTGGACGGTCTCGGGGCCCAGCGGCAAAATTCTAGCCCTTCGTCCCTTTCCCATCACGTGCAAGGTTGGCTTTGGGCCGAGGTCCAGGTCACCGAGCGAAAGCGCCAAAACCTCAGACACACGTAAGCCGCATATGTACGTGATGCTCAGCATTGCCCGGTCTCTGATCCCCTCTTTGTGTCTCATATCTGGCAAGCTGAGTATGGCTTTGACCTCATCGGTCGACAGCCAATCAATCACGGGAACATCCGCTCTCTTTGCCCCCAGCGCGCGTATGCGAGCGGCTTGCTCCATCGCTGCCGGAATTTTCATCTGCACATATCGGAAGAATGATCGGATCGCCGCCAGCCGCAGATTGCGGGTTCGCCGTGAGTTCTCCCGAGTCTTCTCCAGATCATCGAGAAATTGGAGGATGATCTCCGCTGTGATGTCTTCTAGGTGAAGGCGATCGATGTTCATCCGGGTCGCTTCGGTGATAAAACGAATCAGTAAAATGAACGTGTGAGCGTAACTCGAACGCGTCAGTTGGCTGAGGCCGCGATCTCGAACGAGATGTTCGTTGAGAAAGCTAGACAGGACGGGAGCCAGATCATGTTGGTGATCGTCACGCATCGAGCACATCTTCGATCGCTAAGGCCATAGACTCTTTTGTCTCGGTCGAGATTTCCAGATACCAGTAGGTGCTAGCGACGCTGACGTGGCCTAGATAGGTGGACAGGGCGACCATGTGGTTGGAAATCAGTGTCCGATCCGACCCGCACGATGCCAGTGATCGAATGGCAAACGTATGTCTTAGATCGTGTATTCTCGGCAACTTGCTACCGTTGCGGCTGATCAAATTCATCTTCGTCGTGCATTTACGAAACATTGCGTCGATTGAGTGGCCAGATGGTGTTCTATCATTGTGTATCACGAACAATTTATCTTTGTTCAAATGATTGGGTCGGTCAGCGAGATATGTCCTGAGAGCTTTGACGGTGCTCTTGTGGATATGGACGATTCTGTCCTTTCCGAACTTCCCGCGCCGGATCATGATCTCGTTGTTTTCGAAGTCCCGGGTCAAGATGTTCCGGGCCTCATTTAATCTCAAACCCGTCGCAGCAATGAGGCCGACGATATGCTTATAGGTAGCAGCATCGTAGGCGTGGGCCAGCCGCAAGGTACCTAGTTCCGCTAGGATCCGCCGTATCTCGCCGTCGGTGTAGATATAGGGAATAGGGCGCCTTGCGCGACGAGCCGACCGTACGTGTTCTTCTGCCAGGATCTCATGGCGGGGATCCTCGGCGTTGAGCCATAAGCCGGCGCGGCGAACGGAAGCCAAGAGATAATATCGCCTGCGTCGCTTACATTTTTGCTCCGCCCATGCGATCGCGTCACCCTCGCGCAAAAAAGTAGCTTTCCGATCATCTGCAAAAAGAGCAAATGATCGCAGGTCTCGCGAGAGGTCGACATCTTGGTAGCCTAGCAGCTTCCGCAGTTCGAGATATCGCTCGATCGCTTGGATCATGACTGATCCCCCATCCACGGCTCTGCGAGGCGTTTAAGCATCGGCTCGTTGACTTTGGCGTAGATCATTGTCGTTGCCACTGATTTGTGCCGCAATACGGTGGCAACATCCTCAAGGCTTCGGCCGTCCCTCAGCAGCTCGGTCGCGAGCGTGTGCCGAAATACATGCGATGCGCCGTCGAGTCCGCATCGAGAAAGTGCGGCCCTAGCGATTGTCGAGATTTCTGCCGCGTTCGCTGGCTGGGTGTGCGGGCAACGCATTCTAAGGAAAAGAGCATCCAAGGTCGAGCTTGGACGAGCTTTCTCCAGGTAGTCTAATACTGCGTCGCCAGCCCTTTGGGTAAGGGGGACTACCGCGCCGCGACCCCCCTTACCCTCAATGCTGACCTTGGCCTCGACCCAATTGAAGCTTCCGAGCCTGAGTCTCCAAACCTCCGTCGCCCTAAGCCCTAGTTCGGCCAACAAAGTCAGTATCGCCCGGTCGCGGATGCCGCGTATCGTCGAGAGATCGCAACTATCGATCACGCGTCGCACGTCATCGACGTTGAGCCGCCGCGGAACAGTAGATAGGCGGTAGGAAGGACGTGAAACTAAAGCGTTTGCCAAGGCCGGGCTGCAATGTCCTTCGGAAGCGCGGAAAAGCAGGTAACTTCGAATCGAACGCACAAAACGGCTTTGCATATTGGCGCGGCGCTTCGCAAATTGAGATAGTGCAAGGTCACGGATGGACTTTGCTGAGTAGCTGGCAGCGTCTTCTCCCAGTTCAGGCAGCCAATTCATCACGTCCAAAAGATAGAAGTAAACAGTTCGCGGCTTGAGTCCCTTTTGGTCAATTAACCATGCACGATACCGCAGAAGCATGGGTGTAGGTTCAGATCGCCGCCGCCGCTGAAAGACCACACCGTCGCGAAAGACGGGGTTCTCACCCACAAGGAAGCGTGAGAGGCGGTCCGCAGCCACGCGACGGCGGCCAAGGACCTGAACGCCGGGCTTCGCTGATTTAACGTGCAGCCCACAGCGGCAGGAATGCATAGCAAATTCGTCGACTACCCCGGTGGTGATGCAGGATCGCGGGATTCCTCTGAGTCTAAGCCATACTATAAAATGCAGCGCGGTTCTGGCGTGTTGCTGAGCCCGATCTGGATGGAGACCTTCTTTCAAAAGCGCCCGTAGAAAATCAGCGCAAATGTCGGGATCATCTGTGTTCCAGCCATGTGAATCAAGGATGCCTTGGTATTGAAGATATAAGTATATTCGAGATGTTGCGACGATTTGGGATGACCTAACGCGGTGAGCTGGCCAGCAAGAGCGTGTGCAAGCATGTTGCCAAAATTGCTCCAGCGAAGACCAACTTATGTCGTGGATCTTGATCTTGCGTAGTTCTAAAAACCTAAAAAAATGAGAAACCGTGCCCCGGTAGTCTAATAGGGCTCCCGGCCTCCCTGTTGCTCTGACGAATATATCTACAACGTCTCTGACGCTCTGGACGTTACCGAAGTCGGCATCTTGCGTGTAAGACCGTACCATAACTTGAAGATCTTCGTACGCTTCGTGTATTCGTGTGCTAAAAGATTTAGCGCTGCACCTTTGTCTGTCGCGTGGCCGTTGCTCATCTTTCTTATACGCCATTGGATCGATAGCTCCCAATTATAGCGATGGAAGCGCGAAGACATGCGTGCTTACCTGCCAGCGGTAGCTGTCCGCTTGACATGGCTCTAGCGCACGAGGAGAATGGCTGTGGTTTCTGACCAATCTCGAAGAGGCTCAGCTCGGCAAAGCTGGGCCTTTTCCCTTTCACGCATATTCCGGCTTGACCGACCTTAGGTCGATGGCTGCTCAACTTAGTTTCATGGTGCCCTCCCTGACAGACTGCCTGTACCGTTCCGGCCAGAGCTCCTCGACTTCGCAACCAAGTTCCGCTGCGATTCTAGTCTCAATTCGGCGAGACCTCCGGAACCCCCGGCTTACCGTTGAAACCGTGGTGGGCGTAACGTTGAGATGGCGAGCTACGGCGCTCAGGCTGCTACCCTTAAGCTGGAGAGCGGCTTTGATGCGGGCATGCCGCTTCTCATCAATCATGTACCGCTCCACAGTTTGAGACTATGCTCGTGTGTACGATATGTCTCAACCAGTAGGTGATAAGTGTCGTTCATCGATCCCGCAATAGGCGCGCCTAAGATAGACCGCGATGTCGAGGGTCTGGCGCGCCGTCTGCGGCTTGCGCGGGAGCACGCAGGCCTTACCCAACAGCAATTTGCCGCACGAATCGGCTACTCGCGGCGTCAGGTTCTCTCCTGGGAAAATGGTACCAATCTCCCTCCTATCTGGGCGCTGGCCGAGGTCAGGCGTGCTTTTGACATTGACCCAGAGTGGGTTCTATCGGGACCAGGCTGGATCCCGCTTCGCAAAGTGCCAGTAGATGCGCCTGACAGGCGCCTCCGCCTAAATAGAGAGGTAAAAACGCTAGCCAAGCGTGCGGGCTTGACGTTGCCAGAGGCGACATTGCAAAACTTCGCTGATCTTATCGCCAGAGAGCCAGAGGAAGTGGAGGCAGCCGCCAAACTGCGAGTACGGGATGCTTTTCAAGCTTTATCACAGGGAGGTTGCTTTGAGCCACGATGATTCTGTGAAGCATTTATCTGCAAGATTCGAGAACGATTTGATCGCAGGCGTCGCAATAGCGAGACAAGGACCGATCCGGCGGCGACGTTGGACAGTGATTGGGGTTCTTCTCTCAGTCGCAGACCTACTTTGGCTTGCATCTACATGGGCAAACGCCCATAACTTCAGGTCTGATAGCATGTGCCTTTTTGCCATGGCATTCTTGCTGGCGGCCCTGGCTACGGCCACATTCTACATCGAAGCCTTCAAGACCAAAAAATAGGGTGAATGGACATCGTAGCTTCGAACCGCAAGACTGACACCGGCTGTCGCATGCTGCAGGGCAGTCAGGATTTGCGCATGACAACTTTGATAAGCACAGCATTGGTCCGCGACGCAGGCTCCTAGGAAGGATCTCCGCATGAATGCAGGACCGCCCTTCGGGGCTTCCGTACCCGCTATCAGCGCCGTCGAGCGCGCGCGCCGTGTTCGAGAAGTCAACTTCGCCCGAGGCATCATACGCTACGAGGGCGGAGTTCTTTCCGAGGAAATCGAGCAGCTTAACATGCGCTACGTTACTGGCGAGTTCGATAGCGACGAGCTGACTGTTGCTATTCTGGCATCGGCCACGGTTCGCGCTACCTAATTAGGTAACGTGAGGCGGTTCTACTTCCTGGCTGGTCAGCTCAGCCCTAGATCGGCAGTAAGCTGGCCCATACAAAGCGGAACGATTGCGCAGAAGTTCCGGGGGCTTACTCGCCCGGCTCGCACACCAACACGCCAACCATGTACAATGTTACTGTATGCATGTGCTGTGCTGCAGCATCGCGACCCTCAAGTTCTGCGGCAAACATCAAGGCACCGATCGCTTTGTTTATCGATACATTATAGTCACGGCATATCTGCGCAAACAGCATGGGGGCGTCCGCTAAAATGTTGGGGCGGGGTGTACGACTGACAACTACAGATGATTCGCTCACTTGGGCCTCCGCGTTTGTAGAGGCATCCCGGCGTAAGCCGGGCGTTGGAAACCCTGCACGTGGTCAAGGCGCTGCCGCCTTTGGGCAAGCCTTGGACATGCGCGACAGCCGCCCGGCCGAAAAGCTCGACCGGACCACGTGAATGTCGGGGTTTCCACGCCCCACGGCTGGGATTTACCGCGCCGCGACAGCGCGAATCGCAGACTGGGGACATCTTCGCAAGCACGATCATCCGATGAGGTGCGCATTGCAGCGGCAGCAAACGCACGCGCCGAACAATCAGGCTGAGGTCGTTGGTGAATGGAAGTGCGCGTCCACTAATAGGGGCTGACAAGAAGAAGGTCGCGTCGGTGCAATGGAAGTGCCTATTTTTATTTGTCACCGAATAGGAAGATTCCCGCGAAACTTGCGCCTTTTTCTGCTGAGATCCAGATAATTAGCGAGACAAGATAATACGAGCTGGGCCTGCGGCTCGCGGAGCTCGGCGCGCGCGGCATCTTCGCTCGAGTCGCGGCGGACGACGCCGGGACGGTCGTCGCCGTGCGCGCGTATTTCCCCTGCACGCTCGGCGGTTCGGTCCGCCAGAAGACCCGCTGGATGACGGGCATCGCGCTCGCGGGCTGGGATCGTACCGGCTGGGGGAAGCCACGCGCGGTCGCCGACCACTGGATGCGGATGCGGGATCGACGCGCGCCGCTGGCGGTCGTGATCCTCGCGGTCGGCTATCTCGCCGTGCCGATATGGCTGGCATCGTCGCTGCTGCATGGCCGAGCCGACCTGGCGTCGCCTTATGCCAATGGCGCCTATCCGATCGCCTTCTGGCTGCTGGTCGCCAATGGCGCGTTGCTGGCGTGGCGGCTCGGCGCCCGAATGGTGTTCACCGGCCGCAGTTACGGCCTGCGCGAGGCGTTCTGGGCGGTGCCGCGGTTCCTGGTCGGCAACCTCGTCTCGCTGATCGCCGCACCGCGCGCGGTGTTCGTCTATGTCGGCATGCTGCGAGGCGCCGCGCCGGTCTGGGACAAGACGCATCACGAGTTTCCCGACCTTCCGTCCGACGATGTCGTCGCCCTCAATGATCCGGGCCTCGCCGCCGCGGCGCGATGAGCGTCGGCCGCCCGCTGCGCTTTCTCGCGTTGGCACTGGGCGGATGGGTGATGATCCGCGTCGCGTTGCTGCTGCCGGAGGTCGCCTCGCTCCCACCATCGGAAATGATCCCGCGCGTTATCGAAGTGCTCGTGCCAAAAGTCGCGGCAGCGGCTCTATTGCGATCGCCCGTGCCACCGCGGGTGGTCAAGGTACCACGTGTCGCTATCGCGCAGCCGATGGTCGCCAAGCCGCGACCGGAGCGGGCACCAATACTCACGCTGCCGCCCTCGGTAGCGCGCGCTCTTCCCGATGTGCCAGCCGCCGCAACGCTCCAAACATACGCCATCCCGCCGCCGGTCACATTGCCCTTGGTCCCCAGAGCGCCGAATCGTCTCAGCGGAAGCGCGTGGCTGCTCGCGCGCGGCGGTCCGGCAGGCACGGTGTCGGGAGGGCAGCTCGGCGCGTCGCAAAGCGGCCTGCGCCTAGTTTATGCACTCAGCAACCGCCGCAAGTTCGCGCTGGTGGCGCGCGTCGCCACGCCGCTCGAAGGTGTCGGACGGGAGGCGGCGCTCGGGATCGAATGGCAACCGACGCGCTTGCCGATCCGCCTCGTCGCGGAACAGCGGTTCGCGCTGGACGGCGGACGCGGCGGACCGACATTGGGCGTCATTGCCGGCTATGGTCCGACCGACGTCGCACCGGGTCTCCGCCTGGAAGCATATGGCCAGGCCGGCGCGATCGCACGAGACGGGATCGAAGGCTTTGTCGACGCCTCCGCACGACTCACGCATCCATTGGGAAAGCTGGCCGGCGCGACCGTCGACATCGGCGTCGGCACATGGGTCAGCGCGCAACGCGACGCCGAACGCTTCGATATCGGCCCCTCGATCGTCGCCATGCTACCCGTCGCAAGCACGACCATCCGCCTGACACTCGACTGGCGCGAACGCATCGCCGGCGGCGCGCGTCCGGGCTCCGGACCGGCCTTGTCGATCGGTAGCGACTTCTGAGCGGTCGAGCCTAGCCCCGCCCGCGCAATCCGGTGTAACGCTGCGGCCGTGGATCTGTATCTCCCCGTCGCCAACCTGTCGGTCAACGCGCTTGTCATCATCCTGCTCGGCGGGGGCGTCGGGCTGTTGTCGGGGATGTTCGGCGTCGGCGGCGGCTTCCTGACGACCCCGCTGCTGATCGTCTACGGCATTCCGCCGACCGTCGCCGCCGCTTCGTCCGCAAGCCAGGTAACCGGCGCCAGCGTGTCGGGCGTGTTCGCGCACTTCCGGCGCAAGGGTGTCGATACCAAGATGGGCGGGGTGCTCGTCGCGGGCGGTATCCTCGGCTCGTTCTTCGGCGCGTGGCTGTTCCGGCTGCTCCAGCAGAGCGGTCAGATCGATACCGTCATTGCGATCGTCTACGTGCTCATGCTGGGCTCGATCGGTGGCCTGATGGCGAAGGAATCGATCAGCACGATCGGTCGCGCGCGGACCGGACGCCCGCCAAAGGCGCGCAAACGACGTCACCACCCGCTCGTCGCCGCGCTCCCGCTCCGGACGCGCTTCTATGCGTCGGGCCTCTATATCTCGCCGCTTGCGCCGCTGTTGCTGGGCTTCTTCACCGGTATCCTGACGATCCTGCTCGGCATCGGCGGTGGCTTCATCCTCGTGCCAGCGATGATCTACCTGCTCGGCATGGCGACCTCCGTCGTGGTCGGGACCTCGTTGTTCCAAACGCTGTTCGTGACCGCAGTGGCGACGATGGTGCACGCGACCACCACCAAGGCCGTCGACATCGTACTGGCGGCCTTGCTCCTGCTCGGCTCGGTCGTCGGCGCTCAAGTCGGCGCGCGGTTCGCGACCAAGTTCCGCCCCGAATATCTCCGCCTTGCGCTCGCGCTAATGGTGTTGCTGGTCGGCACACGCATCCTGCTGGGGCTCGTCTGGCGTCCCGAGGAGATCTTCTCGGTCGCGCTGTCGTGAAGCCAGGCTGGCTGGTCCTGCTCGCGCCGCTGCTGATGGCGCAGGCCAAGCCCGTGCTCGTCCCCGACGTATCCCAGCGCAATATCGAGATCGCCTACAGCTTCACCGGGGCCGAGCTGCTGCTGTTCGGCGCGATCCTCTATCCCGGCGGGCGCCTGCCGACCGGCGAGCAGCCCACCGACATCGTCGTCGTCGTCAAGGGGCCGACCCAGTCGATCCTCATGCGCGAGAAGGAGAAGGTTGCCGGCATCTGGGTCAACGCCGCACGGCTGCGATACCGCTCCGCCCCCAGTTTCTACGCGATCGCCTCGTCCAAGCCCATCGACCGTCTCGTCGACGACCGGACGCGTGCGATCTACGAACTCGGTCTCGACAGCCTGCAATTGTCGCCCGCGTCGAGCGCACCGGCACCGACGCAGGACCGCTTCCAGAAGGGGCTGGTCGACCTGAAGCGCCGCGCCGGCCTGTATTACGAAGCGCCGCGCGCGGTCGAGATCACCGACGGCGTGCTCTACCGTGCGCGCGTGTCGATCCCCGCCCGCGTGCCCGTCGGTCGCTTCACCGCGGAGACGTTCCTGATCCGCGACGGGCGCGTACTGGCCGCCGCCGTGCGCGACATCGACATCCGCAAATCGGGCTTCGAACGATTCGTCGCGCGCGCCGCGGATCGATCGTCGGTACTTTACGGGCTGGTCGCGGTCGCGCTGTCGGTATTCCTGGGCTGGGCGGCAGGTTGGATCGCGCGCAGGGTTTAACGCCTCCCAGCGACCAAACGCGACCAAACCCGCCAATTTTCTCAGCAAGTTCAACGCGGTCATCGGATCTTTACAATTATCGCGGCAGGGTCGGCTCGACATGAAGGGAGACTTTGCGGCGATGAGCGACATGCCGGGACCTGGCGCATTCCTTCGCGCGGCACCCCTGACGGGGGGATTCGCAAGCGCTGCGGCGGCACCCGTCGGCGTCGTCTTCGCGATCGCCGGATCGAGCAGCCGCATCCTGCTCGATCGGGCTGCGATCGCGGTACTGCATGACGATCCCGATCCCGTCGTCGCAGCGGCGGGACAGGTCGGCAGCCAGATCAAGATGCGCGTCGGCGCGACGTGGCTGGTCGCCAATATCCGCTCGCTCAAGCTGGAAGATACCGCCGGCACCTACGTCGCCGCGGAGATCGACTATCTCGGCGAAGGCGACGAGGAGCAACTTACCGGCAAGCTCTACCGGTTCCGCCGCGGCGTCACGCGCTATCCGATGCCCGGTTGCGAGGTGTTCCCGATCACCACCGCGGACCTGCAACAGGTCTATGCCGCCGACGACCGCGCGAACATCACGATCGGCACGGTCTATCCGACCACCGACATTCCCGCCGCGCTGTACGTCGACGCGATGCTCGGCAAGCATTTCGCGCTCGTCGGCTCGACCGGCACGGGCAAGTCGACCAGCGCCGCGCTGATCCTGCACCGCATCTGCGAGCTGGCGCCGCAGGGTCATATCGTGATGATCGATCCGCACGGCGAATATGCCGCCGCATTCAAATCGAACGGTGCGATCTACGACGTCTCGAACCTGCAGATGCCGTATTGGCTGATGAACTTCGAGGAGCATTGCGAGGTCTTCCTGACCAGCAGCGGCTCCGCGCGACAGTTCGACGCGGACATTCTCGCCAAATGCCTGCTCGCCGCGAGGGCGAAAAGCCGTCTCGGACAGGAGATCGCCAAGCTCACGGTCGACGCGCCGATCCCCTATATGCTGAGCGACCTGACGACGATCATCAGCGCCGAGATGGGCAAGATGGACCGCGCCGGCGACACCGCGCCTTATCTGCGGCTCAAGTCCAAGATCGACGAGATCAAGGCCGACCCGCGCTACGGCTTCATGTTCTCGGGCATGCTCGTCGCGGACACGATGGCGAGCTTCCTAGCCCGCATCTTCCGCCTGCCCGGCGACGGCAAGCCCATCTCGATCATCGACGTCTCGGGCGTGCCGTCGGACATCACCTCCGTCGTCGTCGCGGTGCTGGCGCGGATGACGTTCGACTTCGCGATCTGGTCGCGCAACGAGCCGCAACGCCCGATCCTGCTCGTTTGCGAAGAGGCGCATCGCTACATCCCGGCGGGGCAGGAGGCGAACAGTTCGGTCGGTCGCATCCTCGGCCGGATCGCCAAGGAAGGCCGCAAATACGGCGTGTCCCTCGGGCTGATAACGCAACGCCCGTCCGATCTTGCGGAAGGCGTGCTGTCGCAATGCGGGACGATCATCGCGATGCGCCTGAACAACGACCGCGATCAGGCCTTCGTCCGCGCCGCGATGCCGGAGGGCGCGCGCGGCTTCCTCGACTCGATTCCCGCGCTGCGCAATCGCGAGTGCATCATCTGCGGGGAGGGCGTGACGATCCCGATCCGCGTAAGCTTCGACGGTCTGGAAGAGTCGAAGCGCCCCGCCTCGGGCGATCCGCTATTCTCCGAACTATGGCGCGACGTCGGCGGCGAGGACCAGATCATCGGCCGCACCATCCAGCGCTGGCGGGCTCAGGGTAAGTAGAGCCCCACATCTGCTCTCCCCACCGAAGAAGGGGGAAGGGGCAGGGCGGGTGGCGAACCGAGTTCGTCGGCTACCCAAGCAACCAGATAAGCTGCCGCGTCTCCACCCATGGCATCGGCTTGCCATCCTTGCCGATCGCAGGCTCATAATGTCCGCGTTTGGCGATTTGCTTGCAGGCCGCCGCGTCCAGGGTCGGATTGCCGCTCGATCGTACGACGATGCAATTGTTCACTTTGCCCTGCGTATCGATCATCCAGCGGACGGTGGTGTCGCCGCCATGACGGTTCATTGCGGCTTCCAGGGGGAAGGTGAACCATTTCACGACGTCGCCGATCGGTTTCGCCGGAACCGCCATTTGCGTCGGATCGACGCCCCAGGATTTGATCTGGTCGATTTCGCACGTACCGAGTGCGTCGATCGCCTTGCCCGGACGGTCCAGCGTGAAGGTTATCGGGGGCTGATCGAACTCCTCGATCGTCACCGCCGTCGCGGCGGCAAGTGCGGCGATCTGCTCCCGGGTAGTCACGAACCGCAACATCCGCTGGCGTCCGTTCGGAATTCGCAAGCTGACCCCAAGCGTCAGCGTCAACCGATCTGAACCCGCCACCTTCATCGTGACGAGACCTCGCCGAAGCTGTTCATCGGGTGTGTCGGCGAACAGCACGACGATCTCGGTCTGGAAATCCGCGGGTGACTGCCGAAAGCCGAGCGTGATCTTTGCGGACTCGGCAACGAACGGTCGGGTAAGCTGGCAAAGGTCCTGCTGATAGTCCAATGTCCATTTGCCCGCCGGGCTGTAGGTCGCCGTGGCAGCCGCCGCCAAGACAAGCGCAGCGATCATCGCATCCTCCTCCACTTCGGACGGCCTGTTGGCCTTACCCCCGGATGCTAGCTGCCAACTGGCCGACTTCAAGCGATGGTTTTCGGTGGAGCGACGGCCGCGAACCTAACCGCCGACGCGCACCGCCAGCAATCGCGCTACCTTCGCCTTGAACGCGCGGAGTTTCTCGCCGGACAGTGCCGCCACGCTCGCGAACGAGACCGAGCGCGGGTTGATCGCCGCGCCGTTCTTCCACACTTCCCAGTGCAGATGCGGGCCCGTCGATATGCCGGTCGAGCCGACATAGCCTATCACCTGGCCGGCGCGCACCCGGGTACCGGACGAAACCGCGATCCGGCTCATATGGCCGTAGCCGCTCGCCATCCCGCGGCCGTGCGTCAGCTTGACGAAATTGCCGTAGCCGCCCGTCCGCCCCGCGAACGCGACGACGCCGTCGGTCATCGCATGGATCGGCGAGCCGTAGGGCGCACCGATGTCGAGCCCCTTGTGCATCCGCGTGAAGCCGAGCAGCGGGTGGAACCGCATCCCGTAATTCGAGGTGATCCGCCCGCTGACCGGCATCCCCGACACCGCGCGGCGCTCGGTCTGACCGTTCGCATCGAACCATCCCCCGCGGCGTCCTTCGTCATCGGCATCGACGCTTGCCGCATCGGGGGCGAAACGGACGAGCTGCACCTTGCGGCGCCCCTGGTCGATGCCGGCGAACACCAGGTCGCCGATTTGGGTCTCGCCGGTCGCGGCACGCTGGCGCTCGACGATCACGTCGAAGCTGTCCGCCGCGGTGACTTCGCGGCCGATCGACAGCCGGGTCGAGATCGCCTTGATGAACGACTCCACGGCCTTTCCGGGAACACCGGCGGCGCGCGCGGAGCGGTACAGGCTGGAGCCGACCAGGCCCTGGATACGCAACGGCGTCGAGTCGACCGCGATCGGCTTGCGGTTCACGGCCAGCCCGCCTGCGCCACGCGTCAGCGACAGCGCCAGATCGAACCGTGCGCGGAAATCCAGCTGCTCCAACGGCCGCGCGACCGTCCGGTCCGGTCGGCGTCCGAGCGTCAGCGCGATCCGCGTGCCGGCCGGTATCACTTTGGGATCAACCGACTGCGCGACCAGCGCCGCGGCCGCTTCGGCATCGGTGCGTCCGACGCCCGCGCGCATCAAAACCCGGTCGAACGCGTCGCCCTGGCCCAGCGTCGCGGAGAGTTCGAGCGTCGGCCTTTCAGGCGCATTGGCGAGCGGCGCGACGAGATCGTTCGCCGCCATCCGCCGCCCGGTGGTCGCGCCCTGGCCGAGCGGCGCGATGCCCTGCGCCCGCGTTTCTTCCCACTCGGCGCCAGCAAGCGGCGCCGGCACCGCACCGACCAGCGGCTTGAACCCCGGCGCCAGCATCACGGTCGCGGCGCAGAGCGCGGTGCATGTCGCGAGCCCGCGCCACCAGTCGCGGCTACCGATCTGCGCACCGAGATCGGGCACCCAGTCGATCCGCGACCGGGCCGGTGTCGGCGCGTCGTCGCGCTGTCGGCCGACCGCACGACCAAAGCCACGCCCGCCGCCGCCCGCCAGTTCCAGCGCCTGATCGTTCTGCAAATACACGTGTGCCCGCCCCGAAATCGCGTCCAAATCCTCGCGCGCGGTCGCTCCCCGGCGCAGGCGTCGGGTTGTGGCGGTGATATGCTAAAGTCAAATTAACCCGGGCTGCCGATGCCCTGCCGACGGCGGACCGTGCTCGTGCCGGGGCGGACGAAACTTAGCAGCCGATGCTTGGCTCTCCTGTCTGGTTTTAGAGGGCGTCCGAACCCGATCCACCACCCCGGCGAAGGCCGGGGCCCAATTGGGTAGGCCAAGGTGACGAAGCGCTGACCTCCGTCAAGCCTGTCCCCCACTTGGGCCCCGGCCTCCGCCGGGGTGGTACTGGATCGAGGCGACGCTCGAGCTGCGCGATCGAGCGAAAGAACCCGGCAGTCCACCCCATCAACACCCCGCAATTCCCCACAGGTCATTGCGCCAGCCCACTTAACCCCCGATGTTGTCAGCCATGAGCGATGATGTCTCCGCTGGCGTGACCGCAGTTCTCGGCCCGACCAACACGGGCAAGACGTACCTCGCGATCGAGCGGATGTGCGCGCATTCGAGCGGCATGATCGGCTTCCCCCTTCGCCTGCTCGCCCGCGAGGTCTACGACCGCGTCGTCGCGATCAAGGGCGCGAACCGCGTGGCGCTCGTCACCGGCGAAGAGAAGATCGTTCCCCCCGACGCACGCTGGTTTCTGTGCACCGCCGAGTCGATGCCCGACCGCGACGTCGCGTTCGTCGGTATCGACGAAGCCCAACTCGGCGCGGACCCCGAACGCGGCCACGTCTTCACCGATCGGTTGTTGCGCTCGCGTGGACGCGAGGAGACGATGATCCTCGGCTCCGAAGCGTTGCGGCCGATGATCAAGGCGCTCGTCCCCAAGGCGGAGATCGTCAACCGGCCGCGCTTCTCCACGCTGACCTATGCCGGCGCGAAGAAGATCAGCCGGTTGCCCAAGCGTTCGGCGATCGTCGCGTTCTCGGCCGAAGAAGTGTACGCGGTCGCCGAGATGCTGCGGCGCCTGCGTGGCGGCGCGGCAGTGGTGATGGGCGCGCTGTCACCCCGCACCCGCAACGCGCAGGTCGCGATGTTCCAGGCAGGCGAGGTCGATTACCTCGTCGCCACCGACGCGATCGGCATGGGTCTCAACATGGACGTCGCGCACGTCGCGTTCGCCAGCCTCAACAAGTTCGACGGCAAGCGCCAGCGTCGCCTGACGGTCGCGGAGATGGCGCAGATCGCCGGCCGTGCCGGACGTCACCAGCGCGACGGCACGTTCGGCGCTCTGTCCGACGACGGCCCCGGCGCGTTTCTGCCCGAGGAAGTGCTGGCAATCGAAGAGCACCGCTTCCCGCGTCTCGAAAACCTCTATTGGCGGCAGGGCGAGCCTGACTTCGCGAGCATCGACGCCCTGATCGCCAGCCTCGAAGCGCGTCCCCCCGCGGGCGTTTTGCGCGCCGCGCCCCAGGCACTCGATCTCGGCGTATTGAAGCGGTTGGCGGAAGAGGGCTGGGTCCGTGAACGGGCGCGGCATCCGGCGATGGTCGCGCGGCTCTGGGCGGCGTGCGGCGTGCCGGATTTCCGGAAGGTCGGCCTCGATCCTCATGCCCGCTTCGTGTCGCGGCTGTTCGGGCATCTGAGTGAGGGGCGGGGGCACATCCCGCACCAGTGGTTCGCCGACGAGATCGCGCGGCTCGATACGGTGGCGGGCGACGTGCCGGTAATCGCCGGGCGGATCGCCGCCACCCGCATCTGGGCCTATATCGCGCAGCGCGCCGACTGGCTCGCCGAGCCGACGCTTTGGGCCGCGCGCACCGCCGCGCTGGAGGAACGCCTGTCGGACGCGCTGCACGCGAGCCTGACGCAGCGGTTCGTCGACAAGCGCACGACCGCGCTGATGCGCCAGATCGGCGCGGATGCGGGCGCGCTGCCGGTGGTGATCGGGCCCGAGGGCGAGGTGATGGTCGAGGATCATCCGATCGGTCGCCTCGACGGCTTCCGCTTCACGGTCGCGGCGGACGCGCGGGCGAGCGACAAGCGCCTGCTGCTCGCGGCGGCGGAGAAGCGCCTGACGGGCGAACGTTCGCGCCGCGGCCAGTCGCTGGTCGATGCGCCCGATGCCGATATCGCGCTCGACGATGCGGCGCAGATCGTCTGGGCAGGTCACCCGGTCGCCAAGCTGGCAGCCGGCCCGTCGTTCGCCCGGCCGAAACTGATCCTCGACCGCTCGCTCGATTGCCTCGACAAGCCGGCGCGCGACCGGATCGAGACGCGGCTGTCGCTATGGCTCGGCGCCATGCTCAAGAGACGGATTGCGGTGCTGGTCCACCTCGCCGAAATCAGCCGCGATGCGAATGCGACGCCCGCGTTGCGCGCCGTCGCCAGCGCGATCGAGGACGCCGGCGGGATCCTGCCGCGGTTGCCGATGCGGCTCGCGCTCGACGCGATCGACCCTGAGGAACGCAAGCGGCTGCGCAAGGTCGGTATCACGGTCGGCGCGCTCGACCTGTTCGACGCGCGGTTGCTCAAGCCCGAATCGGCGCGCTGGCGACGTATCCTCGCGGCTGCTCGTGGCATGACGATCACCGCCCCACGCGACGGCGCTACAGTGCTGGCGCGTGGCAGCGACGGTGCGGTGCTGGAGGCGGGGTTCCGCCCGCTCGGACTCCAGGCGGTCCGTGTCGACCTGATCGAGCGTATCGCCCGCGCGGCGCACGACTCGCGCCAGGGGCGGACGCCGTTTGCGCCCGATCCGGCGCTGGCCACCTCGATCGGCGTCGATCCGGCGTCGCTGGAGCGGTTGATGGCCGAGCTCGGGTTCAAGGCGCTGGCGGGGGACACGCCGCGCTGGGTCTGGCGTGGCCGACCGCCCGCTCGCCCAGCGACGCCTACGCCGATCGACCCGTCGCGGCAGAACGCCTTTGCCGGGCTAGCTGCACTGGTCCGCCATGGTTGAAGGCGCGATGCGGATCGATCGGTTCCTGTGGTTCGTGCGGCTCGCAAAGACGCGTAGCGCCGCGCAGGCGATCGCCGAGAAGGGGCATCTCCGCATCGACGGCCGCCCGATCGACCGTGCGCACTGCCCGGTACGGATCGGCAACGTGCTGACCTTCGCGGCATACGACCAGGTTCGGGTGATCCGGATCGAGGCGCTACCGGCGCGGCGGGGGCCGGCGCCCGAAGCTCAAGCGTGCTACCAGGATCTGATTGCGGGCCAGACCCCCGCCGGCACCATCCGCGACCCTGCCTCCGAATGAGGTATCTCGACACTAGCGATCGTTGAAGTGGACGACAGCACCACACCCCCCGTCATCCTGACGAAAGTCAGGACCCAAAGTTATGAAACGCTGTCCTTTGGTATCCTGGGTGCTGACTTTCGTCAGGATGGCGGCGGGGGGCGTGGGCGGGGGAGGATTTAGGGGACGACAAAGCCTGATAACGTCTCGCACAAGCCCAGCTATGATTGACGCGACCGGCCTGCGCGCATAGTCGCTGGCGCGTTCGTCGCCGGAAAGGAATCCGGCCCAGGAGTTCTGCAATGACCTACGTCGTCACCGATGCCTGCATCCGCTGCAAGTACATGGACTGCGTGGAAGTGTGCCCGGTCGACTGCTTCTACGAAGGCGAGAACATGCTGGTGATCAATCCCAGCGAGTGCATCGACTGCGGCGTGTGCGAGCCCGAATGCCCCGCCGAAGCGATTCTGCCCGACACCGAGAGCGGGCTGGAACAGTGGCTCGAGCTGAATACGACCTTCTCGGCGCAATGGCCCAACGTCACGCGCAACGACAACCAGACGCCGCCGGATGCCGACGCGATGAAGGGTGTCGATGGCAAGTTCGACAAGTATTTCTCGCCCGAGCCCGGCGCAGGCGACTGACGGGACGCGGCCAAACCCCGATGGGGCAAGCCGCCTGCCATGATCGGCTGGTAATTTTGTTGCAAAGCTGCTATTGGGTCCGCGACGGGTGCGATGACGATAGTCGTGTGCCTGGCGTGAGTTAGACCTATCCCTCCCCCGATGCAGCTGCGACGAGTCCTTCGTCGAGGCGTCGCGGCGAGGCCTGATCCGGAAAGGCCCCAAATGGCTGCCAAGGCACTGTCCTTCGATGTCGGTGATTTCGTCGTTTATCCAAAGCACGGGGTCGGCCGTGTGATCGAGCTCCAGCGCTCGGAAATCGCCGGCATGACACTGGAACTCTACGTCCTGCGGTTCGAGAAGGAGCGCATGACGCTCCGCGTACCGACCAACAAGGCCGAAAGCGTCGGCATGCGCAAGCTGTCGTCGGATAAGACGATGCGTGAGGCGATGGACACGCTCAAGGGCAAGCCCAAGGTCAAGCGCACCATGTGGTCGCGCCGTGCGCAGGAATATGAAGCCAAGATCAATTCGGGCGACCTCGTGTCGATCGCCGAAGTGGTCCGCGATCTGTTCCGCGCCGACGACCAGCCCGAGCAGAGCTATTCCGAGCGCCAGATCTTCGAAGGCGCGACCAGCCGCCTCGCGCGCGAACTGGCCGCGATGGAAGAGCTCGACGAGCCCAAGGCGCAGGAGAAGATCCTCGACATCCTCCGCGCCGCGGCTGCGATCTACAACAAGGACAAGGTGCCGGCTTAACCGCTGGGTGCTTTGCCAAGACGAAGGGGCGGTCCCGCGGGGCCGCCCTTTTTCGTTTTGGTACAGTCCGGGGAACGGCGCGAACCAGCCCGAACGGTCCTCGCGCTCCGCTCCGCATGGCTCCTGCGTGATAAGCGTCGGCGAATGACGGCGTCCAGCCGAACGCCACCCCTCAAACCCAGTCCTTCAACTTGCCCATGTCACCCCGGGGCAGGCTGCTCCCGAAGCGCAAGCTCTTCGGCCGCTCGGCAGCGGTCAGTCTGTCGGCGACTACGCGATCGAGCGCGGCGGACAGGTCGGCGGGGTCTCTCCCATCGATGGGCACGATGAAGGCTTTCAACCGGCCGTTCGCGTGGAGCCGCACCGCGACGTCCGCCACGCCGTCGGTGTCGCGTAGTATCCGCGCTACCCGGTCCGGCCATACATTGTGCCCGCCGACCTGCACGGCCCCGTCGCGCCGCCCGATCGGTCGTAGCGTGCGGTCTCCCGTTCGGTCGATCCTGTCGGGCAGGTCGACGCGTGCACCGCGACGATCGACGAGGTCCCAATCGCCATCGTCGCGCGGTGCCAGATGCCAGCGAGGCAACAGCGCGTAGGAGGGCGCCGGGATCTCGCGGATCGCGATCGCACTCGTTTCGGACGCGCCGTAGACGTCGACGAGACGCGCCAACCCCTTGGTCAAAAGATCTATCGCGACGCGATCGTCGAGCACGCCCGCGGAACTGACGCCGACGACGTCCTCCGGGAAACGCTGTATGATCCGCGACAGGGCCAGCCACTGCTCCGGTACCGCGACGACGATATCGCCCGCCGTCAGGTCCAGCGCAGCGCCGATTGTCCGAACGACGACGGGTATGCCCAGCACGTCCGGCAACAGCGCGGTCCAGATGATGCCGTACAGATGGTGCGCGGGGACCATCGCGACGACCCGCCGCCGATTCGCAAAGCGTGCGCCCATATGGGTGGCTTCGTCGAGCAGATCGGCAACGGCATGACGGCAAAGACGCGGCGCCCCGGTCGATCCCGACGTCGCGACAATTATCTGGCGATCGGGTTCGTCTTGGGCGGCCATGACCCAGTCGATCCACGCACCGACCCGCGCTGGCGGTTCGGATCCCAGCCGGTCGTCATCCAGGCCAAACGTCTCGGCCAAGGCCCCGAGCGCACCTAGCTGTTCGATCGAGTCCAGTCCCAGGCCCTCGTCGCCGATCGGCATATCCTGGGGCCAGTCCCGGGCCGGCAGACGGGCCGCATCGCCATCCCGCAGACGGCGCACCTCCGCGGCTACGACCGCGCAGGCGATCCGGTGCGCCGCGGATCGCCGCAGCCCCCCTATCTTCACGCCACGTCGGACCGGATATCGAACACCTGGTTCCGGCCCGCCCGCTTGGCGGCATAAAGACGCTTGTCCGCCAGCGCGATCAAGGCGTCGATCGATCCGTCGGCCTCCTCCAGCGTCGCGCAGCCGAGACTGGCCGTGACTTGCAGCACGCCCCCCGACGTTTCCACCGCGACGGTCGCGATCTCGGCACGCAGTTGCTCGGCAAGCGCCATGGCCTGTTCAAGGCGGTGGCGGGGGAGCAGGACGCCGAACTCCTCGCCACCCAAGCGCGCGAATATGCCGCTCGGCGGCAGCAGCGCGGTGCAGACCTCGGTCACCCGGCACAGCAGCGTGTCGCCGGCGGAGTGTCCGTGGCTGTCGTTGACCGCCTTGAAATGGTCCAGGTCGAGCGCGATCAGCGACAGCGGCTCGCGCAGGTCGCGCCAGCGTCCCTGTGCTTTCGCCATCATCTGGCTGAAATGGCGTCGGTTGGCAGCGCCGGTCAGGTGATCGCACGTCAGCAGACGCCGCAAATCCGCCGTCGCCGCCTCGCGCCGCGGCACGTCGCGCAGCACGACCGAGAACCGCCGCGGTTTCAGGGGATCGGCGCTGGACCGCGCGACGACCAGCCGTTGGCACCAATAGCGTTCGCCATCCGCGCGTCGCTGCCATCCCTCCTGCAGATGCCATCCCTCGCGACCGGCGATCACCAGTTGTTCGTCGAGGCGCATGTCGTCCCCCGGCACGTCGGTGCTCAGCACATCGGCAAGGTTATGTCCGGTGACGTCGGCCGGTGCGTGCCCCGTCTGACGCAGGAAGCAGCTATTGGCCGACGCGATCTCGCCCTCCGGCGTGATCGTCAGCGCGGCATAGCCTTGGGCGTCGTCGAGCAACGTGGCAAACCAGGTATCCGCCTGGCGCAGGCGGTTTTCCTGCACGACCTGCTGGCTGATGTCGGCGAGCGTGGCCATCAACCGATCGGGACCGAGCTTCACCAGCGTGCACGCCAGCACCTTCGGCGTCAGGCCTTGCCGTCCCAGTCCGAGTTCGACGAAAATCCGGTGCCCGTCGCAGATTTTGCCCGTGGCAGGTCCGAACGTCGCCGCCATGCTCCGCAATTCCGGCGCATGTTGCTCGAATGCGGAGAACAGGTTGCTCGCGTCTCTCGCGCCGGCGAGTGGCAACAGATGTTGCATCGCATGCGGGTTCATCAGCCCGATCTCGCCCGCGGCGTTGCATTCGATCAACCCGACCGGACACGCATAGAGGAATTCGAGTAGCTCCTGCTCGCTGGAGACGTCCGTCATTCGTCCGGCCTCAGCGTTCGATGAGCACGTAGCGCCGCAGGATCCCGGCCGTCGCAAGCAACCGCAGCCGCACCTTGGTCGGCCGCATCCGCAACGTCAGGACGTACGGGACGATGTCGTCCAGTTCGGCCTCGTCCTCGAACCGCTGCGCGACCATGAAGTTGTTCATGCACTGCGCCACGACCTCGAAAAACGGGACCCCGACCACGGTCGCGGGATCGAGCCCCGACAATCGGGCTTCCGTCGCATTGTAGGTTTGCACGGTCGTATCGGCGGCAAATCCGACCACCCCGAACGGTAGCGCATCACGCTCGCGTTCGCTCATCGCGTCCAGATCACGCAATGGTATCGATTCGAAACTCGATTCGGTTGCTGGCATGGTCGGTGGCTCCCTGACGACGCATGCCCGAACATCCTTAAATATTGCCTTCATTTCAAGAATATGAAGTCTGCAAAATCATGGCGCTGGCAATGCCATGCCCGAACGCGCGCGCGTGAAGATCGGCGCAACGTTTTCCGGCATTATTTGCGCAGGAAGATTTGATTTAGAAAGTCAGGTATCCCCTCGCTCGACCCGCCGGCCGGATTGCCGATCCGAAAGCCAGGCGGCGAATTGCTCGGCCTCCATCGGTCGTCCGAACCAGAAGCCTTGCGCCTCCTCGCACCCTAGCCGCGTGAGGATCGCCGCGGCTTCTGACGTTTCGATACCTTCCGCAACGACACGGTAGCCGAGCTTGTGCGCAAGACAGATCATCGCCTCCACCAGGACGAAATCCGGTCCGGTCGCCTGGGTCAGGTTCCGCATGAACGCCTGGTCGATCTTAACGATTCGCGCCGGCAGCCGTTGGAGATAGGCAAGGCTGCTGTGCCCCGTCCCGAAATCGTCGATCGCGAGGCAGACACCGGCATCGGCCAGTTCGCGCAGCATGGCGAGCGCCTGGTCCGGCTGGTCCATGATCGCGCTCTCGGTCAGCTCGATTTCCAGACGTTCGGGTGCCAGCTTGCGCTTCGACAGCGCGACCCGGATCCGCTCGATGAGATCCGCTTCGCTCAGGTTGGCGGCAGAGATATTCACCGACAGAACCGGTGCGATGCCCGCACGGTCCCATGTCACCAACTGATCCATCGTCGCATCCAGGACCCATTGCGTCGTCGGTCGGGCCAACGATGTCTGCTCGATGATCGGAATGAATTCGGCGGCGGAGACTTCCCCCAGTCGCGGGTGTCGCCACCGAAGCAACGCCTCGGCGCCTCGACAGCGGCCGGTCGCCAGTTCGATCCGCGGCTGGTACATCAGGCGTAACTGATCGCCCGCTTCGAGCGCCGCACCGAAATCCTGCAACAGGCCGTATTGACGGCGGTGCGCCGTGTCGTTGGCGGGTGAATGGAGGGCGATCGAACCCTCCGCACTCCGCGCATCCTGCGCCGCGCTCGCCGCGCCGCGCAGGACGTCGTCCGCCGACACGGTGCCGACGATAAACGACCTGACGCCGATCGCCACGTTTGTGACGAAGCGAACGGACGACGACGCGTGCATTTTTTCGAAACTCGATTTTAGTAGCGTCACGTACGCCATCTGCTCGACCCCGGGGGGCGAGATGAACGCGAATTGGGCGTTGCCGATCTGATAGGCGACTCGCCCGGGTCCTAGCGTCACGCGGAGCGATTGCGATGCCTCGCGAATGAAGTCGTCGACCCGCGCCAGCCCCAATGCGCGCGTGATCCGGCTGATCTGGTCGTCACGTGCCATATCGACGACGACGGCAAAGCGCTGTTCGCCCGGATTGTCTCGCTCGAGATCGATAAAATCGTCGCGAAACTGGTTCCTGGTCGGCAGGCCGCTGACGGGATCGATCCGTCCGAACGCATGCTGCAATTCGATCTGCGCCATGACCATCGCCGCCAGGTCGACCAGGTCGACCAGGGCGGCTAGCTCGGCGTCGGTCGCCTTCCGGGGCTCGGTTCCCAATACGCAGAGCGATCCAAGGCCGAAGCCATCACGGGTGACCAGCGGGGCACCGGCATAAAACCGGGTGCCGGAGCGGCCCAATACACTGTTGGCGTAACAGGGATCGGCCTGAAAATCCTCGATGACGATCAGTTCAGACGACTCGGCCACCTGAGCGCACGGTGCGGTCTCCCGCGGGATGCTGTCATGCCCGACGCCGACGCGCGACTTGAACCACTGGCGGTCGCGATCGGTCAGCGATATCGCCGCTACGGGCAGGCCGAAGATCTGGCTCGCCATCCGCGTAATGCGATCGAAGCCCTCGCTTGGCGGGGTATCGAGCAACTTCAGCTGATGTAATGCATCCAGCCGGGCATCTTCGTGATGGTCGCGCACACGATTCCTTTCACGATCCCGTCTATATTCAAAACCTTAACTGTTTAACCTATGTCAGATATCGGAAAGACAACCTAGGTTTTAGCAAGCTGGGTGCCAGCTATTTTGTACAGCGTTGCAATGCCGGTGCCGGGGAAGATCTGCCGCCAGCTGGAACAGGCACGCTAAAAATCGGCGTGAAGATGAACGAAATGTCATTTATGGTTTACCTCGTCCCGTAGTCGCGGCTAGGGAGCTGCCTTCGAAAAGGGTCGCAAGGTGATGATGCGGAAGGCTATTTCTCTTTCCGTGGGCGCGTGCCTGCCGGTGTTGGCGGCGTGCAACCAGCACCAGTCGACGCTCGCCCCGTTCGGTGAGGAAGCGGACAAGGTCCTCTCGATCACCATCGTCCTGGTCATCGGCGCCGTCATTCTTGCGGGCGGCCTCGCGCTGCTCATGCGCCATGCGATGCGCGCGCCCGAGGGTCGGCTGACGCACAAGGGCGGCATGAAGCTGGTGCTGTGGCTCGGCGGCATCGGCCCCTCGATCATCCTGCTCGCGCTGTTGCTCTACGCTCTCCCTGCGATGCGCCCGCGCGAAGTCGCCAACAATGATCTCCGCATCGGTGTCGAGGGCGAGCAATTCTGGTGGCGCGTCCGCTACGCTCCGCCCGGCGGATCGGTGGTCGAGGCGGCCAACGAACTCCGCCTTCCCGTCGGCCGCACCGTCGAGCTGTCGTTGCGCAGCCCCGACGTCATCCACAGCTTCTGGGTGCCTGGCCTCGCCGGCAAGATGGACATGATCCCCGGCCGCACCAACCGTCTCGTCGTTCGTGCGACCAAGGCGGGCACGTATCGCGGTGTCTGCGCGGAGTTCTGCGGGCTCGGCCACGCGCTGATGGCATTCGACGTGATCGCGATGGAGCCCGCCGCGTTCGAGCGCTGGCTCGCCGAGCAGGCCCGCCCCGCGACCGTCACAGCCTCCCCCGGCGCACGCCTGTTCGCCAGCTATGGCTGTAGCGGTTGCCACAGCGTCCGTGGGGTCGGACCGGTCGCGAAGATCGGCCCCGACCTCACGCATTTCGGCTCGCGCCCGACGCTCGCCGCAGGCGTCCTGCCGATGACCCGGGCCAACATCGCCGGCTTCGTCCGCAACCCGGCCAAGACCAAGCCTGGCGTTCGCATGCCCGCCTTCCCGCAGATGTCGCCCGCCGAGGCCGACCAGATCGCCAGCTATCTTCAGGGGCTCAAATGACCACCGAGAGCGCCCAGTACGTCGCCCCCGACCAGAACGATCCCGCGGTCCGCAAGGGCCAGGAAGATCGTCTGCGCGAAGTGTGGAAGCCCCCCTCGGGCTGGTTCTTCCGCTGGACCGACGTCAACAACAACCGGATCGGCGTGTGGTACACGCTGACCGCGTTCGGCTTCATGCTGTTCGCAGGCGTGCTCGCGCTGATCATGCGGACGCAGCTGGCGGTGCCGAACAACGACCTCGTCACGGCGAACACCTTCAACCAGCTGTTCACGCTGCACGGCTCGATGATGATGTTCCTGTTCGCGGTGCCGATGTTCGAGGCGGTGTCGATCATTCTGTTGCCGCAGCTGCTGGGCGCACGCGACCTGCCGTTTCCGCGGCTGTCGGGGTTCGGATATTGGAGCTTCCTGATCGGCGGCGTGTTCGTGTCGGGCTCGATCTTCTTCGACGCGGCGCCCGATGGCGGCTGGTTCATGTATCCGCCGCTGACGACGCGCACCGATCTGAGTGGGCTCGGCGCGGATATCTGGATGCTGGGCTTGAGCTTCATCGAGGTGTCGTCGGTCGCCGCCGCGGTCGAGCTGATCGTCGGCGTGCTGAAATGCCGCCCGCCCGGCATGCGCCTCAACCTGATGCCGCTCTACGCCTGGTACATCCTGGTCGTCGCGGTGATGATCTTGTTCGCGTTCCCGCCGCTGATCGCCGGCGACGTACTGTTCGAGATGGAGCGGCTGCTGAACTGGCCGTTCTTCAACGCGGAGAAGGGCGGCGACCCGCTGTTGTGGCAGCACCTGTTCTGGATCTTCGGACACCCGGAAGTCTACATCGTCTTTCTGCCGTCGATCGCGCTGTTCGCGATGCTGATCCCGACGTTCGCGCAACGCCATCTGCTCGGCTATCCGTGGATCGTGCTGGCGGCGGTCGGCACCGCATTCCTGAGCTTCGGGCTGTGGGTCCACCACATGTTCACGACCGGGTTGCCGAAGATCAGCCTAGCCTTCTTCGCGGCTGCATCCGAAGCGGTGGCGATCCCGACCGGCGTGCAGATCTTCGTGTTCATCGCGACGCTCTGGGCGGGCAACGTCAAGAAATCGACGCCGCTGCTCTACGCGACCGGCAGCCTCGCCGTGTTCGTGATCGGCGGGCTGACCGGCGTGATGGTCGCGGTCGCGCCGTTCGACTGGCAGGCGCACGACACCTATTTCATCGTCGCGCATCTCCATTACGTGCTGATCGGCGGGACGCTGCTGCCGCTGTTCGCCGGGCTCTATTATTACTGGCCGCTGGTGACGGGGAAAAAGCTCAGCGACCGTATGGGACGCACCGCGTTCTGGATCATGTTCGTCGGCATGAACCTCACCTTCTTCCCGATGCACCTGTCCGGCCTGCTCGGGATGCCGCGCCGCGTCTTCACCTATCCGGAGGAACTCGGGATCGGCGGGCTCAACCTCGCGTCGACCGCCGGCTCGTACATGTTCGCGGCCGGCGTCGCGATCGTCTGCATCGACCTCGCCTTGTCGCCGCGCCGTCCGAAGGCCCCGCGCAACCCGTGGAATGCCGGCACGCTGGAATGGCTCGCACTGCCGGAGGACGAGGATTGGGGCATCCGCTCGGTGCCGCTGATCGAGAGCCGCTATCCGATCTGGGACCAGAAGAACTTCGTCCAAAAGGTCGACGAGGGCCGTTTCTTCCTGCCCGACGCGGAGGAGATGCGACGCGAGTCGATCATCACCACCGTTCTCGATGCGCGGCCGTTGCAGGTGATCCGCCTCGGTACGCCGAGCGTAAAGCCGATGATGACCGCGGTCGCGCTAGCCGGCGTGTTCATCCTGACGACCTACCACCTCTATCTCCTGTCGGCGTTGAGCGGCGTCGCGACGCTCGCCTGCGTGCTGTGGTGGCTGTGGACCGGCACCGCCGAGATCCCGGAAAAGCCGACCAAGCATATTGGCCACGGCATCGAAGTGCCGCTCTACACCTCAGGCCCGTCGGCGCCGGGCTGGTGGGCGATGTTCATCACGATGATGGCGGACGCGACCGCGTTCTCGGGGCTGGTATTCGGCTATTTCTTCTTCTGGACGATCCACAATGATTTCCCGCCGACCGGCGTAGGGCTGAACGGTCCGGGCGTATTCTGGCCGATGGTCGCATTGGCGCTGACGCTCACCGGCTGGGCCGCCACCGTCGGCGCGCGCGAAGTGCATCGCCGCGGCAACGTCGCCGCGGGCCGCGCGCTGCTGGTCGTCGGGATCGTCGCGACGCTGTCGAGCCTGTTCGCCGGGCTCGCCGGGCCGTGGTATTCGGGGCTCGACCCCGAACTGCACGTCTACCCTGCGATCGTCTGGACGCTGGCGATCTGGACCGCGGTGCACGCCGCGATCGGGGTCATCATGCAGGCCTACACGCTCGCGCGCAGCCTCGCGGGGAAGATGACGCCGGTCTATGACGCGGACCTGCGCAACATCACCGTGTACCACCATTTCCTCGCGCTGACCGGCATCGTGACGTTCTGCACGATCGGCCTGTTCCCGGGGGTCGCATGACCGAGCCAAAGCCCAGCCGGAAGTCCGAGTCCGACCGAAAGCATTGGGCGCGCGACCTAAAGGTGACGCTCTGGACCTTGATCGTCCCGCCGACGATCTGGGCCGTACATTTCCTGTTCTGCTATTTGTGGGTGGCGGTCACCTGCGCGAAATCGCCGACCCCGGGGACCGCCTTGACCGGCTTTCCGCTCGCGACGCTGATCGCGACGATCGTGGCGCTGCTGGCGATCGTCGCGGCGGGCTATATCGCGCGCGTCCAGTCGGAGACGCCAGGCGATCCGGCGCCGCACGAACAGGGCACGGCGATCGACCGCCTCCGCTTCCTCGCGCTGTCGACGCGGTTGCTGGCGGGGCTGAGCTTCGTCGCGGTGATCTTCACCGCGTTGCCGGTCATCGTGTTCGGCGATTGTCGATGAGGCGGGTGCCGATGAGACGCGCGAGCCTTGCACTGGGCGTCGCACTCGTCCCGATCGGCTGGGCGTTCGCCGCCGCCCCGCTCGGCATGGTCGGGCACATGGCCGGACACATGATCGCGGTCGCGGTCGCGGCACCGTTCCTGGCGTACGGCATCGCCGGCAGCCGCTTCGATCCGGCTGAGCGCTGGCCTGCGATCGTGGCCCCGCTCGCGATGTCGCTCGTCGAGCTGGTCGTCGTGTGGCTCTGGCACCTCCCCGCGTTGCGGCTCCGCGTCGACATGCAGCCATTCGCGTTGCTGATCGAGCAGGCGAGCTTCCTGGCGGCGGGCGTCCTCCTCTGGAGCGCCGTGCTCGGCACCCGCACCGGCGGCGCGAGCGATCGACGCGCGTCGGGTGTCGCGGCGATGTTGCTGACCTCGATGCACATGACGCTGCTCGGCGCGCTGATCGGCCTCGCCCCGCGCCCGCTCTACGCGATGATGGAGATGCACCCGGCCGCACATGGCCTGGACGCACTCGAAGATCAGCAACTCGGCGGCGTCGTCATGTTGATGGTCGGCGCGGCGAGCTATTTCATCGGCGGGCTCGCGATGCTCGGCGGACTATTGAAGACACGGAGCGCGACCGCATGACGATCCGGATTACCTGGGCGCGCGCCGCCGCCACCATCGTCGCGCTGGCGCTCGCGGGGCTGTTGTTCGCCTGGTCGGGCGTGTTCAACATCGCCGCCTCGTCGGGCCATTGGAAGATCACCGACTGGTTCCTCCACTGGACGATGCGCAACTCGGTCCGCACCTATGCCGCCGTCACCGCCCCCGACGATCCCAAGGCGAACGCGGGGCCCAAGGCGAACGGCGGCCTCGTCAGCGCCGCCGGCCACTTCAAGGCAAGCTGCGCCTCGTGCCACGGCGCCCCCGGCGTCCGCCCGCTTCCCGTGATGCAGTCCGCCACGCCGCCCGCACCGAACTTGTCGATCAACGCGCGCGAATGGACCGACAAGCAGATCTTCTGGATCCTCAAGCACGGCGTCAAATACACCGGCATGCCCGGCTGGGCGGCCAAGGACCGCGACGACGAGGTCCGCCGCATGGTCGCCTTCGTCCGCTTGCTCCCCGAAATGTCGCCGGCCGCCTACCGCGCGCTGACCGACGTCCCTACATCGTCCGGCAAAACCGACGACGCCAGGATCGCCACATGCGCCGGCTGTCACGGCGCCGACGGAAACGGCCGTGGCCAGCCGGACATCCCCGTGCTCGGCGGCCAGAGCCCTGCCTATCTCCGCGCGGCGTTGGAGGCCTATGCCACCGGCAGGCGCCAGAGCGCGGTGATGTCGAATGCCGCCGCGACGCTGACCCCGGCCGAGATGACACGGCTGGCCGACCACTTCGCCGCGATGCCGGGCATCGGCCGCGCAACGCCGTCCGGCTCGACCGAAGCCGCGAAGATCGCCCGCGAAGGGTTGCCGAAAGTCCAGCTCCCCGCCTGCGCGAGCTGCCACGCCCCCGGCAAGCCCTACCCGGTCCTCGCCGGCCAGCGGGCCAGCTACATCGCGCAACGTCTTCGCCACTGGCGCGGCGAGGAAACCGTGGTCGACGCACGCAAATCGCAGGCTACGATGCCGGTCATCGCTCGCCGCATTCCCGAGGACATGATCGACCCGCTCGCGCGCTATCTCGCAGGCCGCTGACGTGCCCGCGCGCTCGACCGGTATCTAGGACGTTAGCCGAAAATCACTTGGTCTTTGGTGTCGCCGCAGTGCCGACTGCCTTCGGGGAAAGCCATCCGCCATCCGCCAGCCAGTCGTTCAGCCGGTCGGGCCAGTGCAGGATCGAGATCCGGTCCGACTCGTCCAGGTTGAAGGCATGGCCGCTGTCGGCATACATGTGGAGTTCGGCGGAGACTCCGGCCTTCCGAAGCTGCTCGTACAGCGTGACGGTCGGTGCCGCGCAGCAGGGATCGAGGCTGCCCGCGACCAGGAACGCCGGTGGCGCGGTGGCGATCGCGGTCGCCGGGATGCCGCGTGGTCCGGGAAAGACCAGGACCTGGAAATCGGGGCGTGCCGATTGACGGTCGATTGCATCGGTCACCGGACGTCCGGCAGGCTCGGGATTGTCCGCGATGAGCGATACGAGTTCACCGCCGGCCGAAAATCCCATTGCGCCGACGCGTGCGGGATCGATGCCGTACTCGGCGGCATGCGCGCGGACCCAGCGCAGCGCACGGCGCGCATCGTCCGCCGCATTGCCCTCGACCGAGTAGGGCGAGCCGGGTTCGTTCGCCAACCGGTATTTCAGCACGAACGCGGTCACGCCCATCCGGTTGAGCGCGGTTGCGACCTTCGTGCCTTCGTTGATCCAGACGAGCAGCTTGTGGCCGCCGCCCGGTATCACGACCACCGCGGCACCGTTGCGGTGCGCGGGCGCCGCCGGGAAGGCGATCAGCGATGGTTCGTGAACGTTGCGGACCCAGTAATCGCGCCCGACTTCCGCTTCGCCGCGACGCGCGGCCGCGCCCGGCGCACCGTTCGGCCATAACGGGATCGACGTATAGCTGGCGGCTGCCTGTGGCGCGGGATCGGCCTGGGGGGCGGGATCCTGTGCAGCCGCCGGCGTCGCCAGCATCAGCGCCGCAAAGGCGAACAGTCGAAGCATCGGTCTTTAAGTCCTTCAGTTTGAACCGCGTTACGAAGGGAGCGGGCACGGGGCCGTGAACGCTCGCCCGTCCAACGCCCCCCCCCGGCCGACACTGGGCCCGACACTGGGCCCGACACTGCGCCCGTCAGCGCGCCGGCTTCAGCAGGTCGTGCATCGCCATCCAGCGCGTGAACTCTTCGAACCATCCCGTGCTCGTGGTCGGCTTCGGATACATGCCGAAGCCGTGGCCACCTTGCTCGAACAAATGGAACTCGACCGGACGCTTTGCCGTGCGCCAGCTCTCGATCAGTCCGAACCCGCCGTTGCCGAAGAACGGATCGTCCGCCGCCAACGCGACGAACATCGGCGGTGCGTCGGCCGGCACCGTCATCGCCGCCAGCGGGCCATAGATGTTGCCGATGAACGCGGGCTTCGCATCGACGCCCGCAACCGTGGTCGCGATGGTCAGCATGGCGCCGGCGGAGAAACCGACCATGCCGATACGCGTCGGGTCGACGTGCCATTCCGCGGACCGCTTGCGGACGAGCGCGAAGGCGGCGCGCGCGTCGGCGATCTGCGGTGCGAGGCCGGCCATCATCTCCTCCGGCTTCGGGCGGGGTGGTGCGGCACCGGGGGTGAACATCGCGGTCATCGATCGTTCGAACGCGGGCATCTCGACCGGTGTCGGGTTCAGCCTGTATTTCAACACGAACGCCGCCACGCCCTTGGCGGCCAGTGCGCGCGCCACGTCCCAGCCTTCGTTCTCCATCGAAAGCGTGCGGAACCCGCCGCCTGGGGCAACGATGACGGCGGTCCCGGTCGCCTTGGCGGGATCGGGCAGGAACGGCGTCAGCGTCGCGACGGTGACGTTGCGCGCGAACACGCTGCCATATTGGCTATGCCATGCTTCGGGCGCCGTCGCACCGGGCAGCTTGCCGGTTCCCAGTTCGATTGCACCCGGCTGGGCAGGGACGGCGATCGGCGCCATCTTGTCGTTTTGTGCAAAGACCGGCGTCGCCGATACCATCGCCGCGGCCATGCCGACCTGCGAAATACAGGAGCGCAGCCCCCGACAGGCCGCCGTAACGCTCATCATGCGAATCATGCTCGCTCTCCCTTTTTATCGTTATTGGGTCCGATGCTAAGGTGAGCGCTAACATCCGGCAATTGATACTTGCATCGATAGTAGCTGGTCGGTTGCGAGCGTCTCTTCGCTACCTGCAAAACCTGCGCGACACCGTGGTGCTTTGGATGGCCAGGTTCGAAAGACGATTGCGCCGTTCCTGGCCGCGCGCGACAAGCCCAGTCGTCAGGAGATCCCATGCGTCTAGCTTTTACCCTCATGCTGTTATCGTCGGTGCCGCTCATCCAGGCCGGCGCGCCCGCGCCCGCACCCCAACCCGCCCCCGCACCGGCCCCCGAACCAACGACGCGTACCGCGGCCCAGGACGCCGCGCTGCTCGCGTTTCTCGATCAGGCGTATGACGAGCAATTGAACCTGAGCCCCGAGTCGCAGACGCAGTTGGGTCTGAAGACGAATTACGATCGACTCGACGACTATACCGACGCCGCGCCGCTGCGGGCGGAGGCGCTGGCCGAACGCCAACTGGCAGCCATGCGCGCGCGGTTCCAGCCGGCGCAATTGAGCGAGAGCGCACGCGTCAGCTACCGGTTGTTCGAGTATCAGGTCGAGCGCGACCGGGATTCGCTGCAGTTCCGCAAGCTCCGCTTTCCCGTATCGACCAACGGCAGTCCCGCAGGCGACATCCCGGTGCTGCTCATCAACAACCACAAGGTCGATACGGTCGCCGATGCGCAGGCGTATGTCGCCCGTTTGCGCGATACGGAGCGGGTCATGCGCGAAGTCGCCGCGACGATGCGCGAGCAGGCGGCCGCGGGGATCGTGCCCAACGCCGTGAACTTCGCACCCGCCCGGGCCGACGCGCGCGCTATCGTGACCGGGGCACCGTTCGATGCTGGCGCGGATTCGAGCGTCTTCGCGGATTTCCGGAAGAAGGTCGGCGCATTGAATGCACCGGCAGCGGTCAAGGCGCAGTTGATGACGGACGGCAGCGCAGCGCTGACCGGGCCATTCCGTCGCGGCTACGACGTGCTGTTTGCCGCGCTGGACGAGATCGAGCCAAAGTCGAAGGGCAATTTCGGCGCGTGGAGCCTGCCCAACGGCGCGGCCTATTACGCGGACCGTTTGAAGACCTCGACATCGACGAACCTGTCGGCCGACCAGATCCATGCGCTGGGCCTGAAACAGGTCGCCGCGATCCGGCAGGAGATGGAGGCGGTCAAACGCGAAGCGGGCTTCACCGGTACGCTGGAGCAGTTCTTCGACCGGATTCGCACCGATCCGGCATTCAAATATCCCAATACGGCGGCAGGTCGCGAGCAGTATCTCGGCGATGCCCGCGCGGTGATCGCGTCCGTCATGACCGCGGCACCACGCTATTTCCGTACGCTCCCCAAGGCGCCGCTGGAGGTTCGCGCGGTGGAGAAATGGCGCGAGGGTACGGCGTCGACCGCCTTCTACAATCCACCGTCCGCCGACGGATCGCGGCCCGGCATCTACTATGTGAACCTTGCCGACATGACCCAGACCCAGAAGGTTCAGGTCGCCGGGATCGCCGCGCATGAGGGCGCACCCGGTCACCATTTCCAGATCGCCCGCCAACAGGAGCTGGTGGCCATCCCGAAGTTCCGCAAGTTCGGCGGCTACGGCGCGTATATCGAGGGTTGGGGGCTCTATTCCGAGCGGCTCGCGAACGAGATGGGCGTCTACAAGGATCCCTATGCCAGGTTCGGCATGTTGTCGTTGCAGGTGTGGCGCGCGATCCGGCTGGTGCTGGATACCGGCATCCATTCCAAGCGCTGGACCCGCGAGCAGGCGATCGCGTATTTCAAGGCGAACAGCTCGGTATCCGACAAGGACATCGCCCGCGAAGTCGATCGGTACTTCAACTGGCCGGGACAGGCGACCAGCTACATGGTCGGCCAACTCAAGATCGCCGAACTCCGCGCTCGCGCCGAGCGGGAACTGGGCCCGCGCTTCGACATCCGCGACTTTCACGAAGCCGTGCTCAGCCAGGGCGCGCTTCCGCTCGATGTGCTGGACGAGCAGGTCGAACGGTATATCGCGGCCCGGCGGAAGTAACCGCCGGGGCAAATTTCACGGACGCGTGCTGGCATCCGTAAGCAGCGGACGGGGACTACGGCCCCGCCCGCTGCCTGGATAAGCGGCAAACGTTCAGATCAGCTCCGGATGAACGCCAGGATATCCGGGTTCAGCACGTCGCCGTGGATCGTCGCCATGCCGTGCGGATAGCCGGGATAGGTCTTGATCGAGCCGTTCTTGAGCAGCTTGACCGCGAGCCTGCCCGTCGTGTCGATCGGGCAGACCTGGTCGTCCTCGCCGTGCAGGATCAGCACGGGCTGGTCGATCGATTGCAGGTCGGCGGTGAAATCGGTGTCGGCGAACGCGGTGATGCAGTCATATTGCGCCTTGATGTCGCCGACCATCGCCTGCCGCATCCAGTTGGCGGAGACCGCGGGCAGCACCTTCGCGCCGGCCCGGTTGAAGCCGTAGAACGGTCCGGTCGCAAAACCGTTGTAGAAGTCCGCGCGGTTGGCGGCGGTACCGGCGCGGATGCCGTCGATCGCCTCCGGTGGCACGCCGTTGGGATTGGTCGGCGACCGCGTCAGCCGCGGGGGGATCGCGCCGATCAGCACCGCCTTGGCGACGCGGCCGTTGCTGCCGTATTTGGCGACGTAGCGGATCGCTTCGCCACCACCGGTCGAGTGACCGATATGGACCGCGTTGCGAAGCCCGAGATGCGCTGTGACGGCCGCGACGTCGGCGGCATAGGTGTCCATGTCGTTGCCCTTCGACGCAGGGCTCGAACGGCCATGCCCACGACGGTCGTGCGCCACGACGCGGTAGCCGCGCTCGGCGAAATACATCATCTGCGTATCCCAGTCGTCGCCGCTCAGCGGCCAGCCGTGATGGAACACGATCGGCTGACCCGCGCCCCACTCCTTGTAGAAGATTTCGGTGCCATCCTTGACGGTTATCGTGCTCATGGTCTTGTCTCCCAAAGGTTTTCTAACGTCTTTCAAGGGTCCGGCGAGGCTTTGGCCGCCAAGCGCGAAGGCCGATACGACCGCCGTTCCCAAAAGAATATCGCGTCGCGAGCCGTTGATAAGCGGCTGTATTTCTGGATGCTTGGATGATGGCATGGGTCGCTCCACGAATAGTGGCGGCTTTGCTGCCGTATGAGCGTATTAACTTGCATCTATGCCAGGCGTGATCGGCCGATCTGACAAAATGCGAGGGATAATTGACATCGCGACCCAGTCCGTCCCCGTCGCCCGTCCCGCGGAAGTCGCCATCGTCCTGCGCGACAAGGTCATGCTCGGTATCGTCCACGGCCTGACCGACCTGTTCCGCATCACCGACGATCTGAGCAGGGTACGGGTCGGCGTGGACGCGCCGGTCATCCGGCTCAGCCATTTCGCCGATACCGGTGCCGGGGGGATCATGCACACCTTCGACACGGTCCCCGATGCAGCGATCGCGGACGGTTCGGACGGTTCGAACGGTCCGAGCGTGATCATCATCCCGCCGTGCGAGACGGCGGCCTTGGGTATCGAGACCACCCGGAAATGGTCGAACTGGCTCACCGCGCGTCATGCCGAGGGTGCCGTGCTCGGATCGATCTGCGGCGGCACGTTCCTGCTCGCGCAGACCGGGTTGCTGGATGGCCGCCGGGCTACGACGCACCTGTTGTGCGCGCCCGATCTCGCGACGATGTTCCCGGCCGTCCACGTCGATTTCGATGCGCTGCTGACCGAGGAGGACGACCTGATTACGTTGGGTGGAGTGATGGCGTGGACCGATCTCGGCCTCGTCGTGGTCAGGCGATTGCTGGGTGCCGTCGCGATGATGCAAACGGCACGCTTCATGATGATCGATCCGCCGGGGCGGGAGCAGCGCTTCTACAAGACGTTCGCGCCCGAGATGAACCACGGCGACGCGGCGATCATGAAATCCCAACAGCGCCTGCACGCCCACGGCGCGGCGGGCTCCACCGTTGCCGACATGGCGCTTTGGTCCGGTCTGGAAACGCGGACGTTCAGCCGCCGTTTCCAGGGCGCCACCGGCTTGCGGCCCAACCAATATCATCAGCGCCTGCGGATCGAGAAAGCCCGCGAACTGCTCGAGACGACCGCTACCCCGATCGGACAGGTCGCGTGGGAATCGGGCTATGGCGACCCGGCATCCTTCCGATCGACGTTCGCCAAGTTCACCGGCCTGAGCCCCAGCGACTACCGAAAACGGTTCGGGCACACGGCGCATGGCACCGAACGCGCCCTCCAGGCCTGAACCAGAAGCGTAGGCACATCGACGGCACGCAGATTATCGTGTGCGCCGGGACGGAACGTCGCGACTTCTGCTTCGCTGTGGTCGGAGCGGACAGTACGTCCGAGACGAGGACGCCAACCATGATGCCGATCGAGCACAGCGAAACTCCCAAGGAACCCGGCAAAGGCCTGTCCCGTCCGGCTGCATTGGCGGTCGTCGCAGTCGTGCTCGGCGCCAGCGCGGTGCTCGGACGTCGCAACGCACCCGATCCCTCGCATCCCAGTATTCGCCGCTGGTACAAACGGCTCGACAAGCCAGCCTACACGCCGCCCGACGCCGCCTTCGGCGCGGTCTGGCCGGTTCTTGAGACTGGGCTCGCGATCGGCGGCTACCGGTTGTTGCGGCGCCCCGCCGATGCACCGCGCAACCTCGCGGTCGGCCTTTGGCTGCTCAACACCGGCATGGTCGGCGGTTGGACCGAGCTGTTCTTCCGACGCAAGGCGCTGGGACCGAGCGCGGTCGCGTCGGGTGCGATGATCGCCAGCGGTGCCGGCTATGTGGCGGCGGCCGCGAAGGTCGACCGCACGGCCGCGGCGACCGCGGTCCCGTTCGTCGCATGGCTGGGATTCGCGACCTTGCTCGCCGAGCGCATCTGGGAGCGGAACCGGTCAAACGATCCGGGCAAGGCATGACCCGGCTGACGGTCTGGCACGACGGCGGATGCCCGCTCTGCCGACGTGAGATCGCGTTGATGCGTCGCCTCGACCGCCGGGGTGCGATCGATTTCGTCGATGCCAGCAACGGCGAGACGAGTTGCCCGATCGACCGGAGCGCGATGCTGGCACGGTTCCACGCGCGCGAAGGGGACCGGATGCTGTCCGGCGCCGCGGCCTTCGCAGCGATGTGGCGCGCCATTCCGCTACTGCGCCCCCTCGGGTTGGCGGCACGCAACCCGGTCGTCCTCGCTGGCCTGGAGCGCGTGTATCGCGCATTTCTCCACGTCCGGCCTCGCTTGCAGTCCGCCGCCCGGAAGATCGACCGCACCGCATGAGGCCGGTCGTTCCCGATACCGTGCGACCGGGCCAGGAAAGCGTCTGGGATTATCCGCGCCCAGCGATCGCGCAGCCCAGCGATCGTCATGTCCTGATCGAGCACCGCGGGGTTACGCTCGCCGACACGCGGCGCAGCGTCCGCACGATCGAGACGAGCCATCCGCCCAGCTATTACATCCCGCCCTCCGACATCCTGATGTCGGCGCTCCGCCGTTCCACGCGGCAATCCTTCTGCGAATGGAAGGGCAACGCGGTCTATTACGACGTCGAGATCGCCGGCGATGTCCTGCGCGATGTCGCCTGGAGCTACCCTTCGCCGACGCCGGCGTTTGCGGCCTTGCGCGATCACCTGGCATTCTATGCAGGCCCGTTCGACGGCTGCTTCGTCGATGGCGAACCCGTCATCCCGCAGCCGGGGGAGTTCTACGGCGGCTGGATCACCGCCGATCTCGCCGGACCGTTCAAGGGCGTCCCGGGCAGCCGCTACTGGTAGGTCGCTGCTCGACGTCCCGTTTGCCCGCACACATCGGAACAGGCCATCGGTTCATCGCATTCCGATGTTGTTTACACCTTTGAAAACACCCGGCGCGTTAAGGAAGGGCGTGCCGGCCCGCCATCAACCTTTGGCTCGTCACCAAGGCGGGTCGGCACAACCTGCTCTTGGTGCGCAAGGTGTGAACCGATACGCGAATGTCTGAAAACGCCCAATCTCGGCCATTCGAACACCGGTTTGGTGTTCCCAATTGCGGACGCCAGAGACTGGCGTATCGTCCGCCCATGACCCCGTTGAAAACAGCCACCGTTCTTGCAATCGCATTGCTGAGCACTGCGGCTGCCAGCACGCCGAAAGGCTATGTCACGCCGTCTTACGCGCTCGCTCATGCCGATGAGCTTGACGGTCGGAAGGTCACAGTTGGCGGATACGTTGATATTGGAACTAATTCACGCTGCCTGTACGAATCTCTTCATGCCGTGAAAGGGCGAAACGGCACCGGGTTACAGGTCATTACCCTATCCGGAGGCGACAATCTGCTTAATCGGCGGGCGCAACTGAACCACCGCTTCGTCCTCGCCATCGGTATTTTCAAAAAGAAATTTAACGAGCCGGATGTGATTGATCTCTACCAGTGCAACGACGCTGGCATTGAGCAAGAGACGGTGCGCCTTTCCCATCGCTAGGACGGTCCACATTAAGCTTACCGTGCTTCAAAGCCGCCCGTCCGCTTTCCTCCCATTCCAGACATCAGATCAACGCAAGACGGTCGCAAATTGAGAAGCCAACAAGCCCAGAACCAACGCGTTACGACGCCTCGGCGACCAGCTTCTCTGCGGCCGGCGTGTTCCATTCGAAGCCGCCGGTCATCCGCCAGACTTCCTTGCCCGCCGAATCGTAGAGGATCGTGGTCGGCAGGTTCGCCTGATAGGCGAGGCTGAGGCCTAGCTTCGGATCGAGGTACGGCTGCAACGTCGTGAACTTTTTCTCGGCGAAGAACGGCGTCACCTTCTCCGCGCCCTGCATGTCCTGGCTGACCGCGATCACCTGGACCTTGCCGGCCAGCGACTTGGCGGCGGCGTCGAGCGTCGGCATTTCGGCCACGCACGGCGCACACCAGGTCGCCCACAGGTTGAGCAGCAACGGCTTGCCCTTGAACGAGGCCAGCGTGACCGACTTGCCGTCGGGCGCGGTGAAGGCGACCGTCGGGCCGGTCTCGCCCTTGTGGCTGCGGTCGAGCTTTTCGGCGCTTGCGGCAGGGCCGGTGGCTTCGTCGGGCGCTGGCCCGGACGCGACCTCATCGGCGGACACGGTGTTCGCGGCGACGACGTTCGCTTGCTCCGGCGCAGGCGATTTCCTATCGCAGCCGGCAATCAGCAGGCCCATTCCCACAAGACCGATAGTCGGAAGACGGGCGATTGGGCGCGAAGTGAACACAGGACGCAAGACCATGGACGGTTCCAATTCGATGTGGGGTGGGCGGTTCGCCGAGGGGCCGGCAGCGGTCATGCGCGAGATAAACGCCTCCATTCCCTTCGACAAGCGGCTCTGGCAGCAGGATATTGCCGGCTCGAAGGCGCATGTCGCGATGCTCGGCAAACAGGGCATCGTCTCGGCGGAGGATGCGGCGACGATCTCGGCAGGCCTCGACACGGTCGCGGCGCATTATGCCGAGCATGGCGTCGAGGAGGATCTGGTCCTCGAGGACATTCATATGCAGACCGAGGCGCGGCTGGCCGATGCGATCGGACCGGTCGCCGGCCGCCTGCATACCGCGCGCTCGCGCAACGATCAGGTCGCGACCGATTTCAGGCTCTGGGTGCGCGATGCGATCGACCAGGCGCTGGCCGCGCTAGCCGGGTTCCAGGCTGCGTTGTTGACCCGCGCGGAAGAGCATGCGGATAGCGTCATGCCCGGCTTCACGCACTTGCAGTCCGCGCAGCCGGTGACGCTAGGCCATCACCTGATGGCGTATCACGCGATGATCTCGCGCGACGTCGGGCGGTTTGCCGATGCCCGCTCAAGAATGAACCGGTCGCCGCTCGGCTCGGCCGCGCTGGCGGGAACGGGCTTCCCGATCGACCGCGGGATGACCGCCGCCGCGCTCGGCTTCGACGGGCCGATGACCAATTCGCTCGACGGCGTCAGCGACCGCGATTTCGCGATCGAGTATCTCACCGCGGCGACGCAGACCTCGCTCCACCTGTCGCGGCTCGCCGAAGAGTTCGTGCTGTGGGCGTCGCAACCGTTCGGGTTCGTCGCGCTCAGCGATCAATGGTCGACCGGCAGCTCGATCATGCCGCAGAAGCGCAATCCCGATGCGGCCGAGCTGGTGCGCGGGCATGCGGGGCGCATTCTCGGCTGCATGACCGCGCTGATGGTGACGATGAAGGGCCTGCCGCTCGCCTATTCGAAGGACATGCAGGACGACAAGCCGCCGGTGTTCGAGGCGCACGACCTGCTCGCGCTGTCGATCGCGGCGATGACCGGGATGGTCGAGAGCGCGACGTTCCGCACCGATCGGATGCGTGGTCTCGCCGAGAGCGGCTTTGCGACCGCGACCGATCTCGCCGACTGGCTGGTGCGCGAGGCGGGGCTACCGTTCCGCGAGGCGCATCATGTGACCGGACGTGCCGTCAAACTCGCCGAGGAGCGCAAGGTCGCGCTCGATGCACTGCCGATCGAGGACCTGAAGGCAATCGATGCGCGGATCGACGAACGCGTGTACGGCGTGCTCTCGGTCGATGCGTCGGTCGCCAGCCGGACCAGCTTCGGCGGCACCGCGCCCGACAATGTGCGTGCTGCGATCCGCGCAGCGCGGGGGGATACGGCATGAAACGGCTTTTTGGCATCGTGGGATTGGCACTGGCTCTGTCGGGGGCCCTGTCGGGTTGCGGCGCGGCGGACGGGCTCGTCCCGGCGGAGGGCAAGACGCTCCCGGTCGCGCCCTATGGTGCGAAAACGCCGCCCACTCCCGCGCAGTTGCTGACCCCGACCACGCAGCAACGCCCGCAGCGCAGCGACGAGCTGCTCACCACGTCCCAGCCGCGCCGCAGCGACGAGTTCGACCTGCCGCCGCCGAATTGAAGACCTGAACCATGGATCATTTCGCCTATCGTGACGGTGTCATGCACGTCGAGGACGTCGCCTTGCCGGCGATCGCCGAGGCTGTAGGGACGCCTGTCTACGTCTACTCGACCGCCACCTTCCGCCGTCATGCGCAGGTGTTTCGCGACGCGCTGAAGGGCGCCGGGCGCGTCCATCTGGCCTATGCGATCAAGGCAAATCCGAACGTTGCGGTGCTTCGCGTGCTCGCCGACGAGGGCTACGGCGCCGACGTCGTGTCCGCCGGCGAGATGCAGCGCGCGCTTGCGGCCGGTATTCCCGCTTCGGACATCGTGTTCTCCGGCGTCGGCAAGACGCGTCGCGAACTGGCGCAGGCACTCGACGCGGGGATCGGCCAGTTCAATCTCGAGCTGGAGGAGGAGGGCGAAGTCCTCGCCGCGCTCGCGCATGCTCGCGGCCAACGCGCGCCGGCGGTGCTGCGGGTGAACCCCGACGTCGATGCGGGGACTCACGCGAAGATCTCGACGGGTCGCAAGGAGAACAAGTTCGGCGTGCCGATCGACCAGGCCGTCGCGATGTTCGACCGCCTGTCGCAGCATGACGGCCTCGATCTGCGCGGCGTCGCGATCCACATTGGCAGCCAGCTCGCCGACCTCGCACCGCTCGAATCCGCCTACGCCCGGATCGGCGAACTGGTCGCCGAACTGCGTGCTGCGGGTCACACGATCACCCACGTCGATCTCGGCGGCGGTCTCGGTGTGCCGTACAAGCCCGGCGACGTGCTGCCGAGTCCGGCCGAGTATGGCGCGATGGTCGCGCGCGCGACGGCCAATTGGGATGTCGAACTGATGTTCGAGCCCGGTCGCGTGATCGCGGGCAATGCCGGCGTGCTGCTGACCGAGGTGATCTGGGTGAAGCCCGGCGTCGTCAATCCGTACGTGATCGTCGACGCGGCGATGAACGACCTCGCGCGCGTCGCGATGTACGATGCGTATCACGATTTCGTCGCGGTCGAGCCGAGCGGCGAGCGGATGACCGCGAACATCGCCGGACCGGTGTGCGAGACCGGCGACACCTTCGCGATGGGGCGCGATATCGACGTGGTGGAGTCGGGCGATCTCGGCGTGTTCCGCACCGCGGGCGCATATGGCGCGACGATGGCGTCGACCTACAACAGCCGCGCACTGGTGCCCGAGGTGCTGGTCGACGGCGACCGGTTCGCGGTGGTCGCCGATCGCATCCACCCGGAGACGATCCTGGCCGCCGAGCGCGTGCCGGAATGGCTGAAGCGGTGACACTGCCCGCTCCGCTACCCTCCCCGTTACCCCCCCCGCTACAAAGCCTGCCGCTGTTCGTCAGGCTGGCGGGGCGCCCGGTGATTCTGCTGGGCGAGGGCGAGGCGGCGGATGCGAAGCGGCGGCTGCTCGATCGTGCGGGCGCGGACGTGGTTGGCGAGGATACGGCGGCGGCTTTGGCTATCGTTGCGATCGATGACGAGGACGAGGCACTGGCGGCGGTCGCGCGGCTGAAGGCGCGGGGGATCCTGGTCAACGCGGTCGATCGCTCGGCGCTTTGCGACTTCACGCTGCCCGCGATCGTCGACCGGGCGCCGGTGCTGATCGCGATCGGTACGAGTGGCGTGTCGGCGGGGCTCGCTGCGGCCCTGCGGCAACGGCTCGAAGCATTGGTCCCGGCCGATCTCGGCAAACTCGCGCTGGCGTTGCAGGCCGCGCGCGGTGCGCTGCGGAAACGCTGGCCCGACATGGCGGACCGCCGCCGAGCGCTGGCGACGGCGATGGCGGCAGGCGGCATGCTCGACCCACTCTCGCCAACGCATGATGTCGACGCATGGCTGTCCACCCCAGACTCCCCTCCCTGGAAGGGAGGGGCAGGGGGTGGGTCGGCCGCTGATGTCCATACCGACTCCCAACCAACTGACTCACCCCCACCCCCCTCCTTCCAGGGAGCGGAGCAAGTCGCGATCCGCCTGACCTCCACCGATCCCGACGACCTCACGCTGCGTCAGGCCCGCGCGCTCGCCAGTGCCGACCGGGTGTATCACCGCCCCGACGTACCCGCGGCGATCCTCGACCGCGCGCGCGCCGATGCCGCGCGGCTTTGCGAGGCAATGCCAGCCGACCCCGGCACCGGCCTGTCCGTCGATGTCGAGATGGCGCTGTGAGCGGCTTCGCGTTCCGGATCGTCGATGGGAAAGCGACTCGCATCGACGTCAAGGAAGCGCTCACCTGCACCGCCGACCTCGTCTGGGTGCATCTGTCGACTACCGCCGAGCATGCGCAGGCGTGGCTCCGCGACGAGGCCGAACTGCTCGACTATGTCGTCGACGCGCTGACCGCGACCGAGACTCGGCCGCGCTGCGAGGCGGTCGGCGACGGCGCGTTCGTCAACCTTCGCGGGCGGTCGAAGGAAGAACTCGACACCTCCGACATGCTCGCCTCGGTGCGGATCTGGGCGGTGAAGGGCCGCGTGTATTCCGTCACGCGGAAGCCGTTGATCGCGGTCGCCGAGGTCGAGAAGATGGTCGAGCGCCACGAGGTGCGCGATCCGGGCGACCTGATCGCCGCGTTCGCGACCGTGATCACCACCGATCTCGATCCCGACGTGGCGACGCTCGGCGACCAGCTCGACGATTGCGAGGAACAGCTCGACGCCAACCGCGTGTTCGAACTGCGCCGCGCGGTCAGCAGGGTGCGGGTGGCGGCGATCGGCTACAAGCGCTTCCTCAGTCCGCAACGCGGCGCGCTAGAGAAACTGGCGGCGCTGCCGGGCGACTGGCTGGCCGACGACGACCGACTGCATCTCGCGGCGGCGGCGGATCGCGCGGCGCGGATGGCGGAGGAACTCGAATCGATCCGCGAACGCTCGGCGCTGATCCACGAGACGCTGACCGACCTGCGCGCCGAACAGATCGACAATCGCTCGCTGATCATCTCGATCGCGGCGATGGTGTTCTTGCCATTGAACTTCATCACCAGCCTATACGGAATGAACGTAAAACCCCTGCCCTATGCCGAGGAACCCTGGGCGTTCGATGCGATCGCGGCGGCCTGCGTCGTGATCGCGGTGGGCGTGATCGGGTATTTTACCGCCCGCCACTGGTTCCGACGGTAGCGGCTACGCGGCGCTGGTGGTCCGCCAGGTCGGGGCAGTCTCGTCGACTATGTCGGCAGCGTCGCGAAACGGCTGTGGATCATGGCCGGGCGAGGCATTGATCACGGTGTTCCGTGCGCGGTAGTACAGCCGGGCGACCGCTTCCGAGACCTAGCCCCTTTATCGAATCGAGCCCGGCTTCGAGCGCGAACAGGATCGCGGTGGCGCGCGTGGTCCGCTCGCTCTCAATCGCGCGGTTGCGCTTTTCGGAGCCACAGGCGGCGGCGCGCAAGGCCGCGACCAGTTCCTTGTAGAGCAGTTGGACGAGCGCGGGACCGTCGGCGGTGGCGGTATGGCCGACCGCGTCGATCCGGCGATAGGTTGCGAAGGATCGTGCTTGAAGGTTGAGTCGTAGGTCACGAATCCTTGTTCCACGCAGCGTTCGGAATCGCCGGCGGCGGGCTGTTCGGCGGCGAATCAATCCTCGATGAGAATCGCATCTGGCCGAAGCCCGGACAGACAAGTGTGACGCAACTGGCGGTTCCGGACGCGGCGCTCGGCGGACCGTCTGCATGGACAAGGCCGGGAGGCTCGCTGAAGAGCCGTGACGCGCTGACAAGGAAGACCAGAAAAACTTCGCCGCGTTGCGTAGGCGCGTGCTGGGTCGGACCTCCGGAGACGCAAGGCTGTCAGGCCTGCAGAACAACGTCCGCTTCGTGCCGACGCAGGACGGCACGCGCATCGATCTGGTCGACGACGGGGATTGCTCGCTGTTCGCACTCGGCACCACAGGCATGATCGCCGGCTCGGTGCAGGGGATGCAGAACCCGATCATGATCCGCGGGCATACAGCTAACGTGCCGTATGGCGAACCGCATGCGGTGAACAATTGGATGCTCTCGTCCGGTCGCGCTGAGGCGACGACGGCTGTTGTCGGGTGGCACGCCAGGGGAGTGGTTCGAGCGCATCAACCGGCGTCGCCGATCGCGTATCGCTCGTGAAATATCCCGCCGATCCGCGCGATCGCCGCGTTGCGATCACCTTGTTCTATCGCCACGGACTGTTCGCCAAGTAACGGCGTCGCGCTCCTACGCTTTTGGCAACAAAAAAGAACCGGCGCCTCGCGGGGCCGGTCCCTTGGTGGCACTGGCTGCGTCGCTTATTCGGCGGCGGCGGCAGTGTCCGTCTTGCGCTTACGTGCGGCGGGCTGGGCAGGAGCCGAGTCGGTCTTGCGCGAGCCTGGTTTGCGGCCAAGGCCGATCTTCTTCGCCATAGCGCGACGGCTTTCCGAGTAGTTCTCGGCGACCATCGGGTAATCGGGCTTCAGGCCGTAACGTTCGCGGTATTCAGCCGGCGTCATGCCGTGTGTCGCAAGATGACGGCGCAAGGTCTTGTACGACTTGCCGTCGATCATCGAGATAATGTGATCCTTCGACGCGAGCGATTTGCGTGCCGTTACGGCAGGCGTGTATTCGGCCTGAGCTTCAACCGGAGTCGCTTCGGTCGTGGTGCCGAGCAACGTTGCGACGGTCTCATGCATCTTGCCGAGAAACGCGGGAACGTCATCAGCCGAACTCCGCGTATTCGGATTCCCGAGCCATGCGATCGTGAGTTCTGTTGCCAGCTCGACGGCATTCAGGTCGGTGGTATCTTCGGCCATAGTATACTCCATTGTCTGCGGACCCCGTAACGGTGTGCGACATCGGGTTCAACCATCCAAAGACGGTTTCAGCCCATTAAATTGTAAAAATCGACCTTGGGAGCGGGAGCGCGTAAAGATCGGACCGCTTCGATTGCTTTAAATTAAAGTTTTCGAGGATGAACAAAGCAAGCACTGCGAGGATATCGCGGGTAGCGGATGGCTGGACGCCTGTCGTCGCGGCGGATAGAACTCGGGTGACCGCCGCGTGCGTATCGTCGGTCGCATCGATAGTTATCGCGCAACCTGTTCGGCACGCGTCGTAGCTGCGATGCATCCTATCGAGAGAGTTTCCGCATGCTTTCAGGTCCCGATGGCGCGAACCGATCCGCCGGCACGAGCGGGACCGCGAAGGCGCTCGCCAAACCGGGGTCCTATTCGGGCAGCGACTGGCTCGCCAAGCTCGGCAAGGGCAATGCGGACGACGACGCGCCGGTGCCGAGAAGCGTCGGCGATCGCCTGATGCCGCTGCGGATCGCGATCGTCGCACTGATTTCCCTGGTGATGCTCGGTCCGATCATGACCAACGTCGAGGGCGGCAATGGCGGCGACGGGAACGCCGTACGACAGATCGGCTATCTTGCGATCCTGGCCGGTACGATCTTCGCGATCCGCCCCTCGGCGAGTCCGAAGTCGTTGGTCGCGTTCACCTGGCCGATGCTGCTGGCGCTCGCATGGTGCTGGATCAGCATATCATGGGCGCTCGATCCGGGTACTGCATTCCGGCGTGTGTTCCTGACGACCCTGGTCGCGTGGATGGTATTTAGCCTGGTCCGGCACGGCGGGTATCAACTGAACGTCGACCTGCTCCGCTACGCGCTGCTCGCCACGATCCTGATTTCCTATCTGGTCGTCGTGTTGGACCCCGTGGTTGGCGTGCATACGAGCGGCGAAGACATGGCGACCGCCCTGCTCGGCAACTGGCGCGGCTTCCTCGGGCACAAGAATTTTGCGGGCGCGGTGTGTGCGTTGTGCATCATCATGTTCCTGTTCGATGCCAAGCGGATACGACCGACGATCCGCATCTTCGCGATCCTCGTGGCCGGGTATTTTCTGTTCAAGTCACAGTCGAAGACCTCGGGCGGCATGGTGGTGCTGGCATCGATCGGTGGTATCGTCTTCGAGACGGTCAGCATCCGCCTGCGCCGCTACATCATCCCGATCCTGATGATCGTCGGATCGGTTTTCTGGTTCCTGACCAGCGCCTATGCCGACATGGTCCAGTCCAACTTCCTCCAGCCGAAGGCCTTCACCGGCCGCGGCCAGATCTGGGGGGCTCTGCTGAACTATGCGAGCGATCATCCTCTGCTGGGCGCAGGCTTCGGATCGTTCTGGAACATAGAGGCCAGCAGCCCGATCTTCGAATATGGCCAAGGCTATGTCACCAAGATCACTGTCGGTCATTCGGGGTATATCGACCAGCTCGTGACGGTCGGTATCCCAGGCGTGCTGCTGATGGTCTTCGCGGTGGCGGTCTGGCCGCTGGCGAAACTGCTCGCGAGCGAGGACGTCGCAAAGGGGCGGGGGGCGCTGATCTCGGCGATGTTGATGTTCTGTATCGGCCACAACATCACCGAGAGCGGCCTGTTCGAGCGTGACGGCATCGTCAGCACGATCTTCTTCTTCGCGGTCGCGCTCGCGCATTATTGCACGATGGATGATAAGCGCACGGCCCCGGTAAAGCAGGCGGGCGACGACGTGATGCGCGAACTTCGCCGGCGAAAGCGCAAGCATCGCCCAGTGCTTACCGCCGGCGAATGACCGGGTGATCCGTCAAGATCACCGCCAGCGCAGCCTGTGCGCCGACCGGCGTGAAGTGCGAATGGTCGAAATGTAGCGGCGTGCCGTCTGCGGTGGTCAGGCGGCAGGCCGCCCCGGTGCATTCGGTGTCGATGGCGGAGGCGTAATGTGCGCCCGCCGCGCGCACCGGCCCCACCATCGCGCGATCGAGTGCGATACGGTCCATCAGTCGAAACCCGTCCGCGAGCGTCGGGTCGCCGTTCGCGTCCGATCGCACGATTAACGCAGGCAGATCCGCGTCGTATTCCACCGAGGGCCCGATCACTAGGACGCGTGTGCCCCGTGCTCGCAGCCAGCGGATCGTGTCGAGCAACGCCGGCTGTTCGAAATTGAGCCATCGTGCAGAGAGCACGACCGTATCGACCTTCGCGAAATCCAGCGTGCCGAACGCGGCATCCATGGTCGTTCGACAGGTTGGCAGGCCCTTCCCGTGCAGCAGCGGCCGACATCCCGCCGCAGTCGCCTGGACGATGTTCGCACCCGGCAGGAGCGTATGCAGTGCTTGCGAAAACTGCGCGCCGTGGCTGTCGCCGAACAGCGCGATGTTGGGCTTGGTCGCCGACAGACGCAGGCAGTCCTGTGAGAAGGGGCGGCCGGTCGGCAGGGCGAAGCAGCGATCCGTGCTGAACTGTCGCTTGCCCGCGTCCGTCGTGTCCCAGCCGAGATAGCTGGCAGCGAGCGTCTGCCGCGGCAAGAGCGGGCGGATGTCATCGGCGCTGGCGGCGATCGTCAGCCCGGCGACCGCCATCGCAGCGAGCAGCACGACCGCGACTGCATGCGGGGCAAGACCCGATCCACTGCGCCAACGCCTGCTCGCCGGACGCTCAATCAGCGTAAAGCTCAGCCAAGCCGCGCCAAGCGAGGCGCAGAGCAGTCCGAAAGTCTCGGCCGGCGCGAGCGTCGAGCCGTGCCGGATCTGGTAGAAGGCGATTATCGGGCGATGCCAGAGATACGCCGAATAGGAGATCAATCCGACCGTTCGCAGCGGCCATGCCCCGAGCAGCTTTGCCGTCGGACCCTCTTCGCCATACGCCAGCAGCACCGCGGCAGCGACGGCGGGGGGCAAAGCGAACGGTACGGGAAACGGCCAGCCGCTGCTGACGGCGACGCAACTCGCGGCGATCACAGCGATGGCGAGAATGCAGAGAGTCGCTCGGATCGAGCGGTTCGCGACCGGTACGGCGCCGAGCGCGACCAGCGCGCCGAGCGACAATTCCCAGATCCGCGCGGGTAGCAGGAAGAAGGCGGCGGAAGGATAGGTCGTCGCTAGCCACCCACCGATCGCGAACGAGGCGATGGCAAGGCCGGCGATGACCTGCGCGAGACGATGGCGGGAGAGCCCCCGGAGCGACCAGAGCAGCAACGGATAGAGCAGATAGAATTGCTCCTCCACCGCCAGCGACCAGGTATGGACGAGCGGCTTTGCATCCGATGCGGCCGCGAAATAGTCCGACGTCAGGTAGAAATAGACGTTCGACCCGAACACGCTGGTCGCCGCCGCGCTCCGCCCGAGGTCGCGCAACTGGTTGGGCAACAGGAGTACGCAGCCGATCGCGAGCGTGACGGTCATCATCACGAGCAGCGCAGGCAGGATGCGGACGATCCGGTGGCGATAGAAGCGGGCGATCGAGAAGCGCGCTTTAGCGATGTCGCGCACCATGATCGCGGTGATCAGATACCCGGAGATCACGAAGAAGATGTCGACCCCGACGAATCCGCCACGCAGTCGCGTCACGCCGCAATGCAGCAGCAGGATCGGCAGGATCGCGAGCGCCCGCAGTCCGTCGATATCCGGCCGATAGCGGAGCGCGCGCCCGTCCTGCGGCGCGGGCGTTCGCATCCCCGCGGTCGCGGCCGATCCTGTCGCTATGCTCTCGCTCACCTATGCCGACGCCCCCACTCGCGCCGCCGGTCTATAGTGCGCGACGGCACGCTGCTAGGGCCGCGATGGACGCGCGTGCCGGGCGTTGCTACGCCGCAGAGCGATACGGGGGGCGGATCATCTGGTGACGGGTACGAACGACGAGCCTTCGCAAGCGGCGGATGCACCGCGCATGCGTGTGATGCACGTCATCACGCATCTCGACATGGGCGGTGCCGAGAATGTCGCGCTCGGTTTGATCGATCGGCTCCGTGACCGGGTCGACTTCTCCTTGTTCGCAGTCCTGCGCCAGTCGCCGTTGAGCAAGGTCGGGCAGGACATGGCCGATCGGCTCGAGCGCTGGCACGTGCCGTTCCGGTTTGGCACGGAGCGCGGCTTCAAGTCCGGTGGTGTGGTCTTCGCAGCGCGGGCGCTCGCACGGGCGGTCGCCGAGCAGCGGCCCGACCTGATCCATGTCCATACCGAGATACCGGAACTGACGCTGGCGGTGGCGGGCCTGATCTCGCGGCGCGTTCGCCGCACGCCGTTGCTGCGCACCGTCCACAACAGCGAGCTGTGGATCGCCTGGGGCGGCATCGGCCGGTGGGTGACGCAGCGGCTCGCCGAGGGCGACGCGGTGGCGGTGTCGCGCAACGCCGCCAACGCCGACGCGGCGATCGCCACGCGCGGCAGCCGAGCGCTCGTCGACGTCATCTATAACGGCGTCTCGCCGCCGGCGGCGTCTCCGATCGAGAGGGCCGCAGGCCCGGTACGACTGCTGTTCGCGGGACGCCTAGTCCACCAGAAGGGCGCCGACCTGCTGCCTGCCATCCTCCGCGAGGCCCATGCCCGTACGCCGTGCCGCGACGTCGTGGTGACGATAGCCGGCTCCGGCGCGATGCGAGACTTGGTGGCGCAGGGGCTTGCAGACGGCCTGGCGGGCTGGGACGTCCGGATGACCGCGCCGATCGAGCGCCTGTCCCAACGCCTGCAAGAGTATGACGCGGTCCTGCTGCCGTCACGGTTCGAAGGGTTCGCGCTGCTCCCGCTCGAGGTATTGATGGCAGGCATCGCGCTGGTGACGACCGACGCTCCAGGCCTCGATGAGGCGATCCCGACCGACTATCCGTTCAAGGCAACCGTCGACGACGTGGCAGGGATCGGTGCGCAACTGGCGGCGGTGATCGACGATCCGGCGACCGCCCGCGAGACCGCGGTACGCTACGGCAAGGGCCTTGCGCGGCGCTTCAGTCCGGAGGCGATGGCGTCGGCGTATCTGGCACGCTATCGCTTGCGTGGGGACACGGGGGTAGAGTGACGGTCGTAGTCGGGATCAAGGCGCTGAACGAGGCGGCGCATATCGACGCCGCGATCGGCAGCGCTCGCGCCGCGCTCGATCGGGTCGGCGGCGGGCCGGTGGTGCTCGCGGACAGCGGATCGTCCGATGCGACGGTGGAATTGGCGCAGGGGCATCCCGGCACGCGGATCGCCCAGTTGGCGGACCCCGCCGAGCGGTCCTGCGGCGCAGGTGCACAACTCGCATTCCAGGCCGCGTCCGAGACCCCCGGCGTCCGGTATTTCTACCTGCTCGACGGCGACATGGTGCTCGACCCCGGCTTCCTCCAAGCGGGCATCGCGTTCCTCGAAGCCAATCCGCGCCACGCCGCGGTCGGTGGCCGGGTGCGCGAGGTCAACACCGACAGCATCGAGTTCGAACTGCGCGCACGCAACGATCGCGTGAAAGGGAGCGCGGTAGCGGGCGATGTCGACCGGCTTGATTGCGGCGGGCTCTACCGCGTCGCGGCGGTGCATAGCGTCGGGCATTTCGCCGACCGCAACCTCCACGCGTTCGAGGAATATGAACTCGGCGCCCGGTTGCGCGCGGACGGCTGGCGACTGGCGCGGATCGACGTGCCTGCAGTCGAGCATCATGGTCATACCACGGGCGGTTACCGTCTGATGTGGCGACGTTTGCGCACCGGCTATGCGGGCGGTCCGGGCGAAGTGATCCGCGCTGCGTGGGGCCGCTCGCATTGGTCTCAGATCCTGCGCGGGTTCGCTCAGTTGCGCTACAGCGTGATGGTCTATGGCTGGTGGCTGGCGATGCTGGTCGCGGCAGGGATGGGGCAGGGGCTCGCGCTGCTCGCGATCGTGCTGCTGCCGGTCGCGTTCCTGACGATGCGCCGCCGGAGCCTGCGGGTAGGGATCTACTCGCTGGTGACGTGGAACGTGATCGCGATCGGCACGCTCCAGGGCCTCGTCCGCCCCCGTCGCCCCGCCGACGCGCCCGTTGCCGCGCGCGACCTGTCCGCGCCGGGGCAATGACCACCGCGTCCGGCTATCTCGGCAAGTTCGTCTGGACTGCGGGCACCTTCGTCGTATCCGCCGGGCTGAAGTTCGGCCTCAACATCGTCCTTGCCTATCTGCTCGCGCCCGAGATCCTCGGCGTGATGGTGGTCGTCAACGCGATCCGGCTCGGCGTCGAATTGCTGACCGATGTCGGGATCGAGCAGAACATCATCCACCACCGCGACGGGCTCGACCGGCAGTTCCGCGACACCGCCTGGACGTTGCAACTGCTGCGCGGCGTGCTGTTGAGCCTGGTCTTCCTGATCGCCGCGCCGTTCCTTGCGCACGCCTATGGCATCGACGTCCGCATCTTCCTGGTCGCGGCGCTGTCGCCGATGATCGGCGGCGCGCACTCGACCGCAATCTTCGTGCTGGTCAAGCAGATGGAGGTCCGCCGCCGCAACCTATTCGAACTATCGTGCGAGGCACTCGCGTTCGCGGTGCAGGTCGCGCTGGCGGCATGGCTGCGCTCGGTCTGGGCGCCGGTCATCGGCCTCGCCCTCGCGGTCGCGATCCGCTCGGCGCTGAGCTATCGGCTGCCCGATCCCGGCCAGCGCCTCCGCTTCGACCGCGACGTCGTCCTGCGGATCATCCACTTCGGCAAGTGGATCGCGATCACCTCGCTGGTGATGTACGCCGCGACCAATCTCGATCGGCTGTATCTTGGCCGGGTCGCGCCGCTCGCGCTGCTCGGCATCTACGGCATCGCGCGGGCGATCGCCGAGCTGCCGACCACGCTCGCGCGACGGATGAGCTATCAGATCATCTTCCCCGCGCTTGCCAGCGTCTCCGAAGGCGACCGGGCGGGGCAGATGGCGGCGATCGCCGGCTCGCGCGCGGTGTTCACGCTCGGCGTCTGCGCGGCGCTGGCGCTAGCGGCGTCGTTCGCAGACGGGCTGATCCTGTTTATCTACGACCCGCGCTACCAGGCGGCGAGTTGGATGCTGTCGGTGCTGCTCGGTGGCGCGGTGTTCGCGGTATTGTCCAACCTCAACGAGGCATTGCTGCTCAGCGCCGGGCGACCATTCTACGCGAGTGTCGCCAACATGATGCGGCTGGCGACGCTCGCTATATTGTTGCCGACCGGTCACCGGCTCGCAGGCTTCCCCGGCGCGGTCGTCGCGGTGGCGGTCACCGAGCTGCTCCAATATGGCTATATCGCGGTCGGCCTGCACCGCGTGCGAATGAGCTTCTGGCGGCAGGACGCACTCGCGATCGGGGCAGCCTGTGCGGTGTTCGCAGGGATGCTCGCGGCCCGCTGGGAACTCGGGTTAGGCTCGCCACTGGCGGGCCTTGGGAGGATCGGATGACCCGGCTGCTGATCGTTCATTATGCCGGTGACTACCGCGAGGCCGATCGCCTGCGTCGTGTCACCGGTGGGGAGACCTATTACGGGCACGGCTACGTCCTCGATCAGCTTGCCGCGTTGCAGGCTCAGCACGAGGCGGTCGGGTTCCTCTGCTCGCTCGCGCCCTCCTATTGGGAAACGCTCGACAGCGGCGTGACGGTGATCGGCGCGGATACCAACCCGGATCAGGATCCCGCACCGGTGCTGGCGTTGATCGAGCGGTTCGCGCCGACTCACCTGATCGTGTTCGGGCCGATGCTGCCGCTGATCCGCTGGGGGCTCGAGCACGACGTCCGTCTGGGCGTCGTGATGGCCGATTCGTTCGCCAACCCTTATTATCGCTGGATCAGGTTCCGGCGACTGCCGAAGCTGCTCAACGACCGCCGCGTGACGCTGGTCGCCAATCACGGGGCCAATGCCGCCCGCGCTCTGGTCGGCATCGGGGTACGCGCGGACAAGGTTCTGGCGTGGGACTTTCCGCATCATCGCACGCCCGAGACGCAACCGTGCAAGACCCAGGCCTCCGGTCACCCCAGCCGACTCCTGTATGTCGGCTCGATCAGCGCGAAGAAGGGCGTCTGTGACATGGTCCGCGCGGTTGCGTTGCTCAAGGACCGCCTCGATGTCCGGCTCGACGTCGCTGGCGTCGGCACAACCGAAAAATTTGCGGCGCTTGCGACACGCCTCGGCGTTGCCGATCGTGTCCGGTTCCTCGGCCTGGTTCCGAACGGTGCGATCCCGGCGATGATGCAGGCCGCCGACGCGGTGATCGTACCCAGCCGCCACAATTTCCCCGAAGGCCTGCCGCTGACGCTGTTCGAGGGGCTCGCCTCGCGCACGCCGGTGATCGCGTCGGATCATCCGATGTTCCACGGGCATCTGGAAGACGGCGAGAGTGCAGTTGTGTTCGCAGCCGGCAAGCCGCGCGCGCTAGCCGATGCGATCGTGCGGCTGATGACCGACCGGGCCTTGTACGCACGTGTGTCGCAAGGATCAGCGGCGGCGTGGCACCGGATGCAGAACCCGGTCAAATGGGGCGAGATGATCGATCGCTGGGTGCGCGACGATGCCGAGGATCGCGCTTGGCTGTCCGCGCATACCGTTGCGGCACTGGACGACTCGGCATGACTCGCACCGCCGCGATCCATTTCGCGATCACGCATTCAGCGGCCGGCGGCTTGCGCGAACTCTGGGACGACATCGCCGAGGGATTGCGCGCGCGCGGCCATCCGGTGAAGCGCTTCGCCCTCTATCCGCCGGCCGACGCGGAGGGCGAGGGCGTTGACATGGCGGTCTGGCATCATGTCGCCGACGCTCGTCCGCGATCGGTGCTCGGTGCGATCCGCACGTTCGCCGCGCTGGTCCGCTATCTGCAGCGCGAGCGACCCGCCGCTGTCGTGTCGGCGATGCCTGCCGCGAACGTGCTCCTCCCGCTCGCGGTGACGATCGCGCGCGTGCCGACCCGCGTGTTCCTCTCGCATCACTCGCCGACTGATACGCATAACCGCCTTCTCGACCTGATCGACGGCTGGACCGGCAGCCTGCCGTGCGTCGCCGGAATTATCAGCGTGTCGGACGCGGTCGGCGCGACGCTGGCGCACAAGCCCGCCACCTATCGCTCGCGGACGCTCACGATCCACAACGCGCTGTCGGAACGGGTCGAACGGGTCCTTGATGTCTTGCCTCGGGCAAAGGCGGGGGGCCATCGGTTGCGTATCGTCGCGTTGGGGCGGCTGTCCTACCAGAAGAATTATCCGATGCTGATCCGGGCGATGGTCGAGGTGCCGGGCGCGGATCTGGAGATCGTCGGCGGCGGCGAGGATGAGGCGGCGTTGCGCAGGCTTGTTGCGGACCTGGACCTCGGCGACCGCGTGGCCTTCGCCGGCCTCATCCCGCGCGAAGCCGCGCTCGCCAGAGCAGCTTCCGCCGACGTCTTCGTCCAGATCAGCCGCTACGAAGGGCACAGCCTCGCGCTGATCGAGGCCGCGCGGCTTGGTCTGCCGCTGGTCGTGTCGGACGTGCCCGTGCAGGTCGAGGGCATCACCGCACGCGACGGAACGCAATGTGGGATCGTCGTTCCGCTGGATGATCCGGCTGCGCTGGCGGTCGCGCTTAGGGGGTTACAAGACGATCCCGCACGCTGCTCGCACTGGGCGGACCTTGCTGCCCGGCTTGGCGGCGAGGCGTCGAATGCTCGAATGCTGGATCGGTACGAGGCGGTACTGGCTCCCGCGGCGCCGGCGCGATAGGAACGGGTCATGGCGACGGCGATCAACGTAGTGCGACGACCCGCATCGGGGCCGATCACGCCCCGGCAGCGTGCGGCGCGTATGCGTACGCGGCGGCGCTACGTCATTGCCAATGCGTGTTTCTCGGTGTTCCTTGGGTTGGTGCTCGTCGGTACGTCGGCGTTCCAGGAATGGGCGTTTTCCGGGGCGGTCGGCCAGGGCGACGCGGCAAATCAGGTGATGCAGGTCGTCATCTTCCTGATGTTGCTCGTCGGTAGCGGTATGCCGAGCAAGCGCGAACTTTTCTGCGTCCCCCTCGGACTCGCGGTGCTGCTCGCCTATTGCTTCTTCTCGGTAACCTGGGCGATCGTGCCGTTCATCTCTTTCCGTCGCATCACGTTGACCGCGCTCGTGGCCTGGGTGACGTTCCGACAAATCAACGACCTCGGTTCCGAACGGGCGTTGAAGCTCGTCCGCTACGCCTTGGTCACAGTGTTGATCGTCAATTACCTGACGGTGTTACTGACGCCCTACGGCATCCATTCGGAGGTGTTCGCAGAGGAATCATCGGTGGTCGGAGATTGGCGCGGGATCATCCCGCACAAGAACGTCGCGGGCGCGGTATGTGCGTTCACCGTCCTGTTCTTCATGTTCGACAACCGGCAGTTCCCCCGGATCGTCTCTGCGCTAGTGATCGCAGCAGCGGCTATATTCTTGTACTATACGCATTCGAGCACGTCTGAGATTTCGCTCGTTCTCGCGCTGGTGATGGGCCTCGCAATCCGCCCCTATAATGCCAGCCATCGCTTCGCGTTCGGAATTTGCCTGGCAATAGTTGTCGGGCTGGCGGCGCAAATTCTATTCGTGAACCTCACGGCATTGAGCAATTTCGTCAACGACCCGGGTGCGTTGACGGGGCGCGGCGCGATCTGGCCGCTGTTGCTGGAATATGCGAGCGAGCACCTGTGGACGGGCGCCGGTTTCAGCTCGTTCTGGCAGATCGGCCCTGACAGCCCGATCTGGACGCTCACGAGCGGCTGGGTCGCGTTCTACGCCGCGCATGGTCATAACGGCTTTCTTGATCTGCTCGTCACGATCGGACTGCCGGGAATGCTATTGGCAATCGTAGTGATGATCGTCTGGCCGTTGCTGCGGCTGTTGCTCAGCCAGTCGATTGACAAGCCGCGGCGATCGCTCCTGCTGGCGGTTATCGTCTTCTGCGCGGGGCATAACCTGGCGGAATCCTCACTGTTGAACGCCGCGTCGCTGGTCGAGGTGTTCCTACTGATTGCGGTGGCGATCACCTACCGCGAGTCCGATGCGAGCCCCGGCGCGCATCATGCGTTGCGCGGGAGGATGACGCGGTTGTTGCGGAGGCCGGTCCGGTTATCGCGACCCTGATGGCCCGCTCAATGGGTTCGGCGCGAGTGTGTGGACTAGCGGACGGACTGTTCCCAATTGTAGATAGCGGCGCACGATCGCCAAGCAGGCGCGGGCCGTTGCGCCTCCTGATCTTCATCGCATGGCTAGCGCTCGTAGCGTTCCTGGTCGCGCATCACGTGATGTGGCGCGACGAGGTCCGCGCGCTCAACCTTGCGACGCAAGGGGCCTCGATCCTGGACATGCCGGGCGCGGCGCGCGGTTATGGGCATCCGCTGCTCTGGCATGTGCTGCTGCGGTTGGGCACCGACCTATTGGGGACGAAACTGGTGCTGCCGGGCCTTGCGCTGGCGATCGGCATCGTTGCCGCGGCGATACTGGCATTCGTCGCCCGCCTGTCTTTGCCTGTGATGATCCTGACGCTGTTCGGCGGGTTCGCGACGTTCGACTATGTGGTGATGGCGCGGAATTACGGGCTTGCGATGCTGCTGCTGCTGCTCGTCGCCTGTGCTTATCCGCAGGTTCGGGAGCTGCGGCGTTATCCTTGGCTGATCCTGGGCTGCCTGTTGTTCCTGCTTTGCAACGCCAACGTTCATTCGGTCGTGCTGGCGGGCGCGTTCGGAGTCTTCTGGCTCGGCGATCTGGTCGCGCGCGAGGGGTGGGGTTGGAGCCAGGCGAAGCGCCAATGGCTCACCGCGATGATCGTCGCCGGCGTAGGCGCCTTGCTTGCGTTCGTATCGGTCTATCCGTCGGTCGAGGACGCACCCGCCGCCGTACACCGGAGCCTCGGCCAGACGCTGCTCCATCTCATACCCGGCGTCGAGTTCCAGCGGATTTTCGGCAATTTCAACGCGAGCCTGCCGGTCACGATCCTCGCGGCGGTGCTCGTCACCGGCAGCGTCGCCGCCTTCGCGCGCCGCCCCGCCGCGCTCGTCGCGGCGATCGCGGCGCTGGGCGGGCTGCAACTGCTGTTCGTGTTCGTCTATCCAGGCCACTACCGCCACGACGCGCTGCTGATCGTGTTCTTCGTCGTGCTGCACTGGCTGACGGCGAGAGGGTTTGGCGGCTGGTACGACAACGCATTCGCGCGCCGTGCGGAGCGGATCGGCCGGATCGCGTTCCTCGCCTTGCTCGCCGCACAGCTTCCCACGACGGCCCGCGCCGTCGTCCAGGCGATGAAGGCGCAGCCGCAGGGCGAGGCGAAGGCGCTGGTCGACCTGCTCGCGACCAAGGGGCTTTCGCGATCGGTCGTGATCGCGGATTCGGATTTCCTGATCGAGAGTATTGCCTATTACGGCGCGAACCCGACCTGGTCCGTACGGCGCGACCGGTTTACGTCGCTGGTGCCGATGACGCTCGCGGAGAGTGCGCCGATGAGCCCGGGACGCCTGCTCACCACCGCGCGGCGCCTCACCGCAGCCACGCACAGGCCGGTCGTGATCCTGCTCTCCGCGTCGCTCGACGATATCACGCAGCGCGCGGTGATCGATCGCGGGACCTTCGGACCGCTCGTCCTCGATCCGGTGGACATCGCCAAGTTCCGCGCCGCGACCACCAAGCTCGCGGCGCTGCGCACCGCGTCGGGCGATGAAGTATACGACGTGTATCGACTGGCACCGTAACGTCCGCAATTTGGGATCAGGGTTGCAATCGCTTGGCAGGCCCGCGCATAGCATCCTCAATTCAGGTCAGGCGTTTCCGGTGTTGTAAGATCCGGACGGGGAGACGACCGCTGTTCGAACGCGATCATCACAGGACTGCGCCGGACGCCGTCGATGCGCCCGCTGGCAACGTGCGGACCGCGACGATCGGCGGCATGAAGATCGCCCGGCTGCGGCGCGACGAGCTCGCAGCGTTGATGCTCGCCGACACGGCGCGCGCGCGGGCCGGGACGCTGACGGAGCCGCGCATTGTCACCTCGGCCAATGGCAGCGTGATCGCCGCTTATAACCGCGACGAGGACTATCGGCGGCTGATCGACGGCGCGGACATCGTCGATGCGGACGGCATGCCGCTGGTGTTCGCCAGCCGGCTCCTGTGCCGCGAACCGCTCGAGGAGCGCATCGCCACCACCGACTTCCTGCTCGACGCGGCCACCATCGCCGCGCGCGACGACATCCGCTTCTTCTTCCTCGGCTCGCGACCGGGCGTCGCGGCCCGCGCCGCGCAACATCTCCGCAGCCGCTTCCCCGGCCTCAAGGTCGTCGGCACGCGCCACGGCTTCTTTTCGCCCGACGCGATCCCGGACATTTGCGCGAAGGTGCGCGCGTCGGGCGCCGACGTGTTGTGGATTGGCATGGGCAGTCCCGCACAGGAGCGGTTCGCGGTCGACAACCGCCATCTGCTCGGCGGGGTCGCCTGGATCCGGACCTGTGGCGGGCTGTTCGATCATTACGGCGGCGGCGTATCGCGCGCGCCGACCTGGATGCAGGCGACCGGCCTGGAGTGGCTCTACCGGGCCGCGCGCGAGCCGGTGCGGCTCGGCTGGCGCTATCTCGTGACAAGTCCGGTCGCGATCTACTATCTGGCAACCAGAACGCATGATTGACAGCCCTCGCGCGGGGCCGGGATCGGCAGGGAGTTCGATGGAACCACATGTACGCCGCACCGTCCGCTACGAGGATTTCGTCCAGCCCCGCCGCCGTCGCTGGCCGTGGATCCTGGGCGTCGTGATGCTGCTCGCGCTGGCCGCCGGGATCGCCGCCTTCTGGTTCGGGGGCGATCACCAGGCGCACGCCGCACCGCCCGCTCTGTCGCAGGCCGGTGGCCCGGTCGCGTCCGAAGCCTATCAGTGGAAGCACGTCGCGATCGGCGGCGGCGGCATGATCTCGGGCCTGTCGAGCGATGCGTCGGGCAAGACCTTCGTCGCGCGCACCGACGTCTATGGTGCGTATATCTGGGACGCATCGGCGAACCGCTGGAGCCAGCTCGTCACCGCTGCGTCGATGCCCGACAGCATCCGCACGCAGAACGGCGCCGCCGCAGGCGCGTACGAGATCGTCGTCGCCCCTTCGCGCGCGCAACGGATCTACATGGCGCTTCAGGGCCGGGTCTATCGCTCCGACGATACCGGCAGGCACTGGGTCCAGCCCAACGCCGGCAATCCCTTTCCGATGGTATGGGACGCGAACAGCGAGTTCCGCCTGCACGGCCCGTTCATGGCGGTCGATCCGACCAATCCGGACATCGTCCTGCTCGGCACCCCCGCGACCGGGCTGTGGCGCTCTACCGATGGCGGCGCACAGTGGACGCATGTCGGCTCGGTCCCGGTCAGCAAGGATCGCAAGCCCGATGCCGGCGCGCAGACGCCCGGCACGATGCTCTGGTTCGAACGACCCGCCGGCGGCAAGCCGACCGGACGGCTGTTCGCGCTCGCGTCGGGCGCCGGCACGTTCGTGTCCAACGATGCGGGCGCGACGTTCCGGCCGCTTCCCGCGGTCGGGGTGCAGCCTCTGACGCTCCAGCGCGGCATTTTCGATCGTCGCGGCACGTTCTTCGGCGTCGACGACCTCACCAAGTCGATCTGGTCGTACCGCGACGGTCGCTGGCGTGATCTCACCGCAGACCTCGGCCTGACCGTACGCGAATATGCCGCCGTCGTCGCCAATCCGCGAGCCGACCAGGTGATCGTCGTCGATCGCGGCGGGCAGGGCTATGCCAGCACGGACGGCGGCGCGACCTGGAACAGCGTATCGCACAGCGCGAAGGCCGGGGAGAGCGATCCCCCCTGGCTGCGCGTCGCCAACACACCGTTCTTCACGACCGCGGACATGATGTTCGATCCCGTGGTGCCGAACCGGGTCTGGGTTGCGGCGGGCATGGGCGTGTTCTACGCCGACGTGCCGCCCGGCACGGGGGCGCTCGACTGGGTCAGCCAGACGCGCGGGATCGAGGAACTCGTTGCCAACGACGTGATCCAGCCGTCCGGTGGCTCGCCGATCTTTGCGGGCTGGGATTTTGGTATCCACGTGAAGGACGATCTCAACGCCTATTCGACGACGTTCGGCCCCGGCGAGCGGGCCTTGATGACCGTCCCGCAGCTCGACTGGACGCCGGCCACGCCCGGCTTCGTCGTCAGCAACGCGTCCGATGCGCGGATGGGCTGCTGTTCGGAGGACGGCAATGCGGTGATGGCTGGCACCAGCGATGATGGCGGTCGCAAATGGGCGAAGTTCCCGACGCTGCCGACACCGCCCGGCACCAAGGACGGCGATCCCTGGCGGATGTCGTTCGGGACGATTGCGGTTTCGTCCGGCGATCCGCAGAACATCATCTGGGCACCCGCGTTCAACCGCCAGCCCTACTACACCAAGGACGGCGGCCGCAGCTGGACCCCGGTCCGCCTGCCTGGCGCTAGCGGCAATAGCCCCGGATCGTTCCAGGCGCAGTGGATGCAACGCAAGACGCTGACCGCGGACAAGGCCGTCCCCGGCACTTTCTATCTCTATCATAGCGGCGGTGGCGCGAACGCCGGTCTCCAGGGACTGTGGCGGACGACCGACGGCGGCGTCGGCTGGGACAAGGTCTTCGACGGCGAACTCGCCCCGTCGAGCGAGCTTGCGGCAAAGCTCCGTTCGGTGCCCGGCCACCCCGGCAACCTGTTCTTCACCTCTGCGTTCGAACACACCAGCGACACCGGCCTGCGTCGCAGCATCGACGGCGGCAAGACCTGGCAAATCGTCCCCAGCGTCACCCGCGTCGACGACATCGCATTCGGCAAGGCGGCCAAGGGCAAGACCTATCCGACGTTGTTCCTGTCAGGTCGCGTAGCCGGCGAATACGGCATCTGGCGCTCGGTCGACAACGCCGCGAGCTGGCAGCAACTAACCGACTTTCCGGTCGGCTCGCTCGATCAGGTCAGCGTGGTCGGCGCCGATCCCGACGTCTTCGGGCGCGTCTATCTCGGCTATGTCGGTTCGAGCTGGATCTGGGGCGAACCTGCACCGTGCAAACCCGCGCCCTACCGGCCGCTGGCGGACGTGCAATGCTCGCTGGTCCGTTGAGTCGTCTTGGGGCCATGGGCGACCGACGGGGATTTCCTTAGAGGCGAAAAACTGTGTCCTTTATGCACCTGCACCAGTTACGATGGTCGCGGGTCTAACGTGCGATATAGCGCTGCACTCGGGATGAGCGCTTCACCCTCGGCCTGTATGATTACGCCGTGCAGAAATACGGCACTTTACCGCGGTGCGTAAGGTTGGGTCAGTCATTGTTCGACACCCAACAACGACTGTCTGAGCATTGAAAAGACTGCGCTACAGGCAGCAATAGCATCAGGGTCGCCAGGACTGCTTGTCGTTCCGCTGCGGTCGAACCGTCCTGTTTATCGACCCGAGACATTCAATTTTGCCTGGCATTTCGACACAGATTCGTTCGTTCTGACGTTGGGCATATTGACTACGCGTCGGCAATCTTCGGCGGGGGTAGCGAACGCGATCACCACGAAAAGTGTACCAACTAATATTTACTCGGTTCGATGAACAAAATGTAACAATGGGCGTATGTCAAACATCTGGTGTTCATTTCCAGACAAAAGTTGTACGCCCTGCCCGCAGGGGTGCGTTACGAATTCAAGGACATAGTGTGACTGATACGATTAATACGGTTGAGCTCGCTGCCGAACTGACAGCAGCGTGGCTCGCGAACCCTAATACACGCACCGCCGCAGACGACGTCCCGGCGTTCCTCGTCGCGATGCATACCGCTGTCGAGAAACTCGTCGGCAATGCCGACGTAGAGCCCGAAACTGCTGTCGCGCCTACATCCGAGCCAGCGGTGTCTGTCCGCAAGTCGCTCGCATCGCCCGATCACATCATCTCGATGATCGACGGCAAGAAGTACAAGACGCTGCGTCGTCATCTTTCGACGAACGGCATGACTCCGGAGCAATACCGCGAACGCTTCAACTTGAAGGCCGATTATCCGATGGTCGCCGCGACTTATTCCGAAGCGCGCCGGGCGATGGCCAAGTCGATCGGGCTAGGTCGTAAGGCTGGCACAACGGTTGAGAAGGCCGGCGAGGGCGCGATCAAGACCGTTCGCAAGGGCGGTAAGGCTGCAATCGATGCGGCCAAGAAGACGTTGGGCAGCGAAGATTAATAGCGATGGGGGAGAGGCTCGGCCTTTCCCTCTCGTCTATCAGGTGTGCCTACCATCCTCGACCAAAGCTTGTGCCAGCAAGGCTCGGATTGCCCGCAGGGCCGGGATCGTGGGGTCGCTCGTGTCAGGCGCGACTGACGTCGTCTTCTCGGCTGCGAGCAACTGTTGCACGCCGCGAACAGTATAGCCTTCGCAGTTTAGCAGGGTATCGATCCGGCGTACGAGAACGGCGTCCTCGGCCCGGTAATATCGACGGTTTCCTGCCCGCTGAAGTGGGCGAAGTTGGGAAAACCGTGTTTCCCAATACCGTAGAATGTGTTGCGGCAGGCCGGTCTCGCGGGACAGTTCGCCGATCGTCCTGAACGCGGTATCGGTTTTGCCTGGGCTGCTGGTTACAATCAGTGCGTTGCCGTCGAGTGTTGGGGCACGACAGTCGTTTAAGCCGACGCTGCTTGGGAGATCGCCATCGAAATCGTCGGCACTGTCGGGCACACTTGAATCAGTCGGCACCGACAATGCGCTCACGCATCATCTGGCTTGCACGGAAGGTAAGAACCCGACGGGGTGCGATAGGTACCTCGATGCCGGTCTTCGGGTTGCGACCGACGCGCTCACCTTTGTCACGGAGCACGAACGTGCCGAACCCCGAAATCTTGACGTTCTCGCCGTGCGACAGCGCGCCGCACATTTCGGCGAGGATCTGTTCCACGATCTTCGAGGAATCCGCACGCGACAAACCCACCTCACGATGGAGAGATTCAGCCAGATCGGCGCGCGTCAAAGTACCGGTCATCGTCATTCACAAGCTCCCAGTCTCGACGCTTCTCCTACACAAGCGAGAAGGCGACCGGAAGGGATTTGTTCTACAAGTGGATCGAACTCTTTTTCCGGGATTAGAAGCGGATAACCGCAGCGCCCCAGGTGAACCCGCCACCCATCGCTTCTAGGACAACGATCTGGCCCTGCTGGATGCGACCATCGCGTACTGCAACGTCTAGCGCCAGCGGTACCGAGGCGGCCGACGTGTTGGCGTGCTGGTCGACGGTGACCACGACTTTCGCGGGGGCGAGGCCCAGTTTGCGCGCGGTCGCGTCGAGGATGCGGGCGTTCGCCTGATGCGGTACGACCCAGTCGACCTGATCCGCCTCGAGCCCGGCCATCGCCAGCGATTCGGTCATCACCGAAGCCAGATTGGTGACCGCGTGGCGGAACACCTCGCGGCCCTTCATGCGGAGCTTGCCGACGGTGCCGGTCGTCGAGACGCCGCCGTCGACATAGAGGAGTTCGTTGTGACGGCCATCGGCGTGCAGCTTGGTCGTGAGAATGCCGCGGCCGCCTTCGTCGGCGGTGTCCTGCGCTTCGAGCACGATCGCACCGGCGCCGTCGCCGAACAGCACGCAAGTCGTCCGGTCTTCCCAGTCGAGGATGCGGCTGAACGTCTCTGCGCCGATCACCAGCGCGCGCTTGGCGACGCCGCTGCGGATCATGCTGTCGACGACCTGTACCGCGTAGAGGAAGCCCGAGCAGACCGCGGCGACGTCGAACGCGACGCAGTCGTTGATGCCGAGCATTGCCTGCACCTTGGTGGCGCTGGCAGGGAATGTCTGGTCGGGGGTCGCGGTCGCGAGCACGATCAGGTCGATGTCCTGCGCCTCGATACCGGCGGCGGTCAAAGCAGCGCGGCACGCGTCTGCGGCCAGAGTTGCGGTCGTCTCGCTTTCGCCGGCGATGTGGCGGAAACGGATGCCGGTGCGCTCGACGATCCACTCGTCGCTGGTGTCGACCTGTTCCGCGAGTTCGGCGTTGGACACGCGACGAGCGGGCAGGGCGGACCCCGTGCCGATGACCACAGACCGGATCATGCCGCCTTCTCCACGCTGCCGAGATCGTCGGCGATGCGTCGGATCAGATCGTTGCGGACCATCTTGGCGGCGTTGCCGATCGCGGTCGCGACGCCGCGATCGGTCGCGCCGCCGTGACTCTTTACGACGATGCCGTTGAGCCCGAGAAAGACTGCGCCGTTGTGATTGTTGGGATCGAGATGATCGCGCAGCAATTCGGTCGCAGGGCGTGAGATCAGGAAGCCGACCTTCGAGCGGACCGAGCTGCGGAAGGCGCGCTTGAGCAGGTCGGCGACGAATCGCGCGGTGCCCTCGGCGGTCTTCAGAGCGATATTGCCCGAGAAGCCGTCGCACACGACGACGTCGACTTCGCCGCGCGACAGTCGGTCGCCCTCGATGAAGCCGTTGAACTCCATGTCGACCGCTGGCGTCGCCCGCAATTGCGCGGCCGCATCGCGGATCTCGTCCGTGCCCTTCATGTCTTCGCTGCCGATGTTCAGCAGCGCCACACGAGGATGCGGGATGTCGAGTGCGGTGCGCGCATAGGCGGCGCCCATGATCGCGAACTGGACGAGGTTGCGCGCGTCGCACTCGGTGTTCGCGCCGAGGTCGAGCATCACCATGTCGGTATCGCCGAGCGTCGGCAGACGCGCCGCGAGTGCCGGCCGGTCGATCCCGGGCAGCATCCGCAACGACAGCTTCGCCATCGCCATCAGCGCGCCGGTATTGCCCGACGACACCGCGGCGGCGGCGCGACCCTGTTTCACCAGGTCGATCGCGATGCCCATCGAGGTCTTCTTGGCGCGGCGAATCGCCTGGGTCGGCTTTTCGCTCGACCCGACGACTTCCGGCGCGTGGACGATCTCCGAATGCTGCGACAGGTTCGGATGAGCCTTGAGCCCCTCACGAATCGCAGCTTCGTCGCCGACCAGCAGGAAGCGCATGCCCTCGAATTGATGACGCGCGAGGGCGACACCGGCGAGCATTACTGCCAGCCCGTCATCGCCACCCATCGCATCGACCGCGATCCAGCCGCTGTCGGGCATTCGCTATCCTTCGTTCAAGTTAGAGGCTTGCGACCTCAACCCTCGACCGAGAGGATTTCACGACCATTGTAATGGCCGCACGAGCCGCAGAGGTTGTGCGGGCGCTTCAGTTCGCCGCAGTTCGGGCATTCCTGGAACGACGCGATTGTGAGCGAGTCGTGGCCACGGCGCATGCCGCGCTTGGAGGGCGAGGTTTTTCTTTTGGGGACGGCCATTTCGGCACCTTGTTCAATCTAAAGGTCGGGGCTCTGAGTACGCCCGGACACGGAACTCGGCAACCGACATGAATGCCGGCCGCCTGAAGCAACCCATGCGGCCTGACGCTCGCGAAGCGTGGCGCTATAGCGATTTCGTCCCGCGTTGCAAGCTTTCGCCCCCGCGTTGCAACCATTGGTCGCGAGTGGCAGGACCTTCCGCGACATCCAACGAGGGGCAACGCCGTGATTTTACCCGTGACACTGACGATCGCAGCGGCTGCGGCCGTCGTTAATCTGTGGCTCGCCTTCCGAATCGTGCCGATCCGGGTGAAGGACAAGGTGCTGCTGGGCGATAACGGCAATGCGCTGTTGCAGGGGCGGATGCGCGCGCATGCGAACTTTACCGAATATGCGCCGTTCATCCTGATCCTGCTGGGGCTGATCGAACTCGCCGGCGGATCGACGACGTGGTTGTGGATCGCGGGCGTCATGTTCGTGATCGCCCGCGTGGCGCACGCGTTCGGGATGGACCGGGCGACGTCGAGTTTGCCGCGGGCGGGTGGCGCTTTGGTGACGTGGGCGTTGATGGCGGTGCTTGCCTGCTGGGCGCTGGCGATCGCGTATCAGGCGAATACGGTACCGGCCGCGAAGACGTTCCAGGTCGTGCCGTCGGGTGGCCGGGCATGAGCGCGTTTCGCTTCCTTCCCGTCGCGGCGCTGATGGCTGCATTCCCTGCCGTGGCGCAAGTCTCGCCCGAGCGATTGTCCGCGGACGTGAAGACGCTGGCCTCCGATGCGTTCGAGGGTCGGGCGCCGGGGACGCCGGGTGAGACCAAGACGATCGCCTGGCTGATCGCGCAGTTCAAGGCGATGAAGGCGCAACCCGGTGGGCCGAACGACAGCTGGACGCAAGCCGTGCCGCTCGTCCACACGCGCATGGGCTCGGGCACCGTCCGTGCTGGCGACACCGCGCTGGCGCAGGGGCGTGACGTCTATCTGAGCACCGTGCGCGGCGTCGATCGCGTCGCCATCGCGAACGCGCCGATGGTGTTCGTCGGCTACGGCGTCAGCGCGCCGGAGCGCGGCTGGGACGACTTCAAGGGCCTCGACCTCAAGGGAAAGGTCGCGGTGTTCCTGGTCAACGATCCCGATTTCGAAGCCGTCGCAGGCGACGATTCGAAGGGCAAGTTCGGCGACCGCCGGATGACCTATTACGGCCGCTGGACGTACAAATACGAAGAGGCGGCGCGGCGTGGCGCGGTCGGCGCGCTGATCGTCCACGATACGCCGGGCGCGGGTTATGGCTGGAGCACGGTGACCGCGCCGGCCGGCGAGAATTACGACATCGTGCGAAAAGATCCCGAGTCGCGGGTGATGCTCCAAGGCTGGCTGGAGGGTGGCGCAGCGGCTCAGTTGTTCGCAGCCTCGGGCCTTGATCTGGCAACGATGCGCAAGGCCGCGCGGCGGAGCGACTTCCGCCCGGTCGCGCTGAAACAGGCGTTCACCACCGACCTGACGGTGAAGCACGACACCGCCGTAAGCCAGAACGTGCTGGCGAAACTGCCGGGCAAGACGCATCCCGACGAGGTCGTGATGTTCGGCGCGCACTGGGACGCCTACGGCATCGGCGCGCCCGACGCGCAGGGCCGCACGATCCGCCCCGGCGCGAACGACGACGGGCTCGGCGTGGCGGGCGTGCTCGAACTGGCGCGTGGGTTTGCCAAGGCACCCCGCACCGACCGCAGCCTCGTCTTCGCGCTGTGGAGCGGCGAGGAGCGCGGGCTGCTCGGCTCGGAAACCTATGCGGTGAACCCGGTCTATCCGGCGGCGAAGACGGTCGCCAACCTGACGCTCGACATCCTCCAGACCGCAGGCCCCGCGAAGGACGTCATGCTCGTCGGCGCCGGCCAGAACAGCCTCGAGGACATGCTGGGCGACGCTGCAAAGGCCCAAGGCCGCGTCGTAACCCCTGAGGCGCTGCCCGAACGCGGGCTGTTCTACCGCGCCGATCATTTCTCGGTCGCGCGACGCGGCGTGCCGACACTGCTGCTGATGGCGATCAGCGGCGCACCCGATCTGGTCAAGGGCGGGCGGACTGCGGGGCAGGCGTGGCTCGACGGCTATATGAAATGCTATCACCAGACCTGTGACGCTTGGAGCCCGGATTGGGACTTCCGCGGTGCGGCGCAGGACGTCGGGCTGTTCCAGACGATCGGGACGAAGCTGGCGAACAGCCGTTTGTGGCCGGAATGGCGCGCTGGGTCGGAGTTCAAGTCGGTCCGGGGTGAGACTGCGGGGGAGCGGAAGTAAGACCAGCCCTCACGCTGGCAACCACTCCGGCGGAGGCCGGGGCCCAGTTGGAAAGGTGGCAATAACAGAGCGCGACGCCGGCCAATCTTCGTCCCCCAACTGGCCCCCGCCTCCGCGGGGGACCAGCTAGGTTTGCAAGCGGACGTTATTCCGCCAAGGCCCGATCGCTCACGAACATATTCGTCGCCCGCTCATGCGCGAACGTGCTCGCCGGCCCATGCCCCGGAATGAAGCTCGTATCGCTCCCCAGCGGCCAGAGTTTCTCGACGATCGACTTCACCAGCACCTGATGATTTCCCCCAGGCATATCCGAACGCCCGACCGACCCCTGGAACAACAGGTCGCCGACTTGGGCGAAGTTTGAGGGGGGGTGGTGGAATATAACGTGACCTTCGGTGTGGCCGGGGGTTTCGTAGACGTCGAGCAGGAGGTCGCCGACCGCGACCGTGTCGCCCTCGACCAGCCAGCGGTCGGGTTCGAAGTTCACACCCGAGATGCCGTACTTGGGGCCGTCCTGGTCGAGGCGTTGGAGCCAGAAGCGGTCCGCTTCGTGTGGGCCCTCGATCGGGACGCCGAGGTCGTTCGACAGCCGCTTCGCACCACCCGCGTGATCGATATGGCCGTGCGTGAGCAAAATCTTCTCGACCGTCACCCCCGCCTGTTCGACCGCCGCCATGATCCGCGGGAGGTCGCCGCCCGGATCGATCACCGCCGCCTTCATCGTCGCGGTGCACCAGATAATCGTGCAGTTCTGCTGGATCGGCGTGACCTGGACGATCGCGGCGCGCAGGGGCGGAGTGGCTGGATTTGTCATGGCCCCGAAATAGGATAGCGCGCCCTAAGGAGCAATCGGCGCTTGCGGTTTGCCTCGCGCTCCGTGCAACAGTCTTGGCGATGTGGACCGCGCCCTACGTGTTGCTCGACGATGCCCGCGCGGCAGGAGCCCCGGCGCGATTGTACCGCGACCCCGTCGGAATCGTCCGCGCCGATACCCTGGCCGAAGTCCGCCCCGCACTCGACGCGCTCCGCAAAGCCCGCGAGGACGGACTCCACGCCGCCGGGTACCTAGCCTACGAAGCCGGTGCCGCGCTCGCCTCCAGGCCGGTCGACGTCCGCACCGAAGGCCCGCTGCTCTGGTTCGGCCTGTTCGCCGAATACCGGACGATAGCGCCCGACGACGTCGCCGCGCTGCTTCCCGACCCCGCCGGCGCGTGGACCGGTGCACCCGCGCCGCTGATCGACCGCGAGACCTATGACGCCAGCCTGGCGCGCGTGCTCGACCTGATCGCGGCCGGCGACATCTATCAGGCGAACCTCACCTTCGCCGCCAGCGTACCGTTCGTCGGCGACCCGCTTGCGCTCTACGCGCGGCTGCGGCGGCAGGCGAAGGCCGGCTATGGCGCGCTGATCGACACGGGCGAGACCCGGTTCCTGTCGCTTTCGCCCGAACTCTTCTTCGCGCTCGACGGCGACACGCTCACCTGCCGCCCGATGAAGGGCACCGCGCAACGCGGCGAGACTCCCGAAGCCGACCGCGCACTCGCCGAGGCCCTCGCCGCCGACCCCAAGCAGCGCGCCGAAAACCTGATGATCGTCGACCTGATGCGCAACGACCTGTCGCGCGTCGCCACCCACGTCGCGGTCCCCGACCTGTTCACCGTCGAGACCTATCCGACCGTCCACCAGATGACCTCGACCGTCACCGCGACGCTGAAACCGGACTGCGACGCGGTCGACGTGCTGGCCGCGCTGTTCCCGTGCGGGTCGATCACCGGCGCGCCGAAACAGCGCGCGATGGAGGTCATCGCCGAGGTCGAGCACGCCCGCGTTCGTGGCATCTACACGGGTTCGATCGGCCGGTTCGACGCGAACGGCGACGCGATCTTCAACGTCGCGATCCGGACGCTGGCGGTCCGCGATGACGCGGCGACGATGAGCCTCGGTTCGGGCATCGTCGCCGACAGCGCGGGCGACGCGGAGTGGGAGGAATGCCAGGCCAAGGGCGCGTTCGTCACCGCCGGCCAGCGGCGCTTCGACCTGATCGAGACGATGGCGTTCGATCCCAACGAGGGGCTGACCCGTCTCGAAGCGCATCTGGCGCGGATGAAGGCGAGTGCGCAGGCGCTGGGGTTCACGTTTGATCGCCACACCGCGCGTAACGAGCTCCAGGCGGCGACCTTCCGGTTGCGGGGGCCCCGCCGCATCCGCCTGTTGCTGAGCCCGTCGGGCGCGATCGCGATCGAGGCGGCACCGCTGCCGCAATCGCCTGCGCAAGCGACCGTCGCGATCGTGCCGCTGCCGGTCGCCTCCGCCGACTTCCGCCTCCGCCACAAGACGAGCGCGCGGGCCTTCTACGACGATGCGCGCAAGGCCGCGGGCACGTTCGAGGTGGTGTTCGAGGATGCGGAGGGCTTTCTGACCGAAGGGAGTTTCACGTCGCTGTTCGTGCAGCGTGGCGCGACCCTCGTGACGCCGCCGCTACGGCCGAGCCAGTCTTCGGGCTTGCTTCCCGGCATTCTCCGCGCCGAACTGGTCGAATCGGGTCGTGCGATCGAGGCGCAGATCACCCAGGCCGACCTCGCCGCCGGTTTCTTCATCGGAAATGCGGTCCGTGGGCTCATTCCTGCCATCGTTACGGTTGCGAATTCGGCCAAGCGGAGCGTATAGCGCCCGCGAATTCCGCGGCGAAACTGCGGACAACCGCAAAGGTTACACCATGCACGCATCCGCCGCGCTCGGCCGCATCAGCCCTTCGCCGACGCTCGCGATCACGTCGCGCGTTCTCGAACTGAAGCGCGCAGGCGTCGACGTGATCGGCCTGGGTGCGGGCGAACCCGATTTCGACACGCCGGACTTCGTCAAAGAGGCGGCGATCCAGGCGATCCGCGACGGCAAGACCAAATACACCAATGTCGACGGCACGATCGAGCTGAAGCAGGCGGTCGTCGCCAAGTTCGCGCGCGACAACAAGCTCATCTACACGACCGACCAGATCAGCGTGAACGTCGGCGGCAAGCACACCCTGTTCAACGCGATGGTCGCGACGATCGATCCGGGCGACGAGGTAGTCATCCCCGCGCCCTACTGGGTGAGCTATCCCGACGTCGTGCAGTTCGCGGGCGGCGTGCCGGTGATCGTCAAGGCGGGACCCGAGGTCGGCTACAAGCTCGATCCTGCCGCACTCGACGCGGCGATCACGCCCAAGACCAAGTGGGTGATCCTCAATTCGCCGTCGAACCCGACCGGCGCCGGCTACACGATCGACGAGCTGAAGGCGCTCGGCGCGGTGCTGGCCAAGCACCCGCACGTGTGGATCTTCGCCGACGATATGTACGAGCACATCGTTTATGACGGTTTCAAGTTCGCGACGATCGCCGAAGCCTGCCCCGAGCTGTTCGAGCGCACGCTGACCGTCAATGGCTGTTCCAAGGCCTATGCGATGACCGGCTGGCGGATCGGCTATGCGGGCGGCGCGGCGTGGCTGATCAAGGCGATGGCCAAGCTCCAGTCGCAGTCGACGTCGAACCCGTGCTCGATCGCGCAGGCGGCTGCGGTGGCGGCGCTGAACGGCGACCAGTCGTTCCTCGCCGAGCGCAATACCGCGTTCCAAGGCCGCCGCGATCTGGTCGTGGCGATGCTCAACGAGATCGAGGGCATGCACTGCCCGACGCCGGAGGGTGCGTTCTACGTGTACCCGTCGTTCGCGGAGCTGATCGGCAAGACGACGCCGAACGGTCGCCTGATCGATACCGACGAGGCGATGGTCGGCTATCTGCTCGACGATGCCAAGGTGGCGGTGGTGCAGGGTGCGGCGTTCGGGCTCAGCCCTGCGTTCCGGATCAGCTATGCGACCTCCGACGCTTTGCTCCGCGAGGCTTGCACGCGAATCCAGACAGCGTGTGCCGCGCTGAAATAAGGCAAAGCTGAACGATCCTCTCCCGCAAGGGCGAGGTGGCTGGCGTTTGCCAGACGGAGGGGAGGGAGGGGTACGCCTGTTCCGTGTCCTCCCCCTCCGTCACCTTCGGCGACACCTCACCCTTGCGGGGGAAGATCGGAAGGGTTGAGCAACATTTGGGACATGCGGCGACATCTTCCGGCAATCCTGTCGGGTGATGCCTGCTGTACGATGAACGCATCGGCCACGGCGCGTTAATCGAGAGTTTCTAAAAACGACATTGTGGTTGGCCGGTATCTCCACGACATGCCGGTACGTAGCTGACGCCGATCCATCCGGTCGGTGTCATCATTTGAATTCATTGGGATCGCATCATGCGCAGTATCGTAAAGTCGAGTTTCTTCTGGCAGTTCAGCGGCGGTTTCGTCCTCGGCGCCATCGGTTTGCTCGCGATGCAGCCTGCGGAAGCCCGCCAGACCTTTGCCAGCCATTTCGAGCACAGCGCGCCCGCCACGCGCTGATCTTGCGCGCGTCTTGGCGAACGATCGGCGCAACACCATGTATACAAACATGAAAAAGCCGCTTCTCGCCACGCTTGCCGCCGTCGGTATTGCCGGGGCTTTCCTGTCCACCGGCACCGCACAGGGCGCCCGCGCCGTCGTCATCCCCGCCGTCAAGACCGACCTTCCCGCGGCGCCCGGTATCCAGACCGCGGTGCTGGCGGGCGGCTGTTTCTGGACGATGGAAGCGGTGTTCGAGCATGTGAAGGGCGTGAAGGCCGTCACGGCGGGCTATGCCGGCGGCACCAAGGCGACCGCGACCTATGATCAGGTGTCCGCCGAAACGACCCGCCATGCCGAAGCGATCAGGATCGCGTATGATCCGCGTATCGTGAGCTACGGCACTCTGCTGCGCGTGTATTTCTCGATCGCGCACGATCCGACCCGCCTGAACCGCCAGGGGCCGGACAGCGGCACCAGCTATCGCTCGGCGATCTTCCCGCAGTCGCCGGCGCAGGCCCAGGTCGCGCGGGCGTACATCGCGCAACTGGGGCAGACTCGGGCGTTCTCGGGGCCGATCGTGACGAAGCTGGAGACGGGGACGTTCTATCCGGCCGAGGCGTATCACCAGAATTTCTACGACCGGAACCCGACGCATCCGTATATCGTGATGTGGGACAAGCCGAAGGTTGCTGCGTTTCGCGCGGCGTTTCCGACGATTTCGCGGTGAGGGCTTTACCTCGAATTGCTACCACCCCGGCGAAGGCCGGGGCCCAATTGGAAAGGTCGAGGTAATTGTGGACGGTCCTTCGTTATATGCCGCTCCCAATTGGGCCCCGGCCTTCGCCGGGGTGGTGTGTTTGGCCGGGGGTGGTGCGTTATTCGCCCGGTGATGTGTTTTCGCCGGGTTGTGCGTTACGAGTGTAGGCGCCCTTCAAGCAGCCACCGGAAACCGCAGCATTCGGTCCGCCACCGGCACCATCGCCTCGGCCCCGACCCCAACCGCCCGGACGATCTCCGGATGGTCCACGTCCAGCCCTCCGGTCAGCGACCCGAACGCCGGTAAAATCAGCTTCGTTGCGGTCGCCACGAAACAGCGCCGTGCAACCGACTTACCCCGCACGCGCAACCGCAGCTTCGGATGGAAATGCCCCGACAATTCCGGTCGCGTCTCCGTCCGGTCGGCTTCGTGGCGCAGCACCAGGCCGTCGACGACGACCTCGTCCACGACCTCTCCGCCACACCGGTCGAGGATCGCCGGATCGTGATTGCCCGTGATCCAGGTCCAGCGCGTGCCGTCGGTCATTGCGCGCAGCATGTCCTGCGCGCGTTGCGGCAGTCGCTCGCACCCGTCGCTGTCGTGGAAGCTGTCACCCAGGCACCAGACCTCGCGTGCGCCGGTTGCGGTAACCAGCGCGGTGAGATCGGCCAATGTCGCGATCGAATCATAGGGCGGCAGCATCTGGCCACGCTGGGCGAACCAGCTCGCCTTCTCGAAATGCAGGTCGGCGACCAGCAGCGCACGCCGCTCCGGCCAGAACAGCGCGCCTTGCGCCAACGCCAGAAGCGCATGTCCGCCGAACGAAAAGGGAACCATTTCCTCGCCATGCCGGTGCCCGCCGCGTGAATCAACCCGCCATCGGTTAATCCCGCGTCCAATCCGGCGTCCGATCGGGCACGCCAGCAGGCACGGGCCGGCGGCACTTGCGCATGCCCCCAATCGGCGTAAAGCGCGCCGTCCCATCAGGAGGAGCGCTCTGCGCGCCATGACGTCCGTAGCCGGAACACCCGAGACCGCACTCGTGCCCGAACACGCTGCCCAGCAGGCGGCGGGGCAGGCGTGCGCGCCATCGGATCTGTCCGCGGCGCATCTGCATCCGCATCCGGCGCTGGCCGCGCTGACGGTCGGCGCGATCGGCGTGGTGTTCGGCGATATCGGTACCAGTCCGCTCTACGCCTTCCGCGAGGCGCTCGGGCAGTCGTCCGCGGGCGGCATCGATCCGAGCGAGATCCTCGGCGTGCTGAGCCTCGCGCTCTGGTCGCTGTTCCTCGTGGTGACCGTCAAATACGTCATCTTCCTGATGCGCGCGGACAACCAGGGCGAGGGCGGCGTGCTGGCGCTGGCCGCGCTCGCCCGTCGCGCGCTCGGCATGCGGTCGAAGGTGGCGATCGTGCTCGGCGCGGCAGGCGCGTCGTTGTTCTATGGCGATGCGATCATCACGCCCGCGCTGTCGGTGCTGTCGGCGATGGAGGGCCTGCGGACGATCCCGAGCGCGGCGCATATCTTCAACGAGGGCGTGGTGCGCGCGCTGACGATCGGCATCCTGATCGCGCTGTTCCTGATCCAGGCCCGCGGTACGGCACAGGTGTCGAAGCTGTTCGGCCCGGTCTGTATCGTCTGGTTCGTCGCGATCGGCGCGCTGGGGATCTGGCACATCGCCGACGAGCCCTCGATCGTCCGGGTGTTCCTGCCGACCTACGGCGTCTCGTTCCTCGCGACGCACGGCGTGACAGGGCTGTTCGTGCTCGGCGCGGTGTTCCTGACCGTCACCGGTGCCGAGGCGCTGACCGCGGATATGGGGCATTTCGGCAAGCTGCCGATCCGCATCGGCTGGTTCTTCCTCGTCTTTCCGGCGCTCGCGCTGAATTATTTGGGGCAGGGCGCGTTCGCCTTGTCGCGGCTCGAGGATGCGGCGGCGCGGGGCGTGCCGTTCGTCAACCAGGACTGGTTCTTCCTGATGGCGCCCGAGCCATTGCGGCCGGCGTTGATCATCCTGGCGGGGTTCGCGACCGTCATCGCCAGCCAAGCGGTGATCACCGGCGCATTCTCGCTGACGCAGCAGGCGATCCAGCTCGGCCTGCTCCCGCGCTTGCGTATCCGCCAGACCTCGGCGGTGTTCGCGGGCCAGATCTACCTGCCGGCGATCAACTGGCTGTTGCTGATCGGCGTGCTGGTGCTGGTCGTGCAGTTCAAGACGTCGTCGGCGATGGCGGCGGCGTACGGCATCGCGGTCACGGGCACGATGGTGGTCACCACCTTGCTCGCGTATATCGTCGTGCGGCATCGGTGGAACTGGTCGCGGCCGCTCGCTCTGGCGGCGATCCTGCCGTTCCTGACGCTCGACCTGATCTTCTTCGGCGCGAACATCCTGCGCGTGATCGAGGGGGGCTGGGTGCCGCTGGTCATCGCCGCGTCGATCGGGCTCATCATCTTCACCTGGGTGCGCGGCAAGAAGATCGTCAGCGCGTTCGAGAAGCGGCAAAGCATCCCGCTGACCGACCTCGCCGCGGCGCTGGAGAAGCGTCCGCCGGAGCGCGTGTCGGGGACCGCGGTGTTCCTGACGGCGAACCCGCACGCGACGCCGGGCGCGCTGCTGCATAATCTGAAGCACAACAAGGTGCTGCACGAGCGCAACCTGATCTGCAGCATCCGCACGGCTGACCGGCCGTTCGTGGAAGAGTCCGCGCGCGCGAAGGTGGAGCGGGTGGACGACAATTTCTCGATCGTCGTGCTGACCTATGGGTTCATGGAGTCGCCCGACGTGCCGCGCGATCTGGGCGTTGGGAACAAGACCGAGCAGCTTGGGCTGGATCCGATGCGGACGTCGTTCTTTATCGGGCGGAATACGCTGAAGCCGGATGCGGAGAAGGGGATGCCGCCTTGGCAGGACCGGATCTTCATGTTCCTTCAGCGGAATGCCAGCGATCCGACGGACTTCTTGAGGATTCCGCCGGGGAAGGTGCTGGAGTTGGGCGAGCAGGTCACGGTCTGAACTCCAAGGGCGTTGTGGGGCACCGTTTCTAGCCTCATGCCCCTCTCCCTTCCGTCGCCTTTGGCTCCTCCCTCCCTCTCCCCGGAGGGGAGAGGGACAGTGCGCTCACCCCGCGAAGGCTTTCACTAGGTCGAAGAGATAGTCTCGGCCGTCGTAGAGCGATGCTACGCGGATGCGTTCGTTGAGGCCGTGGATGCCGCCCATGTCCTTGTCGATGAAGACGCCCGGCGCGCCGTAGACGGGGATGCCGATCGCTTCGAAGAAGATGCCGTCGGTCGCGCCGGTCGACATCATCGGCAGGATCGGGATGCCACGGAAGTGCTTTGCCGCGACCTTGGTCACCGGGCCCATGATCTTCGGGTCGAGCGTCGGCGGGATCGCGGTCGGGCGGACCGGCTGGTTGGCGGTCACCGTAACCTTCGCGCCGGCCAGTTCCTTCAGCTTGGCGAGCGTGCCGTCGACCGTCTCGCCGGGAAAGATGCGGCAGTTGACGTTCGCCGTCGCGCGCTGCGGTAGTGCGTTCTCCGCATGGCCGGCGTTCAGCAGCGTCGCCACGCAGGTAGTCCGCAAGGTCGAGTGCATCGCCTTGTCGCGGCTGACGATCGCGTCCGCCGTCTTGTCCTCCGGATTGGCGAGCAGCCGCGTGATCGCAGACCCCATCTCGCCCGGCATCGCCTTCGCGCTGGCCGCGAAGAACGCCTTGGTCGTATCGGTGAACTTCACCGGAAACTCGTAGCCCTGCACCGCCTTCACCGCGTCGGCGAGTTCGTAGATCGCGTTCTCGGGGATCGGTTGCGAGCTGTGGCCGCCGGGGTTGGTGGCGAGGAACGTGTAGTTCTGCGCGGCCTTCTCGCCGATCTGGATCGCCAGCAACTGGCGCTTGCCGGTGTCGTCGAGCCGCCCGCCGCCGCCCTCGTTCAGCGCGAACTCCGCCGCGATCAGGTCGGGCTTTTCCTTCGCCAGATACTGCGCGCCGTTCCATGCGAACGTGGTTTCCTCACCGCAGGTCAGCGCCAGCTTGATCGTGCGCTTGGGCTTGTAGCCGCCGGTCTTGAAGCGGATCATCGCGTCGGACCAGATTGCCGCCTGCGCCTTGTCGTCGACGGTGCCGCGCGCGTAATAATAGCCGCCTTCCTCGATCAGCTTGAACGGATCGCGCACCCAATCCTCGCGCTTGGCCTCGACCACGTCGAGATGCGCGAGCAGCAGCATCGGCTTGAGCGACGCGTCGGAGCCCTTCAGCACCGCGACCAGCCCGCCGTCCTTGGGATGCTCGGGCACCGAGAAATAGGTGATGTCGGCATCGGCATAGCCCGCCGTCTTCAGCCGCGTGCCGATCTGTGCCGCCGCCTGCGTGCAACTGCCGGCGGACAGCGTCGTGTTGGTCTCGACCAGTTCCTTGTAGAGGCCGAGGAACGCCTTCTGGTCAGGCCGCGACTGCGCCTGTGCCGAGATCGGTGTCGTCAAAATCGCCGCCGTAAGCAGCCAGCCAGTCGCGCGCATCGTCGTCCCCCTTGTTTCTGGACGAAGAGTTGCAGCGAACGCGCGCCGACGCAACCTCGACGCCACTGCGCTCAACGCCGCTCTCAGCGCCGGCGCGTTCCGCGGGGCGAGGCGAGTCGCACCTCGCGGTTGGCGAAATCGATGTCGACGCGACGGAACAGTTGCAGCACGTCCATTCCGAGCAGCATCGCGGGGCGGTCGGACAAGCCGAACTGACGGAACGGCGGCGCATCCGCGGTGGTGAACGCCACGGGCAGGTCGCCGAGCGTCAGGCTGCCGATCGAGACCCGGTCGATCGTCGTGTAGTCGGCAACCACGGTTTCGCCGGTGACGCCGGTCAGCGATACGGGTTGCAAGGCCCGTGCGCGGCCCAATGCCTTGCGCGCCACCTTCCGGCGGAGCGCGCCATTGGCCATGGTGACCGAGGTACCGGTATCGAGGATCACGCGGATGCGGATGCCGTTGCAATAGGCGTCGGTAACGACGAGCTGGCCGAACAGGCTGCGCGCGCGGATGACGATCTCGTCGGGCCCCGCGCGTTCGCGATTCTGTCGCCTGCGCGCGGGGGTGACGGTCATCGTCTTGGTGTCGAAGTCGATCGTCACCGCGTGATCCTGCAACGTGTCGATCCCGAGCAGCCCGCGTGCACCGAGGTTGATCGCGCTGATCGCGGGCGCCTCGATCGCCGCGCTGCCGATCACGCTGACTTTCAGCGAGGGGATGATGACGGTGCCGATGGCGTCGGATCCGGTCATGCCGGTGACACGGACGGTGCGGCCGGGCGCGAGGCCGAGCGTGGCGGCGAGCTCGCGCGAGATGACGGTGCGCTGTGCGCCGGTGTCGACGACGAAAGGGAATGGTCCCGCGCCGGCGATCGTGACCGGGACGGTCATGCGGGTTTCGTCTTCGGCGAACAGGAGTGTGGCGGGGTCGGGCTCTGTTGCCGATGCTGCACTTGGCGGGGGTGCAGCATTTTGTTGCGGGGGGACGGCGTCCTGGGCTCTGGCCTGGGCGGGGGCCTGGGCGGAAACGACTAGCAATAGAAGGGCTAGCCACCTGTGCATGCTGCAAATGCTGCGCTCATTTCAGGGTGCGCGCAACTACCGTTGTTAGCGGCGGACGGCCCCGAATGTTATGATGGTTATCGTAAGTTTGTTTCCCCGCGAAGGCGGGGATCCAGACTGGGCTCCCGCCTTCGCGGGAGAACAGGGGGGCGGTGGTTGTTGGGTTGGAACGTCGTTCGTTTCCGATCGGGCGGCGGTGGAGATTGCGGTGGAACGTGCGTCCGTTTCCGATCGGGATCGGCATGAGAGGCTACCACCCCGGCGGAGGCCGGGGCCCAGGTGGAGAGGTGGCAGTAATTTCGGACTGCCCTTCGTTAGCAGCGTTCACCAACTGGGCCCCGGCCTTCGCCGGGGTACAGCGATCTGGTGAGGGTGGGCGGTTCTTTGAAACGCCGAGGCGGTATTGCTGTGGCGTGTGAAACTGTTTCCCCGCGAAGGCGGGGACCCAGGCTGGGCTCCCGCCTTCGCGGGAGAACAGGGGGGTGGTGGTTGGGTTGGAACGTCGTTCGTTTCCGATCGGGATCGGCGCCATGTTTGCTTCCCCCCCGGCGAAGGCCGGGGCCCAATTGGGGGACGCTGCTAACTGTGGACAGTGCGCGATTATTGCCACCTTCCCAATTGGGCCCCGGCCTTCGCCGGGGTGGTGCGTTTGAGCGCGGCAGGGTGGTGCGTTTGAGCGCGGCAGGGTGGTGCGTTTGAGCGCGGCAGGGTGGTGCATTTGAGCGCGGCAGGGTGGTGTATTTGAGGGTGGCGGGGTGGTAATTTTAGGGTGCCGTGGTGGCAGGGTTCAAGGAGTCCGTGGTGGCAGGATCCAAGGGATCCGTGGTGGCGGGATTCACGGAGTCCGTGCCCGGCTCAATCCGGGCGCATGGCGTCGGCGATCATTGCTTCCGCCTCGATCAGGAGGGCGTCGTCCGAGGTGTTCGTCGAGATCTTCTCGCGGCCGATCAGCGTCAGGACCGGCACCGCGAGCGGCGTTACGCGCTCCAGGTCGACGTGGACCATCGTTGCCGCCGCGCGGTCGAGTAGTGAGGCGAGTCGTCCGACGTCGGTCATTCGCGCGCGTGCGTCCGCCCATGCCGCCTCCAGAAGCAGGTGCGTCGGTTCGTATTTTCGCAGCACGTCGTAGATCAGGTCGGTCGAGAACGTCACCTGTTTGCCGGTCTTGCGCTTGCCGGGATGCTGGCGCTCGACCAGTCCGCCGATCACGGCGACCTCGCGGAAGGCGCGTTTGAGCAGGTGCGATTGTTGTACCCATTCGACGAACTCGTGTTCGAGGATGTCGGCGGAGAACAATGCCGCTGGGTCGGTGATCTTTTCCAGCCCGTACACCGCCAGCGCGTAATCGTTGGCGACGAAGCCGAGCGGTTTCAGTCCCTGCGTTTCCATTCGGCGGGTGATCAGCATGCCGAGCGACTGGTGTGCGTTCCAGCCCTCGAAGCTGTACGCGACCATGTAGTGGCGGCCTTCGCGCGGGAAGGTTTCGACCAGCAGCTGGCCGGGTTCGGGCATCACCGATCGATACGCCTGCATCTCCAGCCACTCGCGCACATCGTCGGGGAAGCGCGCCCATGCGCCCGGTTGCGCGAGGAAGCCGCGGACGCGGTCGGCGAGGTTGGTCGACAGCGGCATCCGGCTGCCGCCATAGGTCGGGATCCGCGCGGGCTTCGATGTGGCGCGCACGACCAGATCCTCGAGGTCGATCTTCATCACCTCGAGGCTCAATCCGGCGAAGAAGAAGGTGTCGCCGTGGCTCAATTGGGCGGCGAACGCCTCCTCGACGCGGCCGAGTACGCGGCCGTTGCCGAACCGCACGTTGAGCATCGTCGCCTCGACGATGATGCCTGCGTTCAGGCGGTGCTGGCCGATGAATTTGGGATGGCTGACGCGCCACGTGCCGTCCGGATCCTTGGTCAGCCGCTTGAAGCGGTCATAGGCCTTGAGCGAATAGCCGCCGTCGCTGATGAAGTGCAGCACGCGTTCGAACGTCTCGGTCGGGAGCGCGGAATAGGGGAGCGCCGAGCGGATCTCGTCGAGCAGGTCCGCCTCGCGGAACGGCGCGGCGCACGCGCAGGCCATCACGTGCTGCGCGAGGACGTCGAGCGCGCCGACGCGGAAGATATCCGAATCGAGTTCGCCCACCTCGACCGCGTCGAGCGCCGCGCGTGCCTCCAGATATTCGAAGCGATTGCCCGGCACGATGATCGCCTCGGACGATTCGTCGAGCCGGTGGTTGGCGCGGCCGATCCGCTGCAACAGTCGTGACGATCCTTTCGGCGCGCCCATCTGGATCACGCAATCGACATTGCCCCAGTCGACGCCGAGATCGAGGCTGGACGTCGCGACCAGCGCGCGCAGTTTCCCCTCGGCCATCGCGTTCTCGACTTTCCGCCGCGCCTCTTTTGCGAGGCTGCCGTGGTGGACGCCGATCGGGAGATTGCCGGAGTTCACCTTCCACAGATCCTGGAAGATCAGCTCGGCGAGGCTGCGCGTGTTGCAGAACACGATCGAGGTCTCGTGCGCCTCGATCTCCGCCATCACCTGCGCGGCGGCATAGCGGCCCGAATGGCCCGACCACGGCACGCGGCCCTCGGGCAGCAAAATCGCGATGTTGGGGTCCGCGCCGGGCTCGCCGCGGACCATCGCGACCTGGTCGATGTCGCCATCGGGGGCGAGCCATGCGCGATAGCCGTCCGCATCCGCGACCGTCGCCGACAGCGCGACGCGGCGCATTCCCGGCGAAATCTTTTGCAACCGCGCCATGCACAGCGACAGGAGATCGCCGCGCTTGCCGGTGGCGAAGGCGTGGACCTCGTCGACGACGATCGTGCGGAGGGTCTCGAACATCGTGATGCTGTCGGGATAGCTCAGCAGCAGCGACAGCGATTCAGGAGTCGTCAGCAGAATCTGCGGGGGCTTGATCCGTTGCCGGGCCTTGCGGTCGGAGGGGGTGTCGCCAGTGCGGGTCTCGACGCAGATGTCGACGCCCATCTCGTCGATCGGCGTCAGCAGGTTGCGCTGTACGTCGACCGCGAGCGCTTTCAGCGGCGAGACGTAGAGCGTGTGGAGGCCGCCCCCTCCCTTGGTGGTCGGCGCCTCGATCAGCTCGGCGAGCGTGGGCAGGAACCCGGCGAGCGTCTTGCCCGCGCCGGTCGCCGCCACGAGCAGGGCATGATGCCCCGCACGTCCTTCGGCGAGCATCTCGCGCTGATGCCGCCGCGGCCGCCACCCACGCGACGCGAACCAGTTTTCGAGGGGAGGGGGGAGGTCGCTCACGGCCTGTTCACGCATCATCGCCATATGGGGGCGTTGCGCCGCACCGCTATGGACGCGGCGCAAACCGGCGGCACACTGCCAAGCCTCTCTTTGTGAAAGACGATCGGTGACGCTTCTTCGCTTTTTGCTGCCACTGCCACTGCTCGCTTTTCTTCCTTTCGCCAACGCCAGCGCCGCGACCAAGTCCTTCCTCGGCGCAGGGGGCACGGTGCGGCTGTCCTATGCGTCGGCCCTGACCCCGACCCGCAATTTCGCCGGGCGACCGCTGATGAACAGCGGTTGGCGGCAGGTGTGGGACGGTAGCCCGGTCGGTCGCGGCGTCGGCATCGTCCGGTTCTGGCAGGTCGCCAAGCCGAGCGATGGCCAGGGACAGGTGACCGAAATCGTCCAGGTCGGTTTCAGCCGCAGCGCCGCGGTCGTCGCGACCTGCGGCACGGCGGGACTGAAGTCGGGCAGCGGGCGCAGGCTGCCCGACCGGATGATCGGGGGCCATCGCTGGACGGTGTATTCGAACGGCGACGCGGGGATGAGCCAGCAGGTCCGCGCGACCAACCTGCGGACGGTCGTGAACGGCACCTGCTATACGATCGACCGCGTCACCTATTTGGTCAAGGCGGCCGGGCCGCCTGCGCGCAATGCGCCGGCTCAGGCGATCGCGGCGGCTCGGATGGATGCGATCGTGGCGACGGTGAAGGTCGGGGGGCGGCGGTAGGCTGGGCGCAGTAGGGCAGTAGGGGCGCGTGGCACCGCACTCGCGGGTCGCGCGTTATCAGCCCATGGCAAAACTCGGCGACTGGCTCGAACCGCATCCGCACGGCATTCTCGTCAAGCCGATCGACGCTTGGATCGACCCGTCGATCCCGACCGCGAAGGCGCTCGTGACGCACGGGCATGCCGATCACGCGCGCGGGGGGCACGAGGCGGTGTGGGCTACGCCGGAGACGCTGGCGATCATGGATGCGCGCTATGGTCCGCAGGCCGGCAACCCGGTCGCGTACGGCGAGACGATCCGGATGGGAGAGGTGGATATCGGCTTCGTCCCTGCCGGCCACGTGCTTGGGTCCGCGCAGATCGTGCTCGATTATCGCGGGGAGCGGATCGTCGTTTCGGGCGACTATAAGCGCCGCGCAGACCCGACCTGCACGCCGTTCGAACCCGTCAAATGCGATGTGTTCATCACCGAGGCGACCTTTGGCCTGCCGGTGTTTCGCCACCCCGATACCGGCGACGAGATCGACAAGCTGATCGCCGCCCTTCACGCGAACCCGGATCGTTGCGTGGTCGTGGGTGCCTATGCGCTGGGCAAGGCGCAGCGGGTGATCGCCGAATTGCGTGAGCGCGGGCATGAGGCGCCGATCTACATCCACGGCGCACTGCAAAAGTTGTGCGACCTGTACGCTGAGCATGGCGTGCGGCTCGGCGAACTGCTGCCGGTGGCCGACGCGAAGAAGGCGGATATGGCGGGGCATGTCGTGATGTGTCCGCCGGGGGCGCTCAACGATCGCTGGTCGCGGCGGCTGCCCGATCCGATCACCGCGATGGCGAGCGGGTGGATGCGCGTAAGGGGGCGGGCGCGGCAGAAGAACGTCGAGCTGCCTCTGATCCTGAGCGATCACGCCGATTGGGACGAACTCACCACGACGCTGACCGAGATCGCGCCGCAGGAGGTGTGGGTCACGCACGGGCGCGAGGATGCGCTGGTCCATTGGTGCATGACCCGCCAGATCAAGGCGCGCGCGCTGGCGCTGGTGGGGTTCGAGGACGAGGACGACTGAGGCCGCCGTCCCGTCACACCGGGCGTAGTTCTCCGGAGAACGGCGGCGACGGCGGCGTCTTGCGCCACGGCAGCGCGCGTCCCTCGACCAGCGAGCGCCATGCCCATTCGACCGGGGCGATGTCGAATTTCCGCACATAGGCGTTGGCGAGCAGCAACAGGCCGATGTTGACCGCCAGCGCGGTCGCCATGAGTCCGGCCCAGCCGAGCGTGCCGTACAGCGCGAACCCGAAGGGCGGGAACAGGATCCACAGGCAGACGATCGTCTGGAGAATGTAGATCGACAGCGCGGTGCGCCCGGCCGCGATGAACGGCCGCAACAGCGTGGCGCCGAACCCGGTGCCGAGCAGCAGGCATACCGCGCCGATATGGCCGAGCGTCATCGCCTCGCGCGCGACCTCGGCGGTGGCCCAGATCGTCTTTGGCGCACCATCGAACCGCGTCTGTTCGATCGCGCCGACGATCCGCAGCGGGATGCCGACCGCATAGGCGATCAGCGTCATGCGAAGGTAGAAGCCGCGCGATCGTGCGCCTTGCAGGATGCCGAGCCTGTAGAGCGCGGCACCGATCAGCATGACGCTGACGGCTTCCCAGAAGACGATCAGCTCGAACCCCTGCGACTGGAGATCGGCCGTGACGCGCCACTGCATCGCCGCCCACGTCGCGAAGCTGCCGGTGCGCGCCTTGTCCTCCGCGACGACCTTCGCAAGGCCTTCGGCCTTGCTCTTCGCGCGTTTGGCGTCGCCGGTCGCGACCTTGGCGAGCAGCTTCCGGTCGTCAGCGGTGACCGGTCGACCGGCGGCACGGGCGGCGGTGATCGCCGCGGCCTGCGAGCGCTGTTGCACCGTCTGGTAATAGCCGAAATAGCCTGCGCCACCGAGTTGCGCGACGGCGGCGACCAGCCCGATCGTGATCAGCCAGCGCGGGCGCATCCGCCGGAACAGGAACGCGGCCAACGCGGCGATCGCATAGCTGTGGAGGATGTCGCCGGGCCACAACAGGATGAAGAGGTGGACGATGCCGAACCCGAGCAGAAGCACGTTGCGGAGATAATAGCGCTTCATCACGACGCGCTTGCCGACGCTCAGCGCGGCGCGATCGGTCAGGATCACCATCCCCGCGCCGAACAGCAGTTCGAGCATGCAGCGCGCGGTGCCGTTGGCGATCACTTCGCGGAGCCACCAGGCGACCTGATCGGCCTGACTCCAGCCGAGATGCCGAAAATCGCCGAACGACGCCCAGAGCGAACCGCCCATGTCGTTGATGTTCATGAACAGGATGCCGAGGATCGCGATCCCGCGCAGGATGTCGAGGACCGCGATACGCGGCGCGCCGTCGGGCTCCGTCGCCTGAAGTATCGTCGGTTCGGCTGCCGTGGCGGCTAAGTCGCGTGTGGCTTGGTCGTGCATCGTTCTGGGCCCCCCCGAGATGACAGGCCCGACGCTAGGCCGATCGCGACGAAAGGCAAGCTCAGCCAGCACCCTCTAGTGTACGGGCCCGGCGGCGTTGTACCGAACTTCCGATCCCCAGTGCTTCGCGGTACTTGGCGACGGTCCTGCGTGCGATGTCGAAGCCTTTGGCGTTTAGCAGGTCGACCAGCGTGTCATCGGACAGGATCTTCGTGCCCTCGGTGTCGATCAGCGCGCGGATCGCGGACTTCACCGCCTGCGCCGACACTGCCTCGCCGCCGTCCGCCGATTGGATCGCGCTCGTGAAGAAGTATTTCAGCTCGTAAAGGCCGCGCGCGCAAGACACGTATTTGTTGCTCGTCACACGGCTGACGGTCGATTCGTGCATCTCGATCGCGTCGGCCACCTGGCGCAGCGTCAGCGGCCGCAAGTGCGCGACGCCCTTCAGGAAGAACGCCTCCTGCTGCTTCACGATCTCGGTCGCGACCTTGATGATCGTGCGCTGGCGCTGGTCGAGCGCCTTCACCAGCCAGTTCGCGCTGGCGAGGCAATCGCTGAGCCACGCCTTCGAAGCCTTGTCCTGCTGCCCGCCCGACAGCTCGGTGTAGTAGCTGCGGTTGACGAGTACGCGGGGCAGGGTGGTGGCGTTGATCTCGATCGCCCAGCCTGCCTTCGTGCGCGCCACGAAAAGGTCGGGCGTCACCGACTGCGACGGCTCGCCGCCGTAGCGACAGCCGGGTTTCGGATCATAGCCGCGCAGTTCGCGGATCATGTCGGCCATGTCCTCGTCGTCGACGTTGCACATGCGTTTGAGCCGGGTGAGTTCGCCGCGCGCGAGCAGGTCGAGATTGTCGATCAGCCGCGCCATGCAGGGGTCGTAGCGGTCGGCTTCCTTGGCCTGCAACGTCAGGCATTCGGCGAGATCGCGCGCGCCGACGCCGGTCGGGTCGAAGGTCTGGATCGTCGCCAGCACGCCCTCGACGCGGACCAGCGGCACGCCGAGCCGGTTGGCGATGTCGAGCAGCGATATGGTGAGATAGCCGGTCTCGTCGATCTGATCGATCAGGTGCGCGGCGATGAACGCATCCTCGCGGGGGATCGCGGGACCGGCCTGAGCGAGGAGGTGATCGGCGAGGCTGAGGCTAGTATCCGCGAACGCGTCGAGATCGGGGCCGTCCTCGCCGCCGATGCCGCCCGCGCTCGCGCCGGTCATCGACAGCGCACCGTCCATCCCGCTGCCGCCGTCGGCGACGCTGTCCTGCTGATGGCTTTCGGTGGCGTAGTCGACGTCGAGCGTCGGTTCGTCGCCTGCGCCGGTGCCGGAAACGAGTTCGTCGGCTGCGACGCGTTCGTCGCGGGCTTCGGGGACGGGGTCGCGGTCGGGGGCGTCACTGTCCTCGGCGGCGCTGGCTTCGAGGAGCGGGTTGCGCTCGACTTCCTCGGCGATGAACCCCTCGATTTCCAGGTTCGACAGCGCCAGCAGCTTGATCGCCTGCTGGAGTTGTGGGGTCATCACCAGCGACTGCGACTGGCGGATGTCCAGGCGAGGGGCGAGGCTCACTAAATCCTCCCCTGCAAGGGGAGGTGGCGGCGCGAAGCGTCGACGGAGGGGGCTCGCGTCAGACGCTGCGTTTGCGGGGCGCCCCCTCCACCAGCTCCGCTGGTCCCCCTCCCCGTGCCGGGGAGGAATGGATGCGCGAGCCTTTCCATAAACCTAAAGCGAGAAGCCTTCGCCGAGATACAACCGCCGGACGTTGGCATCCGCGACGAGTTCCGCGGGCGAGCCGGAGAACAGCACGCGGCCGTCGTAGATGATGTAGGCGCGGTCGACGATTTCCAGCGTTTCGCGGACGTTGTGGTCGGTGATCAGCACGCCGATGTCGCGGCGCTTCAGATCCTTCACCAGATCGCGGATGTCGGCGATCGAGATCGGATCGATGCCCGCAAACGGCTCGTCGAGCAGCATGATCGAGGGATCCGCCGCGAGCGCGCGGGCGATCTCGGCACGACGCCGCTCGCCACCCGACAGCGCCATCGCCGGGGCCGTGCGGAGGCGGGTGAGGCCGAATTCCTCGAGCAGCGTGTCGAGCTTCCGCTGGCGCGCCGCCTTGTCGGGCTCGGACAGTTCAAGCACGGTCAGGATGTTCTTCTCGATCGTGAGGCCGCGGAAGATCGACGTTTCCTGGGGCAGATAGCCGAGGCCCAGGATCGCGCGCCGGTACATCGGCAGCTTCGTAATGTCCTCGCCGTCGAGCATGATGCGGCCCGAATCCGGCTTCACGAGACCCATCACCGAGTAGAAGCAGGTCGTCTTGCCCGCGCCGTTGGGCCCGAGCAAGCCGACGACTTCACCACGCCCGACCGACACCGACACGTCGGTCAGCACGACGCGCTTGTCGTAGGATTTCGCGATCGAGACGACCTGGAGCCCGTTGCTCACCGGCGGCTCGGAAATCGGCTCTACGTCCTCGATCGGGGGCAGCGTGGTGGCGTCCATGGGATCAGGCCCTCGCAAAAGTCAGTCGCCGAACGCTCGGCGTTGATGATGTCGCCGAACCTCGGGGGTTTGGCAGGAAACATGCAGGAGCGCGCCGCCGGAGGGAAGCCCCTGCAATACGCTCGCGCGTCAGTTGCGCTTGGGGACCGAGAAGGTGCCGGTCACGCGACCGCCGGTCTGCGTGACGGTGCCACCGTTCGCGGTCGATCCGCTCGCGCTGCCCCCCGCGACCGACGATCCGTCGATCACCGAACGGCCGGTGTCGAGATTCATCGTCAGGCGCCCGCCGTTCACGGTGTTGCCGGCTTGCGTCAGCGTGACCGCGCCGAGCATCGTGATGACGCGGCGGTTGAGGTCGTAGATCGCGTACTGGCTGCGCGCCGTCTGGTCGGGACGCTTGACGATCACGCCGCCCGACGCGTCGAGCCGCGAGACCTGCGGGTTTCCGCCGATCACCTGGCCGGTATAGGCGACCGTCATCCGCGCCGAATTGAGCGTCATCTCGGCCTGCTTGACCGCGACATTGCCCGACAGGATGGCGCGGTTCGCCTTGTCCTGAAGCTCGATATGATCCGCGCCGAAATCGATCGGGGCGTTGGAATTGTGCGACTGCTGCGCGACCGCGGTCGTGGAGAGCAGGACGGCGGTTATCCCCATGAGGATCCGACCGGCGAAGATAGGGGAAGCGCGCATGGCGGCTATTTCGGCCCTCTGGGGATGATCCGCAAGCGGGCATTGCCGTCAAGCGTAACAGTGCGTTCCTCAAGGTTGGCGCGCAGCTTGTTGGCGCTGAAAATCCCCTGCTGGACGGTGCCGGTCGCAGCACCGCCGCTTTCGAGCGTGCGCGCCTTCATGTCGATCGTCGCGTTGGTAGTCTTCAGGTCGTAGCCGCCCGCCGCGGTGGCGTTGAGCGGACCGAACAGCTGCACCTTCTCGGTGTCCATGTCGTAGCGGCCGGTGTTCGCCTTGATGTTGGCGGGGCCGTCGGTGAGCTGGATTTGTGCCGCGAGATAGTTGAGCTGGACGATCGGCTCGGCCGAGCTCTTCTGGATCGCGGACTTCGCGTCGAGGGTGAAGGACTGGCCCTTGCTGTCCTCGCCGCGATAGCGTGCCGCCTGGATCTTCATCCGCTCCTGCGCGACGTCGACCTTGTTCTTGTCGAGCAGGAACGACACGTCGCCGCCCGCGGTCAGCGGCGCCATCACCAGGAACGCCGCCAGCACGCCGATCGCGGTCGGCAGCGCGACGCGGGCGATCGCCACGAAGCGATCGTGGCTGCCGCCGGGCGCGGCCCAGTCCTGTCGCGCGGTGCGGGCGCGACGAGCGATCGGGGAGGGCGGCGGCATCTGGGTCATGCGTGGGCGAAGATGTCGATTTCGGGCCAGCCGGCGAGATCGAGCGCGGCGCGGGTCGGCAGGAAGTCGAAGCAGGCCTGTGCCAGCTCCATCCGGCCTTCGCGAATCAGGCGCTTGTCGAGTTCGGTGCGCAACCGGTGGAGAAAGCGCACGTCGGACGCGGCATAATCCTTCTGCGCGTCGGACAGTTCGGGGCTGCCCCAGTCGGAGGATTGCTGCTGCTTCGAGATATCCTGGCCGAGCAGTTCGCGGACCAGCTCCTTCAGGCCGTGGCGATCGGTGTAGGTCCGCACCAGCCGCGACGCGATCTTGGTGCAATAGACCGGCGCGGCGACGACGCCGAGATAATGCTGGACCGCAGCGATATCGAATCGGCCGAAATGATAGAGCTTTACGCGTGCCGGGTCGGCCAGCAGCGCCTTCAGATTTGGTGCGTCGTAGCCGGCACCGGCGGCGAATCGGACGAGGTGTTCGTCGGGGCCGCCATCCGAGAGCTGGACGAGGCACAGCCGGTCGCGCGGGGTGATGAGCCCCATCGTCTCGGTATCGACGGCGATCGCGGCGCCGGCCGCGAACAGATCGGCGGGGATGTCGCCTTCGTGGAGATAAACTGTCATGCCGGGCGCCGTAGCCGCCTGCGGCTGAACGCTCAATGGCCGTAAGGGCAGCCACGCGCGGAATCGGGCGATAAGATGGCGTTTGCGGTGCCGGTGCGACGAGTCGTGGCTCGGGAGCGACACTTGCATCAGTATCGGTCCTTATCGCGGCCCGATACGTCAGAATCTATTCGCGACGGCTTGTATTTTGCGCTAAGGGTCCCCTCAAGGCGCAAAAGGTTTCGCGCTGGAAAACCTGCGTTCGTCGTCCGGCACAAGGGTTTTGAGAAATTTGCGGGCGAACCGGGAAGACGAACAGAGCTTATGGGTTTCGATAAAGGTGGCCGCGGGAACCGTGGCGGGCGTGGCCGCGACAAGCGCGACAGCTTCGGCGGCGGCGACAACGAGTTCGGCGGCGGCAGCAGCTTTGGTGGCGGCGGCGACCGGTTCGGCGGCGGCGGCGGCAGCAGCTATGGCGGCGGCGGCGGTGGTTCGAGTTACGGTGGCGGCGGTGGCAGCAGCTACGGCGGCGGCAGCAGCTTCGGTGGCGGCAGCGGCGGCGGCGGCGGTGGTTACCGCGGCGGCGGCGGTGGCGGCGGCTTCTCGGGCGGTGGCGGCGGCGGCGGTGGTCGCGGCATGCCTCCCCAGGTCGTCGGCGAAGGCACCGGCGTCGTAAAGTTCTTCAACGCGCAGAAGGGCTTCGGCTTCGTCGTTCGCGATGACGGCGGCGAGGACGTGTTCGTCCACATCAGCGCAGTCGAGCAGGCCGGCATGGTCGCGCTCGCCGAGGGTCAGCCGCTCGGCTTCACGCTCGTCGACCGCGGTGGCCGTATCTCGGCAACCGACCTGAAGATCGACGGCGAGCCGATGGCCGTCACCGATCGCGGCCCGCCGCGTGACCGTGACGCCGGCCCGGGCGCGCCCCGTGGTGGCGACCGTGACGGTGGTGCAGGTGGCGCACAGCGTCAGCTCACCGGCGAGAAGGCGACCGGTACGGTCAAGTTCTTCAACGCGATGAAGGGCTTCGGCTTCATTCAGCGCGACGACGGACAGCCTGACGCATTCGTCCACATCTCGGCCGTGGAACGCGCCGGCATGGCGACGCTGAACGAGGGCGACAAGCTCGAGTTCGAGCTCGAGGTCGATCGTCGCGGCAAGTACGCAGCGGTGAACCTGAGCGCAGGCGGCTGATCCAGCTGACTGGTCCGACCGTGTTCGGTAGGATGACGATTGCGGCCGGTCTCGCTTTGGCGGGGCCGGCCGTTCTCGTTTCATCGTCTGTGGTGCGGGCGGGGCAGGTGGCTGCGCCGGCCGCGCGCGAGCCGACTCGCGTGCCGGTGTTCCCGGCGACGATCGTCGCGCGCTATCCACACGATCGCACCGCGTTCACCGAGGGGCTGCTGTGGCACGACGGCGCGCTGTACGAGAGTACGGGGCAGGAGCGGCAATCCGACGTCCGCCGGGTGTCGCTCAAGGACGGCAAGATCCTGGCGAAGGCGCGAATCGATCCGGCGCAGTTCGGCGAAGGCCTCGCGCTGTGGAAGGACGAGCTGGTCAGCCTGACCTGGCATGACGGTATCGCGCATCGCTGGGACGTCCGCACGCTGAAGTCCAAGGGGCAGAACCGGTACACCGGTGAGGGCTGGGGGCTGACGAGCGACGGCGTGTCGCTGCTCCAGTCCGATGGCAGTTCCGACATCATTTTCCGCGATCCGCTGACGCTGGCGGAGCGTCGCCGCGTGGCGGTGACGATCGACGGGCGGCCGCTGCGGGACATCAACGAACTCGAATATGTCGACGGCGCGCTGCTGGCGAACGTGTGGCATACGGGGTTCTTGGTCCGCATCGATCCGAAGACCGGCAAGGTGGTTGCGGTGATTGATCTGCGCCCGCTGGTTGCGGAGATCGCGGCTACCGACCGGGAGGCGGTGCTCAATGGTATTGCGTGGGATGCGAAGGCGGACCGGTTGTTCGTGACGGGCAAATACTGGCCGACGCTGTTCGAGATAAAGATTGGGGCCGCGCCGCAGTAAGCCGCTCCGTCACGCTATCCGGTACCCTCTCTCTTGTTCTCCCGCGGAGGCGGGAGCCCAGGCTGGACTCCCGCCTTCGCGGGAGAACAGGGTGGCATCGTTCCAGCCTTCACTTGCTCATTCTGTCATCGTGACGAAAGTCAGGGCCCAGAGTTACGAACGCCTACACTCTTGACCCTGGGTCCTGACTTTCGTCAGGATGACGGAAGGGGGGCGATGGAGTTTTGGGGGGCTTTGAAAAGCCGCCGCTGGAATTAGTCCTAGCGATCGCTCTGCGCCCTAATTTCCAGTGTCAGCGCGCCCAGCCCCTGGAGCCACCCCACGGATCGCGGCAAGCACATGCGCCAGCAACCCGTCCGCATCGTGGCGGATGTTGTGGCCGCCTGGCATTCCGACCTTGCGCACGTTCGGGATCGTCAGCAGCGGGCACAGGCTGTCGGTTTCCTCGACGCCGTAGATGCACGTCAGCGGCGCCCAGGTCAGGCGGTTGCCGGTCGTCGCCCCCATGCTGTCCGGCGTTCCGTGATCGTAAAGAAGCCCGGACGGATCGGCGCGGTAGAAGACCGTGTTTCCCGGCAGGATCAACACGATCGCCGCGACCCGCGCGCGCAACGACGGAGGCAGGTCCGCCAGCCCGGTCTGGACTATGTCGGCGCCATAGGACTGGCCCATCACGACGATCCGCTTCGCACCGGTCCGGGCCAGTGCCGTTCGAATGCCGTCCGCGACGATCGCATCCAGCTCGTCGCGCGTGCGGGTGCTCGCGAACAAGGCTGGCGTCGTGATCCCGACGACCCGGATTCCGTGCTGCGTCAGTCCCCGCGAGGTCGACGCGCCGAGCAGGAACCGCAGCCCCATGTCGCCCGAGAAATTGACGACCGCGACCGACGGTGCTGCCGACGACTGGACGCCGATAGCCGGATACACATGCACCGGATCGCGATCGAAATAGCCCGCGAGATAGACGAACAGCACGACGATCGCAGAGAGAATGCCCGTCACCCACGCGCCGCGCCGCCAGCGTCGTGCCGCTGCGGTGCGGGGGTGTTTCGAACTGTTCACCGGACCATCCTTACGCGTGGCAGGATCGCGCGTGATAGCCCGACTACGCCGTGTGGTTCGATGACGCGCGGATTACGTAATCATTCTCTTGAGCGTCTCGATCCGGTCCGCCTCCGCCGCGGGCTTGTCGGTCCTGATCCGCGCGATCCGTGGGAAGCGCATCGCGACGCCCGATTTGTGCCGCTTCGAATCGTGGAGCGAATCGAACGCGATCTCCAGCACCAGCGTCTTCTCCACCTCGCGCACCGGGCCGAACCGGTTCTGCGTATGGTTGCGGACGAAGCTGTCGAGCATTTTCAGCTCTTCGTCGGTGATCCCGGAATAGGCCTTGCCGACGGGCAGCAGTTCGCCGTCCTCGGTCCAGCAGCCGAAGGTATAGTCCGAATAATAGGACGAGCGGCGCCCGGAGCCGCGTTGCGCGTACATCATCACGCAGTCGGCGGTCAGCGGATCGCGCTTCCATTTGTACCAGAGCCCCGCGCGTCGTCCGCCGACATAGGGCGAGTCGCGGCGCTTGAGCATGACGCCTTCGATCGCGGCATCGCGCGAGGTGGCGCGGATCGCTTCCAGCGCGGTGAAGTCCTCCGCCTCGATCACCGCGCTCAGATCGAACCGCTCGGGATCGAGTTGCGGCACGAACGCCTCGAGCCGCTTGCGCCGCTCGGTCCAGGGCAACGCCCGCAGATCCTCCTGACCGTCGAGCAACAGGTCGTAGAGCCGGACGAACGCGGGATACTCGGCCAGCATCTTCGCCGACACGGTCTTGCGCCCGAGCCTCTGCTGGAGCGCGTTGAAGCTGGCCGCGCCGCCGCCGTCCTCCAGCGTGCCGCCCTGATGCTCGCCCTTCACCAGCAACTCGCCGTCGACCGTGCCCGGCGTGCGGAACGCGGCGGCGATCTCGGGAAAGCTGCCCGTCACGTCGTCGCCGGTGCGGCTGTAGAGGCGCGTTTCGCCCGCGACATGGACGATCTGCACACGGATGCCGTCCCATTTCCACTCGGCGGCATAGTCGGTGAGATCGACGCGGAGGTCTTCGAGGCCGTGGGCGAGCATGAACGGCCGGAACACGGGTACGTCGGCGGGGGTCGGCTGCGCGCCCGTGCCCTCCGCCCACGCGAACAGGCTGGCATAGGGCGCGTCGAGCCCGTGCCAGACTTCTTCGACCGCATCGACGTCGAGACCGAACGCGTCCGCCAGCGCGGTCTTCGCCAGCCGCGCCGACACACCGATCCGCAGCGCGCCCGTCGCCATCTTGAGCAGCGCGAACCGCTCTTCGGCATCCGACCTGCCGAGCATGTCCGCCAGTGCGCCGGGAGCATCGGCGCGCGACAACGCTGCGAGCCGCTCGACGACGTCGGTTATCGACAGGGGTGTGGGATCGACCGGAACCGTCGGCTCTGGCCAGAGCAGCGCCACCGTCTCCGCGGTATCGCCGACATAATCACGGCTCATCCGGAACAGCACCGGATCGACGCGTTCCTCGATCAGCCCGCGGATCACCGCCGACTTCACGCCCTTGAGATCGAGATCGCCGGTCAGTGCCGCCATCGCCCAGCCGCGGTCGGGGTCGGGCGTCGCGCGCAGGTAATCCGCGATGAGCTTCAGCTTCGCGTTGCGCGACCGGGTGTAGGTGAGCGAGTCGAGCAGGGCGGCGAAAGCGTGCATCGTCGTTCAACGCACGGGAAGCCGCCGCCGCTCCCCGCGCCCCTTCACCGCGCCGATCTTCACCGCGCCGATCTTCACCGCGCCGATCTTCACCGCGCCCATCTTCACCGGGTGCGCGTGTAGCTGAAAAGAACCTCGCGCGGCGCCTTGCCGTCGATCCGTACCCAGACGTCGATGCGGTTGGGCCCGAGTCGGCGCATCGTCAGTCCATCGAAATGGACCGCATCCTTCTCCATCGCGACGAGCGGGAAGCTCTCAGGTTTACCCGTCTTGTCTTCCCAGCCGGTCAGGTCGGCGTTGAAATGACGCAGGCGATAGGCCAGCGATCTGCCGACGGGGACGATCTGGATCAGTTCGTAAAAGGCGACCTCGCCCTTTTGCGTCTGCGTAAAATGTCCCGTGATCTGACCGGCTTCGGGCGCTGCATAGACCTCGGTGGCATCGCCGCCGAGGCCGGGCCCGTGCCAGCTTCCCTCCAGCCATGCGAGCGAGTCAATGCTCGCGGCCGGCGGTGCGATTCCGGGGGCGGCGGACCGCGTCTCGTCGGGAACGGCAGCGAGGGACGAGGCCGGCAATGCGGCGACCGCGAGGATCGTGATCCAGAAATGCATATAGCCTCCACCGTTTCCGGCAGAGGCTACATGATTGGCGCCGCTTGGCGAGTCGCGAGCGGTATGCGCGTCAGTCGATCGCGTTCTTAATCCCCTTGCCGGCGAGCAGGCCGAGCACGAGGAAGATCACGAACAGCGCGATCGCGATAAAGAACAGGACCTTGGCGATGCCGATGAACGCGCCGCCGATGCCGCCGAAACCGAGCAGCGCAAGAACGGCGCCGATGACGAGAAAGGTGATTGCGAGCTTCAGCATGGCGGCCTCCAGTTTTCAGTAAGGTCTCTCAACCGGCCCGGCGACTGGATTGTTCCTCGGCTGTAACGATCAGGCCTTGCGGCTGGCCTCGAACAGGAACCATGCGCGTTCTTCCGCGTGGTCGGTCCATTCGTCGACGATGCCGCTGGTGGCGTTGTCCTTGGCGGCGTCGGCTGCGTCCTTGACGATGCGGAACTGCTCGACGAGCTTCAAATTGTCCTCGCGCAGTTCGGCGAGCATCTCGGTCGGGCCGACGAACGCCATGTCGTTGTCGGCGATCGTCTGGTGCCGCGAGATATCGCCGATCGAGCGCAGCGTCGTGTTGCCCGTCTTCCGCACGCGCTCGGCGATCGCGTCGGTCACGCCGATGATCTGAGCGGACTGGTCGTCGAGCAGCAAATGGTAATCGCGGAAATGCGGCCCCGACATGTGCCAGTGGAAATTCTTGGTCTTGAGATACAGCGCGTAGCAATCGGCGAGCGCGGCGTTCAGCGCGTCGGCGACCGACTTGGTGCTGTTGCTCGGCAGGTCGGTGGGCGTGTCGAGGGCGGGGTTGATGTCGGCCATGTCTAGCTCCGGTTGAAAAGTCGTTGCGTGAACGATCCGAACGCCGAATTGCTCCGCCCGCTAACCAATCTCCCGCTAGACCAATCGCCCCTAGACCAATCGCAGGGCACCGAGCGCGAGGACGACGCCGACTATCAGGAACACGATGGTGATCGCGATGCGCAGCGGCCTGAGCGGAGTTTCAGCCGTGCAGCCTCGCCCATCAGCGCGGCGGGGACGATCGCGACCAGCGAACCAATGGTCGCGCCGATCGCGGCGCTTCGGGCGGTCAGGTCGGCTTTCACCGCGATCATGTCGTCGATTCGTACTGCCTGGCCCGCGATCCCGCTCGCATTTATCCGACGGTAGAATGCGCTTATGGTCGTGAATAGCGGGTTAAATGATGCGTCCTGCCGCGTGTCGAAGGCGTAAAGCTTGACTTCGTCGCGCGCGTCCGCCATGCGCCGCCCCTGATGGAGCGGCGGCGTCAGTTCGCCGCTTTCGCATTTTCAAGCCATAGGAATTGGGCTCATGGCCAAGCCGACCACCGTAAAGATCAAGCTGCTCAGCACCGCTGACACCGGCTTCTTCTACGTCACCAAGAAGAATCCCCGTACGAAGACGGAGAAGCTCTCCTTCTCGAAGTACGATCCCGTCGTGCGCAAGCATGTCGAGTTCAAGGAAGCCAAGATCAAGTAATCGGGTTGGCGGTGTAAGCTGCCGATTGATTGCGAAGATCCGAAAAGCCGCGGATAGCGATATCCGCGGCTTTTGGCGTTCCGCCCCGGATCGGGCTGGATCAGACCAGCGCCCCTACCGCGTCCATGAACCGCGCCAGGCTGATCGGCTTCGACACGTATGAATCAGCGCCCGCAGCCCGGATCCGCTCCTCGTCCTCGCGCCCGGCATAGGCGGTCACGGCCATCACCGGGATCGCCTGCAAGTCCTCGTCGACCTTCAGTTCGAGGATGATCTCGTAGCCGGTGACGTGCGGCATCTGAATGTCCATGATGATCAGGTCGGGCACGAATTCCCGAGCGCGTGCAACGGCTTCGCGGCCATCGCGCACGGGTTCGACGGCGAACTGATGCGCGCGCAACAGGTCGCAGAATAGTTTGAGGTTGAGTTCGTTGTCCTCGACAACGAGCACCTTCTTTGCCACCGATCCACCTTATTCGGAAAGAAGGCACGATAGGCAATGCGCGACCGCGATTCAAACGAAGACGCCGAAGCGCTCGCCCTGCGCGCTCTGGTATGGACCCTGGTCGAGCCCGATCGGGCGATGCGGCTGTTGTCGGTGACCGGCCTTGAGCCGCATGACTTGCGCGCCAGGGCGAGCGACCCGACGGTGCTGTCCGCCGCGCTCGGGTTCCTTGAGAACCACGAGCCGGACCTGATCGCGTGTGCCGAATCGCTCGGCGTGAAGCCCGAGTCACTAGTCCGCGCGCGTATGGAGTTGGAAGCATGAGGCCGCTGCTGATCAGCGATTGCGACGAGGTGCTGTTGCACATGGTCAAGCATTTCGGCGTGTGGCTCGACGAGCGTCACGATATCGACTTCGCGATCCAGCACGGCGATTTCTCGACCGCGATGACGCGACGCGATGGCAGCCCGCCGCCCTCGCGCGAGGATATGTGGGCGATGCTGGGTGAGTTCTTTCCCGGCGAGATGCACCGCCAGACGCTGGTGCCGCATGCGGTCGAGGCGCTGGAGCGGCTGGCTGAGGTGGCGGACATCGTCATCCTCACCAACCTTCAGGACGCGTGCCGCCAACCGCGGATCGAACAGCTCGCCAAGTTCGGCATCGCCCACCGGGTGGAGTGCAACCAGGGCGGCAAGGGTACGCCGGTGTCTCGGCTGGTCGAGGAATATGGCTCGCCGGTGACGGTGTTCGTCGACGATCTGGCGGTGCATCACGAGTCGGTCGCGAAGCACGCGCCGGGGGTGCACCGGTTGCACATGGTCTCCGAGCCGACGTTGGCGGTGAACGTGCCGAAGGCGCCTGAGGCGCATGCGCGGATCGACGACTGGCGCGAGGCGGCCGACTGGATTTCCGCACGGTTCGAGGCGGGTTTGCCGGCGGACGTTTGAGTCGGTCGGTTTGCCATGAGCACAACGGTCTCCCATCCCTGGAAGGGAGGGGTTGGGGGTGGGTTGGTTAGCTTTGGTCGCAACGGTCCTCATAATGCGGAAGCCGACCCACCCCCGGCCCCTCCCTTTCAGGGAGGGGGGAAGGAGCTGGCGGGGTGGCGAGTCACTTGACCCGTCCCCCGCCGCTGTGGTGATACCTTCCCCATGACCGATCGTATCGACCGCAAGCTCGAAGAGCTGGGCCTCACCCTTCCGCAGGCTGCCGCACCCGTGGCGGCCTATGTCCCGACCGTGCTGGCGAACGGCATGCTCCACATCTCGGGTCAGTTGCCGTTCAAGGACGGTCAGCTGGTCACCGGCCGCGTCGGAGACGGCGTTTCGCTGGAAGACGCGCAGGAGGCGGCCAAGCTGTGCGCGCTGATGCTGGTCGCGCAGATGAAGGCGGCGCTTGGCACGCTCGGCCGCGTCGAGCGGATCGTGAAGCTCGGCGTGTTCGTCAATTCGACCGGCGATTTTACCGACCAGCCCAAGGTCGCGAACGGCGCATCGGACCTGATGGTCGCGCTGTTCGGCGATGTCGGCAAGCATGCGCGCTCGGCGGTCGGCGTTCCCGTTCTCCCGCTGGGGGCAGCTGTCGAGATCGACGCGATCGTGCAGGTTTCTGCCTGATCTTGTTCTCCCGCGGAGGCGGGAGGCCAGGGTACCAAGCGCAGCCCTTGTGGTCCTGGGCTCCCGCGTTCGCGGGAGAACATCGTATGGGACGGGCGGCTGTTTTCCTTCGAGATAAGCTGACGCGGCCTTTGCTATCGGCGGCTTACCACCCCAAATGTTGCGGATGAACGCCGTCACCGCTCGCATCGCCCAAGGCGTCTCCTCGATCGCGGCCGAGGATTGGGAGGCGTGTTCCGGCACGGCTAACCCGTTCGTCGGCCACGCCTTCCTGTCCGCGCTCGAAGCGTCGAAAAGCGTCGGTGGCCGGTCGGGCTGGCAAGCCCTACCCGTCGTGGTCGATGGCCCCGACGGCAAGCCGGCGGGAATCGCGCCCGCCTATGCGAAGAGCCACAGCCAGGGCGAATACGTGTTCGACCAGGGCTGGGCGGACGCGTGGGAGCGGGCGGGGGGGCAATATTACCCGAAGCTCCAGATCGCCGCACCGTTCAGCCCGGTGCCCGGCCCACGCCTGCTGCTCCGCGACCGCGATCAGGCGCCTGCGCTGATCGCCGCGCTGGAGGCGGTGACCGACCAGAGCGGGTTGTCCTCCGCGCATGCGACCTTCATCGACCCCGACGAGGTGGCGCTGTTCGAGGCCGCGGGATGGCTGATCCGGCAGGGCACGCAGTTCCATTGGAAGAATGACGGCTATGCCAGCTTCGACGATTTCCTGGCCGTGCTCGCCAGCCGCAAGCGGAAGGCGATCCGCAAGGAGCGCGCCGCCGCAGTCGAGGGGCTGACGATCCGCCACCTTTGCGGCGCCGAGATCACGTCCGAGCATTGGGATGCGTTCTGGGTGTTCTACCAGGACACCGGTGCCCGCAAATGGGGTCAGCCCTACCTTACGCGCAGCTTCTTCGACCGGATCGGCGAGACGATGGGCGACCGCGTCCTGCTTATCTTTGCCGAGCGCGACGGCGTCCCGATCGCGGGCGCACTCAACCTGATCGGCGATGACACGCTCTACGGCCGCTATTGGGGGGCGACGGAGGAGGTGCCGTTCCTCCATTTCGAACTCTGCTATTACCAGGCGATCGACGCCGCCATCGCGCGCGGGCTGAAGACCGTCGAGGCGGGGGCGCAGGGCGAACACAAGCTCGCGCGGGGGTATGCGCCGGTCGCTACCTACTCGGCGCACTATATCCCCGACCCGAGCTTCCGCCGCGCGATCGCCGACTATCTCGTCCGCGAACGCGAAGCCGTCGCCGAGCAGCAGGAGTATCTTGGCGAGCTTACTCCGTTCCGGCGGGGCGAGCAGCAGCAGCCCGGTTGACGCGGTAGAGCAGGCTGGTGCCGTCGCGCCGGATCAGCGTCAGGTCGCGGACCAGCGCGGAATCGAACTTCGGCGGGTGGATCAGCCAGACATAGTCGAACGCATCGCGTGGGAATTTCTCCAGCGCCACCCCGATCGGTCGCCAGAACTGGCCACGGCACTTGATGTCGCTGACGATCTCCGACGGATCATGCGCAAAGCCCTTCGCCGCCGGATATTGCGTCGTCATCAACTGCGCGCCGGCCATCGACCACTGATCGTTGGTGAAGGCCAGCCGCCGCTCCAGCAGAAGTGCAGGCACATGCTCGAGCCGCGAATAGGCCCAGTCGTCGCGACAGCGCCGCCCGACGAACGACACGACGCGCGACCGCTCCGGCACCGTATCGATCGCGGCGATCGCCTGATCATAGCTACGATCGTACATCAGGTAGCTGACGGTCGTCCCCGCCAGCCGCACGCCGAAGAACGCAAAGCCCAGCACCGCGAGCACGGCGGCGCCGCGCAGCGACAGCCCATGACGCGGTCGCAGCGCGATCACCGCGATCCCCAGCATGAACGGCGCGAGCCGCATGTCGGCATAGGCCGAACCGAACACGATCCGTGGCAGCAGGATATACACGATCGCGAGGAACAGCGCCGACAGGCTCAGGTTGCGCGAATATTCGATCGTCTGGTCGCGCACGCCGCGGAACAGGATCACGAACAACACGGTGACCGACGCGATGTCGAACGTCATCCAGCGATCGCGCAGGACCATCGTGATCCAGTTCATCTTCCAGCGCCAGTTGAACCAGTCCTGCGTCTTGCCGCCGACATGATCGCCCGATCGCCAGACCACCATCATCACCATCGGCAGCGCGAGCGGCAGGCAGTTCAGCCCCGCCTGGATGCACGCCCGGAACCAGCCATGTGCCCAGCTCTTGGGATCGCTGTCGCGGCGGATGTCGTGCTGGCGGATCAGCTCGGCGGAGAAGGCCAGTACGCCCAGCACGCCCCAGCCGAACGTATGGCACAGCCACAACAGGCACGAGACGGGCACGAAGATTGCCGTCCGCAACCGCAGCCGATCGAGCCGCCCCATCCGCAGCCAAAGCGCGAACAGGTTGAGCGCGAGCGCCATGCCGAGCGCGAAATTCACGAATCCAAACTGGAACGGATAGCTGTAGGCGAGGGGGAGTGCGAACAACGCGGTCGCGGGGATCCGCCCGTGCACCTCGCGCGCGATCCAGAGCAGCCCGGTCACCGTCAGTGCCGGGATCGTCATGACGATCAGCTTCACCGCCAGCTGCAACCCGAAGATCGGCGCGAGCGGCACGATCAGCAGGTCGATGCCGAGGTTGCCGATCATCTGCCAGCGGAAGTTATACCACTGGGAAAGCCAGGGATTGTCGGCGATCGCCAGCTGGACGCGGTACCGACCCATATGCCCGGGCAGGTCGACCAGCGGCGGGATCTCCGGCCACAGCAGCGGTATGATCGACGCGATCGCGACGGCGGCAACGAATGCGCGCGTCTGCCACCAATGCAGCTTTTCCCCCTGAGTAATCATATCGTCGAACCCTAGGGGCGGGTGGGCGCACTAGACAAGTGCGCGCACGACGAGTTGACGATCTTCCTGGTAAACTTCGTTATCGAAACGGCAGTTCGACAGGGTGACGATTACCGGTAGCGCCTATTGATCACGCCGCCCCAGCAAGCGCAGCCGCAGCGCGTTCAGCTTGATAAAGCCGGCCGCATCGCGCTGGTCGTAGGCGCCCTGATCGTCCTCGAACGTCACGACCTTCTCCGAGTAAAGCGAGTTCGGCGACTTCCGGCCGACCACGTACACGCCGCCCTTGTAGAGCTTCAGGCGGACGGTGCCCGAGACCTTCTCCTGGCTGTGATCGATCGCGGCCTGCAGCATCTCGCGCTCGGGCGAGAACCAGAAGCCGTTGTAGATCAGCTCGGCATAGCGCGGCGCCAGCTCGTCCTTCAGATGCGCGGCGCCGCGATCGAGCGTCAGCTGCTCGATGCCGCGGTGCGCGAGGTGATAGATCGTGCCGCCCGGCGTCTCGTACATGCCGCGGCTCTTCATGCCGACGAAGCGGTTCTCGACCAGGTCGAGGCGGCCGATGCCGTGACGGCGGCCATATTCGTTGAGCGTCGACAGCACAGTGGCCGGGCTCATGCCCTCGCCGTTGATCGCGACGCCGTCGCCGCGTTCGAAATCGATCGTGATGTATTCAGGGGTATCGGGCGCGTCCTCGGGGTTTACCGTGCGCGAATAGACATAGTCGGGGACCTCGTCCCACGGGTTCTCGAGCACGAGGCCTTCGCTCGACGTGTGCAGCATGTTCGCATCGGTCGAGAACGGCGCCTGGCCGCGCTTGTCCTTGCTGACCGGGATCTGGTGCTGCTCGGCGAACTCGATCAGCTTGGTGCGGCTGGTGAGATCCCATTCGCGCCACGGTGCGATGACCTTGATATCGGGCGACAGCGCGTAATAGCCGAGCTCGAAGCGGACCTGGTCGTTGCCCTTGCCGGTCGCGCCATGGCTGACCGCGTCGGCGCCGACCATCTTGGCGATCTCGATCTGGCGCTTGGCGATCAACGGCCGCGCGATCGACGTGCCGAGCAGGTACAGCCCCTCGTACAGCGCGTTCGACCGCATCATCGGGAACACGTAGTCGCGGACGAACTCCTCGCGCAGATCGTCGACGAAGATGTGCTCGGGCTTGACGCCCATCATCTCGGCCTTGGCGCGCGCGGGCTCGAGTTCCTCGCCCTGGCCGAGATCGGCGGTGAAGGTGACGACCTCGCAATTATACGTCTGCTGGAGCCATTTCAGGATCACGCTCGTGTCCAGGCCACCGGAATAGGCCAATACGACCCGATTGATGCCGGCGTCGCCGGCGGGACGATTGATCTGATCGGTCACGGCAGAATCCTTCGGGCAATATCCAATGCCCGCGCCCCTATGCGCTAGGGGGCGTCCATGCAACCGGCGCCTGCAACTATGGCGTTAATGGCGCGTACAACCGAACCGGTCTATCCGCCGCCCAAATCCTCTGGAGTTACCGCACCGTGCTACGCCAAACGCTTACCGTTCTCGCCCTTGCCGGCCTTGCGACCCCGGCGCTCGCGCAGGAAACCCGCGCGTCCGCTTCGGCCAAGTTCAAGTCGGAGTTCGCCGCGTCGGATACGAACAAAGACGGCGTCCTGACGCGCGCCGAAGTGCAGGCACGGATCGGCAACATGAAGGTCGGCGGGCAGGGGCGTCCGGACCCGGTCCACGCCAAGCGCCTCGCGGACCTGTGGTTCACCAGCGCGGACAAGAACAAGGACGGCAAGGTAACGCAGGCGGAGGCGCAGGCGCTGCTCGCGGCGACGTTCGCGAAGTACGACGCGAACAAGGACGGCAAGATCGGCGGCGACGAGCGCGCTGCGGCGAAGGCTGACGTGCAGGGGCCGCGCTGAGGCTTGGCAGTTCCCCTCGCTGGGAGGGAGGGGTTTAGGTGGGTTGGCTGTTTTGCTCGGGTCGTTGGTCCCAAGCGGCCGACCCACCCCCGGCCCCTCCCTTTCAGGGAGGGGGGCAGGTTAGCCCTTGCGTGAGGGCTGCTCGTCTTTCGATCATTTGGGTATGAGTCGGCGTCGGCGAGTGTGCTGCGACGAGGGTGATCGGGCAGGACCTGCGTCGAGTCACGACGGGTTCCCCTCGCTGGAAGGGAGGGGTTAGGGGTGGGTTGGCTTGTTTTGCTGGCGCTGCTGGTTCCAAGCGGCCGACCCACCCCCGGCCCCTCCCTTTCAGGGAGGGGGGCAGGTTAGCCCTTGCGTGAGGGCTGCTCGTCCTTCGATCGTTTGAGTATGAGTCGGTTTTGGCGAGCGCGTTGCGGGAAAGGCGGACGTGCAGGGGCCGCGTTACAACGCAACCGATCCCCCTCCCTGGAAGGGAGGGGTTAGGGGTGGGTCGGCCTGTTATGTGAGCGCCGCGTATTCCAAGCGGCCTACCCACCCCCAGCCCCTCCCTTTCAGGGAGGGGGGCAGGTCAGCCTTCGCGCAATGCCCGCTCGCCCTCGATCATGTAGTCGCGGGTTAGGGGGAGGGTCATGCGGCTTTTCGATAGCTGGATCTGGTAGTTGACCATGCCCCCGGTCCGGAACGCCGCGGCGGCGCCCGCGAGGTAGAAGGTCCACATGCGGTAGAATCGCTCGTCGTACAGCGCGACGATCGCATCCTTCGCGGCCACCGTGCGGTCGTACCATTGATCGATCGTCAGCGCATAATGGACTCGCAAGACTTCGATATCGGTCGGGAACATCCGCAGTCCCTCATACCCCTTCACGATCTCCGACAGGGCGGGGTTGTAGCCGCCCGGGAAGATATACTTGGTCGTGAAGGTGTCGGTGACGCCCGGCCCGCCCATCCGGCCGATCGTGTGGAGCAGCATCACGCCGTCCTCGGTCAGAAGGTCGCGGCATTTGCGGAAGAACGCCTTGTAGTGCGCCGGGCCGACATGTTCGAACATGCCGACCGAGACGATCCGGTCGAACGTCCCGGTCAGCGCGCGGTAGTCGATCAGCTCGAACTTCACCTTGTCGGCGACGCCTGTTTCCTCGGCGCGACGGCGGGCGACTTTCAACTGTTCCTCGGAGAGGGTGACCCCGAGCACTTCGGCGCCGGTCTTTGCGTGCAGGTACAGCGCCATGCCGCCCCAGCCGCAGCCGATATCGAGCACGCGCATGCCTGGCTGGATCGCGAGCTTGGCGGCGATGTGCGCCTTCTTGTCCGATTGCGCCTGCTCCAGGCTGTTGCCGGCATCGGTGAAGTACGCGCAGGAATATTGCCGGTCCGCGTCGAGGAAGAGGTCGTACAGCCGGTCCGACAGGTCATAGTGATGCGCGACGTTCTTCTTCGAGCGGCGCGCCATGTTCACCCGGTCGACGCGGTGGACGACCTTGTCGAGCAGCTTGATCGGCAGCGATGGATTGAGCCCGCCGCCACGCTCCCACGGGCTGTTGCCCTTGAGCAGGTTGACCAGATCGCGGATGTCGCCGCGCTCGATCACGAGGCGGCCGTCCATGAACGCCTCGGCCGCGCCGAGCGCTGGGTGGCGGACGATCGCGCCCGCCACGCCGGGCTGGGTCAGTCGGATCGTGACCGGGTTATAGGCGGGGTCGGGCTTGCCGAAATGCTTGGTCGTGCCGTCCGCATGGATGAGCGTGAGTTCGCCGGTTTTAACCTGCCGGGCCAGGAAACGATCGAAAAGAGCCATGCGCGTTAGCTAATGACTGGTACGGAATTGCGCTACCCCTAGGGCGCGGCTCAGATCCCCGCGTACCAGTCATAATCGACGTTATCCTCCCAATAGCCGCCCTTGCCCTTGCCGATCCCGGCGAGGCTGGCGACCGCGTCGATCGCCATGACGTATTTCGCGTGCTTGTAGCCGAGTTGCCGCTCGACGCGCAGCCGGACGGGGGCGCCGTGCGCGACGTCGAGCACCCGGTCGTTGAGCGCCCAGGCGAGGATCGTCTGCGGGTGGAACGCGTCTACCAGGTCGATCGACTCGTAATAGGGCGTGCCGCGATACAGGTCGGCGCAGGTGAAGACGATGTAGCGCGCGGTGCTCTGCAACCCGGCGGCGGTCAGCAGCGCGCCGAGCTTTGGCCCCTGCCATTTGCCGATCGCGCTCCAGCCCTCGACGCAATCGTGGCGCGTGATTTGAGTGCGTGCGGGCATCCGGCGGAGTTGGGGCAGGGCGACGGACAGCGGCCGGTCGACCAGTCCGCCGACCTTCAGCCGGTAATCCGCGAAGTTGTTCGCGACCATCGCAGTGTATCCGGGCGTACCCGGATCGCGCGTGCCGTTCGAGCGGAAGATCGGCGACATCTGTGCCGGCGTGAACTCGGGTGCGAGCGCGTTGCGGTTGGTCAGCGCGCGTTGCAGCCCGCGATTCATGTCCTCGCCCATGAACAGGATCTTCCGCGCCGCCGGGTTCTGGATGACCTTGTCGCAGCCGGTGAGCAGCGCGCCGGCACCGATCGTGGCGCCGGCGACGAGGGCGCGGCGGGTGATAAGCGAACTCATGCGACGTCCTCTTCGGCATGGGCGGGGACGGCCCAGCGCCCGGTGATCATCGATCGCACCTCGTTCCAGGTGCCCGCCAGGATGACCAGCGCCATGTGGACGACGATGAACAGCACCAGCCCGGTCGCGGCGATGAAGTGGATCGAGCGCGCCGACTGCCGTCCGCCGAAAATCTCGAGCAGCCACGGCCATGCCGCATCCATATTCGGCGACATGGCGAGCCCGGTCAGGATCATCACCGGGATCAGCACGAAGATCGTCGCCACGTAGGACAGCTTCTGGAGGATGTTATACGCGCCCGGCCGCTTCGGATCGTGGAAGCGGAAGGCGAGATGCTCCTTCACGTCGTGCGCGACCTCCCGCGGGGACAGCTCGGCGGCGCGCACGCGGAGGTCGCGGTGGAAATGGCGGTTGATCAGGCTGACGATCATGAAGCCGAGCAGCGCGAACGAGAGCACGAGCGCGAACAACAGATGCCAGCGCCGCGAGATCGCGAGGTTATAGCTCGCCGGGATCGTCAGCAGGTTGAGCAGCGTCACCAACCAGCTCGGCCACTGGTCTAGCGTGGTCCACGCGGTGTCGAAATTCGCGCCGTACCGCCCCCAATACAGCCGCGGGTGCGCCTTCAGAATGCCGATCCCGCTGCCGATCATGATGAACATCGCCACCACCGTCACCCAGTGCCAGACGCGGGTCGCCAGCCGGTGGCGCTTGATCGTTACGGGGGGAGAGGGATCGTTCATGCTCGGTCTTCGCTCTAGCCAGTCGAACCTGAACCTAGCAGGGATACGCGCATGACCGAATGGCATTCTTACGAACCCGCGAACGGCCACCGCCTGCCGCACGATCCCCTCAACGCGATCGTCGCGCCGCGACCGATCGGCTGGGTCAGCACCGTCTCCGCCGACGGCGTGGCGAACCTCGCGCCGTACAGCTTCTTCAACCTGTTCAACTACACCCCGCCGATCATCGGCTTCTCGTCGATGGGGTGGAAGGACAGCGTCGCCAATATCGAGGCGACCGGCGAGTTCGTCTGGAACCTGGTGTCCCGCGACCTGAGCGAGGCGATGAACACGACCGCCGCGAACGTTGCCGCCGATGTCGACGAGTTCGCACTGGCGGGACTCGAGATGGCCGCCTCGACCCAGGTGAAGCCGGCGCGCGTCGCGGCCAGCCGCGCGCAGTTCGAGTGCAAGCTGACGCAGTTGATCCGACTCGAGACGAAGGAGCGCCGCGAGCTCGATCAGTGGCTGGTGCTCGGGGAAGCGGTCGCGATCCACATCGACTCGGCGATGCTGGAGGACGGCGTGTACCAGACGGCGCGTGCGCAACCGATCCTGCGCGGCGGTGGCCCCGCGGATTACTTTGCGATCACAGAGGATTCCTTGTTCAAGATGCGCCGGCCGGGCTGATAGAGGGGTGATGTTGCGGCGCAGCATTTGCCGCCGCTCAGCCACTCACGAAAGCGATACCCCATGAAACCTGTCGATACGCGCATGGCGCTGCTCGCGCTCGCCGTCGGCGGGTTCGCGATCGGCACCACCGAGTTCGCCGCGATGAGCCTGTTGCCGCAGTTCGCGAGGGGACTCGGGATAGACGAGCCGACCGCGGGGCATGTCATCAGCGCCTATGCGCTCGGCGTCGTCGTCGGTGCACCGACGATCGCGGTGCTGGCGGCGAAGATCGAGCGGCGGGTGTTGCTGATCGGGTTGATGACGTTTCTGGGGATCGCCAACGGGCTGTCCGCGCTCGCGCCGACCTATCATCTGATGCTGCTGGCCCGGTTCCTCAGTGGATTGCCGCATGGCGCGTATTTCGGGGTCGGGTCGCTGGTCGCGGCGTCGATGGTCCCGCATGAGAAGCGGTCGCGGGCGGTGTCGCGGATGATGCTGGGGCTGACGATCGCGACGATTGCCGGGGTGCCGCTCGCCAACGGCCTCGGCCAGTGGTTCGGTTGGCGCTGGGGGTTCGGGGTCGTCGCGATCATCGCCGCGGCGACGGTGGCGATGCTGTTCCGCTTCGCACCGGTGCTGCGGCCTGCGAAGGATGCCAGCCCGCTCGGCGAACTCGCGGCGCTGCGCAACGGGCAGGTCTGGCTGACGCTCGCGATCGGCGCGATCGGCTTTGGCGGGATCTTCTGCGTCTACACCTACCTCGCTTCGACACTGACCGACGTTACCGGCGTGTCGTCCGCCTTCACCCCCGTCGCGTTCGCGCTGTTCGGCGTCGGCCTGACGATCGGCACGTTGGTTTGCGCGAAGGCGGCGGACGTGGCGCTGATGCCGGCGGCGGGGATCACGTTGCTGTTCGGGGCGGGGGCACTCGCGCTCTACGCGCCGGCGACGTCGAATCTCTGGACCATGTTGCCGGTGGTGGTGCTGATCGGCTGTGGGGGAGGGCTGTCGACGATTCTCCAGACGCGGCTCATGGATATCGCGGAGGAGGCGCAGACCTTGGCCGCGGCGCTGAATCACTCGGCGTTCAATACGGCCAATGCGCTTGGGCCCTGGCTCGGCGGGCTGGCGATCGCGGGCGGGTATGGGCTGCCGTCGACCGGGTGGGTCGGGACGGCGCTGGCGCTTGGCGGGTTTGCGATCTGGGCGCTGTCTTGGTGGTTGGATCGTCGGCGGGTTTGAACTGCTTCTGTGGTCTCGCGCGGAAGGGGGGAGAACAGGGTTACTAGCGCTGGCGTTGGTGGCTCCTGGACCCCCGCCTTCGCGGGGGAACGGTTTTTGCGGGGCGTTCTCGAAGCTACTTGGCTAACCACCACCCCGGCGGGGGCCGGGGCCCAATTGGGGGGGGGGGCTGTGGTAACCTTGGGTGGCGCTTCGTTACTACGACCTTGCCAATTGGGCCCCGGCCTTCGCCGGGGTGGGGCTTGTGGGGGTGATGCTAGTGGCAGCTAGTGGGGGGTGCTCGCACCCCCCCGAACGCTCAGCGTGCGATGTCGCGTTTGGCTAGTTGCTTGTTCAGCCCCAACGCGATCAGCGTGAACACCGCGCCTGAGAACAGGTAAGCGCCGCTTGCTGCCAGCCCGAGCTTGCTCGACAGCAGCAGGGCGGCCAGCGGGGCGAAGCCGGCGCCGAAGAGCCAGGCGAGATCGGTCGTCAGGGCCGAACCGGTGTAGCGGTGCTGCGGCGAGAGGCTTGACGCCACGGCGCCCGACGACTGGCCGAACGACAGGCCGAACAGCAGGAAGCCGATGCCCATGAACAAGCGCTCGCCCGAGTCGCCGCCATCGAGCAGCGACGGTGCGGCGATCGCGAACAGGGCGATCAGGACGGCGATGGTGCCGAGCATCGTCCGGCGCCCGAACCGATCCGCGAGCAGCCCCGATACCAGGGTCGCACCGAGACCGATGACCGCGCCGACCATCTCGACGACCAGGAAGCGACCCGGCGCCTCACGCGTGTACAGCACGATCCACGACAACGGGAACACCGTGACCATGTGGAACAGCGCGAAGCTTGCAAGCGGCACGAACGAGCCGAGCCAGATCGCCTTCCACTCCGACTGGATCGTATCCACGACCGGCGCCGGCTGAAGCTCGCGCTTCTCGTACATGTCTTGGAATTCAGGGGTGACGACGAGGCGGAGGCGGGCGAACAGCGCGACGACGTTGATCGCGAACGCCACGAAGAACGGATAGCGCCAGCCCCAGGCGAAGAAGTCCTCGGTCGGCAATGCCGCGACGAAGAACGCGAACAGGCCACTTGCGACCAGCAGGCCGAACGGCGCCCCGAGCTGTGGCAGCATCGCGTACCAGCCGCGATGCTTTTCGGGGGCGTTGAGCGACAGCAGGGACGCCAAACCGTCCCATGCGCCGCCGAGCGCGATACCCTGGCCGATACGCAGCAACGCGAGGATCGCGACCGACCAGTTGCCGACCGAATCATAGCTGGGGATAAACCCCATCGCGACGGTCGAGGTGCCGAGCAGGAACAGCGACATCGTCAGCTTGACGCTGCGCCCGTACGCGCGATCGACCGCGATGAAGATGATCGAGCCGATCGGGCGGGCGATGAACGCCAGCGCGAACACCGCGAACGAATAGATCGTGCCCTGCAACCGGTCGACATACGGGAAGACCAGCGTCGGGAACACGAGCACCGAGGCGATCGCGTACACGAAGAAGTCGAAGAATTCCGACGTCCGGCCGATCACGACGCCGATCGCGATCACGCCCGGCGAGACATGCTCGCCATCGCTGTGGATTTCGCGAACGTCGCTCTCGAAGCTCGTTTCTGGAACCGTGTCTGCAGTCATTCTTCAACTCGCTCTTGCAGGGACTTAGCCCGACGATACCCCGACGATACGCTGTTCCGACGGATGCGGGCAGGGGCAATCTATGCTACCCCGCGTAATGATAAAGCCATGCCGATGTTGCAGTGCAGCGCCCATTGGACAAATTGTCCACTGTAGTGCGGCGAAAGCTAGGCGTAGGGGGACGCAATGACCGTCGTGAAATCGCTTTCCCGCCTGAAATTATGGCTTACTGCCATGCCGTTGGCGCTGCTTACCAGTGGCTGCGACTGGGTCGTGATGTCCCCTTCGGGCGACATCGCGGTGCAGCAACGCGACCTGGTTCTCATCGCCACCGGGCTGATGCTGCTGATCATCGTGCCGGTGATCTGCGCGACGCTGTTCTTCGCCTATCACTATCGCCAGTCGAACAAGGCCGCCCGGTACGAGCCCAAATGGGATCACTCGGTCGGGCTGGAGCTGATGATCTGGGGTGCGCCCCTGCTGATCATCATCGCGCTCGGCGCGCTGACGTGGACGAGCACGCATCTGCTCGATCCGTATCGTCCGCTCGGCCGGATCAAGCCCGATACGCCGACGCTCGCGAACAACGTGCCGGTCGGCAATCTGGTCGACACGCAGCAGGCGGGCAACGGCGCGAACGGTGCGGGCAAGCCGCTCGAGGTGCAGGTCGTCGCGCTCGATTGGAAGTGGCTCTTCATCTATCCGGAATACGGCATCGCCACGGTCAACGAGCTTGCCGCGCCGGTCGATCGGCCGATCCGCTTCCAGTTGACCTCGTCGTCGGTGATGAATGCATTCTACATCCCTGCGCTTGCCGGCATGATCTACACGATGCCCGGCATGCAGACGACGCTGAACGCGGTCATCAACAAGCCCGGCAATTACGAGGGCTTCTCGTCCAACTATAGCGGCGCGGGCTTCTCGGGCATGCGCTTCCGCTTCCACGGCGTCGACGATGCGGGCTTCCAGGCCTGGGTCAACCAGGTCAAGCAGCGCGGCGGTGGTCTGAACCGTGCGAGCTATCTCCAACTGGAGAAGCCGAGCGAGAAGGTCCCGGTTCGCTATTACAATGCGGTCCAGCCCGACATGTTCAAGCTGGTCGTCGAGCAGTGCGTCCAGCCGGGCAAGCCTTGCATGTCCGAGCTGATGCACGGCGCAAAGGGGGGGGCTCACGGCGGCGACTCGCACAGCGGCATGGCGATGCCCGGCGTGAACAACGGCAAGGGCCCGCAGGATTCGTCCGAGCGTGTCGAAGGCGCCCTGATGAAGGATGCCGACGAGAAGGGCAGCGGCAACCACTGGACCGCGCCCGCCGACATAAAAAAGGACGGCGCCAATAGCGCGCCCGGCTCGCAGCAGAACCGCAATCACACGATGCTCACCCCACTCACACAGCCGGGCACGCGCCCCGTCGCGAACGGCTAGAGAACCATCATGAACGACACCCTGTTGAAGACTATCTTCGGCCGCCTGACCCTGGAGTCGCTGCCGCTGCACGAACCGATCGTCGTCGCCACCTTCGCGATGGTGGCGATCGGCGGGCTCGGGCTCGTCGCGGCGCTGACCTATTTCAAGGTCTGGGGCTATCTGTGGAAGGAATGGTTCACGAGCGTGGACCACAAGAAGATCGGGATCATGTACATGATCCTCGCGATCGTCATGCTGCTGCGCGGGTTCTCCGACGCGATCATGATGCGCGCGCAACAGGCGATGGCGTTCAACGGGTCCGAAGGATATTTGACCGCGCATCACTACGATCAGGTCTTCACCGCGCACGGCGTGATCATGATCTTCTTCGTGGCGATGCCGATGGTCACGGGCCTGATGAACTATGTCGTCCCGCTCCAGATCGGTGCGCGCGACGTGTCGTTCCCGTTCCTCAACAATTTCAGCTTCTGGATGACCACGGCCGGCGCCGTGATCGTCATGATGTCGCTGTTCATCGGTGAGTTCGCGCGGACCGGCTGGCTCGCGATGCCGCCCCTTTCGGGACTGGCGTATTCGCCGGACGTCGGTGTCGATTACTATATCTGGGCGTTGCAGATCGCGGGCATCGGGACGTTGTTGTCCGGCGTCAATCTGGTCGCGACCATCGTCAAGATGCGCGCGCCCGGCATGACCATGATGAAGATGCCGATCTTCACCTGGACGTCGCTCTGCACCAACATCCTGATCGTCGCCGCCTTCCCGGTGCTAACCGCGGTTCTCGCGATGCTGTCGCTCGATCGCTACATCGGCACCGCGTTCTTCACGAACGACGCCGGCGGCAACCCGATGATGTACGTCAACCTGATCTGGATCTGGGGTCACCCCGAGGTCTACATCCTGGTCCTGCCGGCGTTCGGCATCTTCTCGGAGGTTACCTCGACCTTCTCGGGCAAGCGCCTCTTCGGCTACAGCTCGATGGTCTATGCGACGCTCGTCATTACGATCCTCGCCTACCTCGTCTGGCTGCACCACTTCTTCACGATGGGCTCCGGCGCGAGCGTGAACTCGTTCTTCGGCATCACCACGATGATCATCTCGATCCCGACAGGGGCCAAGATCTTCAACTGGCTGTTCACGATGTACAAGGGCCGGATCCGGTTCGAACTGCCGATGATGTGGACGATCGCCTTCATGGTGACCTTCACGATCGGCGGCATGACCGGCGTCCTGCTCGCGGTGCCGCCGGCTGATTTCGTGCTGCACAACTCGCTGTTCCTGGTCGCGCATTTCCATAACGTGATCATCGGCGGCACGCTGTTCGGCATGTTCGCAGGGATCAACTACTGGTTCCCGAAGGCGTTCGGCTTCAAGCTGGACAAGAAGTGGGGCACGATCTCGTTCTGGTGCTGGGTCGTCGGCTTCTACTTCGCGTTCATGCCGCTCTACGTGCTCGGCCTGATGGGCGTGACTCGCCGGATGCGTTATTTCGACGATCCGAACCTGCAGATCTGGTTCGTCATCGCCGCCTTCGGTGCAGCGCTGATTGCAGCCGGTATCGGTGCCTTCCTGATGCAGATCTTCGTCAGCATCCGGAACCGCGAGAAGCTTGCCGATCTCAGCGGCGATCCGTGGGGTGGCCGTACGCTGGAGTGGGCGACCTCGTCGCCGCCGCCGGAGTATAACTTCGCGTTCACGCCGATCGTCCATGACCTGGACGCCTGGTACGACATGAAGGACCGCAAGCATGCCCGCCCGGTCTCCGGCTTCAAGGCGATCCACATGCCAAGCGGCACCGGCACGGGCGTCGTGCTCGCCGGATTGAGCGTGGCCTTCGGGTTCGCGATGATCTGGTACATTTGGTGGCTCGCGGGGCTGGCGCTGGTCGGCATCTTCGGCACGACGATCTTCCACACCTTCAACTACAAGCGCGACTTCTACATCCCGGTCGAGGACGTGATCGCCAGCGAGGACGCGCGCACCCGCCAGCTCGCGATCCAGGGAGCCTGACGCGATGTCCGCCAAACCGATGACCAACAACGGCGAGCTGTCGTTCTACGAGCTCGACGAGCATGAGCATCCGGAAGGCAGCAGCACGATGCTGGGCTTCTGGATGTACCTGATGAGCGATTGCCTCATCTTCGCGGTGCTGTTCGCGGCCTATGCCGTGCTCGGCAACAGCTATGCCGGCGGTCCCAGCCCGAAGGAGATCTTCGAGCTGCCGCTGGTGGCGGTGAACACCGCGATGCTGCTGTTCTCGTCGATCACCTATGGCTTCGCGATGCTGTCGATGGAGGAAGGGCGCCAGCGCATCATGCAGATGTGGCTGATCTTCACCGGGCTGTTTGGCCTCACCTTCCTGTCGATCGAGATGTACGAGTTCGCGACCCTCATCCATGAGGGTGCGGGCCCGACCCGCAGCGCGTTCCTGTCGTCGTTCTTCACGCTGGTCGGCACGCACGGCCTTCACGTCACGATGGGCCTGATCTGGCTCGTCACGCTGATGGTGCAGGTTCAGAAGCACGGCCTGATCGCCGCGAACAAGCGTCGCCTGATGTGCCTCAGCATGTTCTGGCATTTCCTCGACGTCATCTGGATCGGCGTCTTCACTTTCGTCTATCTGATGGGCACCCTACGATGAGCGACCCCCAAGCACCGGCGAACAATCCGCACGCCGATCACGACCACGACAACGGCGCCGCACACGGCACGCGTGGCAGCTATCTCAAGGGGTTCTTCCTCTCGGTCATCCTGACCGCGATCCCGTTCTGGATCGTGATGACCGACGCGTTCAAGGATCCGTCGACCGCCGCGCTCGTCGTGATGGTGTTCGCGGTCGCGCAGATCGTCGTCCACATGATCTACTTCCTGCACATGAGCGGCAAGTCGGAGGGCGGCTGGACGATGATGGCGCTGATCTTCACGATCATCCTCGTCGTCATCACGCTCGCCGGGTCGATCTGGGTGATGTACCACATGAACAGCAACATGATGCCGATGCAGGCCGCGGCAGACATGTGATGCAGACGCGACCGGGCCCTGCCGTCTATGTCGCAGGCCTGGTCGCGCTGTTGCTGTTCGCCGGGTTCATGGCGCTCGGCATCTGGCAGGTCGAGCGCCGCGCCTGGAAGCTCAACCTGATCGAACAGGTCGCGGCTCGTGCACATGCCGCGCCGGTCGCGCCGCCGGGACCTGCGTCGTGGGGCGCGATCACCGCCACTACCGACGCCTATCGCCGCATCCGGCTCGACGGCACCCTCGATAATTCGCGTGAGACGCTGGTACGCGCCGCGACCGCGCTCGGCAGCGGGTATTGGGTCGTCACGCCCTTGCGGACCGCCCAAGGCTTCACCGTCCTCGTCAATCGCGGCTACGTGTCGTCCGAACAGCGCGTCGCGCATGCCAAGCCGACCGGCCCGATGACGATCACCGGCTATCTCCGCATCACCGAGCCGGGCGGCGGCTTCCTTCGCAGCAACGATCCCGCGACGGGGAAATGGTATTCGCGCGATGTCGCCGCGATCGCCAAGGCGCGCGGTCTGTCGGACGTCGCGCCGTATTTCGTCGATGCGGACAAGTCCGGTACCGCGGCGCCGATCGGCGGACTGACGATCATCGCCTTTCCGAACAACCACCTCGTCTACATGCTGACCTGGTTCGCGCTCGCCGCGATGACGGTCTTCGCGTTCGTCGTGTTCGTGCGCCAGGATGCACGCAGGCGGCGAGGGGGCACGGACATATGACCTCGGCGTCCGCACGCCTGGGCTGGCAACGCTGGCTCGCGCTCGCCACCGCGCGGACCGACGCGACGGGCAACGCCAACATGCGACAGCTCGTGACGCTGCGCTGGATCGCGGTCGCGGGACAGCTCGTCACGATCGTGTTCGCGCGGTTCGCACTCGGCTTCGACCTGCCGCTCGTCCCGATGATGGCCGCACTCGCTGCCGCGGTCGCGCTCAACCTGGCGAGCATGCCGCTCTATGGATGGCGCAAGGGCGCCAACGTCCAGCTGCTGCTCGCGCTGCTGTTCGACGTCGGCCTGCTTACCACGCAGCTCTATCTGGCGGGTGGCGCGACCAACCCGTTCATCTCGCTCTACCTGCTCCACGTCGTGCTCGGCGCGGTGCTGCTCGATCGCTGGTCGAGCTGGGCGATCGTCGCCGTTACCGCCGCCTGTTTCGCCGTGCTGACGGTGTATTACCACCCGCTGATCCTGCCCCCCGATTACAGCGGCGAGTATTTCCTGCTCTACACGATCGGCTCGCTGCTCTGCTTCATGTTGATCGCGACGTTACTGATGCTGTTCATGACCCGCATCACCGGTAATCTGCGCGCTCGCGACACGCGCCTGGCCGACCTTCGCCAGCAGGCCGCGGAGGAGGACCACATCGTCCGCATGGGGCTCCTGGCGTCCGGCGCCGCACACGAGCTCGGCACGCCACTCGCATCGATAGCCGTGATCCTAGCCGACTGGCGCCGCATGCCGACGCTCGCGCAGGACGCCGACCTGCAAGCCGAGATCGTCGAGATGCAATCCGAGGTGCAGCGCTGCAAGGCGATCGTCACCGGCATCCTGCTGTCGGCCGGCGAAGCGCGCGGCGAGGCGCCCGAGATCATGCCGCTCCACCAGTTCCTCGATGCGATCGTGGACGAATGGCGTGCGGTGCACCCGTCGGTCGATTTCGACTATACCACCCGAGTCGGCGACGATCCGCAGGTCGTGTCCGATCCCGCACTCAAACAGGTGATCGCCAACGTGCTCGACAATGCCGCCGAAGCCTCGCCGCACTGGGTCGCGTTTCGCGGCGAACGCAACGACGGCAACCTCGCGCTGATCGTCCGCGATCGCGGGCCGGGCTTCAGCGACGAAAGGCTGGCAAGCTTCGGCAAACCCTATCAGTCGAGCAAGCGCGAACCCGGTCACGGTCTCGGCCTGTTCCTCGCGGTCAACGTCATGCGCAAGCTGGGCGGCGGAGTGTCCGTCGTGAACTGCGAAGGCGGCGGCGCGCAGGTGACGATCACCATGCCGCTCTCTGCGATCGCGCTGTCATGACAAGCACCGTGACGGACGCCATGACCGAACCGAAGCTGCTCGCGATCGTCGAGGACGACGAGACCTTCGCCCGCACGCTGCGGCGCTCGTTCGAACGCCGTGGCTATGACGTGATGCAGGCCGCCAGCCATGAGGAACTGGTCGAGCAACTGGCGAAGCGCACGCCGCGCTACGCGGTCGTCGACCTCAAGCTCGGTGGCGCGTCCGGCCTGGTCTGCGTCCAGACGCTACACGCGCACGATCCGGAGATCCTCGTCGTCGTCCTGACCGGTTTCGCGAGCATCGCGACGGCAGTCGAGGCGATCAAGCTCGGCGCGTCGCATTACCTCGTCAAACCCTCGAACACCGACGACATCGAAGCCGCGTTCGATCGCACCGAGGGCAGCGTCGACACCGAACTGTCGGAGCGTCCGACCTCGATCAAGACGCTCGAATGGGAGCGCATCCACACCACGCTCGCCGAAACCGACTTCAACATTTCGGAGACCGCGCGGCGCCTCGGCATGCACCGCCGCACGCTCGCGCGGAAGCTCGAGAAGCGCCCGGTAAAATAGCCGCAACGCTTGGGCGAAGGCGCGCGTTGTCGTTCGATGCCAGCGCCAAAACCCTCACGACTCTGGCAGCCGAAGCGACTGCTCGCGACGCCGTCCGCGCTGACCTGGGAGCACGGTGCCGAGATCGCCGCGCGCGCAACCGCGCTGGGTGTGCCCGTCACGACGTTGCCGAGCGACCGCCTCAAGCTCGACCTCCCCGACGATTCCCGCCGCGCCTATGCCGAAGCGAAGGCGACGCTGGCGCTGGTCGTCGCGCCGCCGTCGAAACGCAAGCTCCAGCCGATCGCCCCGAGCGCGGACTGGCGGATCGACCTCGCCGAGGGCTGCCCCGCGCATTGCGGCTATTGCTACCTTGCCGGCTCGCTCAAAGGCCCGCCGATCACGCGCGTCTATGCGAACCTGCCGGAGATCCTCGCAGAACTTCCCGCGCATCTCGGCCAGGGCACCGTCACGTCACGCTCGACCGCCCGCGCGCATGAGGGCACGACGTTCGAGGCGTCCTGCTACACCGACCCGCTCGGCATCGAGCACGTCACCGGATCGCTGTCCGCGCTGATCGCGCATTTCGGCGCGTGGGAGGCCGACGTGCAGTTGCGCTTCACCACCAAGTTCGACGCGGTCGATCCGTTGCTGGCGCTCGATCACCGCGGCCGCACGCGGATGCGCGCTTCGATCAACCCCGCCGCCTATGCGCGCTTCGAAGGTGGCACGAGCCCGGTTGCCGCGCGGTTGGCGGCGCTGCGGAAAATGGCGGACGCGGGCTACAAGATCGGCCTGACGGTCGCCCCGATCATCGCCGCCGAAGGTTGGCGCGAGGCGTATGGCGACTTGCTGGCGGAGGCGGGCAGGGTGCTCGCCGACGTACCGGACGTGACGATCGAACTGATCACCCACCGTTATACGCCGGGATCGAAGGCGGTGCTCGAGACCTGGTATCCCGGCTCGTCGCTCGACCTCAGCATGGCCGACCGCACCGAGAAGCGCACCAAGTTCGGCTCGGTGAAATACGTCTACGACGCCGACACGATGCGCGCGCTTCGCAGTTTCTTCCAGGACGAGATCGCGGCCAAGCTCCCTGGGGCCAGGATACTCTACTGGACGTGACGGCGCGCGCCTCCAGCAACGCAGCGTTGCCATTCACGGCCTTCCGATCGCCGCCGCCGCTGCCTAGGTTTGGACCATGACCAACGCCCGCCAGCCAACGCTCTTCATCCCGCACGGGGGCGGACCGTGTTTCTTCATGGACGATCCCGCCGGTAACTGGACCGGCATGGCGGACTTCCTCAAGTCGATCCCCGCATCGCTCCCCGCCAAGCCAAAGGCGATCCTCGTCGTATCGGGCCATTGGGAAACGCACGGCTTCGCCTTTACCGGCGCTGCAAAGCCGCCGCTGATCTACGACTATGGCGGATTCCCGGCGCATACCTACGAGCTTCGCTACGACGCGCCCGGAGACCCTGTGCTGGCCGCCCGCGCCGCCGACCTGATCCGCGGTGCCGGGCTAATCGCCACAGTCGACCCGACGCGGGGCCTCGACCACGGCGTCTTCGTGCCCATGAAGGTCGCGTTTCCCGACGCCGACATTCCGGTCGTCGAGATGTCCGTCGATCGCGATCTCGACCCGACGCTCCACGCTGCCGCGGGCCGCGCGCTTGCTCCGCTCCGCGACGAGGGTGTGCTGATCGTCGGTTCGGGCATGAGCTTCCACAACATGCGCGGTTACGGCGACCCGCGCTTCACCGCGCCGTCCGAAGCGTTCGACCAGTGGCTCACCGCGGCCGTGGAGTCCGAATCGACCGCTCGAACCGAAGCGCTGGCCGACTGGGCCGAAGCCCCCGCCGGTCGCCTCTCGCACCCCCGCGAGGAGCATCTCCTGCCGCTGATGGTCGCCGCCGGTGCTTCCGACCAGCGGGGCACGCAAGAGTATAGCGAACGCGTGCTGCAAACCGCGATCTCCGGCTACCGCTTCACCTAAAAGGAATGTCCATGCCCCTTCCCGTTCTGCTCGCGATCTCCGGCAGCCTGCGCCGCGGCTCGTACAACACCGCTATCCTGACCACGCTCGGCGAAGCGGTCGCCGACAAAGCCGCGCTCACGATCTTCGCGCTGAACGACGTGCCGCTCTACGATCAGGACGCCGACACCGACACGCCCCCCGAAGCCGTCGCGGCCCTGCGCGCGGCGATCGGCGCGGCCGACGGGATCGTCATCGCGGCCCCCGAATACAACCACGGCATCTCGGGCGTCCTGAAGAACGCGCTCGACTGGGCCTCGCGCCCGCACGGCAAGGCCACGCTGACGGGCAAGCCGGTCTTCACGCTGACCTCCTCGCCGGGCGCGGTCGGCGGCGCGCGCGCGCATGCGCAACTCAACGAGACATTGGCGTCGATCGGTGCCCGGACCGTGCTGCGCCCCCAAGCCGTTGTCGGCGCGGTGCACGAGAAGATCGCGGACGGCCGCCTCACCGACCAGCGCACGCTCGACTTCCTCGTCGGCGGGATAGACGACCTGCTCGCAGACATCGCCCGCCCCACCGCGGCCGACCGCGAGGCATCCTGACATGCGGCAGGTCCTCAACCAGTATCCGGCGCAGCGCGACGACATCGCCGATCTGGTCACCCGGCGCCCGCTGCCGGGGCCCGGCCTTCCGCAGGTCGATCCGTTCCTGTTCCTGAACCATCACGGCCCGCAGACCTATCGCCCCGGCAACACCGGCCTCCCGTTCGGCCCGCATCCGCATCGCGGGTTCGAGACGGTCAGCTTCATCCTGAAGGGCGAGATGGCGCATCTCGACAGCGGCGGTCACGAGAGCGTGATCCGCGCGGGCGGCGTCCAGTGGATGACCGCCGGCTCGGGCCTGATCCACGCCGAAATCTCGCCCGCGTCGTTCAAGCGCGACGGTGGCCCGCTGGAGATCCTGCAACTGTGGGTCAATCTTCCGGGCCGCCTCAAGATGACCAAGCCGGCTTATACCGGCCTCCAGCGCGAGGACATTCCTGCGATCCCGGTCGATGGCGGCGTAGTGAACCTGATCTCGGGCAGCTTCGGAGACCAGCGCGGCCCGATCGAATCGCTGACGAACGTAACGATGATGACCGTCGAACTGGAAGCCGGCGCCAAGGTCGACCTGCCGGCGCCAAGCGGGCGTGCGGTCTTCTTCTACGTTGTCGCCGGTTCGCCATCGGCCAACGGCACGCCTATCAGGCCGCAGCACCTCGCCACGTTCGCGCCGGACGGCGACACGATCGCCGTTACGACCGAAGCACCGGCCACGATCCTCTACGGCCACGCCGACCCGATCGGCGAACCGGTCATGTCTCACGGCCCCTTCGTCATGAACACCCGCGAGGAAATTGTCCGCGCGATCGAGGACTATAATGCTGGCCTGTTCGGCAAGCCGCCGGTCGTTCGTTAGGGCGCCTTGCGCACCGAGGGCAGCGCGGCACAGATGTCGGCGCCGCCCGCCGGCACCGTGAAGAACGGCCCCGCCCGGTTCTCGCGCGAGGCGATCCAGGCGACGAACCGGGCATTGTCCGCCGCGCGATATTCGAAGCGCGGTCGCTGGGCGGCAGGCAGTTCGCTCGCGAGGCGGGCGGACACGATCGGGCTACGCTCGCGTTCCGCCTTGTAGAAACCGAGATCGCCCGTCCCGCGCGGTAGCGACGACAGCCACTCGATCCCGTCGATCACCCGGCCCACCACCGCGATGTTGCGGTCCAGCGCGCGGGGCGAATGGCCGATCACGGTGTAGAGTTCCGCACCGCTCCCCGTGCTCGGCGCCAGATCGCGCGCGACGCCGACCATGCCGTAGCAATGCGGCAGCCACTCGGTCGCGCCATTGCCCGCCAGTGGCCAGCCGTCGCGGCTATACCCCGCCCATTCGGCATAGGGATCGCGCTGCGACAGCCGTGCCACTGTGGTCGGCCCGGCATGCGAATATTCCGCTGGCGGGTTGGCGACGACGCCTGCGGCCAACGGTTTCTTCTCGGTCGCATCGCCCCATTGCGCGACGTAATTGTCCTGTAGCCGGTAGACGCTGGCGCCGAGATCCCACCAATGCGCGGCGGCGAGCTTGCGGATGTTGGCGACGTGCACGGGCGCATATTTGGGCGCGAGCCGCACGGTGAACCGGTGGCCATTGGCCAGCGTGAACACGAGCAGTTCGTCGTCCGGCACCGCGACCCAATCCGCCGGCAATGGATCGGACGGCAGCGTGGCGGCGACCGGAACGGCTTGCGCGAGCGCGGCAGCGAGAAGAAGATTCAGCATCGCCGCAGACTGCCCGAGCGCCTCCCCGCACGCAATCGCTTGCGCGTACGTGAAACGCGCACTAGCAGACGCCCTTCCAGAGCAATGCGGAGCGGTGGCCGAGTGGTCGAAGGCGCTCGCCTGGAAAGTGAGTATACGTCAAAAGCGTATCGAGGGTTCGAATCCCTCCCGCTCCGCCACCCATTCACCGATGGATCAATCCGGCTCGGCGCGATCGCCGCGGTGCGCTGACCTTTTCGCGCGCCGATCCCGATCAGCGCGATTTGTCGATGATCCAGCCTGCCGGGGTGCTCCGCATCGGTCGGCTGCAGTGGCGGCAGATGCTCGTATCCCCGCCCCGGCCCTTGAACTCCGTGTGTCTGCGGGACCGTCGGTGTACGCCGATCATGCATTTGGCACGTTCGATGATTCTCTGGAACATCGCGATCTCCCCCGGTCGCAATGTAACGGCAGACGTGGCGCCCGCGATTAAATTCTCGTTCATGCAGGTCTCGAAATGGAACATCTTGGTCGGCGATTTGCCGGCAAGTTGCTTGCCTCGACTATGATCTGTGTCGTCACATCTTGGCCGTTCCCGGGGCTGGTCGGCGTGCTTGCATGGATCGGGTTTGCGCGGCATTTCGGCATGGACGGGACGTATTCGGCGCTGGTGAACGTCGTGGCCTGTGGGGTGCCTATGGTCGTCCGGTCGTTGCTGGTCGACAAGGTCCACCGCAGCCCCAGAAATGGGATCGACTGGTCCGCGCGACAGCCGTTGCGCGATGCGCTGGACCTGAGCCTGACGAAGCTTGCCGGATTATGGGCGACCTGGACGGCGATCGCGGTGATCTATGGCAACGGGCGCTTTTTTTGGCAGCGCAATTTCGCGTTCGCGATGTGGTGCTTCACCAACGCCGCGTCGATCCGGTTCGTGGCGTCGATATCCTATGTGCTGTGGATCGACCGCTATCTGGTCGAGCCGCGCGACGGCGCGTGGCATCTCGGCGCCTGGCTGACCGGGCAGGCGGGCGTCGACCGCGAGGCGATCCATGGCCATCTCCGCGCATGGGGGGTGAAGACGTTCTTCCTCGCCTTCATGCTGGCGATCGTTCCGCCGGGGTTCGGCGATTTCGTCCGCGGCGACGTCTCGATCGTTCTCCGCGATCCGGTGGCGCTGTCGGGCTGGCTGGTGACGTTGATGTTCCTGATCGACGTGGCGTTCGCGACGGTCGGCTATCTGCTGACGTTCCGGCCGCTCGATTCGCATATCCGCAGCGCCAATCCGTACGCGGCGGCGTGGATGCCTGCGCTGATGTGCTATCCGCCGTTCATCCTGATGAATACGGGCGGGCCTCTCGATTATCACCCCGGCACGTCGGACTGGGCGTACTGGTTCCAGGGGCATCCGGTCCTGCTTGCGCTGATCGGGACGGTGCTGGTCGGGTTGACCGCGATCTATGCGTGGGCGACGATGGCGTTCGGGTTCCGTTTCTCGAACCTGACCAACCGCGGGATCCTGACGCATGGGCCGTATGCGGTGTCGCGGCACCCGGCGTATCTGTCGAAGAATCTGTTCTGGTGGATCTCGACGATCCCGGTGCTAACGCTTGGCAGCGTGGTCGACGCGGTGCGGGCGACGTTGCTGTTGGCGGCGGTCAGCGGGGTATATTACTGGCGCGCAAAGACCGAGGAGCGGCATTTGAAGCTCGATCCGGGCTACCGCGCGTATTTCGCGTGGATGACGCGCAACGGGCTGGTGCCGCGGTTGTTCGCGAAGCTACGGGGTTAGGGGAGGGGCGGCCTTACGCTTTCTGCTTCTACGCTTGCGGCCAAGCCCTCCCCCGACCCCTCCCGCAAGCGGGAGGGGAGGAGTTAGAAGCTGGCTTCGTCGTAGACCTTCGAGACGTCGCCACCCCAGATGCCATTGTAGCGATCGAGCAGCATTTCGGCGGGCACCTTGCCGCTGCGGACGATCTCGCGCAGCGGGTCGAGGAAGCCGCTCTCGTTGTCGCCCGCCCGGTTGAAGCGTGCGCGTGCCGACAGGCCGGCGCCGGCGATGTCGAGTACCTGCCCTGCGATATCGCGCAGCTTGCCGCCGCCCGCGATCGGCGCGTCGAGCGCCAGCTTCGGGACCGCATCGCGGAGCGACTGGCGCTCGTCGATGGTCCAGTCCTTGACGAGGTCCCACGCCGCATCGAGCGCGCCCTGGTCGTACAGCAACCCGACCCACAAGGCCGGCAGCGCACAGATCCGGTTCCACGGCCCGCCATCGGCACCGCGCATCTCGAGGAACGTCTTCAGCCGTACCTCGGGGAAGGCGGTCGACAGATGATCGGTCCAATCGTCGAGCGTCGGCTTTTCGCCCGGCAGGACGCTGAGTTCGCCCTTAAGGAAGTCGCGGAACGACAGCCCTGCGGCGTCGATATACTTCCCCTCGCGGTAGACGAAGTACATCGGCACATCGAGCGCGTACTCGGCGTAGCGCTCGTACCCGAAGCCGTCCTCGAACACGAACGGCAGCATGCCGGTGCGGTGCGGATCGGTGTCGGACCAGATATGGCTGCGATACGACAGCATGCCGTTAGGCTTGCCTTCGGTGAACGGCGAGTTCGCGAACAGCGCGGTCGCGAGCGGCTGGAGCGCGAGCCCGACGCGGAATTTCTTCACCATGTCCGCCTCGGACGCGTAATCCAGGTTCACCTGGATCGTGCAGGTCCGCAGCATCATGTCGAGGCCCATGCTGCCGACGCGCGGCATGTGCCGCAGCATGATCGCGTAACGCCCCTTGGGCATCGTCGGCAGTTCGGCACGCGTCTTGTCAGGCCACATGCCGAGCCCGAGGAAACCGATGCCGAGTTTTTCGCCCGCGGCCTTCACCTGCTCCAGATGACGCCCGGTCTCGGCGCAGGTCTCGTGCAGGCTGTCGAGCGGTGCGCCGGAGAGTTCGAACTGGCCCGCGGGTTCCAGGCTGATGCTGCCGTCCGGACCCGACATGGCGATGGCGTTTCCGCCCTCCAGGACCGGCTTCCAGCCATATTGCTCCAGCTCGCCGAGCAGCGCGCGGATGCCGCTGGGCTCATCATACGACGGCGCGTGGTGATCGCCGTTCGCATAGACGAACTTCTCGTGCTCGGTGCCGATCCGCCACGCGTCCTTCGGCTTCTCGCCGCCCGCGAAGCTGGCGATCAACTGGTCGCGCGACTCGATCGTCGGGCTGGTCTTTTTCGGAGCGGGAATCGTCGTCATCACCGCGCCTTACGCGCCGATGAACGAGGGTGCTAGAGGGGATTCAGACCAATCGGTATCAATGTCATGCACCCGCCCGATCCGCACTCCAATCGGCGCTCCAGTCACCGGCGGCCGCCATCCATAACGCAACGGCGGCGCCCGCCGCGGTTTCCGCCCGCAGGATGCGTGGGCCGAGGCCGATGCCGACCGCGTTCGGGTGCGCGCGGATCGCCTCGCGCTCCTCGGCGTCGAAGCCACCTTCGGGTCCGATCAGGATCGCGGCCGGACCGGGTCGCGACCGCATCGCCTCCAGCGCCGGCACGCCGCCGGTCTCGTCCGCGAAGAACAGCGCGCGATCGGCGGGCCAGTCGCGAAGCAGGGCGGCGAGCTTCACCGGTTCGGTAACCTCGGGGAGCGCGGTGCGGCCGCATTGCTCGGCCGCCTCGATCATCTGCGTGCGCAGGCGATCGGTATTGGGCTTGTCGACGATCGTCCGCCGCGTGACGACGGGCTGCAGCCGCGCGACGCCGAGTTCGCACGCCTTCTCCGCCATCCAGTCGACGCGGCCCTTCTTGAGAGGCGCGGCGCACAGCCACAGATCGGGCACGTCCTCGCGCGGGCGAAGCATCTCGGTGACGTCCAGCACCAGGTCGCGCTTGCCGACGCTGGACGCGACGCCGAGCCATTCGCCGGTGCGGTCGTCGAACAGCTTTACGGGATCGCCGATCTTCAGCCGCATCACGCCTGCGAGATAATGCGCGGCGGGGCCGTCGACGTGGAGCGGACCGGGCGCGAGCGGCGTGTCGACGAAGAGGCGCGGCGTGGACTGCGGCGGCCATGCGGGAGTTGCGGGCATGGGGGGGGCTTAGCAAATCCTCCTCGGCACGGGGAGGGGGACCAGCGCAGCTGGTGGAGGGGGGCTTTCGCGCGCGTCACGCTTGCGTTTTGCCCCGGGCGTTGAAGCCGTGAGCCCTTTACCGCCGGGGTTACGCGCGTGGTGATCCCCCTCCACCCTTCGCCTATGGCGAACGGTCCCCCTCCCCGTGCCGGGGAGGATTTGTTCCTTTTTGCTCCCCTCCCTGGAAGGGAGGGGTTGGGGGTGGGTTGGCCTGTAACTGCCGACACGCTCGCCAAGCGGCCGACCCACCCCCGACCCCTCCCTTTCAGGGAGGGGGGAAGGTCCGCGCTTCCCTGCGCCCACATCGTCAGATCAACGCTTTCGTCGTGCCCACATCTTTCGCGCTACCAGCCACGCCACCGTCAAGACCATGATCCCGAGGATCAGCGCGCCCGCTACCGCGCCCGCGACCCGGAAGATTCCCCAGAACAGCGCCTCGACGAAACGGCCGACGGCGACAGAGAGGCCGATCATGCGAGGGGATCCGAACGCGACACTCCCTCGACCCTAGCCGGCAAAGGCTTGCGCGCCAAACCCCGTCTTCCTACGCCCCCGCCATGCAGACCAAGCCGAGCCACGCGGAAATCGTCCCTGACAGCGAACATACGGGCTTGGTCGGGCGCCTCCCGCCGACCCTCCGCGGCCTCGCGTTGCTGGCCCGTTTCGATCGCCCGATCGGCTGGTGGTTGCTGTTCTGGCCCGGTGCCTGGGGAGTCGCGCTCGCCGGCGGCGCGGTACAGCGCTGGGACCTGATCCTCTGGCTCCTGCTCGGCAGCATCGCGATGAGGGGGGCGGGGTGCGTGTTCAACGACATCGTCGACCGCGACCTCGACGCGCAGGTCGCCCGGACCCGCGCCCGGCCGATCCCGAGCGGGCTCGTGTCGATCACGCTCGCCTGGATCTGGCTCGTCGCGCTCTGCCTGATCGGGTTCGCCGTCCTGCTGCAACTGACGTTCTGCGCCGCGATCGTCGCGCTCGCCAGCCTGGCGCCTGTCGCCGCCTATCCGTTCATGAAGCGCATCACCTGGTGGCCGCAGGCGTGGCTCGGCATCGTCTTTTCCTGGGCGCTGCTGGTCGGCTGGAGCGACATCGCAGGTGCGCTCGATACGCCGATGTGGCTGCTCTATGCCGGGTCGATCGCGTGGGTGATCGGCTACGACACGATCTACGCGCTGCAGGACCGCGAGGACGACGCGATGATCGGCATCCGCTCGTCCGCGCTCCGCATGGGCAGCCATGTAAAGGCCGGCGTCGGGGTCTTTTACATCGCCGCGATCGCGCTCTGGGCCGCAGCCTTCTGGCAAGTCCGGCCCGACCCGCTCGCGATCGCCGCGCTCGTCCCCGTCGCGGTCCATCTCGCGTGGCAGGTGGTCACGCTCAAACCCGACACGCACGAGGGCGCGGGCACCGCCGCACTCGCCCGCTTCCGATCGAACCGGTTCGCCGGACTGCTCATGTTCCTCGCCTGCGTGGTTGTCGGCACGTCCCTCCATCCTTAAGTCGCTGATATGCTGACCCCAGACCAAGCCCGCGACCGCGCCCACGACATCGTCCAGCGCGCGAAGGCGGCGGGCGCCGACGCCGCCGACGCGGTCTTCGCCGCCGATGCCTCGCTCGACGTGTCGATCCGCCTCGGCAAGCTCGAGGATATCGGCCGCTCCGAAAGCGAGGATCTGGGCCTGCGCGTGTTCGTCGGCCAGCGTTCCGCCAGCGTCTCGACATCCGACCTGTCGACCGCCGCGATGGACGCGCTGGTCGAACGCGCGGTCGCGATGGCGCGCGAGGCGCCGGAGGATCCCTGGGCCGGTCTGGCCCCGGCCGATCGCCTGCTCCACGGCATCATTCCCATGCTCGGTCTCGACGACGGCGGCGAAGTGAGTCCCGAACAGTTGCGCGACGCAGCCCTCGAAGCCGAAGACGCCGCGCGTGCGGTCCCCGGCGTGTCGAACAGCGAAGGCGGCGGGGCGAGCGCCTCGCGCAGCGTCTGGGCGCTCGCCACCAGCCACGGTTTCGCCGGCGCGTACGCCGCGACCGGCTACGGCGTGTCCGCGAGTGTCTTGGCGGGTGAAGGCGGCGCCATGCAGCGCGACTACGCGCACAGCAGCGCCCGCCTCCGAGCGCATCTAGAAGCGCCAGACGCGATCGGCCGCCGTGCCGGCGAGCAGGCGGTCGCAAGGCTCAATCCCGGCCGCCTCGTCAGCGGCGCGACGACGATCGTCTACGACCGCCGCGTCGGCGGATCGCTGGTCGGCCACATGCTGGGCGCGATCTCCGGCCAGGCGATCACGCGGAAGACCAGCTTCCTGCTCGATTCACTCGGCAGCCAGGTGTTCGCGCACGGCATCACCATCTGCGACGATCCGCACCGCCCGCACGGCCTGCGCTCGCGCCCGTTCGACGGCGAGGGCCTGCCGGTCTCGCCGAGCGACATCATCGAGGACGGGATGCTCGAACGCTGGCTGCTCGACTCCGCCTCGGCGCGCCAGCTTGGCCTGGAACCGACCGGCCACGCCGCGCGCGGTGTCGGCGGCGGCCCCGGCGTGGCGACCAGCAACGTGTTCATGGAGCCGGGCCATGTCCCGCTCGAAACGCTGATCGCGGACATCACGTCGGGCGTCTACGTCACGGAGCTGATGGGCGGCGGCGCGAACGGCGTGACCGGCGATTACAGCCGGGGCGCAGCGGGCTTCCGGATCGAGAACGGCGAGATCACCACGCCGGTCGCGGAGTTCACGATCGCCGGCAACGTCAAGGACATGTTCCTGGCGATGACGCCCGCCAATGACCTCGAATTCCGCTACGGCGTCAACGTGCCGACGTTGCGCGTCGAGGGGATGACGGTGGCGAGTGGCTGACCGGTCTAGCGGACCCGAGCGGTCGCCCGAGTGGCTGCGGGCGATGGCCGACGCCGTCGCGGGGATCGCCGCGGAGGCTGGGGCGATGGCGCTCGACCGGTTCGACACCGATTTCCAGCGCTGGGAAAAGACCCCCGGCAGCCCGGTCTGCGAACTCGATATCGCGATCGACCGGATGCTCAAGGCAAGGCTGTCGGCGCTGCTGCCCGAAGCTGGCTGGCTGTCCGAGGAAACTGCCGACAATGCCGACCGACTCGCGCACGATCTGCTCTGGGTGGTCGACCCGATCGACGGCACGCGCGACTATATCCGCGCGAGGCCCGGCTGGTGCGTCTCGGTCGCGCTGGTCGACCGCGGCCGTCCGGTGATCGGCATCCTCGAAGCACCGTCGCGCGACGAACGCTGGCACGCGGTGGCGGGGCAGGGCGCGACGCGCAACGGCGTGCGGCTCCAGACCGGCGACCGCACCGACTTCGCCGGCAGCCGGACGCCCGTGGACGCGCTTCCCAAGGCGGATCGCGACCTCGTCATGGTCCACAAACCCAATTCCATCGCGCTGCGCATCGCGATGGTCGCTGCCGACGAGGCCGACCTCGTCGCGACGCTTCGCTGGGGCAATGAATGGGACATCGCCGCCGCGGTGCTGGTCGCGAGCGAAGCGGGAGCGGCCGTGAGCGACGCGCTGGGCGCGCCATTGGTGTTCAACAAGCCACGGCCGCAGGCGTTCGGCGTGCTGACGTCTGCGCCGGCGATACACGCGGCAGCGGTGGACCGTTTGGCCGACCGGGCGCGAGGGTCGCTGGCGTGAAGCCGGATCTCTCGCACCGCCGAGCCTAGGCGTCTTTTGCGTCCTTCAGCGCTACCCAGGCGTAGGCGATCATCACTGCGCACGCGGCACCCGCGACGAGATACGGCAGCGAGTGCTGCGCTTCGTACAAGCCGACCCCGATCGACGGGCCGAGGACGAAGCTCGCGCCGTTGATCGACGTCACCTTGCCCGCGACCGAGCCTTGCGCGTTGGCGCCGACCGCCAGCGACGACCCTGCCGTGAACCCCGGCCTTGTGAACCCGAAGCCGAGGCTCGCCAGCGCATAGGCGGTCGCGATCGTGTAGAGCGACGTCGCGATTCCCGTCAGCGCGGTGCCGGCAGCGGCCAGCACCAGTCCGGTCAGCACGAGTTGCCGCGGGGTCATGTTCAGTCGCGGAATGATGCCCCATTGTGCGAGCAAAGCGGCACCGGCGCCCATCATCAGGACGATGCCGGTCGGCTCCAGCGCGAGCGCGGGGGCGAGGTGGAGGCGGTCGATCACGAGGAAGCCGATCGCCTGGCCCGTCATCGCCTGAGCATGGCCCATCACCAGCCCGGCGATCATCCAGGCACGGATGCGCGGATCGGTGTAGCCGACATGCTCGACATACGAGCCGGTGGCGGCGGCGACCGAAGCGCCGGTCGGCGCGCCGCCGATCGAGGGGTAGGCCGAACTTGCGCCGTGCGTCTCGTGCGGGGGGACGATCTTGTCGTCGGGCAGCATTCGTCGGACGGTGATCCACACCGCCACCCCGAACACCGCGAACAGGAACGCAGGGCCCGCTAGCCCGATCTCGACCCCGCCGATCGAGCCGAGGATCAAATACGGCGCGATCGCCGGCCCCAATATCGTGCCGAGCCCGAATGCCGAGGCGAGCAGCGTGAGCGCCTTGGTCCGTTCCTCGCGCGTAGTCTCGCCGGCGACCAGCGCCTGGACCGCGGGCGGGGCCGCGGCGCCGAACGCACCGTAGATCAGCCGTCCCCCGATGAAGCACAGGAACGCGGTCGTGCCGCCGATCCAGGCGTTGATCCCCGCGAGCAGGAACACGCCGCACAGGGTCAGCGACACGCTGAACCCGCCGACGCCGAGCAGGATCATCGCCCGCCGGCCGTGCTTGTCAGACCGGTTGGCCCAGAACGGCGCGGCGATCACCCATAGCAGGGCCGAGACCGAGAACGCCGCCGCGACCGCGCTGTCGGCGACCCCGAGCGAGCGACCGAGCGCGGGCAGCACCGACTGCAACGCGGTATTCCCCGCCGCGATCGTCAGCATGACGAGGAACATCAGCGCGAAGAGGCGGTCGATCCTGGGGCCTTCGGTCGTGGTCCCGGTCGCCGGGCCGATCATGGTCGAGTCCAATCATAGGCGCGCTCGATCCGCGCGACGTTCACCGAATAGCTGTCGTACCAGAGCGATCGTCCCTGGTCGCGAATCGCGGTGTGCTCGGGATGGTCGCGCCATGCGATCGCCGCGGCGTCGTCTGCCCAGTAGCTTATAGTGATCCCCATACCGCCCGCCTCGCGCGCGCTGTCGACACCGCGATAGCCTGGCTGCTGCGCGGCGAGCGCGTCCATCGCCGCCGCCGCCCGGCCGTAACCGATCGGGTCCGCGTCGTTACGGATCGACACGAAAATAACCGCAATCCGTCCTGTACGATCGTCGTTCATGACCGGTTCTTAAGCGATGCGGTACGCTTGGCAAAGCGGGAGCCAAAGCGGGTGAACCGCTTGGCGCAGAACGACTTCCGCTTCGGTTCGTCGCCCGATGCAACCCGCGGGCCTTGAAACGCGTTCGGAATTCGTGCGACGGGAGGGCCAAAGCCTCGCCAGCGTGCGGGACCCCTGACCGTAAGGAACGCGATGCCCAGTTCGACCACCGCCACCCGGCGTGCACGCAGCCGACCCGCAGGCGTGCCGTCCCCGTGGCAGATGTTCTTTTCAGGGTTCCTGAAACACCCGGTCATGGTCGGATCGATCGTGCCGTCGTCGGACAAGCTGATTCGCAAGATGCTCGGTCCGGTGGACTGGGCGAACTGCAAGCTGTTCGTCGAATACGGTCCGGGCGTCGGCACCTTCTGCCGCCCGATTCTCGACCGCATGGCACCCGATGCCAAGCTGGTGGTGATCGACACCAACCCCGAGTTCATCCAGTATCTGCGCCACACGATCACCGACCCGCGTTTCTTCGCGGTGCTGGGGTCGGCGGACGAGGTCGAGACGATCGTCGCGGATCACGGTTTCGAGAAGGCGGACTATGTGCTGTCCGGGCTTCCTTTCTCGACGCTGCCCCCCGGCGTCGGTCCGGCGATCGCAAGCGCCACGCATTCGGTGCTGCGGACCGGCGGCGCGTTCCTGGTCTATCAGTTCTCGCCCAAGGTGAAGGACTTCCTGACGCCGCATTTCGTGTCGATCGATCACGACATGGAGTGGTGGAACGTGCCGCCGGCGCAGCTGTATTGGGCGTGGAAGGACTGACGCAGGCGCGGCCACGCCCGCGTCGATGCGCAAAGCGATAGCGCAGCGCAGCGTCAGACCCGGCCGGCGGGTCGGCTAAGCCGAACCCGTCCGACGGCGGCTGTGCCGTCGGCGCTGATGCTGGGCAAAGTCCGGCCGTCATCCTGACGAAAGTCAGGATCCAGAGCCAAAAGCGGCAGCTTCCGTTATCCTGGGTCCTGACTTTCGTCAGGATGACGGGAGTGTTGGTCTCAGTGTGGCACGCCTCGCTCGACGTCCCTACTCGTCGATCCCGAAGTTCAGCCCTCGCGACAAGCTCGGGTCCACTACGGCAACGATGAAATATGCCCCGAGCTGCTTGATGCGCTGCACCCAGCCGGTGTTCGCCTGGTACAGTTCCTTGGTCACTTCGGTCGATTTCGCGACCTCGCCGTCAATGTAGCCACGGACGTGCGCCGCGAACGCCGCATCCTCGATCCTCAGCATCAGTTCGAGGTTGATGAACAGGCTGCGCATGTCGAAATTCGCCGAGCCGATATGCACCGCGTCGTCGATCACATACAGCTTCGTGTGCAGCTTGGTCGGCTGGTATTCGAACACCCGCACGCCCTTGCGCAACAGCCCGGCATAGGTGAACCGCGCGGCGGCGATCGTGGCGTTGTTGTCCGATTTGCTCGCGGTGACGATCCGCACGTCCGCCTGCCGGCGCCCGGCTTTGTCGAGCCGCCGCAGCAGCGTGGGGCTGGGCGTGAAATAGCCGGCGATGATGTCGATCCGTCGTCCGGCGCGCATGTCGTCGCGCACCGCGCGCGCCCAGGGCGACAGTTTCCGCGTCGGTCCGCCGATCAGCCACCGTGTCGCACCCTTGGTCTCGCTCCAGCGCGATAGCGCCGCGTTCAGCCGGCGCAGCTTGCCCTTGGGCTCGTGGATCCAGTCCTTGAGCGCATCGAAATACCCTGCCAGGCGTCCCGCTGCCGGTCCCTCGACCAGCAGGCCCAGATCGCGCCAGGCTTGTTCGGCCGCCGTCCCGAAATAATCGTCCTCGATGTTGAACCCGCCGATGATGATCCGCGCCTCGTCGGCAAGCGCGAGCTTCTGGTGGTTGCGCAGCAGATAGCGGCGGCCGAACCGTGCGGAGAACCGGCAGACCGAGATGCCCGCGGTCTCGAGCGGTTCGAAAAAGGCCTGGGAGGCGTCGTCGCTACCGAAGCCGTCGACGATCAGCGCGACCTCGACCCCGCGTCCGGCAGCGGCGAGGAGCGCGGCATTCACGCGCTTTCCGGACTCGTCGTCGGCGTAGATGTAATAGAGTATGCGCAACGTCCGCTCGGCACCGTCGATCAGCGCAAGCACGGCGTCGATGCGCCGGGGGCCGGTATCGAGCAGCGTCATCTGGTTGCCGTCGACGGCGAAAGTCGGCTGTTCCGCGGGATCTTCCATGGTGCGCCTGATGGACACCGGGCGCGCGAGTGGCAACCCGGGGGCGGCATCCGCGCATTTCTTGACTTTGCGGGCCACCCCCCGTAGGCGACGCACTCTCATTCTATCGTTGTTACGAAGGAAGCCGCATGGCGCGCGTTACCGTCGAGGATTGTGTCGACAAGATCCCCAACCGGTTCGACCTGGTGTTGTTCGCGGCCCAGCGTGCGCGCCAGATCTCGGGCGGTGCAGAACTGACGCTCGATCGCGACCGCGACAAGAACCCGGTCGTCGCGCTGCGCGAGATCGCCGACGAGAACGTCAAGCCGGCGCATCTCAAGGAACAGGTCATCCAGGGCCTGCAGAAGGTTCGCGTCGATGACGACGACGAGGTCGATGCCGTCGGCAGCCTGGCGGCTTCGGCCGAAGCGTTGCGGCTTACCGCTGCTGCGCCGCCGCGGAACCAGAATCTTGGGGCGGATTACGAGGGTTGAAGCAGCAGGATTAGCGAAAGCTAATCCGCGGCTCGGCCGAAACCCCGGCCGGCGGGCATCGCCCGACCGACGACGCGGCTTTGCCGCGGCGCGCGAAATAGAGAGAGCCCGTGGACCCAAGTCCGCGGGCTTTTTCTATGCCCTCTCCCTGAAGGGGAGAGGGAAGGGGCCCGCGGCGCTTGCCGTGGGAAGGGTGAGGGCACGGGTGGGATGGTCCGGCCCAAAGCCGTCATTCCCGGCGGAGGCGGGAACCCATATTGGCCAGCCTCTCGTAGGATCGCGACCGCCTGAGCATATGGATCCCCGTCTGCGCGGGGATGACGAAAACGTGGGTCGTTGATCGACGCATCACATCTGGCGAGCCTCGCCCATGTTCTCCCGCGAAGGCGGGAGCCCAGCCTGGATCCCCACCTTCGCGGGGAAACATGCTTATGCTTCATTCCGGCCGCATCGCTTGCGACCACCCTAAGGCAGGGCGCCACGGCGAAGCCGCGTCGTCAGTCGTTGCTGCGCAACGCTGGCCGGGGTCGGTCCGCGACGCGGATTAGCCATGCTAATCCGCTGACCGACCCTTAAACCCCTGCGCGACAACAAACCACTCGACCGACCCCTTACGGCTAGCCGGTGGCTTGGCATGCTTCACCGTCTTGAAGTTCCGCTTCATCTCCGCGACCAGCTCGGAATCCGCACCGCCCGCAAACACCTTCGACACGAACGTCCCACCCGGCTCGAGTACCTCGCACGCAAAGTGCAGCGCAGTTTCCACCAGCGCCATCGTCCGCAAGGCATCGGTCTGTGGATGCCCGACGGTGTTCGCCGCCATGTCCGACAGCACCAGATCGGGGGCGCCGCCCAGCGCCTCGATCAGCTTCCCCGGTGCGGCATCGTCGAGGAAATCCATCTCGAAGATCGTCACGCCCTCGATCGGATCGACCGGCAGCAGATCGATCCCGACCACGGTCGCCTTGGGAATCCGCCGCCGGATCACCTGCGCCCAGCCGCCCGGCGCGAGGCCCAGATCGACCACGCGCTTCGATCCCCGGATCAGCTCGAACCGCTCGTCCAGCTCGATCAGCTTGTACGCCGCCCGACTGCGATACCCGTCGGCCTTGGCGCGCTTCACATACGGATCGTTCAACTGCCGCTCGAGCCAGCGCGTCGACTGCGCGGTCCGCTTGCGCGCGGTGAGCACGCGGACATGCCCGCCGGAACCGCCGCGGCTCATGCCGTCGCTCCCGTGGCTTTGCCGGGCTTGGGGGAGCCCATCAGTCCGCGCAGTATGCCTTCGCGAATACCGCGGTCGGCGATGCCGAGCCGTTCGGCGGGCCACAAATCCATGATCGTCTCCAAAATCGCACAGCCCGCGACCACCAGGTCGGCGCGCTCGTTGCCGATGCACGGCAGCTTGGCGCGCTCCGTGATCGACATATGGGATAGGTCGGCGCTGATCTTACGCATCGCCGAGGCCGGCACGATCAGCCCATCGACCACTGACCGGTCGTAATGGCTGAGCCCGAGATGCACGCTGCCGAGCGTCGTCACCGTGCCGCTGGTGCCGAGCAACCGTGGCCGCTCGATATGCCGGGGCAGGCGGCTGGCGAACCCCGCGAAACTGTCCGCGACCACGCTCCGCATCCTTGCATAGGCGGCGCGGCGTCCGTCTTCGCCTTCACCGCCGCCGGCATGCTCGGTCAGCGACACCACGCCCCACGGCGCCGAATGCCAGTCGAGCACGGTCGGAACAGGCGTCGAGGTATCGATCAGCACGAGTTCGGTCGATCCGCCGCCGATATCGAACACCAGTGCCGGATCTTCCCCCGGCTCGATCAGCGCATGGCAGCCAAGGACGGCCAACCGCGCCTCTTCCTCGGCGGAAATGATGTCGAGGTGGATACCCGTCTCGGCGAGTGCGCGCGCAATGAAATCCGGCCCGTTCGACGCCTGCCGACAGGCCTCCGTCGCGACCGAGCGCGCGAGCGTGACGTTGCGCCGTTGCAGCTTGTCCGAACACACGCGCAAGGCGGCGATCGTCCGCTCGATCGCCGCGTCGCTCAGCTTGCCGGTCGAGGCCAGACCTTCGCCAAGCCGCACGATACGCGAGAACGCGTCGATCACCGCGAACCCGCCAGCCTGGGGCCGCGCGATCAGCAATCTGCAATTGTTGGTGCCTAGATCGAGCGCGGCAAACGCCTGCGCATCGGCCCACCGCCCACGAGAGGGCCGGGTCGTCGCCGGACGGGCAGGACTACCCTGCCGGAACGGCATTCGGGCGGAAACATCCCCCATCGCCGTAAAACTCGCTATCTATGTCTGCCGCCGCGGGAAAATACCCGCCCGGTGCTTGGCAGTGAATGTAGCGCGGCGGCGCGATTACGCAAGCCAAGTGGCACATCGGCAACATCTTGGCGTTGACAGCGATAAACCGCCCCCGTAGAGCCCGCCCTCGCTGATGCCCCGTCGTCTAATGGTAAGACTGCGGTTTCTGATACCGCCTATTGAGGTTCGAATCCTCACGGGGCATCCAGCGCTTTGCCGCATTGAGCGGTCGAGGCATTTTAACAAATCGCGATAGTACCGAGCGAACTGGCGGTGGCACTGAACGCGCCCTCGGAGCGTCGACAAGTAGTGTAGCCGTGCACGACGTATCACGATCCTCCAAGCTTGGAGCGTGATCGATACGGGAAGGCGCGCGATCGTTCGGGCGGTTAGCCGTATCGGCGTCGCTCACGCCAAAATGACTTCCCGCGCCGCAAAGGCGAACCGACCGTCCGCCGGATCATGGCATGGATTGAATTTAGTCGGGACCGAGTGCCGATGGCACTTTACCCGTTCGCGGCCACCGTGAAAGCGCTCGTCCGCTATTGCAGGACCATGCCTGTCCCCGCCTGTCATCGCCGTGGGAACATTTGAGCAGCATTTCTACAAGCCGAGCGCAGCGCAGGCGGATCTGGTGATCCGCCCGGTTTGGGCTCGCTCGTTGTAGATGGTGCCCGGAAGAGGACTCGAACCTCCACGACCTTGCGATCGCCAGCACCTGAAGCTGGTGCGTCTACCAATTCCGCCATCCGGGCACGGGGTAGGAGGGCGCCTCTAGTGGAGGGTCGCGATGCTTGTCAACACGCCTCTTGCTGGGGCAAGGGGTTATTCGCGAATGGGCAGGCAAAACAAAGTGGACGGACGGGCGATGAACGACAAACTGGTGACGCTGATCGGGGGTGGCGGTTTCGTCGGCCGCTATGTCGCACAGGCGCTGCTGGCGACGGGCGCGCGCGTCCGCATCGCGCAGCGCGATCCGCGGCAGGCGTTCTTCCTGAAACCGCTCGGCGGGCTTGGCCAGACGCAGTTCGTCGGTGCCGACGTGACCAAGCCCGAGACGATCGCGCATGCGGTCCGCGGCTCGGACGTGGTGGTGAACCTGGTCGGCGTGCTCGCGGGTGATTTCCAGCGTGTCCAGGCGCTCGGCGCGCAGACCGTCGCGCAGGCTGCGGCGAAGGCCGGCGTCGGCGCGCTGGTGCACGTGTCGGCGATCGGCGCCGATCCCCAGTCCGCGTCGGCGTACGGCAAGTCGAAGGGGCAGGGCGAGGCGGCGGTGCTCGACGCGTTCCCGAACGCGACGATCCTGCGGCCGTCGATCGTGTTCGGCCAGGAAGACCAGTTCGTGAACCGCTTTGCCGGCATGATCGCCAAGGCGCCGGTCGTGCCAGTGTTGCGCGCGGGTGCGAAGTTCCAGCCGGTATTCGTCGGCAACGTGGCGGATGCGATCGTCGCGGCGGCGTCCGCGCCCGAGACGTTCGGCGGCCAGACGCTGGAGCTCGGCGGGCCCGACATCATCACGATGGGCAACCTCATCCGCTGGATCGCCAAGACGATCGGTCGCGATCCCTCGATCGTCGAGCTGCCGGACTTTGCCGGCGCGATGATTGCCAAGGCCGGCTTCCTGCCCGGCATGCCGATCACCAAGGACCAGTGGACCATGTTGCAGAGCGACAACGTCGTTACCGGCACCGACGGCTTGGCCGCATTCGGCATCGACGCGACGCCGCTGTCGACGGTCGCACCGGGCTGGCTGGTGCGCTTTCGCAAGGCCGGACGGTTCGGACGCCGCGCCGAAACGCGCGCGGAAGTCCCTGTTATCTGATCCAGCGCGTGCTACGCCGCCCCTGACATTGCCCTGACCTATCGCGCCGGAGCTCCCGCTTGACCGAACTTCTCACCGTCATCCTCCTCGGCATCGTCGAGGGGATCACCGAATTCCTGCCCGTCTCCTCGACCGGTCACCTGATCCTCGCGACGCGGCTGCTCGGTTATGATGCGGGGCGCTGGGAGGTGTTCAATGTCGTCATCCAGCTCGGTGCGATCCTCGCGATCGTCGTGCTCTATTGGCGGACGTTCTGGGCGGTCGGCATGGGGCTGATCAAGCGCGAGCCGAAGTCGTGGCTGTTCCTGCGCAACCTGGTGGTGGCGTTCATTCCGGCGGCCGTCATCGGGCTGGCGCTGCACAAATATATCGAGGCGCTGCTTGGCAATGCGGAAGTCGTCGCGATCGCGCTGATCGTCGGCGGCTTTGCGATCCTCGCGGTCGAGCGGTTCGCACCGCGCAGCGACATCAGCGGAGTGGCGGACATTCCATTGAAGACCGTGATCGGCATTGGTTTTCTCCAGTGTCTCGCGATGATCCCGGGCGTCAGCCGGTCTGGCGCGACAATCCTCGGCGCGTTGGCGCTGGGCGTCGAACGGCGCACCGCGGCTGAGTTCAGCTTCTTCCTCGCGATCCCGACGATGCTGGGTGCGAGTGCGCTCGAACTGCTGAAGAACCGCGATGCGATCGCGAGCGGCGGCGGGGTCGGGCTGGGCGCGATCGCGATCGGCGCTGCGGTGTCGTTCATCGTCGCGTTGCTGGTGGTGAAGTGGTTCGTCGGGATCGTCACCAAGCACGGCTTCGTCCCGTTCGCCTGGTACCGCGTGGCAGCCGGCTCGGCCGCGCTGGTATGGCTGTTGACCAAGTAAGTCCGAACTGGGACCAATAAAGGTAATTGAGAACGGCTCTCACCGAATTCTGCTTGAGAGTGCAATTATATATGACAGTACTCATGTCATATCTGTTGATTTAGCCGTGACAAGGCTCCGATCGCGCAATAACGCGGCTGTCGGAGGCTATCATGGCGAACGATTCGATGCTCAAATTTGTCGGTAGGGAGCAATCCTACCCCGACAAGCGCACCGCGGACGAGCGGGCCGATGATTTCCGCGAGATCGCGCAACGCTATGCCGTCGAACCTGCGGAAGAGCAGGCCGGACGCTGTTCGCAGTGCGGCGTACCCTATTGCGCGGTCCACTGCCCGCTGCACAACCACATCCCCGATTGGCTCAGGCTGACCGCGGAAGGGCGTCTGCGCGAGGCGTATGAGCTGAGCAACGCGACCTCGACCATGCCCGAAATCTGTGGCCGCATCTGCCCGCAGGACCGGCTGTGCGAAGGCAATTGCGTTATCGAATTTACGGGGCACGGCGCGGTCACGATCGGAGCGGTCGAGAAGTTCATCACCGATACCGCCTGGGAAAATGGCTGGGTCGAGCCGCTGGTCCCCGGCAAGTCGCGCGGCCAGTCTGTCGGTGTGATCGGCGCGGGGCCGGCAGGTCTGACCACGGCGGAATATCTGCGCGGGCATGGCTATGACGTGCACGTCTACGATCGCTACGACCGGGCGGGCGGGCTGCTCACCTACGGTATTCCCGGGTTCAAGCTGGAAAAGCCGATCGTCATGCGCCGCGTCGAGCGACTCAAGGCAGCCGGCATCGTCTTCCACGAAGGCTTTGCGGTCGGCGAGGATGCGAGCCTCGACGATCTCCGCCAGCGTCACGACGCGATCCTGATCGCGACCGGCGTCTACAAGGCGCGCGCTATGGACCTGCCCGGCGGCGGTTCGAACGGCGTGGTCGCGGCACTCGATTTCCTCGTCGCCTCGAACCGCAAGGGCTTCGGCGACGCCGTGCCCGCGTTCGACGACGGCAGCCTCGATGCCGCGGGCAAGGACGTCGTCGTGATCGGCGGCGGCGACACTGCGATGGACTGTGTCCGTACCGCGATCCGCCAGGGTGCGAAGTCGGTGAAGTGCCTCTACCGCCGCGACCGCGCCAACATGCCCGGCTCGCAGCGTGAGGTGGCCAATGCCGAGGAAGAGGGCGTCGAGTTCGTCTGGCTTTCGGGCCCGCAGAGCTTCGACGGCGGTGACGTGGTATCGAGCGTCAAGGTGCGGAAGATGCGTCTCGGCGCGCCCGACGCGAGCGGCCGCCGCGCACCCGAGCCCGATCCCGCCGGCGACTATTCCGTGAACGCCGATCTGGTCATCAAGGCGCTCGGCTTCGACGCCGAGGACCTGCCGACCCTGTTCGCGACGCCCGAACTCGGCGTTAGCCGCTGGGGCACCGTGCTGGTCGACGGCAAGACGCTGATGACCTCGCTCGACGGCGTGTTCGCAGCGGGCGACATCGTCCGCGGTGCAAGCCTCGTCGTCTGGGCGATCCGCGACGGTCGCGACGTCGCCGCGACGATGCACAAATGGCTGAAGACCAAGGCTGCGAACGCGAAGGTGGCGGCATGAGGCTGAACCCCGAAGAGGTCGCCGCGATCAAGGAGGCCGCCGCGGAGACGTTCGGCGAAACCGCGGTCGTGCGCCTGTTCGGCAGCCGGGTCGACGACGCCTTGCGCGGCGGCGACATCGACCTCCACATCGAGGTCGACGCGGTCGCGGATGAATGGCGCGATCGGGGCAAATTCGAGGACCGGCTGTTCCGACGGATCGATCCGCAAAAAGTCGACGTCGTGCTCACGATTCGTGGCGGTACGCCGCGCGGGTTCGAGCGGATCGCCTATCGTGACGGGATCGTGCTGTGACGGAGCCCGAAGACGACATCCTCGAGATCATCTGTGATCGGGTGCAGTCGCTCAACATCGCGCTCGACGAGGATATGCGGCTGCTCGGTACCGTGCCGAACGACCTGACCGCGTTCAAGGCCATGACGGAACATGGTCGTGTCGGATCGCGGGCCTTGCTAAAAACGGTCGAGCAACTGGAAGATCAGTTGATGCGGCTGTTTCGGACCATTCTTCAGGCGCGCGCTGTCGATACCAAGGACCTGTACGCCCGCGATGTCGCCAACCGAATGGTGTCGCTGCGAATCATCGATAGCGCCGACGACTGGATGGCAGTGGTCAAGCTGCGCAATCGTCTCGTCCACGACTATCCACTGACCAGCGAGGCGCGGTTCGCCAAGTTGGTCGAGGCGGTCCGGGCCACCGACATTCTCCGCGCCGCTAGCCAGCGCGCGCTCACCTACGTCGACAAGAAGGAATGGTTGGCATGACCAACGAAACCGAACGCGCCCGTCTCGCCGAGCACGGCATGTACCGCCCCGAATTCGAGGGCGATGCGTGTGGCGTCGGCCTCGTCGCCGCCACCGATGGGCGCGCGTCGCGGCGTGTCGTGCAGTCCGCGGTCGATGCGCTGAAGGCGGTGTGGCACCGCGGTGCGGTCGATGCGGATGGCAAGACGGGCGACGGCGCAGGGCTGCATATCGACCTGCCGCTGCGGTTCTTCGACGATGCGGTCGCCGCCTCCGGCCACAAGGTGCGGCCGAACCGGCTCGCGGTGGGGATGATCTTCCTGCCGCGTACCGATCTCGGCGCGCAGGAGGATTGCCGGACGATCGTCGAGAGCGCGATCATCGAGGCGGGCTACACCATCTATGGCTGGCGCCAGGTGCCGGTCGACGTGTCTGTGATCGGGATGAAGGCGCAGGCGACGCGCCCCGAGATCGAGCAGATCATGATCGCCGGGCCGCTGCCCGAGGAGCAGGACGCCGCCGAGTTCGAAAAGACGCTGTATCTCGTCCGCAGGCGTATCGAGAAGCGCGTGATCGCGGCGCAGATCCAGGGCTTCTACATCTGTTCGCTGTCGTGCCGGTCGATCATCTACAAGGGGCTGTTCCTCGCGGAATCGCTGTCGGTCTTCTACCCGGACCTGTGCGACCAGCGCTTCGAAAGCCGCGTCGCGATCTTCCACCAGCGCTATTCGACCAACACCTTCCCGCAATGGTGGCTGGCGCAACCGTTCCGCTGCCTCGCGCATAACGGCGAGATCAACACGATCCGCGGCAACAAGAACTGGATGCTCTCCCACGAGATCCGGATGGCGAGCCTCGCGTTCGGCGACAATTCGGAGGACATCAAGCCGGTGATCCCGGCCGGCGCGTCCGACACCGCGGCATTGGACGCGGTGTTCGAGGCGATCTGCCGTTCGGGCCGCGATGCGCCGACCGCCAAGCTGATGCTCGTCCCCGAAGCCGCCAGCCCGGACATGCCGCCCGAGCATACCGCGATGTACCAGTATCTCGCGTCCGTCATGGAGCCGTGGGACGGCCCAGCCGCGCTCGCGATGACCGATGGCCGCTGGGCGGTCGCGGGCATGGACCGCAACGCGCTTCGTCCGCTCCGCTATACGCTGACCTCGGACGGTCTGCTGATCGTAGGGTCGGAGAGCGGCATGGTCGTCGTTCCTGAATCGACTATCGTTGCCAAGGGCCGCCTGGGACCGGGTGAGATGATCGCGGTCGACCTCGACGAAGGGCGTCTGCTCCAGGATCGCGAAGTGAAGGATCGCATCTCGGGCGAGGCGGATTACGCCGCGATGATCGGCGAATTCCATACGCTCGCTGATCTTCCCTCGGTCGAGGATGCGGTCGTTCGCTACGACCGCGCCGAACTCGCGCGCCGCCAAGTCGCCGCGGGCCAGACGATGGAGGACATGGAGCTGATCCTGTCGCCGATGGTCGAATCCGCCAAGGAAGCGATCGGATCGATGGGCGACGACACGCCGCTCGCGGTGATCTCGGACAAGCCGCGGTTGATCAGCCAGTTCTTCCGCCAGAACTTCTCGCAGGTTACTAACCCGCCGATCGATCCGTTGCGCGAGCGCCACGTGATGTCGCTGAAGACGCGGTTCGGCAATTTGGCCAACATCCTCGACGTGCGCGACCAGCGCGAGCGCGTGCTGGTGCTCGATTCGCCGGTGCTGACCGGTGAGCATTGGTCGCGGCTTAAGGCGCATTTCGGTAATGCGGTCGCCGAGATCGACTGTACGTTCGACGTCGGCGGTGGGCCGGAGAAGCTCCGCGCGGCGATCCAGCGGATCCGTAACGAGGCCGAGCAGGCGGTCCGCCAGGGCAAGAGCGAGATCTTCCTCACCGACGAAGCCATCTCCGAAGACCGCGTCGGCATCGCCGGCGTGCTTGCGGTGGCGGCGGTGCACACGCATCTCGTCCGCCGTGGCCTGCGCTCTTACGCGTCGATCAACGTGCGGACCGCCGAGTGCCTCGACACGCATTATTATGCGGTGCTGATCGGCGTCGGCGCGACCACCGTGAACGCGTATCTGGCCGAAGCTGCGATCGTCGATCGGCAGTCGCGGGGGTTGTTCGGCGATCTCGAGCTCGCCGAATGCCTGCGCCGCCACCGCGTCGCGGTCGAGGAGGGGCTGCTCAAGATCATGTCGAAGATGGGGATCGCGGTGATCTCGTCGTACCGCGGCGGCTATAATTTCGAGGCCGTGGGGCTCTCGCGCAGCCTGGTGAACGACCTGTTCCCGGGGATGCCCGCGAAGATCAGCGGCGAGGGCTATGCGTCGCTGCACGTCAACGCGACCGACCGGCACGAGGCGGCATTCGATCCGGCGGTCGCGACGTTGCCGATCGGTGGTTTCTATCGCCAGCGCCACACCGGCGAGACGCACGCCTATTCTGCGCAACTGATGCACCTGCTCCAGACCGCGGTCGCGACCGACAGCTACACGAGTTATCTGCAATTCTCGCGCGGCGTGTCCGACCTGCCGCCGGTGTATCTGCGCGATCTGCTCCAATTCAACTTCCCCGCGGAGGGCGTGCCGGTCGACCAGGTCGAGGCGATCACCGAGATCCGCAAGCGTTTCGTGACGCCGGGCATGTCGCTCGGCGCGCTGTCACCCGAGGCGCACGAGACGCTGGCGATCGCGATGAACCGGATCGGCGCGAAGGCGGTGTCGGGCGAGGGCGGCGAGGACAAGTCGCGCTTCGTGCCGTACGCGAACGGCGACAATGCGAACTCGACGATCAAGCAGATCGCGAGCGGCCGCTTCGGCGTCACGGCCGAGTATCTGAACGCGTGCGAGGAGATCGAGGTCAAGGTCGCGCAGGGCGCGAAACCCGGCGAGGGCGGCCAGCTGCCGGGGTTCAAGGTGACCGAGTTCATCGCCAAGCTGCGCCATGCGACGCCCGGCGTCACGCTGATCTCACCGCCGCCGCATCACGACATCTACTCGATCGAGGATCTGGCGCAGCTTATCTACGATTTGAAGCAGATCAATCCGCGGGCGCGGGTGTGCGTTAAGCTGGTGTCTTCGGCGGGGATCGGCACCGTGGCGGCGGGCGTGGCGAAGGCGCATGCCGACGTGATCCTGATCGCAGGGCATGTCGGCGGCACCGGCGCGTCGCCGCAGACTTCGATCAAATATGCCGGCACGCCGTGGGAAATGGGGCTGTCCGAGGTCAACCAGGTGCTGACGCTCAATGGCCTGCGCGGTCGCGTGCGGCTGCGCACCGATGGCGGGTTGAAGACCGGGCGTGACATCGTCATCGCCGCGATCCTGGGCGCGGAGGAGTTCGGGATCGGCACGCTGTCGCTGGTGGCGATGGGCTGCATCATGGTGCGCCAGTGTCATTCGAACACGTGCCCAGTCGGCATCTGCACGCAGAACGATGCGCTCCGCCAGAAGTTCGTCGGCACGCCCGAGAAGGTGATCAACCTGATGACCTTCATCGCGGAAGAGGTGCGCGACATCCTTGCGCGGCTCGGTGTGAAGAGCCTCGACGACGTGATCGGGCGGACCGAGCTGTTGCGGCAGGTCAGCCGCGGGGCGGAGCATCTCGACGATCTCGATCTCAACCCCATTCTCGCCAAGGTCGATGCTGACGATTCGCAGCGCCGGTTCAGCCTGTCGACGTTCCGCAACGAGGTGCCCGACAGCCTCGACGCGCAGATCATCAAGGACGCGGCGGCGGTGTTCTCGCGCGGGGAGAAGATGCAGCTCACCTATTCGGTGCGCAACACGCACCGCGCGGTGGGGACGCGGCTGTCGAGCGAGATCACGCGGAAGTTCGGCATGTCGACGCTGGCGGACGATCACGTCACGATCCGGCTGCGTGGGTCGGCGGGGCAGTCGCTCGGCGCATTCCTGTGCAAGGGCATCACGCTCGAGGTGTTCGGCGATTCGAACGACTATGTCGGCAAGGGGCTTTCGGGCGGTACGATCATCGTGCGGCCGGCGGTGAGTTCGCCGCTGGCGAGCCAGGACAACACGATCATCGGCAACACTGTGCTCTATGGCGCGACCAGCGGGCGGCTGTTCGCGGCGGGGCAGGCGGGCGAGCGGTTCGCGGTCCGCAACTCGGGCGCGACCGTGGTCGTCGAGGGCTGCGGCGCGAACGGGTGCGAATATATGACCAACGGCATCGCGGTGGTGCTCGGCGCGGTCGGCGCGAACTTCGGTGCGGGGATGACCGGCGGAATGGCGTTCGTCTACGACCCCGACGGCGTGTTCGCAAAGCGCGCCAACCCCGAGAACATCACCTGGGACCGGGTGAAGTCGCTCCACTGGGCCGACGTGCTGCTCGACCTGGTGCGCGATCATGCCGACACGACCGACAGCAAATGGTCGAAGGGCCTGCTCGAGGACTGGGACCGGGTCGCGCCGCATTTCTGGCAGATCGTGCCGAAGGAAATGCTGACGCGGCTGAGCCATCCGCTGGATGACAGCGCGGAGTTGGTTGCGGCGGAGTAAACGACGCCACACAAACACCACCCCGGCGAAGGCCGGGGCCCAATTGGAAAAGTCGTGGTGACGAGGCGTGGTCTTCCGCCAGCAACGTCTCCCAATTGGGCCCCGGCCTTCGCCGGGGTGGTGCAAGTAAGTTGGTTTCGCGCAGAGGCGCAGAGGACGCTGAGGGGGTTCACCTGGAACCGGCTCTCCGCACTCCAACGCGCGTTGCTGAAATGCACGCTTCGCGACAAGCGCAACACCTCCGCGCTCTCTGCGCCTCGGCGCGAACCAAATCTTCTTACGCACCACCCAACCCGCGCTAGTGACACAGCCGCCCCCCACCGCCTAAACGAAGCGCATGTGGCAGCTTTATCAATTCCCCCTGTGTCCCTTCTCGCGAAAGGTGCGCCTGCTGCTGGGCGAGAAGGGGGTCGGCTACGAACTGGTGCGCGAATCGCCCTGGGACCGCCGCGACGAGTTCATGGACATGAACCCCGCTGGCCAGACCCCGGTAATGGTCGACGCCTCGCGCGGCGTCGCCCCGCTGATCGATTCGATGGCGATCTGCGAATTCTTCGAGGAGACCGTCGAGAAGGCGGCGATGATCAACGGCACCGCGACCAACCGCGCCGAGATCCGCCGGCTGGTCACGTGGTTCGACACGCATTTCTACCGCGACGTTACCGGACCGCTGCTCCACGAGCGCATGGTCAAGCGCCTCGCGCACCGCACCGCACCCGACGCCAAGGGCTTGCGAGAAGCGATGAAGGCCGCGGTCGGGCATCTCGACTATATGGATTACCTGCTCGATCACCGGAACTGGCTCGGCGGCGCGACGATGAGCCTCGCCGATCTCGCGGCCGCCGCGCAGATCTCGGTCACTGATTATCTCGGCGGGATCGACTGGAAGGGCCACGACCAGACCGCCCGCTGGTATCGCGGGTTTAAGAGCCGCCCGAGCTTCCGCCCGCTGCTGTCCGAGCGGATGGAGTTGATTTCACCCCCGGCGCACTACGACAATGTCGATTTCTGAGCCGATCGCCTACCCCGACTTCGAGAAGGTCGACATCCGCGTCGGCACGATCGTCGAGGCCGAACCCTTCCCGGAGGCGCGCAAGTCCGCGTTCAAGCTGCGGATCGATTTCGGCGACAAGATCGGCGTGAAGCGGTCGTCGGCGCAGATCACCGAACACTATACGCCGGAGACGTTGGTAGGCCGCCAGGTCGCGGCGGTGGTCAACTTTCCGCCGCGCCAGATCGGCCCGATGATGTCCGAAGTCCTGACGCTCGGCTTTCCCGATGCGGACGGGAAAGTGGTGCTGATTGCGCCGACCGGGCAGGTCCCGAACGGGGGACGGTTATTTTAGCAGGCTCGTCGCGCGCCTGCTGGCCTAGCCACGGATACAACTCTTCGTTCGCCCTGAGCGAAGTCGAAGGGCTGGTGCGCAACGGCTGGGCTTCGACTTCGCTCAGCCCGAACGGGTGGGGAGCGGCCAATCCGTCCCCACCCCCAATCCCTTACTGGCGCAGATCGCTCTGCGTGATCGGCACGATCTTCACCTCGACGCGACGGTTCGCAGCGCGACCCTCGTCGGTGTCGTTCGACGCGATCGGCTGCGTCTTGCCGTAACCGCGCGTGCCGATGCGCGCCGCCTGAACGCCATGACCCGAGAGATAATCCGCGACCGAGCGCGCGCGACGCTCCGACAGCGTCTGGTTGTATGCATCGCTGCCGGTCGAATCGGTGTGCCCGTACACGTCGACATAGGTCTGGTTGTACTGCGACAGCGTATCCGCGACCTGATCGAGCGTACGCTGGAACTGCGGCTGCACCGTCGCGCTATCATAGGCGAAGGTGATGCCCGACGGGATGTTGAGCACCAGGTCGTCGCCCTGGCGGATCACCTGCACGTCGGTCCCGGCGGTGCGCGCGCGTAGGTCCCGCTCCTGCTTGTCCATGTACGCGCCGACGCCCGCGCCAGCGAGACCGCCGATGCCGGCACCCAGCAGCTTCTCGGTCCGGTCGCTCCGTCCACCGACGACGTCGCCGAGCAGATAGCCACCGAGCGCGCCGCCGATACCGCCGAGTGCGGTCTTCGAAATCGTCTGGCGACCCGTCTCGGGATCGGTCGTGCAGCCGCTGGTGGCGATCAATGCGGCGATTGCAGCACCTGCGAACATCTTGGTTTTCATAGATAATCTCCCTGAGACGTGATGGATGACGGCTTTGTGCCCGATACGGCCGACAACCCGGCTTCGCGACGATTGTTCCGCCTGCGCACTGAACCGACCATGACCATCATCGCGCCGCGATGTCGAGTATCCGCACGGCTTTACGCAAGGACGGTTGTACGACGCGGCGTTGTCCTGCAAAGAGGCGTCGAGCCAATGGCACCGCTTCCCCCCTTCCCCTGGATCGACGTCGCGATCATCCTCGCGCTCGTCGCGTTGAACGGTGTGTTCGCGATGAGCGAACTCGCGATCGTCTCCGCGCGGAAGGCCCGGCTCGAGGCGATGGCGCGCTCGGGCAGGAAGGGCGCGCGCGCCGCCATCGTTCTCGCCGCCGACCCCGGCAAGTTCCTGTCGACCGTCCAGATCGGCATCACGCTGATCGGCATCCTCGCGGGTGCCTATTCGGGCTCCAGCCTCGGCATGCCGACCGCGGCGCGGTTGCAGGCCTGGGGCCTGTCCGCCTCAACCGCCGAGACCGCCGGCTTCGCGATCGTCATCGGCCTGACGACCTATGCGTCGCTGATCATCGGCGAACTCGTCCCCAAGCAGTTCGCGCTCCGCTCGCCCGAGGCGATTGCCTCGTTCATGGCGCCGGTGATGCGCTGGCTCGCGATCGGTACCGCGCCTATCGTGCTGGTGCTCGATTCGACCAGCGCGCTGATCTTCAAGCTGCTCCGGCTCAACCGCGAATCGGAAGAGCACGTCACCGCCGAAGAGCTCCACATGATCGTCGCCGAGGCGTCGAAGTCGGGAATCATCGAGGAGCATGAGCGTTCGATCATCTCGGGCGTCGTCCGCCTCGCGGATCGCCCGGTGCGCGAAGTGATGACGCCGCGCACCGAGATCGACTGGCTCGACTGCGACTGGGGACCCGACGAGATCCGCGAGACTTTGCTCGCGTCGCAGCACACCCGCCTGCCGGTCGGCGAAGGCTCGATCGACGCGGTCAAGGGCGTCGTCCAGGCGCGCGACATCGCTGCGGCGCTGTTCCGCGGCGATCCGATCGACCTGCGCGCGCTGATGCGGAAAGCCCCCGTCGTGATTGACCAGATCGACGCGATGGATGCCCTGCTGGCGTTGCGCGAGGCCGAGGTGCCGATGGCGCTGATCCACGACGAATACGGCCATTTCGAAGGCATCGTGACGCCGGCCGATCTGCTTGCCGCGATCGCCGGGGAGTTCAAGTCGGACGCCGACCCGGACGACGCGCCTTCGGTAGTGGTGCGCGACGACGGCTCTTTGTTGGTGGCGGGGACGATGGCGGCGGATTCGCTTGCCGACCGCCTCGGCATCGACCTTCCCGAGGACCGCGACTACGCGACGGTCGCCGGCTTGGCGCTGTCGGTTTTCCGCCACCTGCCGGGCGAGGGCGAGAGCTTCGTCGAGCAGGGCTGGAAGTTCGAGATCGTCGACCTGGACGGGCGGCGGATCGACAAGCTGCTGGTGAGTGAGGTCTGAGGGCTGGTTGAAGAGGCTGGGTAAAGCCGAACCCGCCCCTTTCACTCCACTCAGGCCCTCTCACTTCACCCCACCCCGGCGAAGGCCGGGGCCCAGTTGGCAAGGTTTCGGTAACGAAGCGCTACCCCTAGTTTCCGCCGTCCCCCAACTGGGCCCCGGCCTCCGCCGGGGTGGTTGAGCGCATGCGGTGTCCGTCGCTAAATTCGGCGCGCCTATCAAAATCCGTTCGTCCTGAGTAGCTGCTGAGCTTGTCGAAGCGGCGTATCGAAGGAAAGGCGCGCGGAACCTGTGCTTTGATACGAGTCCTCGATACGCTCCTGACGGAGCTACTCGGTCTCTACTCAGCATGAACGGAGAGGGGGTAAGGCTCTCCGTAGTTCAGGGACGAGCTTCGGATCCGCTAGTCGCGTCGACCCCTGGAGCAGCCGCCGCAGGCGCTGCCGCCGGCACATCGCCACCGGGAGCAACTGCCGCGGGCGCCGCCGCGGGCGCATCGACGGCAGGCGCACCGCTGGAGCTCTCGGCCGGCACCTCTGAATTCGTCCCCGAAGCGGCTGCCGCCCCGGGCTCTAGATCGCTCGGCACGAACGGCACCACGCTCGGCGGTGGCCCCGACATCCCCGCCGGATCGCCCTCGACGCGCCCGTGGAGGTGGTCGATCTCCGCCTGCCGCCGGTTGAGATAGAAGGCCCGCGTCGCCGCGTAGGGATCGGGCGAGTTGTCGTGCAGGTCCTTCAGCGTCTGGTCGAACTCGGACCGGTGGTCGAGCGCGCCCAGGATCCCCGCCGGGATCGTGTACGACGCGCTGGTGAAGGGCTTGCCGACGCCGACCGGCAGGATCAGCCGATCGACGGCGCCCCCCAGCAGGTCGCGAATCGTCGTCGGCCCGACCAGCGGCAGGAACAGGAACGGCCCGTTCTTGACGCCGTAATAGCCGAGCGTATTCGCGAACCCGTTCGAGCGCCTAGGCAGGCGGAACGGCTTGCGCTTGGCCATGTCTATCACGCCGGCCGCGCCGATCGTCGAGTTGATCGCGAACCGTCCGACCGTCTCCGCCGCCTTGCCCGGCTTGAACTGGAGCAGGAAGTTCAGGAAGACGATCGGCTCGCGCAGATTGTAGAGGAAATTGTGGATGCCGCGCCGGATCGGGCTCGGCACGGCCCGTTTGTAGGTCCGCGCGACCGGACCGATCACCGCGTCGTCGACCTTTTGCGTCACTGCGAACGACTCGGCATTGACCGCGCGCAACGGGTCGCCCGCGGTCTCCCTGCGGCCGGTGACGACGATATCCTTCGGAGTTCGCTCGGCAGGCAGCGTGCTCAACGGAGTGGGCCCGACCGGCGGAATGTCCTGCGTGGGTAGCCCTTGGGCGAAGATTTCGATCGCCGGAAGCGACGTGGCCAAGGCTAGTGGCGAGGCCGCCATCTGTACGGTCGCCATCTGTACGACGGCTGGAAAATCGCTGGCAAAAGGCGACGGAACCGCGCCGGGGAGGGCCGCGCTCGCGCTTTCGCCGGGTAACGAAACCGGCGCGGCCGTCAGGTGAACGGGTGCAGCGGTCAACAGCATTGCGCTCATCGTTACCAGCATGTGCACTCATCGCCCTGTATATCGGCCGCCCTCCTACATCGAGGTGCGACGCGCCCGACATGCCCGTCGGCGCGCGTGCAGCATAGAGCCAATCGTCATCGAAGCGTGCGGATCACGGTTAACGGAACAGTCCGATGGCAAGCCTGCTGTACACCGCCAATCGACCGCGCGCGGGGCTTAAAGCTTGCCGAATACCGCTTCGAAGCCCGCCTTGTCGCCGGCTGCAAGCAACCGTGCCTGTTCGATCCAGCGATCGCGACCCATCCGCCCGGTGAAGTTGCCAAGCTGCGCATCGATGCCCTGCGCCTCGCTCTCCGATAGCGCCGCCATCTGGCCGACCGTCGAAACGCCGAGCGCGCCAAGCTGCGCGGCGACCTTCGGCCCGAGCCCCTTCAACTGCGTCACGGGCCCGTCCGCATAGGATTGCGCCGACGCTGCCGGTTCGACCGCTGCCGGTTCGACCGCCGCCGGTTCAGCTGGAGCCGGCGCGGCAACCTCGGTCGCCGGGCTAGCCTCCAACGGCGACGCAGCGGCGATCGGTTCGTCGGCGAGACGATCGGGCGTTTCCTTCAACTCGTCGTCGCGCGGGACCGGCACTGGTTCGGGTGCGCTTCGAACCGGCGGCGCAGGTTCGGAGGGCGCGGGGGCCGGCGCGACGGGGGCAGGGGCCGGCGCGGGAACCGGCGCGCGCGCGATTTGCGTCTGCGCCTGCGATTGCTCGGCCTTGCGCTCCTCGACCGCTGGTTTCGTCGTGATCGGCTCGGGCGGGACGCCGGCTTCCTCGGCATTGGCGATCACGTCGTGCGCGGCCTTCACACGGCTGCGCTTGGCCTTGATGCCCCACATCAGGCCGATCACGACGAGAACCGCCAGCACCGCGATGATCGCGAAGTGGATTGCGGTCAGCGTTCCGATGCCGTCGGGCAACAGGCTCAGGCCTGAGGCGGAGGTCGAGGAAGTTTCGTTCATTCCCATACCGTAGCGATGCGAGTGAAGTGCGGCGAGAGGTAATCGGCTAGGTAGTCAAGTCTGGTCCTCCCCTCCGTCTGGCAAGCGCCAGCCGCCTCCCCGGCGGGGGAGGATCAGGGGCATCACCCGCGCGCGATTTCCCGCCAGCCGATGTCGCGGCGATAGAAGCCCTCCGCGAAATCGATCGCCTCAACCGCGCGATAGGCGTTCGCCTGCGCCGTCGCGACATCGTCGCCGGTCGCGGTCACCGCGAGTACGCGGCCGCCCGACGCGACCAGCCCGCCGTCCTCCAGCCGGGTGCCTGCATGGAACACGGTGCCGCCGGCGGCCCGCGCCGAATCCAGTCCGACGATCGCGCCGCCAGCCTTGGGTGTGCCCGGATAGCCCTCCGCCGCCATCACCACCGTCAGCGCAGTCTCGTCGCTGAACTGGGCCGCCGGCATCTCGCCGAGCCGCCCCTCTGCCGTCGCCAGCATCGTTGCGAGCAGGTCGCCCTGGAAGCGCATCATCAGCACCTGCGTCTCGGGATCCCCGAACCGCGCGTTGTATTCGATCAGCTTGGGACCCTGCGGCGTCAGCATCAGCCCGGCGTACAGCACGCCCGAGAACGGCATGCCCTCGGCCGCCATCGCCGCCACCGTCGGCGCGACGATCTCGTCGATCGCGCGCTTTTCCAACGCGGGCGTCAGGACGAGGGCAGGGCTGTACGCGCCCATCCCACCGGTATTCGGCCCGGTATCACCCTCGCCGACGCGCTTGTGATCCTGCGCGGAGCCGAACGGCATCAACGCCGCGCCGTCGGTCAGCACGAAGAGGCTCGCCTCCTCGCCCTCCAGGAATTCCTCGATCACCGCCTCGGCTTCCCCGTCGGCGAACAGCGCGTCGAGCGCGGCATCTGCCTCGGCGGCGCTGAACGCGATGACCACGCCCTTGCCCGCAGCAAGGCCGTCCGCCTTGATGACGACCGGCAGCGAGAAGGTTCGAGCGAGCGCGGCATCCGCCTCCGCGCGGCTCTTTACACGGACATAGCCCGCGGTCGGGATGCCGGCGCGCAGGCACAGATCCTTGGTGAAGCCCTTCGATCCCTCAAGCTGTGCTGCGGCCTTCGACGGCCCGAACACCGGAATGTCCGCCGCGCGGCAAGTGTCTGCCAGCCCGTCGACCAGCGGCGCCTCGGGCCCGATCACCACCAGCCCGACGTCGTGCTCGCGCACGAACGCGACGACGGCTGCATGATCCGTCGCATCCAGCGGCACGAGCGTCGCAACACGCGCGATCCCGGGGTTGCCCGGCGCGGCATACAGCGTATCGAGGCCGCGAGATTGCACCAGCTTCCACGCAAGCGCATGTTCGCGCCCCCCCGAGCCCAGCAGCAGGACGTTCATGCCCGATCCCTTTTCCGATGAATTGTCCAGCGACATGGGGCGGCTGGTAGCCGAGCAAGTCCCCGGCGACAACGCACTGGCGATGTCGGTCGGCGAACTCGCGTTCAAGCTGAAGCGGATGGTCGAAGGCGAGTTCGGCCATGTCCGGCTGCGCGGCGAGATCTCGGGCTGGAAACGTGTCGCCTCCGGGCATTGCTATATGTCGCTCAAGGACGACCAGGCGGTGATCGACGGCGTCATCTGGAAGGGCAATGCGTCGAGCCTCGCCTTCGTCCCGCAGGACGGCATCGAGGTGATCGCGACCGGCAAGCTCACCACCTATCCCGGCCGTTCGAAATACCAGATCGTCATCGAGCGGATGGAACTGGCCGGCGCCGGCGCGCTGATGGCGCTGCTCGAGAAGCTCAAGGTGAAGCTGGCGGACGAGGGGCTGTTCGACGGCGCGCGGAAAAAGCGGCTGCCGTTCATGCCGAAGGTGATCGGCGTCGTCACTTCGGGCACCGGCGCCGTGATCCGCGACATCCTCCACCGGCTGGAGGATCGCTGCCCGACGCACGTCATCGTCTGGCCGGTGAAGGTGCAGGGCGAGGGCTCGGCCGCGGAGATCGCCGCCGCGGTCCGTGGGTTCGACGCGCTCGTCCCCGGCGGCCCGGTACCGCGCCCCGACCTCGTCATCGTCGCGCGCGGCGGTGGCTCGGTCGAGGATCTGTGGTCGTTCAACGAGGAAGTCGTGGTTCGCGCGGTCGCTGCCTGCACGATCCCGATCATCTCCGCGGTCGGCCACGAGACAGACACCACTTTGTGCGATTTCGCCGCCGACCTGCGCGCGCCGACGCCGACCGCGGCGGCCGAGATCGCGGTACCGGTGCTTGCCGACCTGCGGCTGACGATCGACAGCCACCGCAACCGCACCGAACGCTGCGCCCGCCGTCATGTCGAGCGCGGTCGCGAGCGGCTCGATGCGCTCGCGCGGTTGCTCCCGAAGCGCGACCAGTTGCTCGGGCCTCAGCGCCAGCGCGCCGACGATTTCGGCCAGCGTCTGGATCGCGGGCTGGAGCGTCGCCTGACCTTGGCGCGCGGCAGTCTCGACCGCTCGGGCGCAGCGCTCCGCCCCGCCACCCTCGAACGTAAACTCGAAGCGAAACGCGCGCAGCTCGATGCAACCTGGCGCCTCGTCCAGTCGCTCAACCCCGACGCGATCCTCGACCGCGGCTATGCCCGCGTCACCGCGCGTCCCGGCGGCGAGACGCTCGCCTCCGCCAAATCGGCGCGCGATGCGGGCACGCTGACACTCCACTTCCGCGACGGCACGGTGGACGCGGTGACGGACACCGGCCTTGAGCGCCCCATCGCCAAAACCTATGCTGCCCCCAAGGCAAAGCCCGCGCCCGATGCGCCGCCGCGCCAGCCGACCCTGCTGTAAAGAAGAGCCCCACAATGCTGATGTCCAACTCCGACCGCGCCGCGCGCCTGCACTATATGGCCAATGGTTTCCGCGTGCTCAGCCCCGGCGACCACGTCGCCTGCGCCGCCACCGGCCACCGTATCGCGCTCGAAGACCTGCGCTACTGGAGCGTCGCCCGCCAGGAAGCCTACGCCACCGCCACCGCCGCCAGCGAAGCGATGGCGCCACGATGATCCGGGCGGCGCTGCTCGTCCTGCTGGTTGCAACCAACGCGACCGCCCAGCAACCGCCGCCCCCAAATACCGCGAGCCAGTCCGCTTTCCGCTGGACCGGCACGCTCAGCCAGGGCAGCCTGATCCTTGGCACCGCCCCCGCAGGCACGCGCACCGTTACGCTGAACGGCAAGCCAATCACGCTATCCCCCGATGGCCGCTTCATCGCCGGTTTCGACCGCGACGCGGGGCCGCAAGCAATGCTGGCGGCAACGCTCGCCGACGGTCGGACCGTAACCCAACCGCTGACGATCGCGCCTAGAGCCTGGCGGATCGAGCGCCTCAACACGCTTCCGAAATTCCCCGCGCCCGATCCGGTGTTCGCGAAACTCCGCCCGCCCGAGCTGGCCCAGATCGTCGCCGCCCGCGCGCGCACCACCGACGCGCAGGGCTGGCGACAGGCCTTCGCATGGCCCGCCACCGGCCGCATCTCCGGACTGTTCGGCGCGCAACGCGTCTACAAGGGCGAACCCGGCAGCTATCATTCGGGCACCGACGTCGCCGTCCCCACCGGCACGATCGTCACCGCCCCCGCCGACGGCGTCGTGATCCTTGCCGCAGACCACCCCTTCACACTGGAGGGCAACCTGCTCATGCTCGACCACGGCATGGGCCTCAACAGCGCATTCCTGCACCTGTCGCGGATCGACGTGAAACCCGGCGATCACGTGCGCCAAGGCCAGCCGATCGGCGCCTCCGGCATGACCGGCCGCGCGACCGGGCCCCATCTGCACTGGAGCCTGCGCTGGAACGACGCCAAGCTGGATCCGATGATCGTTGCGCAGCCGTTACGGTAACAAACCTGTCTGTTAATTGTGCAGCGCGGCATTCCTGCCCGGAATTTGGGCTGAATATAATAAAATAGGGCCAGCAACTGTGCCATTTCCGCTACAGGTGGCTCCAAAGCGACGCTTCGTTACAAAACTGCGCTTTACAACAATATGACGACTTGTTCATCTCTGCGTCATGTCTCTCGGGGGTCGCGAACACGCGATCGAAAGGGGACGGCAAACGCCTTGGACGCAAACGGTAAAAGTCGTTGCGGCCGGGTTCAGCGAGGGATTTGCAAGTGAGCAAGACATCGAACTATCTGCGCGGCGGTGCCGCGCTACAGGCGTTGGTCCTGATGGGCGCGGGCCTCGTTGGAACCGCGATCGTAGCGACACCTTTGGCGGCGCAGGATTACGTAAACGTCACAGCGGCGGGCCGCATTACCGACACTAACGGCAAGCCTCTCGCCGGCGCGACCGTCCAGATGCGTTCAAACGATCAAGGTTTCTCGCGCGAAGCCACGACCGACAGCAGCGGTTCCTATCGCGTGCCGCAATTGCCACCAGGCACGTATACCTACACGATCAGTGCTGACGGGTACGAGACGTTTTCCGATCCCAGCGTGTCCCTGTCGCAAAGTCAGGCCAGCAATAGCTTCCAACTGGGGGCCGCCACGGTCGCGGGTGCAGCGCCGTCGGGCGGTGATATCGTGGTGACCGGCCGCCGCGTCCAGACAGCCGACTTCGATCGTACGACGACCGGTGCAGTCATTAATGTCGGCGAGCTTCAGACCCGTGTTCCTGTGGCACGCTCGCTCCGCGACGTCATTCTGCTAGCACCGGGCACAACGCAGGGCAGTTCGGGGCAGAATGCGGCCTTCGGAAACCAGACGGGTATCAGCGGATCGTCGTTCACCGAGAACGCCTATTACGTTAACGGCCTGAACATCACGGAATTCCGTCAGGGATTCGCGCCCGTAAACGTACCGTTCGACTTTTACGAGACGGTGGACGTGAAAACCGGAGGTTTCCAGGCAGAGTTCGGTCGTGCGACCGGCGGTGTCGTCAATGCGACGACCAAGCGCGGATCCAATGAGTTCCATGGCAGTGTGCTGTTCAATTGGGAGCCCAATGGGTTAAGGTCTACTTCGCCTAACTCATATTTGGCAGACAACGATGGCGATAAGTCAAATAGAACGGAAACGACTTTTCAATTAAGCGGTCCTATCATCAAGGATCGACTGTTCTTTTATGGCTTGTACAATACGCGCAACGTAGAGCTTGAAGACGGTGCCACAGGAGCGGCGAATCCAGCAAATAATCGTTCGTCGCGGCAGCGGTCGACAAGCCCGTTCTACGGCGGCAAGATCGACGCAATTATCGCTGATGGACATCGTCTTGAAGGTACATACTTCAATACGACGCAGATAAATGACAACGTCACGTCGGTGTACAATTCCAATACCAACTCGCGTGGCGCATTTGTCGGAGGGTCGCGGGCCCGGCTTGGCGGGGAAAATTACGTCGGCCGTTATACTGGCACATTTGCGCCGTGGATCACGCTTTCCGCAGCCTATGGCGTAAATAAAAACCGTGCTGGCACGTTGCCACTGGATACGGTGAATCCAGGTGTCGTCGATCAACGTAGTGGTACGTCGGTCAGCATCGGCAATCCTGTGAACAGCATCACGACGAACGACGACAAGCGGGAGTTCTACCGCGGCGATGCCGATTTGTACTTCAAGCTTCTCGGGTCGCACCATGTTCGTGCAGGATACGATCGCGAGGACCTGACGGCGGTTCAACTGTCGACGACGATCGGCGCGGGCTTCTATAACTATTTTACCGTCAACAGCGCGACTGATCGTACGGGCTTGCCGATCGGCACGCAGTACGCGACGTCACGTTTCTTCGAGAATGGCGGCTCGTTCGGTACTCGTAACGAGGCGTTTTACCTTCAGGACAGCTGGTCGCTCATCCAGGATCGTGTCACTTTGCAGTTGGGCATTCGCAACGACCGCTTCACGAATAAGGATGCTGACGGCAAAGCATTCTATAAATCCGGTGATCAGTGGGGTCCGCGACTGGGGTTCACTGCCGATCCGTTCGGCGATGGCCGCAACAAGATCTTCGGATCATTCGGCCGGTATTTCGTGCCGCTTGCTGCTAACACGAACATCCGTGGAGCAGGCCGTGAGCTCGACTATACCGCATTTAATATCCTGAACGGGGTAAGTGCCAACGGTACGCCGATCCTCGGCGCACCGATCCTGACGGTCGCAAATTCGCGTCCTTGCCCCGATACGGGCATCGCGAACTGCAACGTGACGAGCAATGGTGACGTCACCGATCCCACCTCGTTCATCGCGCAGGGCCTAAAGCCGCAGTCGCTCGACGAATATATTGTGGGTTTCGAGCGTCGTATCGGTCAGCGGATGCGCGTCGGGCTGAACTTCAAGTACCGCAAGCTCGGCGAAGTTCTCGAGGATGTTGCGATCGATCAGGCTGCGATTGCCTATTGCACGGCTCAGGGCTTCACGGCAGCCGCGTGCGGAGACATCTACACGGGCTTCAGCCAGTATGTGCTGGTCAATCCGGGCCAGGATGCGTCGATCCAGCTGCTTGGATTGCCGGATGGCACGACTCCGGTCGTCGACTTTACGGCTGAGCAGCTTGGTTATCCAAAGGCCAAGCGCACGTACAAGGAAGTCACGGCAACGTTCGACCGTGAGTTCGACGGCGTTTGGAGCCTGAGCGGGTCGTACACCTGGTCCAGCCTCAAGGGGAATTACGAGGGCGGTGCCAAGTCTGACGTCGGTCAGGCGGATACCGGTGCGACGCAGGATTTCGATCAGCCAGGTTTGACGCTGGGTTCCTATGGGTTCCTGCCGGGCCATCGTCGTCACAGCTTCAAGCTGTACGGCAGCTATCAGGTCGGCGAATTCCTGACGCTCGGTGCGAACGGCTTCCTGCAATCTCCGAAGAAGTTCGGTTGCATCGGCGTGGTGCCGACCTCGGTCGATCCGTTCGCTGCGCAGTATCAGGCGGCTGGTAACTTCTGCCAAGGTGTCCCCACGCAGCGCGGCAAGTCGTTCGAGAGCGATTGGCGCAAGGAACTCAATCTGACGGTCAGCGTCCGCGTGCCGGCCGATTTCGATGCCAGCATCCGGCTCGATGTCTTCAACGTGTTCAACGCCAAGTCGACGCTTGAATTCGACGAGTTTGGTGATCTGGACAGCGGTGGCATCAACCCGAATTATCGGGCGCCGCTTGGGTATCAGCAGCCTCGTTCGGCTCGGATCCAGTTCCGCGTCGGGTTCTAATTCGAGACCATCGAGAAATACTCTAGAAGGGGTCGGGAAACCGGCCCCTTTTTTTGTCCGGATCGACCGTCTTCCTCGCAAGCAATACGAGTTTTAAATGAGCCAGCCACCCGCGCCGCTTGCCGATCTCCAACGTTTGCTGGGCGTACGCGATCGGCGCGGTATCAATACGCTGCTGGCGACGTGGCTAGACCGAGACCTCGCTGTCGGTGAGCGCTGGGGCATTTTCGCGGACATACTCGCGCAACACGGGGAGTGGACGCTGGCTCTCCGCGCGGTTCGGCGCCACCGCGCTGCGGCTCCCGACGATCGCATGCGCAGGTTCGCGGAAGCGGTGATGCTCGCCCGCGCGGGGCATAACGCCGACGCACGCGCCTGTGCCGCGCCGCTGCTCGAGGCGTCGCCACGAGACCTTCGGCTGGCGCATTTCATGGGGGCGCTGTCGTCCGAGGCGGGGCTGTTCGACGACGCCCGCCGGTATTTCGGGATGGTGCTCGACGCCGATCCGCGGTCCGGACAGACTTGGCTCGAACTGTCCGCGATCCACCGTTTTACGCAGAGCGATCCGTTGCTGGCGCGGTTGCGTCGGACCGTATCCGATGGCGTGCCGAACGGACCGCGTGCGCCACTGTTATACGCGTGGGGCAAGGCGTCTGACGATATCGGCGATATCGACGCGGCGTTTTCGGCGTTTGCGCAAGGGGCTGCGCTGACGTCGGCGGAGCGTCCGTACGACGCGGCGGCCGATCGGGCTCAGGCCGACATGGTCTTGACCGCGTGGGACGGCGTTGCGCTGCCGCATTTCGACGGCGCCGCAGGGTCCACGCGCCTGTTCGTGACCGGTCTGCCCCGGTCCGGCACGACGCTCGTCGAACACAGTCTCGCGAGCCATCCAGCAGTGGCGGGGGGCGGGGAGCTGAACCTGTTGTCGACGATCGCGCAGGAGGCGGGGGGCCTCGGTCCCGATGCCCTCGCTACGTCTGCTCGTGCTGGACGGCGCCAAGGCGCACTGGTGAAACTCTACGACCACTTGGTCGGCGAACGCTTTGCCCCGGGCGCACGCGTGGTCGACAAGACGCTCGATGCCAGCCGCATGCTGGGGCTGGTCGCGACACTGATGCCGGACGCGCCGATCATCTGGTTGCGCCGCGACCCGCTGGACACGGCCTGGTCGTGTTTTCACACCTATTTCGCACGCGGCGTACCATGGAGTTGGTCGCAGGAGACGATCGCCGCGCATTTCGCGCTGGAAGACCGGCTGTTCGCCTTCTGGCAGGCGCGCCTGGGGGGTCGGTTGCTCTGCGTCGACTATGAAGCGCTGGTCACCGACCCCGGGGTCTGGATTCCCCGGATCGTGGCGCATACCGGCCTGCCGCAGGACCCACATACGCTTGCGCCGCACAAGACCGAACGCGCGGTGCTGACCTCGAGCGTGGCGCAGGTTCGCCAGCCGATCAGCCGTAGCGCGATCGGGTCAGGTGACCGCTATCGGCATCACCTGACCCCGTTTCTCGACGCTTACATGCGTTAGGCGACGACCAACACCAGCTTTCCGTCGCCTTCGTCGACCTTGACGGTCGAGCCGTCCTTTACCTCGCCGCGCAGGATCATGTCGGCGAGCGGGTCCTGCAGATAGCGCTGGACCGCGCGCTTCAGCGGCCGGGCGCCGTATACCGGATCGTAGCCCACGCGGCCGAGCCACGCTCTCGCGGCATCGGTCAGGTCGAGCACGATCTTGCGGTCGGCCAGCAGCTTGTCGACGCGCGATACCTGGATGTCGACGATCGGTGCCATGTGCGACTGGCCGAGGCGGTGGAACAGGATCACCTCGTCGAGCCGGTTTAGGAACTCGGGCCGGAAGTGCGACCGGACGATCTCCATCACGTGCGGCTCGACCGACGACACGTCGTCGCCCTCCGCCATGTTCGCCAGATACTGACTGCCGAGATTCGACGTCAGGATGATCAGCGTGTTGCTGAAATCCACCGTGCGGCCCTGGCCGTCGGTCAAGCGCCCGTCGTCGAGCACCTGCAACAACACGTTGAACACGTCGCCATGCGCCTTCTCGACCTCGTCGAACAGGATCACCTGGTATGGCCGCCTGCGCACCGCCTCGGTCAGCACGCCGCCTTCCTCGTATCCGACATAGCCCGGAGGCGCGCCGATCAGCCGCGCGACCGCGTGCTTCTCCATGAACTCGCTCATGTCGATGCGGACCATCGCCGACGGATCGTCGAACAGGAACTCGGCCAGCGCCTTGGTCAGCTCGGTCTTGCCGACGCCGGTAGGTCCAAGGAACAGAAACGACCCCAAAGGCCGGTTCGGATCCTGCAACCCCGCACGTGCACGGCGAACCGCGGTCGACACCGCCCTCACCGCATGCGCCTGGCCAATCACGCGCTTGCCGATCGTCGCTTCCATCGCGAGCAGCTTGTCGCGCTCGCCCTGCAGCATCCGCTCGACCGGGATCCCGGTCCAGCGGCTGACCACGCCGGCGATGTCGTCGGCGGTCACTTCCTCGCGCAGCATCGCGCCCTTGGTTGCGCCCGCCGCCTCGTCGAGCTGGCGCTGCAACCCCGGAATCGTGCCGTACGAAAGCTCGCCTGCCTTGGCCAAGTCACCAGACCGCTGCGCCTGCTCCAGCTCGAGCCGCGCGGCATCGAGCTGTTCCTTCAGCCGCGCCTCGGCGTTGATCTTGTCCTTCTCACCCTTCCAGCGCGTCGTCAGCTCGGCGGATTGCTCCTCCAGATTGACGAGTTCTCCCTCCAGCGTGTCGAGCCGGTCGACCGAGGCGTCGTCGGTTTCGCGTTTCAACGCCTCGCGTTCGATCTTCAGCTGGATGATCCGCCGGTCGAGATTCTCGATCGCCTCGGGCTTGGATTCGACTTCCATCCGGATCCGCGACGCGGCCTCGTCCATCAGGTCGATCGCCTTGTCGGGGAGGAAGCGGTCGGTGATGTAGCGGTTCGACAGCGTCGACGCGGCGACGATCGCGCCATCGGTGATCCGCACGCCGTGATGGAGTTCGTATTTCTCCTTCAGCCCGCGCAGGATCGAGATCGTGTCCTCGACGGTCGGTTCGCCCACCATCACCGGCTGGAACCGCCGCTGCAACGCCGGGTCTTTCTCGACATACTTGCGGTATTCGTCGAGCGTGGTCGCGCCGACGCAGTGCAATTCGCCCCGCGCCAGCGCTGGCTTGAGCAGGTTGCCGGCGTCCATCGCGCCCTCGGATTTGCCCGCGCCGATCAGCTGGTGCATCTCGTCGATGAACAGGATGATGTCGCCCTCGGCGGCCTTCACCTCGTCGAGCACGCCTTTCAAGCGCTCCTCGAACTCGCCGCGATATTTCGCACCGGCGATCAGCGAGCCGAGATCGAGCGACATCAACCGCCGGTCCTTGAGCGTATCGGGCACGTCGCCATTGGCGATGCGCAGCGCCAGCCCCTCGGCGATCGCGGTCTTGCCGACGCCGGGTTCGCCGATCAGCGCAGGGTTGTTCTTGGTCCGCCGCGCGAGGATCTGGATGGTGCGGCGGATCTCCTCGTCGCGGCCGATCACCGGGTCCAGCTTCCCGTCGCGCGCCGCCTGCGTGAGATCGCGCGCGAATTTCTTCAGCGCGTCATAGCGGTCCTCGGCCCCCGCGGTGTCGGCGGTGCGGCCCTGACGCAGACCGTTGATCGCGGTGTTCAGCTCCTCGGGAGTCACGCCGCCGGCCTTCAAAGCCTTGCCCGCCGCGGTGTTGAGCGACAGCGCGAGCGCGACCAGCAGGCGCTCGACGGTGACGAAGCTGTCGCCCGCCTTGGTTGCGATCTGCTCGGCCTGGTCGAGCACGCGGACGGCGTCGTTGTCGATTCCCGGCGTGGTTTGCGCGCCGGAGCCCGACACGACCGGGATCTTGGCGAGCGCCAGATCGGTCTCCGAGGTCGCGCGCTTGGCGTCGCCACCCGCAGCCGCAATCAGTCCGGCGGCCATGCCCTGCTCGTCTTCCAGCAGCGCCTTCAACAGATGCTCGGGCGCGATACGCTGATGGTTCATGCGGATCGCGACGGTCTGCGCGGATTGAAGGAAGCCCTTAGCGCGGTCGGTGAATTTGTCGATGTTCATGACGAATTCCTGTGGGATTGGTTCGGTGTTGGCCGAAAGATGGTGTTGTATTTGGGCAACACAAGAGGCGGCGCTGACCACATGCTAGGCGCCGCGTGATAGGGCCGGAATAGCGATTATTGTCGGTATCCAAGCCTCGCCGTCATCGCTATGTTGAGGTCCGCATGCTATATGTCACGCGTGACAACAGCGATTCCCCATACCTACGCCATCGGCATCGAGCCGGAAGACATCGACTTCATGGGTCACGTCAACAACGCGAACTATCTGAAGTGGGTACAGGCTGCAGTGATCGACCATTGGCAGCGCCTCGCGCCAGCCGAGGCGGTGGCCGGGCACCTTTGGGTCGCGCTGAAACACGAGATCACGTATCGCAAGCCGGCGTTCCTCAACGACGACGTGATCGCGACGGTGTTGCTCGAGAAGGTCCAGGGCGCACGCGCGTTCTATGAGACGATCATCAAGCGCGGCGAGGATGTCCTTGCCGAGGTGAAGTCGAGCTGGTGCTGCCTCGATGCCGAGACGCTGCGCCCATCGCGCCTCGCGAACAACGTGGTCGAGCACTTCTTCCCGAAGACCGACGTCAAGGACTGACGAGCCGGTTGCGACCGGCCTCAGAAGTCGATCGCCATGCCCTTCAGCTCCCAATCCCCATAGCGCGTTGGATCGCGCGGCTCGGGATCCTTGTCCGGGACGATCGCCTCGGGCGTCGGCACCGGCGTATTCTTCGCCAGATATTCGGGTGGCTTAACGTGATCGGGGCGCTGGCCCATCGCGGCTCTCCGGATTGCGTGTTTGCTTCGTAGCCGCCACATGGGCCCTGTCGCGCCGCTTTGCCATAACAGCCGCGCGGCAAACCGAACGCGAAGGACCTTCATGCCCGACTATACCCACGCCCCCGAGCCGCTCGGCGTCCCCACCCGCCGCGCCGCGCTGCGCCTGCTCGACGCCGTGCTCCGCCGCGGCGAGTCGCTCGAATCTGCATTGCCCGCCGCCACGCGCGCGATCCACGGACCCGACCGCGGCCTCGCGCATGCGATCGCCGCCGAGACGCTGCGCCGCCTCCCCGATCTCGACGCGATGATCGATTCGGTCACCAAGACCAACCTGCCCGATGATGCGAAGGCGCGGATGGCGCTGCGGATCGCGCTGGTCCAGGTGCTGATCCTCGGCACGCCCTCGCACGCCGCGATCTCGACCGTGTTGCCCTTGGTCGACGGCGGCCCGCGCAAACTTGTCCACGGTGTCTTCGGCACGCTGTTCCGCGCCAACATGCTGCTCCCCGAAGTGCCGACGCTGCCGGCCCCCGTCGAACTGCGCTGGGAAGCCGCCTGGGGCGAGGAGATGGTCGACGCCGCCGGCCGCGCGATCGCCCAGGTGCCGCCGCTCGACCTGACGATCGCCGATCCGTCCGAAACCGAAGGCTGGCGGGAGAAACTCGGCGGCGAGAGTTTCATGCCCGGGCATCTGCGCTTGGGCGATCATGATTCCGTCCCCGACATGGCGGGCTTTGGCGACGGCGCCTGGTGGGTGCAGGACATCGCCGCCTCGCTTCCCGCCCGCTTGCTGGGCAAAGGGGAGGGCCATGTCCTCGATCTCTGCGCAGCCCCCGGCGGCAAGACGCTCCAGCTCGCGTCCGCCGGCTGGACCGTCACCTCGGTCGACAACTCACAGAGCCGGATCAAGCGTCTTCGTGAGAACCTCTACCGCACGCATCTGAAGGCCGAAGTCGTCAACGCCGACATCCTCGAATGGGCGCCGGCCGAGCCCGCAGACGCGATCCTGATCGACGCGCCGTGCAGCGCGACGGGCATCTTCCGCCGCCACCCCGACGTCCTCCACCGCGTTCGCCCCTCGATCATCGCCGAGACCGCGGCGTTGCAAGCGCGGATCTTCGCAAGGGCGGCCGACTGGGTGAAGCCCGGCGGCACTTTGGTGTACGCCACCTGCTCGCTCGAACCGTCGGAAGGCGAAGCGCAGCTCGACGCGTTCCTCGCCGCCCGCAGCGACTACATGATCGCCCCGGTCGACCAGTCCGAAATCCCCGCCGGCATCACCCCCACGGAGACCGGCACAATCCGCACGCTCCCCGGCATGCTGGCAGACCAAGGCGGCTGCGACGGCTTCTTCATCACCCGCCTAAAACGTAGCTGACCTTCTGCTTCCCCCCTCCCTGAAAGGGAGGGGCCGGGGGTGGGTCGGCTTCCGCATATCCGAACGTTGCGGACCAAACGGGCCGACCCACCCCCAACCCCTCCCTTCCAGGGAGGGGCGAGAAGCTAGGCCTTCGCACCAATCGAATCCCGCGCTAGGACAAAATCATGCAACCCGTCCGTATCGCCCCCTCGATCCTCTCCGCCAATTTCGCCAAACTCGGCGAGGAAGTCCGCGCCATCGACACGGCCGGCGCCGACTGGATTCACATCGACGTGATGGACGGCCATTTCGTCCCCAACATCTCGTTCGGCCCCGCGGTCATGAAGTCGGTCCGCGGCGTCACCACCAAGCCGTTCGACGTCCACCTGATGATCTCGCCCGTCGACGCGTATCTCGACGCGTTCGCGGAGGCCGGTGCCGACTGCATCACCGTGCATTACGAAGCCGGCCCGCACATCCACCGCTCGCTCCAGCACATCAAGGGCCTCGGCAAGCGCGCCGGCGTCGTGATCTGCCCCGGCACGCCGGCGAAGATGCTCGATTACCTGCTCGACATGGTCGACCTTGTCCTGGTGATGAGCGTCAACCCGGGCTTCGGCGGCCAGAGCTTCATCCCGAGCCAGCTCAAGAAGATTACCGCGATCCGCAACATGATCGAAAAGAGCGGCCGCGCGATCGATCTCGAAGTGGATGGCGGCGTCGACGCCGAATGGGCCAAGCGCTGCATCGAGGCCGGCGCCGACGCGCTGGTCGCGGGCACTTCGGTCTTTCGCGGCGGTCCCGATCACTACGCCCCCAACATCGCCGCGTTACGGGGGTGAACGACACGCCTGATCCCGTGACCGATCCCGCCCCAGACGGGATCGACGAAGGTCGTCGCCTGATCCGTCTCGGCGGCGACAAGGGGCTGTCGCTCGCCGATCGCCTCGCCGAGCGCTTTCACCGGCTGACGTGGCGCACGCCGCTGCACACGCTGCGCCTCAAGGGTCGTTATCCTCTGAAGCTGATCGCGGTCCCCGAAGACCCGATCCTCGGCGACATCCCCCGTGGCACGATGCTGCTGGAGGGCGTCCTCTCGTTCCGCGGCGAAGCGCGCGATATCGAGACGCTCGACCTTTCGAAGCCGCTTCCAAAGCCGTTCGCCGAATATTTCCACGGTTTCGCCTGGCTGCGCGACCTGTCGACTGTCGCGACCCGCTCGCGCGGCGCACCGATCGCCGAATATCTCATGGGCCTCTGGCTGACCGCGCACGCCGATACCCTGGGCGGGATCGCGTGGCGCCCCGACATGTGGGGCCGCCGCATCCTCGCCTGGACCGCCCACGCCCCGCTGATCCTGTCGTCGTCCGACCAGATCTATCGCTCGAAGGTGTTGAACGCGCTCGCAAAGGGCGCCCTCCATCTCGATCGCACCGCCGACAAGGCCCCCGCCGGCGCGCCCCGCATCGCCGCATGGTGCGGAGTCGTTGCGGCCGGACTGCTGATCCCCGGCGGCGAGCCACGCCAGGCATTTGGTGAGGTAGGCTTGCTCCGCGCGCTCGGCACCGGCCTGTTCGACGATGGCGGCTCGGTCTCGCGCAGCCCGGCGATGCTGCTCGATTCAATCCAGCTGCTGACGTTGCTCCAGGAAAGCTACGCCGCCCGCGGCCTCGAACTCCCCGAGACGGTCGCAGTGACGCTCACCCGGATGGTCGCGGCCCTGCTTGGCGTCGCACACGCCGATCGCGGGCTGTCGAGCTGGCAAGGCGGAGGCCCGGCAAGCGAAACCCAGGTCGCCGCCGTCATCGAAGCCAGCGGTGTCCGCACCCGCCCGCTTCGCCAAGCGCGCGATTGGGGGTATCAACGCCTCGCCGCCGGCAGCACCGTCTTGATCGTCGACGCCGCGCCGCCACCGATCGCGCGTCTCGTCGAAGGCGGCTGCGCGTCCACGCTAGCGTTCGAATTCTCGGACGGCCCGACGCGGATCGTCGTCAACTGCGGCGGCGCGCGCGCCGGCATCGCCCAACTCCCGCCCGCGATGGTCGAGGGTCTGCGCTCGACTGCCGCCCACTCCACGCTGACGATCGCCGACAGTAATTCTACCGCGATCCACGCCGACGGTACGCTCGGCCGTGGCGTCGCGGAAGTCGAACTCAGCCGCCAGGAATCGGACGCCGCCAGCCGGATCGAGGCGAGCCACGACGGCTATGTCCGCCGCTGGGGCTTCCTCCACCGCCGCCAGCTGATGCTCACCGGAGACGGCCGCGAACTCCGCGGCGAGGACGCGCTGTTGCCGCATGGCCGCAAGCGCCGTGTCGGATTGTCATTGTTCGCGATCCGCTTCCACCTCGGCGAAGGCGTGCAGGTATCCCCCACCGCGGACGGCCTGGGCGCGATCCTTCGCCTCCCCGGCGGCCCCTTGTGGCAATTCCGCTGCCGAGGCGGCGCGCTGGTGGTCGAGGACAGCGTCTGGATCGACGCCGACGGCCGTCCGGTCGCGACGCAGCAACTGATGATCACGGGTGAAGCTGCGGCCGGCGGGGCGAGCGTGAGCTGGGCCCTGAAAAAGGCCTGACCTCTTCCCCCCTCCCTGAAAGGGAGGGGCCGGGGGTGGGTAGGCCCGCTCGAGCTCCAACGGTTCGACCACATGGAACCCGACCCACCCCCAACCCCTCCCTTCCAGGGAGGGGAGAAGCGGCCTCTGTTCCCAAACCGCAACCGACGCTAAGGCACCGCCGCACGGTGGCCCCCCGAAACGAAAGACCCTCATGACCAGCATCCCGATCACCCTCCCTATTCGGCGCGCGCTCCTGTCCGTCTCCGACAAGACCGGGATCGTCGATCTCGGCAAGGCGCTCGCGAGCCACGGCGTCGAACTCGTCTCCACCGGCGGCACCGCCACGGCTCTGCGCGCCGCCGGCCTCGAAGTCCGCGACGTGTCGGAACTCACTGGCTTCCCCGAAATGATGGACGGCCGCGTGAAAACGCTCCACCCGATGGTCCACGGCGGCCTGCTCGCGGTCCGCGACGATGCCGGCCACGCCGCCTCGATGGCCGAGCACCAGATCGGCGCGATCGACCTCGTCATCGTCAACCTCTACCCGTTCGAGGCCACCGTCGCGAAGGGCGCCGACCGCGACACCGTGATCGAGAACATCGATATCGGCGGCCCCAGCATGGTCCGCTCGGCCGCCAAGAACCACGCCTATGTCGCGATCGTCACCGACCCCGCCGACTACGCGCTCGTCTCCGGCGGCACCACCACGCTCGAAGACCGCAAGAAGCTCGCCGCGAAAGCCTTCGCCACCACCGCCGCCTATGACTCGGCGATCGCGACGTGGTTCGGCACCGTCGACCAGGCCGAGGAATTCCCCGCCACACTGCCGATCACACTCAAGCGCGGCGACACGCTTCGCTACGGCGAGAACCCGCACCAGTCCGCCGCTTTCTACACCGCCACCGGCGCCGTCCGCGGCATCGGCCAGGCCCGCCAGCTCCAGGGCAAGGCACTCAGCTACAACAACCTGAACGACGCCGACGCCGCGCTCGAACTCATCGCAGAATTCCGCGACGCCGACCCCTCGGTGGTGATCGTCAAGCACGCCAACCCCTGCGGCGTCGCCACCGGCGCCACGCTCGCCGAAGCCTATGCCGCGGCCTTCGCCTGCGACACGGTCTCCGCATTCGGCGGCATCATCGCCGTGAACCGCACGCTCGACGCCGAGACCGCGCGCCAGATAACCGGCATCTTCACCGAAGTCGTCGTCGCCCCCGACGCCGACGAAGAAGCGATCGCGCTGTTCGCTGCCAAGAAGAATCTCCGCCTCCTGCTCACCGGCGAGCTCCCCGATCCGGCGCGCGCAGGTCTGACCGCGAAGTCGATCGCCGGCGGCTGGCTCGTCCAAGGCCGCGACAACGGTACGCCGGGTGAGCTGACCGTCGTCACCAAGCGCCAGCCAACCGAGCAGGAACTGATCGACTGCCGTTTCGCCTGGACCGTCGCCAAGCACACCAAGTCCAACGCGATCGTCTACGCCAAGGGCGGCAGCACCGCAGGCATCGGCGCGGGCCAGATGAACCGCCTCGAATCCGCGCGCATTGCCGCGTGGAAGGCGAAGGACGCCGCGGACAAGGCCGGCTGGTCGACCCCGCGCACGATCGGTTCGGCGGTTGCCTCCGACGCGTTCTTCCCGTTCGCCGACGGTTTGCTGGCGGCGGTCGAGGCTGGCGCGACCGCAGTGATCCAGCCCGGCGGCTCGATCCGCGACGCCGACGTCATCGCGGCCGCAGACGAAGCCGGCCTCGCGATGGTCTTCACCGGCATGCGCCACTTCCGGCACTGAGTTAGACACTCACCACTACTGTAATCCCCGCGGAGGCGGGGACCCATACTGGCGAACCTCAGCGATTATCTCTAAAGCCAGCCAGTATGGGTTCCCGCCTCCGCGGGAATGACGAAGGGATGGGGTGCCCATAAAACAGGCATCTCCACCGCACTGCACAAGTTTTAACCCCAAAACCCCCCTCCGCCCGCTCCCAAGCACACCCCACCCCTCCAAACCCCAACTGGCACGCACATTGCAAGGCCCCTCCCGTAACAAGGGGGAAGGGCCGCGATGAAACTCGTCATTGCCATCATCAAGCCGTTCAAGCTGGACGAGGTGCGCGAAGCGCTCACCACGATCGGCGTGGCCGGCATGACGGTCACGGAGGTCAAGGGTTTCGGCCGTCAAAAGGGCCAGACCGAGATCTATCGGGGGGCCGAGTACAGCACCAACATGGTGCCCAAGATCAAGATCGAGGTGGTCTGCGCCGCCAGCCTGTCCGACCGCGTGGTCGAGGCGATCCAGGCCTCGGCGAACACCGGTGCGATCGGCGATGGCAAGATCTTCGTGCTCGACGTCGGCCAGGCGGTGCGCATCCGCACCGGCGAAACCGACGATTCTGCGCTCTGAGGGGGGACATGATGAAGCATGACATGAAGACAGCCGCCTCGGCGGTTCTGGGGTTCGGAGCGGCGATGATCGCCGCCGCACCCGCCTGGGCACAGGAGGTCGCGGCGCCTGCCGTCGCACCGGTGGTGGCGACCGTGAACAAGGGCGATACCGCCTGGATGATGACCTCGACGGTCCTCGTCCTGATGATGATCCTGCCGGGTCTCGCGCTGTTCTATGGCGGTCTTACACGGTCGAAGAACATGCTGTCGACCATGACCCAGATCGGCGCCGTCGCGGCGCTCGCTATGCTGATCTGGGTGATGTGGGGCTATACGCTGGCGTTCGGTCCGGACGTGAGCAACCCGCTGCTCAGCAACTTCATCGGCAGCTTCGACAAGGCGTTCCTGGCCGGCGTCACGCCCGCCTCGCAGGCAGCGACCTTCACGGCTGGCGTCGAGATCCCCGAATATGTCTTCATCTGTTTCCAGATGACCTTCGCCGCGATCACCATCGCGCTGGTACTGGGCTCGGTCGTCGAGCGCATGAAGTTCTCAGCGGTGATGGTGTTCGGCCTGATCTGGCTAACGATCGTCTACTTCCCGATCGCGCACATGGTGTGGGCATCGTCGGGCTATTTCTTCAAGGCGGGCGCACTCGATTTCGCCGGCGGCACCGTGGTCCACATCAACGCCGGCGTCTCGGCGCTGGTCGCGGCGCTGATCCTCGGCAAGCGCATCGGCTATCCGAAGGAGCCGATGGCACCGCACTCGCTGGTCATGACCGGCATCGGCACCGGGCTGCTCTGGGTCGGCTGGTTCGGCTTCAACGCGGGTTCCGCGCTCGAGGCGAACGGCTCGGCCGCTCTCGCGATGCTCAACACCTTCGTCGCCACCGCATCGGCGGGCCTGTTCTGGATGCTTGCCGAGAAGCTCTCGGGTCACAAGGGTTCGGCGCTCGGCTTCTGCTCGGGCATCGTCGCCGGCCTCGTCGCCGTCACGCCCGCTGCGGGCAACTCCGGCCCGTTCGGCGCAATCATCCTCGGCGCGATCGCCTCGCTGATCTGCTTTATGGCGGTCTCGAAGCTCAAGCCGATGCTCGGTTACGACGACTCGCTCGACGCCTTCGGGATCCACGGCATCGGCGGCATGGTCGGCGCGATCGGCACCGCGGTGGTCTACGCCCCGTCGCTCGGCGGGCCGGGGGCTGCGGACTATGCGATGGGCGCCAAGCTCTTCGTGCAACTTCAGGCGGTGATCGTGACGATCATCTGGGCCACGATCGGCACCACGATCGCGATCTACGTCGCCAAGGCCGTCACCGGCCTGCGGGTCTCGCCGGAAGTCGAGCACGAGGGTCTCGACATCGGCGAGCACGGCGAGCGCGCCTACAACTGAACACCAGATCGGTAGCGGGCCGCCCGAGCCCGCACCCACGACGTTCCTCCTGCGGACATCCTAAGCCCGGTGCGCAAAACGCATCGGGCCTTTTTTTGTCGGTCGGGGAAGGGCAGTCTACACGACCTCGTACGGAACTGCGCCGCGGCGGTCCGGATCGACCCGGATCCCGCTGGCCGCCGGGGGAAATGCGCGCTGGTCGCAATCCGTGCGCAGGCAGATACGGCATGACGACCCGATCGGCGTCGCGATCCCGCCGGTCCCCAGAGCATCGGCATAGATGAACTCCGACGCGTTCGCCTCTTCGCACCCCAGCGCGACCGCGTAGCGCCGTGCGGGTCGCGTGTACGTCTCGGACGGCTTCACCAGCCCCTTCGCCATCGAAACGTAGCGGATGCCGTCGGTCGTCTCGATCAACTGCGTCAGGATGCGGTCGGGGATCGCCACCGCCTCGTGGACGATCCACAACGGACACGCCCCCCCGAACCGAGCGAACTGCAACCGCGTGGCGGAGTGGCGCTTGGTGATATTCCCCGCCATGTCGACGCGACAGAAGAAGAACGGGATGCCTAGCGCCCCCGGCCGCTGCAACGTCGAAAGCCGGTGGCAGGTCTGCTCGAAGCTCGTCCCGAAAATCCGCCGCAACCGGTCGATGTCATGCCGTACACTCCGCGCCTCGGTGCGGAAACGGGTGTAGGGCATGACGATCGCCCCGGCCGCGTAATTGGTCAGCCCCGCGGTCAGCAGCGCGCGCGCCGTCTCCGATGCCATCTCCGACGCAGCGACGATCCCGCCGATGACGTCGCCGAACTCGTGCCGCGCGACCTGGTGCGCGAGCGAGAACAGCGTCGTCTCGCCCGGTTGCGATCCGTCGAGCCGCAATGTCGCGCCGTCATAGTCGCGCAATGGTGCGGCGAGCGCGCCAGAGATCGCGACGGACACGCCGCGCGCCGCGAGCCGAGCCTCCAGCGCCGCGATCCGATCCGCCCCCAGCGTTTCGCCAATCTCCTCCGCGCGGAGATCGAGCGTGTCGACATAATTGCCCGCCGCGTGAAACCAGTCGCGCACGTCCTCCCACGGCAGCAACCCCGGTGCCCCCGATCCCGCCACCAGCCGATCGTCGAGCGCGCGCAACTGCTCCTGCGCGCGGCGATACGCGTCGTGCATCGCGACCAACCGCTGCGCCAGCAACGGCTGGTGCTTCACCGCCCGCCGCACCGCGGTCTCGTCGAGTGCGGGCGCCTCGACGCTGGTGTCCGACACCGCCTCCAGCGTCGCGATCAGCAGCGCGGTATCGTCCGCCGCATCGATGCTCCCCCAATCCGCCGGAAACTCGCGCGCGAGCGTGATCAGCACGCCCTCCGTCACCGGCCGATCGCCATTCTCGATCTGCGAAAGGTAGCTCACCGAAAGCCCGATCCGCGCCGCCATCGCCGCCTGACTGATCCCGAGAACGCGGCGCAGGTCGCGCAGGCGGTGTCCGACGAAGAGGCGACGTGCGGGGAGGGTCATGCCTCCACCTAGTTTGCAAACATGCTCCGTACAACTTTGCAACATTGCATTTGCGCGAAGCGTCCCGCTCTGTGAAGGCCAGCAACAGGACGGAGAGACGATGTCATCGACGATCGAAGAGCTTGAACGACGCCGCGAAGCCGCAAGAGTGGGCGGGGGTATCAAGCGGATCGCAGCGCAGCACGCCAAGGGTAAGCTCACCGCGAGGGAGCGCCTTGACGTGCTGCTGGACGAGGGATCGTTCGAGGAGCTCGACATGTATGTCGAGCACAATTGCGTCGATTTCGGCATGCAGGACCAGGTGATCCCCGGCGACGGCGTGGTCACCGGATCGGGCACGATCAACGGCCGCCTCGTCTTCGTCTTCAGCCAGGATTTCACCGTGTTCGGGGGGTCGCTCAGCGAACGTCATGCGCAGAAGATCTGCAAGGTGATGGACAGCGCGATGAAGGTCGGCGCGCCGATCATCGGCCTCAACGACAGCGGCGGCGCGCGGATCCAGGAGGGCGTGGCTTCGCTCGGCGGCTATGCCGAAGTGTTCCAGCGCAACGCGCTCGCGTCCGGCGTCGTGCCGCAGCTTTCGCTGATCATGGGGCCCTGCGCCGGCGGCGCGGTCTATTCTCCCGCGATGACCGACTTCATCTTCATGGTGAAGGATTCGAGCTACATGTTCGTCACCGGCCCCGACGTGGTCAAGACGGTGACCAACGAGGTCGTGACGCAGGAGGCGCTCGGCGGCGCAGTGACTCACACCACCAAGACATCGGTCGCCGACAACGCGTTCGAGAACGACATCGAAGCGCTGCTCGCCGCGCGCAATTTCTTCGACTTCCTGCCCGCGTCTAACCGTGACGGTGTCCCCGAACGCCCGACCGCGGACGAATGGGACCGGATCGAGGAAAGCCTCGACACGCTGATCCCGGCGTCGGCGAACCAGCCCTACGACATGCACGAGCTGATCCGGAAGACCGTCGACGAGGGCGATTTCTTCGAGACGCAGCCGGCGCACGCGGCCAACATCATCACCGGTTTCGGCCGCATCGAGGGCCGCACCGTCGGCTTCGTCGCGAACCAGCCGATGGTGCTGGCGGGTGTGCTCGACATCAACAGCTCGAAGAAGGCGGCGCGGTTCGTGCGCTTCTGCGATGCGTTCGAGATTCCGATCGTGACCTTCGTCGACGTCCCCGGCTTCCTGCCCGGCACCGCGCAGGAGCATAACGGCATCATCAAGCACGGCGCGAAACTCCTGTTCGCCTATGCCGAGGCGACCGTGCCGAAGATCACCGTCATCACGCGCAAAGCTTACGGCGGCGCGTACGACGTGATGGCCTCGAAGCACCTGCGCGGCGACCTCAACTATGCGTGGCCGACCGCCGAGATCGCGGTGATGGGTGCGAAGGGCGCGGTCGAGATCATCTTCCGGGGCAAGACGCCCGGAGAGATCGCCGAACGCACTGCGGAATACGAAGCGCGGTTCGCCAATCCGTTCGTCGCCGCATCGAAGGGCTTCATCGACGAAGTTATCCAGCCCCACTCGACCCGCCGCCGCATCGCGCTCGGCCTACGGAAGCTCCGCGGCAAAGCGCTGGAGAATCCGTGGAAGAAGCATGATAACATCCCGCTGTGAGTCATCCTTGTTCGGTTATGATAAGCACATTAGCATGTCATGCGAAGGAGTCGTGACATGCAGACCGAACGCGTGACGTTTCTGACTACGCCCGATCACAAGGCCGCGCTCGATGCCTTTGCCGCGAATAGTGGCATGTCGGTCGGCCGCGTCGTGCGCGAGGCGACGACGCGGTACATCACCGAACCCGCGTCGCACGGCGAGGAGGCTGCGTTGACATTGCTCGCTCCGGAGATCGAAGCCGCGGTCGACGACATGAAGGCGTCGATCCGATCGATGCGCGAGAACATTGCGCGCACCTGCGCTGTTGTGGATGCCGTGCTGGCGGGCGAAAGGGCATGAGCGCCGGTGAAAAGGCGTTTGGCGTTTTCAAGACGATCCTAACCCTGAAAGATCAGCTTGATGGCCTTGATCGGGACGTCGCTCAGCTTGGCGGGCGGCTCGCCGGTCTTGCCGGGGCGCATGGCGACCTGCGCGATCGGGTGTCTCGCCTCGAGGGGATGATCGAGGGTGCGGCAATGGCCGCTGGTCGGCAGCAGCGGAGGATCGAGGAATGATCGCGTTTCTTCTGCTCCAGGCGGCTGCCGTGTCGGCGCCTGCGCCAGCCCCGGCCTGGAAACTCGCCGATCGCACCAACGCGGCAGGCGTGCGCAGCATCTCCGCGTCGGTCACCGGCAATGACGGGCTCTCGCGGTTCGTCGTGAAGTGCGACGTCGGCTCCGAACCGATCGTGTCGATCCAGTTCATCCAGCCGCAGCCGCTCGGGTCGGGCGCGGACAAGCCCGTCGCCGTGCGCTTCGATGGTGGGCCGGCGTTCACCTATACCTGGCAGTTTCCGGGGACCGGTACGTACATCGCCGATCCCGCCGCGATCACCAAGCTGACCAGTTTCCTCGTGAAGTCGAAGACGGTGCGGGTCGAGACGACCAATGGCGCAAACTTTGCGGTACAGGCGAACTTCGTCGCGCCGACCGGCGATGCGATGATCCGGCAGGTGCTCGGCGTCTGCGGCTACACGCTGGGTGTCGTTCCCACGCCGCCGCCAGCACCCAAGGATGCGCCATGAGCCTGGGTCGCCTCAACCATGTCGGGGTCGCGACGCCGTCGATCGCGAAGTCGGTCGAGACGTATCGGCTGTTGCTCGGCGCGACCGCGATCGGCGAGCCGTTCGACCTGCCCGCGCAGGGGGTGAAGGTGTGCTTCATCGACGCGCCCAATACGCAGATCGAACTGATCGAGCCGTATGACGAGACTTCGCCGATCGCGGGCTTCCTGCGCAAGAATCCGGCGGGCGGGCAGCATCATGTCTGTTTCGAGGTGGCAGATATCCATGCGGCGGTCGCCGACCTGAAGGCGAAGGGCGCGACCGTGCTCGGCGAGCCCCGCATCGGCGCGCATGGCACGCCGATCGTGTTCGTTCACCCGAAGGACTTTGGCGGCATGCTCGTCGAGTTGATGGAGACGCCGGGCGATACCGGCGCGCACTAGGAGAGATCTGATGGCCGCGTACGAGCATATCCTGAGCGAACGGCGCGGCGACGTGCTCGTGCTGACGCTGAACCGGCCCGACCGGCTCAACGCCGCGCCACCGGCGATGTTCGAGGAATTGCGCGCGGCGCTTGGCGACCTGGATGGCGCGCGGGCGGTGCTGATTGCGGGCGCGGGGCGGGCGTTCTGTTCGGGGGCGGATGTCGGCGGCGGGGCGCTCGGCTCGGACAATCCGGGCGAGGCTACGTTTGCGGCGCTGACGGGCAGCTATAATCCGACGATGGCGGCGATCGCCGATCTGTCGGTGCCGGTGGTGAGCGCGGTGCGCGGGCCGGCGGCGGGGATCGGCTGCAGCCTCGCGCTTGCCGCCGATTTCTGTGTCGCGAGCGAGAGCGCGTATTTCCTCCAGGCGTTCGTGAATATCGGGCTGGTGCCCGACGGCGGAGCCTCGTGGATGCTGCCCCGTCTAATCGGCCGCGCGCGCGCGACGGAAATGATGATGCTTGGCGAGCGGGTGCCCGCGGCGAAGGCGTTGGACTGGGGCATGGTGCACAAGGTCGTCGCGGACGATGCGCTCGATGCGGAGGCGTTCGCGCTGGCCAAGCGGCTGGCGGCGATGCCGACGATCGCGCTCGGGTTGATGCGGCGGGCGATTACCGCGGCGTATGAGACGGACTATGCGACTGCGATGCAGGCGGAGGCGGCTAACCAGCGCGACGCGCGTGGGTCTGCGGACTCCATGGAAGGCGGTCGTGCGTTCCTCGAGAAGCGCAAGCCGGTGTTCACGGGCAAATGACCTCCGCCTCAAACACCACCCCGGCGGAGGCCGGGGCCCAATTGGGCAACGGCGCCTTGGCTGGTGCTACTCTCCGTTACAGCAACCTTTCCAATTGGGCCCCGGCCTCCGCCGGGGTGGTAGTTTCAGCATGACCGACAAGCCCGAATCCGCTCCAACCCTCGCCGACTGGCAAGCGCTCGCCGCCAAGGAAGTAAAGGGCGCCGACCTAACCTGGCCGACCCCAGAAGGCATCGACGTCAAGCCGCTCTACACCGCGGACGACGTCACCACCGACCCCGGCCTCCCCGGTTTCGCGCCCTTCACCCGCGGCGTCCGCGCGTCGATGTACGCCGGCCGCCCCTGGACGATCCGCCAATATGCCGGCTTCTCCACCGCCGAAGCCTCGAACGCCTTCTACCGCCGCAACCTCGCCGCCGGCCAGAAGGGCTTGTCGGTAGCGTTCGATCTCGCCACCCACCGCGGCTACGACAGCGACCACCCCCGCGTCACCGGCGACGTCGGCAAGGCAGGCGTCGCGATCGACTCGGTCGAGGACATGAAGATCCTGTTCGACGGCATCCCGCTCGACAAGATGTCGGTCAGCATGACGATGAACGGCGCGGTGATCCCGATCCTGGCCTTCTTCATCGTCGCCGGCGAGGAGCAGGGCGTCGACCGCAAACTGCTCGACGGGACCATCCAGAACGACATCCTCAAGGAGTTCATGGTCCGCAACACCTACATCTACCCGCCCGAGCCGAGCATGCGGATCATCTCGGACATCTTCGGCTACACGTCGCGCGAGATGCCCAAGTTCAACAGCATCTCGATCAGCGGCTATCACATGCAGGAAGCCGGGGCGACGCAGCTCCACGAGCTCGCCTTCACGATCGCCGACGGCATGGAATATGTGAAATACGGCGTCGCGTCCGGGCTCGACATCGACAAGTTCGCCGGGCGGCTGTCGTTCTTCTTCGCGATCGGCATGAACTTCTTCATGGAAATCGCCAAGCTCCGCGCCGCCCGCGTCCTCTGGCACCGCGCGATGACGCAGCTCGGCGCGCAGGACGAGCGCTCGAAGATGCTGCGCACGCACTGCCAGACCAGCGGCGTCTCGCTCACCGAGCAGGACCCGTACAACAACGTCATGCGCACCACGATCGAGGCGATGGCGGCGATGCTCGGCGGCACGCAGTCGCTCCACACCAACGCGCTCGACGAGGCGATCGCGCTGCCGACCGACTTCTCGGCACGGATCGCGCGCAACACGCAGATCGTGATCCAGGAAGAGACGGGGATGACCAAGGTCGTCGATCCGCTCGGCGGCAGCTATTATATCGAGAGCCTGACGCAGAGCCTCGTCGACGGAGCCTGGGCGCTGATCGAGCGGATCCAGTCCGAGGGCGGCATGGCGAAGGCGGTCGCAGCGGGCTGGCCCAAGGCGATGATCGAGGAAGCAGCGGCTGGACGACAGGCAAGAGTCGATCGCGGCGAGGACGTCATCGTCGGGGTGAACAAGTACAAGCTCGCCGAACAGGACGCGATCGAGATCCTCGACGTTGATAACGTCGCGGTGAGAGCGGGCCAGATCGAACGGATCAACCGGGTAAAGGCGACGCGCGACGAAGCGAAGTGCCAAGCCGCCCTGGACGCCCTCCGCGAAGGCGCACGCATTCCTCCCCGGAACGGGGAGGGGGACCAGCCAACGGCTGGTGGAGGGGGCGCTCCACAAACGGATACGCCCGAGGAAGCCCCCCTCCGTCAGCCTTCGGCCGCCACCTCCCCGCAACGGGGAGGATTTGAGAACAACCTCCTCGCGCTCGCCGTCGAATGCGCCCGAGCCCGCGCCACGCTCGGCGAAATCTCGTCGGCGATGGAGGACGTGTTCGGCCGCTATGGCACGCAGCCGACCCCAGTATCCGGCATCTACGGCGGCGCCTACGAAGACGACGCGCGCTGGACCCGCCTGACCGACGGCGTCGAGGCGACCGAACGCCGGATGGGCCGCAAACCGCGCATGCTGGTCGCCAAGATGGGCCAGGACGGCCACGACCGCGGCGCCAACCTCGTGTCGTCGATGTTCGGCGACCTGGGCTTCGAGATCGTCCCCGGCCCGCTGTTCCAGACCCCCGCCGAAGCCGCCGCGCTCGCGCTCGAAAACGACGTCGACATCGTCGGCGCCTCGAGCCTCGCCGCGGGCCACAAGACGCTGATCCCCGAACTGATCGGCTATCTCCGCGAGGCGGGCCGCGCCGATATCAAGGTGATCGCGGGTGGCGTTATCCCCGCACAGGACTATCAGGCGCTGCGCGATGCCGGGGTCCAGGCGATCTTCGGCCCCGGCACCAACCTGATCCAGGCCGCCGAGGACGTGTTGAAACTCCTCGGCCACAACATGGCCCCGCAAGAGGAAGCCGCAGAATGACGAATGCAATCGAACTCCCCTCCCTGGAAGGGAGGGGCCGGGGGTGGGTTGGCCCGTTGGCTGACGACACCGCGCCTCATGCGCCTACCCACCCCCAACCCCTCCCTTCCAGGGAGCGGAGCGAAGTGCGAACCGACTGGACCCGCCCCGAAATCGCAGCACTGTTCGACCTCCCGTTCGACGAACTCATGTACCGCGCACAGACCGTCCACCGTGCGCACCACGCGATCGGCGAAGTGCAGCTCTGCACATTGCTCTCGATCAAGACCGGCGGCTGTCCCGAGGATTGCGGCTATTGCTCGCAGTCCGCCTCGTCCGACTCCGGCCTGAAGGCGGAAAAGCTGATGGACGTCGACGCGGTCCTCGCCGATGCCGCGCAGGCCAAGGCCGCAGGATCGCAGCGTTTCTGCATGGGCGCCGCTTGGCGCAACCCGAAGCCGCGCGACATGCCGAAGGTCGTGGCGATGGTCGAAGGCGTCCGCGCGATGGGCCTCGAGACGTGCATGACGCTCGGCATGCTCGACGCTGACCAGGCCAAGCAGCTCGCCGACGCAGGCCTCGATTACTACAACCACAATATCGACACCTCGCCGGAGAATTACGGCAACGTCATCACCACGCGCACCTTCGGCGATCGGCTGGAGACGCTGGGACACGTGCGCGATGCCGGCATCTCGGTCTGCTGCGGCGGGATCGTCGGGATGGGCGAGACGCGCAGCGACCGCGTCGGCTTCGTCCACGCGCTGGCGACCTTGCCGCGCCATCCCGAGAGCGTCCCCGTCAACGCGCTGGTCCCGGTCAAGGGCACGCCGCTCGGCGACATGCTCGCCGGCACGCCGATGGCACAGATCGACGACATCGAGTTCGTCCGGACGGTCGCCGTCGCGCGGATCACGATGCCGCTGAGCATGGTGCGCCTGTCCGCCGGGCGCGAGAGCATGTCCGAGGCCACCCAGGCGCTGTGCTTCATGGCGGGCGCGAACTCGATCTTCACCGGCGACAAGCTGCTGACCACCGGCAACGCCGGCGACAGCGCCGACGCGACGCTGCTGGCGAAGCTGGGGATGAAGCCGATGGTCGGCCCCGAACCGATGCGGGCTGCGGCGGAGTAAAGACTTAGCTCCCCTCCCGTGAACGGGAGGGGTTGGGGGTGGGCTCGCGCTCACCGCAGACGATACCGTAGCAGGAGGCCGGGCGCCCACCCCCGACCCCTCCCGCCAGCGGGAGGGGAGTAGATAGTTTGTTCAAGAAAATCCTGGTCGCCAATCGCGGCGAGATCGCGTGTCGGGTCATGCGGACCGCCAAGGCGATGGGCATCAAGACCGTCGCGGTCTATTCCGACGCCGACGCGCGCGCGCCGCACGTGCTGATGGCCGACGAGAGCGTCCGGCTCGGACCGGCACCCGCCGCCGACAGCTATCTCAAGGCCGAATTGATCCTGCTCGCCGCCAAGGAAACCGGCGCGGACTGCATTCACCCTGGCTACGGCTTTCTCTCCGAGCGCGAGAGCTTCGCACTGGCCTGCGCCGAGGCCGGGATCGCCTTCGTCGGCCCGCCGGCCAACGCGATCGCCGCGATGGGCGACAAGATCGAATCGAAGAAGCTCGCCAAGGCCGCGGGCGTCAACGTCGTACCGGGCTATCTCGGCGAGATCGACAGCACCGATCACGCGGTCGAGATCGCGTCGGGCATCGGCTATCCGGTGATGATGAAGGCGTCGGCCGGCGGCGGCGGCAAGGGCATGCGGCTTGCCTATAGCGAACAGGACGTCCGCGAAAGCTTCGAGGCGACCAAGCGCGAGGGGCTGGCGTCCTTCGGCGACGACCGCGTGTTCATCGAGAAGTTCATCGAATCGCCGCGCCACATCGAGATCCAGCTTATCGGCGACCAGCACGGCAACATCGTCTACCTCAACGAGCGCGAATGCTCGATCCAGCGCCGCCACCAGAAGGTCGTCGAGGAGGCGCCGTCGCCGTTCGTGACGCCGAAGATGCGCAAGGCGATGGGCGAGCAGGCGGTCGCGCTGGCGCAGGCGGTCGGCTATTATTCGGCGGGCACGGTCGAGCTGATCGTCTCGGGCGCGGACACGACGGGGGAGGGGTTCTACTTCCTCGAGATGAACACCCGGCTCCAGGTCGAGCATCCGGTGACGGAAGAGATCACCGGGCTCGACCTTGTGGAGCTGATGATCCGGGTTGCTGCCGGCGAACCGCTTGGGTTCGGGCAGGACGAGGTGAAGCTGAACGGCTGGTCGATCGAGAACCGCGTATATGCGGAGGACCCGTATCGCGGGTTCCTGCCGAGCATCGGGCGGCTGGTGCGGTACAATCCGCCCGAAACTTCCCCCCTCCCGCAAGCGAGTTCGGGGTCGACAGTGCCCCGCACTGTCGAGGATGTGCCGGGGGCACATCCGACCCCGAACTGGGCCGGGGGTGGGCACGCGCTCTCCTCCACCGCCACGGTAGCGTTCGACGACAGCGCGAGCCCACCCCCCAGCCCCCTCCCGCTTGCGGGAGGGGGGGCAGAAGGACCCCGGGTCCGTGTCGACGACGGCGTCCGCGAGGGCGGCGAGGTCAGCATGTTCTACGACCCGATGATCGCCAAGCTCATCACCTGGGCCCCCACCCGCGACGGCGCGATCGCCGCGCAGATCGCCGCACTCGACGCGTTCGAGCTGGAAGGGCCGGGCAACAACATCGATTTCCTATCGGCGATCATGCAGCACCCGCGCTTCCAGTCGGGCGCGCTCACCACCGGGTTCATCGCCGAGGAATATCCCGAGGGCTTCCACGGCGCCCCAGCCGACGCCGAACTGCTGAAGACGCTCGCCGCCGTCGCCGCCTTCGCCGCCACCGCGGAAGCCGACCGCGCCCGCCGCATCGACGGCCAGCTCGGCAAGCGTCTCCGCCCGCCTGCCGATTGGGTTGTGACGATCGACAAGACCGACCACGCCGTGACGGTCTCGACTGATGGCATCGCGGTCGACGGCGAAGACCTTGACCTGTCGCTCGAATACACGCCGGGCGACCGGATGGTTGTCGCGGATGGTCACGGCGAGGACGGCGACGAGCACCTGACGATCCGCATCGCGAAGGCGCGGGCCGGCTTCAAGCTGACGACCCGCGGCGCAAGTCACGTCGCGCGCGTGCTCCCGGCCCGCGTCGCGCCCTACACCGCGCACCTAATCGAGAAGGTCGCGCCCGATCTGTCGAAGTTCCTGATCTGCCCGATGCCGGGGCTGCTGGTCCGGCTTGACGTCGCGGCGGGGGACAAGGTTGAGGCAGGGCAGCCGCTGGCGGTGGTCGAGGCGATGAAGATGGAGAACATCCTCCGTGCCGAGAAGACGGGCACGGTGAAGTCGGTCGCCGCGAAGACCGGGGATAGCCTGGCGGTCGATCAGGTGATCCTCGAGCTGGACTGAGCGACGCGGCGTCCAGTTCTGCCCCGGCCAACGCCCATCTCGCCCCGTCATGCCGGACTCGTTCCGGCATCCACCGTCCCGCACATTCGAGAGAACCGAGTATGCGGAACGGTGGGCCCCGGCCTCCGCCGGGGTGACGGAGAGGGGTGGCATTCCTCCCAGCACCTGCGAGTCGAGCGAACCGCGCATCCTTGTTCCCCCGCGAAGGCGGGGGCCCAGTCTGGGCTCCCGCCTTCGCGGGAGAACACGAAGCGCAGGCGACGGCCGTATCTGCTGCACAGCCTTCCGATAGCACCACCCCGGCGAAGGCCGGGGCCCAATTGGCAAGGTCGTCGTAACGACAGATCGACCTCAACCACTACCGGCCCCCAATTGGGCCCCGGCCTTCGCCGGGGTGGTGACAGCAGGCGCACGTTTCCCCACCCCCTCCCGTTTCCGCCCCCATCGCTGTACAGCACCCCGGATGACTCTCCTCCGCTACCTCGCCGCGCTCATCCTCCTAGCCACCGCGCTCCCAGCGATCGCGCAGGACGAGCCCAAGGTCGCAGCCGTCGCGGCCAGCCTCACCCAGGCGTCGACCGAGCTCCAGGCGATCGACGACGCCACCCCCGCTGCGCGCGACGACAAGGCGCGGCAGGCGTTGCGGGATCGCGCGCAGGCCGTGCAGACCATCGCCGCCGATGCGGTCCGCACGCTCACGCCCGAGATGGCGCTGGTCCAGGCGCGTGTCGCGGAACTCGGCGCCGCCACCCCCGGCGTCGTCGAGGCGCCCGAAATTCGCCAGCAACGCAAGCTTCTCGCGCAGAGCCAGTCGGCGATCGATTCCGCCATCAAGCGCGCGCGCCTGATCGGGATCGAGGCCAAGCAGCAGATCGACGATATCGGCGCGGCCGAGGCGGAGGAGCTCGGCCAGCAATTGTCCGAAAACACCGGTTCGCCGCTGTCGCCCGCGCTATGGGCGGCGATCGTCGATCACCTGCCGCGGGACACCGCGCGGCTGATGCGGTTCGCCAACGTCGAGATCCGACAGTTCGGCGCACGGTTCGACATGCGCGCCGGCACCGGCCTGCTCGTCGGGATACTCACCGCGCTGGTGCTGATCGTGCCGTTGCGGCGCTGGCTGCACGGCGTCGGCCGGCGCTACGCGACCGACCATGCGCCCGGCGGGCGGCTGCGACGCTCGGCCTATGCGCTGTGGCTGGTGGTGATCGGCACCGCGCTGCCGGGCCTCGCCGCATGGGCGATCGTCGCGTCGCTGCGCTGGGCCGGGCTGGTCTCGCCCGCCTGGAGCCGGTTCGGCGCGATCTTCGTCGGGATCTCGTGGTTCTGCGCGTTCGTCTCGTCGCTCGGTGGCGCGCTGCTGTTGCGCGGCCAGTCGACGTGGCGCCTGTTGCCGATCGGCGACCCTGCGTCGCACGCGCTGCGGCCGTACACGTGGATGGCGGCCGGGTTGATCTTCTTCGGCCAGTTGCTGATCGCGACCAACGCGCTGATCGGCATCAGCGCGCCAGCATCGAGCGCCGCCAACGCAGTCGTCGCGCTGCTGCACATCGTCCTGATCGGTGCGGTCCTGGTGACGCTCGGACGCCTGCGCGCCGCCGCGCTGCCCGATCCGACGAAGCCCGCGCGCAATACCTTGCTGGCGATCGTCGCGACGCTCGTCTGGCTGGTGCTGCTCGTCACGCTCGTCGCCGGGCTGATCGGTTATGTGAACTTCGCGCTGAAGGTCGCGACGTGGCTGCTGTGGGGCGCGATCGTCGGTGCGACCTTGTACCTGATGATGACCTTCACCGACGATGCGTGCCGCACGTTGCTGTCGAGCGGCAACCGCCTCGGACGCTCGGCAAACAGCGGCTTCGGCGTCGACAACAAGACCGTCGACCAGATCGGCGTGCTGCTGTCGGCGGTATTGCGGCTGTTGCTGATCATGCTCGCGGTCGGCGCGGTGATGGCGCCGTTCGGGGCAGGCGTCGGCTCGGCGTTCGAGCTGTTCGGAACGGTCGCGAACGGCGTCACGATCGGCCAGATCACGATCTCGCCGGGCGCGGTGCTCCGCTCGATCGCGGTGCTGTTCGTCGCGCTGGCGATCTTGCGCGGTCTGCAGCATTGGCTGGTGAATAGCTACCTCCCGACCACCGCGATGGATGCGGGCGCGCAGAATTCGGTGACGATGGTCGCGCGCTATGCCGGGATCATCGCCGCGGTGCTGTGGTCGCTCGGCGCGCTCGGCATCGGCATGGAGAAGCTCGCGGTAGTGCTCGGCGCGCTGTCGGTCGGGATCGGCTTCGGCCTCCAGGCAATCACGCAGAACTTCGTCTCGGGCCTGATCCTGCTCGCCGAGCGCCCGGTGAAGATCGGCGATCTCGTCCGGATCGGCAACATGGAGGGCGACGTGAAACGGATCAACGTCCGCTCGACCGAGATCCAGGTCGCGGACCGATCGACGCTGATCGTGCCGAACTCGGAGCTGATCACCAAGACGATCCAGAACATGACGCTGGCCGCGCCGATCGGCCGTATCCAGCTTCAATTCTCGGTACCGCTCGAGGAGGATCTGGACGCGGTGCGGACCATGTTGTTCGCGGCATTCGCCGAGAAGCACGAGGTGCTCGACGATCCCGAGCCCAAGGTGTTCATCGACTCGATCGACGCCGGCCGCGCCAAGTTCAACTGCTTCGCCTATGTCGCGTCCCCGCGCGACGCGTATCCGATCCGCAGCGAATTGCTGTTCACCCTGCTCCGCCAGTTTCGCGAGGCGGGGATCGAGGTGGGTTCGACTGCAACGAAGATGGAACTGGTCGGTTCGCTGCCAGGCTCGCCCGTTGCCGATCCGAACGCCGGTCCGAATCTCGGTCAGAATAGGGCGTAAGGCAGCGACACGGTATATTTCGATCCCGCCGCCATCGTTCCGCGCGGTCTGATCCGCACGTTGGTGACGGCTCGGGGCGTCGCGCTCGGATCATAGGTCCAGCTGCTGCCGTTGTTCGACGAGAAGTCCACATCGTCGGTGGTGCTGGATGGGCTGGTATAAATGACCGCCAGCGACGAGGCAGGAGAGCCTTCCGCGGTCACCACGTACGCGGTCGATGCGGTCCCGTCGCCGTCCAGCGCGACCTGGAGGCGGGCAGGGGTGGGCAGTGTGAACGCCAGCGTATCGCCGTCCAGCGCGAACGGATTGGGGTTCTCGATCTGCATCGTCATGCGCAGCTTCGCGCCGGGAATCGCCTTTGGATTGACGGTTGCGGCCGATGCTTCCCACGTGGTGCGTTGCGAAACCGTGACGATCGCGCCCCTTGCAACCGTCATCGTCACGTCGACCGATGCGACCTTGCTATCCTGGTCGTTTCTCCCGAGCAGGCATAACCCCAGCGTCCCGATGCCGTCGCAGAATTTCCAGGACCAACGGACCTGGAAGCTTCCCTTGTAGATGCCAGCGGGCGGGGCGGAGGCGCTCACCGGCTTGATATAGATCGGCACCACGGCCCTGCTACTGCCCAGCAACGACAGGGTCGTTCCCTCGAAATACGAACGGCTGGTATTCGCGACCAAAGGCGCGGTACCGTCCGAACTGGCCGATAGCGAATAGCCGACCGACCCGCCGGTGGGTGCGGTAAGCGTCAGCGTACCCGTCGTCAGCAGTGTCGCGCGCAGGTAATCGTCAGCGAGGAGCGCCAGGACGTTGGCGTTCGCGCATGTGAACGATCCCGTCGTCGCGATGAAGCCTGCGGTCGTAACCCCGGCGGGCGACAGCGTGCCAAGCCTTGCGGTCGAAGGCGTGACGACCTCACACGCGAAAGCCGGTGCCGCCGCAAGGCCGAGGGACAGGATCAGCGCCGCGACCAGCCGCTTCACGCCGCGTGCGGTCGTCGCCAGACCATGTTCGATACCCACCGCATCCCTCGCACCCATTTCGATGCTCCAGCGGTATTCCCGCATTCGTTAATGCGTTTTGAAGAACCGGAAACGGGTGTTTTCGCTGATCGAAACGACACGCGTCGGTCTTGCGAAGCCTTGCAAAACGTTCACAACGCGGCGATGACGATCATTCCTTCGCGATACCGCGCCCCATGAGCGCCCACGCCGAAACGCCGCGCTCCAGCACGATCCTGATCGCGAGCGTCGCCACTGCCGCGCTCTCAGGCCTGTTGTTCGGTTTCGATACCGCGGTCATCGCGGGCGTCACCGGCGCCTTGAAGGCGAAGTTCGCGCTCAGCGAGGCGTGGCTCGGCTTCACCGTCTCGTCGGCGCTCTGGGGTACGCTGATCGGCGCACTGTTCGTCGGATCGCTCGGCGATCGCTACGGCAGCCGCAACGTGCTGCGGATGCTCGCCTTCCTGTACGTCGTCACCGCGCTCGGCTGTGCGCTCGCGTGGAACTGGCACAGCTTCATCGGCTTCCGCTTCATCAACGGCATCGCGATCGGCGGCTCGTCGGTGCTCGCGCCCGCCTATATCGCCGAGCTGGCGCCACCCGCACAGCGCGGCAAGATGGTCGGCGGGTTCCAGTTCGCGGTGATCCTCGGCATCCTGCTCGCCTATGTCTCGAACGCGGTCATCGGTTCGCTCGATCTCGGCGACGTCGAGTGGCGGTGGAAGCTCGGGATCGTCGCCGCACCGTCGCTGGTGTTCTTCGCGCTGCTGTTCCGCATCCCCAATTCGCCGCGCTGGCTGCTCGCAAAGGGCCGCGACGTCGAGGCGAAGCAGGTGCTGGCGCTCGTCGGCATGAGCCCCGACGTCGCGCGGGCCGAGCTGAATGCGCCCAAGGGTAATGCATCGCTCTCCTGGGTGCGCCACCGCAAGCCGATCACGCTCGCCTTCCTGGTCGCGATGTTCAACCAGTTCAGCGGCATCAACGCGTTCCTCTATTACCTCAACGACATCTTCAAGGCGTCGGGCGGCAGCCTCTCGCCCGATCTCCAGGCGGTGATGATCGGTGTCGCCAACATGGTCTTCACATTGCTCGGCATGCTGCTCATCGACCGGATCGGCCGCCGCACGCTGCTGCTGTGGGGCTCGGCCGGCATGACCGCAGCGCTTACCGTCGGCGGCTTGGCGCTGCTCGGCGTATTGCCCAACTGGCTGCTGCTGCCGTCGCTGATCGTCTTCATCATGTTCTTCGCCCCCGGCTCCGGCGCGGTGATCTGGGTGTATATCTCGGAGGTGTTCCCGCAGAACGTCCGCGCGCGCGGGTCGAGCATCGGCTCGTCGAGCCATTGGGGCTGGAACGCGGTGATCGCGCAGGTCTTTCCCATCGCCGCGGCATGGTCCGCAGGCGCGCCGTTCCTGTTCTTCGCGGCGATGATGGCGGTCCAGTTCGTGACGGTATTCCTCTACTTCCCCGAGACCAAGGGCGTGCCGCTGGAGGACATGGAAGCGCATATGTCGCGATAAGCGGCAGGTGCGACGAAAGCGCCGCGGAACGGGCACAATCCTGCGACAATTGCCGCCTAATCGACACGCTCGATCATCGGGGTGGAATGGGTATGCGTAGTTTGGGTCTGGTTCTGGCGGTGAGCATGCCTGCAATGGTGGCCGCGCAACAGGCACCGTCGTCGCCCGCCGCTGCTGACGCCGCAGCCGACGCGCAGGCATCGGAGCAGGACGAGGGCGCCGAATCCGGTGAATCCGAGGAGATCGTCGTCACGGGTTCGCGCAAACTCCCCGGCGCGGTGGTCGGCGACATTCCGCCCGACCAGACGCTGGGTCAGGCCGAAATCCGCTCCTACGGCGTCTCCACGGTATCCGACCTGTTGAACGAACTCAGCCCGCAGACCACCAGCGGTCGCGGCAGCGGCGGTGCGCCCGTCGTCCTGCTCAACGGCCGCCGCATCTCCAGCTTCAGCGAAATCCGCGACATCCCGACCGAGGCGATCCAGCGCGTCGAGATCCTGCCCGAGGAGGTCGCGCTCAAATACGGCTATCGCGCGGACCAGAAGGTCGTGAACTTCGTCCTGCGCCGCCGCTTCCGCGCGGTGACCGCAGAGGCCGTCGACGCCCAGGCGACCGATGGTGGCGGCAATACTCCCAAGGGCTCGCTCGACTTGCTCAACATCGCGCGCGATCGCCGCCTGAACCTGCATGCCGAATACACGTCGAGCGAGCCGCTGACCGAATCCCAGCGCGATATCCTCCAGCCGGATCGAACCGCGAACAGCGCGCTCGGCGCGGATGGCAGTGTCGTCGACCAGCGGCCGTTCCGCACGCTCCAGTCCGCGACCAGCACTTTTACCGCGAACAGCGTGTATGCGCGCGACATCTTCGGCAATATCGGCGCGACGATCAACGGCCGCCTCGAATCGACCGACAGCCGCAGCCTCAACGGACTGCCCTTCGTCACGCTGAATCGGCCGGGCAGCACCCCCATCAACCGCGCGCTCGAGGACGACGGCGTCCTGCCGCTGACCCAGCGTACCTCGTCGATCGCCACGCATCTCGGCACCACGCTCAACGGCGATGTCGGCACGTGGCGCTGGAACGTCACGGGTAATTACGATCGCAGCGACACGCAGACCTTCACCGAGACCGGCCTCGACGCGAGCGACTTCAATGCCCGCATTCGCGCCGGCGATCCGACCGCGAACCCGCTCGGGAGCTTGCGTGCGAGCGACTTCGGCGCGCTGCCGGGCAACCGTGCCTACGCGTCGCAGAGCACCGGCGGAGTCGACGCGGTCGCGAACGGCACGCTGTTCTCGATGCCCGCCGGCGCGGTGTCGACGACGATCAAGCTCGGCGCCGAGACCGCCGACTTCAAAAGCCGCTCGTATCGCACCATCAACCTGATCGGCGTCGATACGCAGGGCCGGGTATCGCGCGATACGGTCAACGGACAGGTCAATGTCGACGTGCCGCTGACGAGCCGGTCGAAGGACGTGCTGCCGTTCCTCGGCACGCTGTCGGCGAACTTCAACCTCGCCGAGGATCATCTGTCGGACTTCGGTACGCTGCAGACGCTCGGCTATGGCGCGAACTGGTCGCCGATCGAGGGCGTGCGCGTGATCGCCTCGGTCACCGACACCGACGAGGCCCCGACCGCGCAGCAGCTCGGCAACCCGTCGATCACCACGCCCAACGTCCGCGTGTTCGACTATGTGCGCGGCGAGACCGCGACCGTCACGACGATCAGCGGCGGCAACCCCGGGTTGGTCGCGGACAACAACCACGTCAAGAAAGTCGGGCTCACCCTGAAGCCCTGGTCCGCGAAGAGCCTGTCGATCACCGCCAACTATGTCGAGAGCCGGGTCGACAACCCGATTGCGGCCTTCCCCGCAGCGACCGCGGCGATCGAGGCGGCGTTCCCCGATCGGTTCCAGCGCGACGCAGGCGGCGCTCTGTTGCAGGTCGATCGCCGGCCGATCAATTTTGCGCGCAGCGACCGCTCCGAACTGCGCTGGGGAATCAACTTCTCCGCGCCCCTCAAGTCGAAGGTCCAGCGTGAGCTGGAGGCATACCGTGCCGGCACCGGCCCCAACCCGTTCGAGGGCCTGCAGCCGCCCGGTGGCACGCGCCGTCCCGGTGGTGCGGGCGCTGATAGGCCGCGCGGCGACGGTGCGCGGGTCGGCGGCGGTCCAGGTGGCGGCGGGGGTGGCGGCGGGGGCGGTCGTGGCTTCGGTGGCGGCGGTCGCGGCGGGCAGGCCGGTGGTCGCGTCCAGTTCGCGGTCTACCACACCTGGCACTTCACCGATCGCGTCCTCGTTGCAGACGGCGGCCCGAGCCTGAACCTGCTCGACGGTGACGCGATCGGCAACAACGGCGGGCAGGCGCGCCACGAACTGGAGGCGCAGGCGGGCTACACCAACAACGGCATCGGCGCGCGCATCTCCGCCAACTACGCGACCGGCACGCGCGTCGACGGCGGCACGATCGCGGCACCCGAGACGCTCAACTTCGGCGGCCTCGCCACCGCCAACTTGCGGCTGTTCGCCGATCTCGGCCAGCGGCTGGAATGGGTGAAGGCGCATCCGTGGCTGCGTGGCACGCGCATCAGCCTGTCGGTGAACAACGTCTTCAACACCCGCCAGCGCGTCACCGACGCGACCGGCGTGGTGCCCAACACCTACCAGCCCGACTATCTCGATCCGCTGGGCCGTACCGTGCGCCTCAGCATCAGGAAGTTGTTCTAGGACGCGGCCGGCATCCCGACGGGCGCCGGCCAGCGCCCCAGTCCACTCGAAATCGACATATCTATCCTGTTGCCCGGCGACGAAGCGCGCTTATGGTGCGACGATATCGTCCGACACCGAGGGTAATGTTAGCCTATGACTTTGAAATTGACCGCGCTTGCCGGCGTCGCTGCAATCGCTCTCGTCTCGCCCGCAGCCGGTCAAGGTCAGCGCCCGGCAGCGACCGCGGCAAAGCCAGCGCCGGTCGCGGATTTGGTCAAGTCGGTCGATATTCCCTACCAGCAGTTCACGCTGAAGAACGGCTTGCGCGTCGTCGTGCACACCGATCGCAAGGCGCCGGTCGTGGCGGTTTCGGTCTGGTACAACGTCGGCTCGAAGTTCGAGCCCAAGGGCAAGACCGGCTTCGCGCATCTGTTCGAGCATCTGATGTTCAACGGCTCCGAGAACGCCCCCGGTGATTTCTTCGAGCCCCTGAAACAGGTCGGCGCGACCGACTTCAACGGCACCACCTATTATGATCGCACGAATTACTTCGAGACCGTGCCGACTGCGGCGCTCGACCGTGCGCTGTTCCTCGAATCCGACCGTATGGGCTACCTCACCGGTGCGATCACGCAGGGCGTGCTCGACGAACAGCGCGGCGTCGTCCAGAATGAAAAGCGCCAGGGCGACAACCAGCCCTACGGCCTGACCGAATACAAGATCACCGAGGGGCTGTTCCCCGCGACACACCCCTACGGCCACACCACGATCGGCTCGATGGCGGATCTCGATGCGGCCTCGCTGCAGACGGTGAAGGACTGGTTCAAGGATCACTACGGCCCGAACAACGCGGTGCTGGTGCTTGCCGGCGACGTCGACACGGCCACGGCAAAGCGGCTCGCCGAGAAGTATTTCGGCGGCATCCCCAGGGGCGCGGAGAGCATCGTCCCACCCGCACCGATCCCGACGCTGCCGGCACCGGTGAGCGAGACGATCAAGGACCGCGTCGCCGCGGTGATGATCAGCCGCAACTGGGTGGTCCCCGGCCTGAACGACAAGGACGGCACTGCGCTCAGCGTCGCGGCGGGCGTGCTCGGCGGTCTCGCCAGCAGCCGGTTCGACACCGCGCTGGTCAAGAAGGAGAAGCTCGTTACGCGCATCTCCGCCTCGAACAACAGCTTCAGCCAGCTCGGCATGTTCGAGATCCAGGCGATCGTCCGGCAGGGCGTCGACCCTGCAATGGTGACGAAGCGGATCGACGAGATTCTCGCCGACTTCCTGAAGAACGGCCCGACCGCGGACGAGGTCAGCCGAGTCGCCACGACGACCGCGTCGCGCACGATGCAGGGGCTCGAATCGGTCGGCGGGTTCGGCGGCAAGGCGGTGACGCTGGCCGAGGGCGCGCTGTATTCGAACGATCCCGGCTATTACAAGAAACAGCTGCTGCAACTGGCGGCCGAGACACCCGCGAGCGTGAAGGCCGCCGCGGCGAAGTGGCTCTCGCGTCCCGCCTATTCGCTGACCGTCGTGCCGGGGCCGCGCGATGCCTATGCCAACGCGGTCGTGCCGCCCAAGGTCGACGTCGTGCCCGCGCCCGAGGCGCCGCCAAAGGGCACGCGTGGGCCGTTGCCTGGCGTCGGCACCGTCGCCGGCCTGAGCTTCCCGACCGTCGAGCGCACGCGCCTCGCGAACGGTATCGAGGTGGTCTACGCACAGCGGACCGCGGTGCCGGTGACGCAGGCGGTATTGAGCTTCGACGCCGGTACCGCTGCCGACGTCGCGGACAAGCTCGGGACGCAGCAGCTGACGCTGGCGATGATGGACGAGGGCACGCCGACCCGCGATTCGGTTGCGCTGGCCGAGGCCAAGGAGCGGCTCGGCGCGGATATCGGCTCGGGCGCGTCGAGCGACCGGACCTTCCTGTCGTTGCAGGTGCCAAGCGCCAACCTCGCGCCGGCGATCGACCTGTTCGCGGACATTGCGCAAAACCCGGCCTTCGCCGATGCCGAGGTCGCCCGCGTGAAGAATCAGCAGCTCGCGCAGATCTCTCAAGAGCTGACCAGCCCAGGCGGGATCTATGCGCGCGTAATGCCGCCGCTGCTCCAGGGGCCGACCTCGCCCTATGCCAAGGCGATCGGCAGCGGCGATCCGAAGGCGGTCGCTTCGCTGACCCGGTCCGACCTGGTCGCGTTTCAGCACGCATGGCTGCGGCCCGACAAGGCGAAGATCTTCGTCGTCAGCGATCGTCCGCTCGCGGAGGTGAAGGCGGCGCTCGACGGTCGGTTCGGCACATGGACGCCGACCGGCGCGGCTGGCGCGAAGGTGTTCCCGGCGACGGTCACGCCATCGGGGCCGAAGATCGTGCTGGTCGATCGGCCGGACAGCCCGCAATCGGCGATCTTCGCCGGCATCCCGACCGGCCTGAAGGGCACGCAGGACCTGTTGCCGATCGCGACCGCGAACGATGCGCTCGGCGGCAGCTTCCTCGGCCGCGTCAACATGGACCTGCGCGAGACCAAGCACTGGTCCTACGGCGTGTCGGGGCGGTTCCAGCAGGTCGAGAACGCCGCACCCTACATCCTGTCGGCGCCGGTGCAGGCGGATCAGACCGGTCCGTCGATCGCGGCCCTGCGCAGCGATATCGGTGCGTTCCTCGGCAAGGAGCCTATGACGCAGGTCGAGTTCGATCGTGCGATCAACGGCGCGATCCGCTCGCTGTCGGGCAATTTCGAAACGTCCGATGCCGTGTTGAGCGCGATGCAGCAGAACGACCTTCTGAAGCGGCCCGACAATTACTACGCGACGATCACGCAGCGTTACCAAGGTCTTACCCTGCCGCAGCTCAACACGGCGATCCAGCAGGCGATCGATCCGAAGAAGACGATCTGGGTCGTGGTCGGCGATGCGAAGACGGTGCGGCCACAGCTTGACAGCATCGGCCTGCCAGTCGAGGTCATTCCCGCGGCGTCGGTTGCCGACGCCAAATAGCTTTTAGAGCCCCGGCGTTCGGGGCGGTAATTCAGGAGAGAAAGCAATGGCAAACGTCGATGGCAGCTGGGATTGCGTAGTCAAATCGCCTCTGGGCGACCAGAAGATGACGCTGACCGTGAACAGCGCCGGCAGCACCTTCACCGGTGCGGTGTCGGGCGCGATGGGCGGCATGGACGTCACCGGTGACGTCGATGGCGATACGATCACCTGGAAGCAGAGCATGACCGTGCCGATGCCGATGACGCTCGACTGCAAGGCGACCGTCGAGGACGACGTCCTCAAGGGCAGCGTCGCGGCGGGTGCGTTCGGCAGCTTCCCGCTGACCGGCACGCGGACGGCCTGACGCTTTCCAGCCGATGACGAATCAGCTCGCCGTTCCGACAGGAACGGTGAGCTTTTTTGTGTCTGTTCGTTCCCAACTCGAAGCCGTGATCCCCGCGAGAGCTGGAATTTCGTCGACGGCTCATCCCCGCCACCGCGTTGCAATCGCTTGTTAAACTGTAAAAAATCTCTTCATCGACACGGTGTAACTGCTTCTTAGGAGGCTGTACGCCAGGGTCTGCGGCACAACAGACCGGATCGCCGATGATACGCCTCCCCCTGATCGCGCCAAACCCGCCCCGTCTGAGCGAGCACCTCGATGCGTTGCGCCGGGTCGAGGCGTCGGGCGTGTTCAGCAACAACGGCCCAGAGGTTCGCGCGTTCGAGGCCGGGGTCACCGAAAAGCTGTTCGGCTGCCACGGCGCCAGCCTCGCGGTCGGCAACGCCACGCTGGGGCTGATGCTCGCGATCCGCCACGCGTCGGGGATGCGGACGGGCGGGCTGAACCCGAAACAAGGTACGCTGGCGCTGATGCCCGCGCTCACTTTCGCCGCGACCGCGCAGGCGGCGGCATGGGCGGGGCTGACTCCGCTGGTCTGCGACATCGATGCCGACGACTGGGGTGCGTGCGCGCTGGAGGAGGAGCGGTTGCTCCAGCGCTACGGCGAGCGGATCGGCGTGGTCGTGCCCTATGCGACGTTCGGCAACGCGATCGACCTCGACCGCTACGTGCATTTCCAGCGGCGCTACGGCGTCGGCGTCGTGATCGACGCAGCCTCGTCGCTCGGGACGCTGAACGATTCCGGGCTCGGGTTCGGCGCACGCGCACCGTTCGCGGTCGCCCATTCGATGCACGCGACCAAGACGTTCGCGGTCGGCGAGGGCGGGCTGATCCACAGCGGCGACGTCGGCCTGATCGCGACGTTGCGCTCGATGGGGAATTTCGGGTTCGAGGGCAGCCCCAACGCGACCCTGCCCGGCATCAACGCCAAGCTGCCGGAGATCACCGCGATCATGGCGCAGGCCAAGCGTGCCGAGATCGACGCGATCGCCGACCACCGCACCCTGCTGGAGGAGGCCTATCGCGCCACGCTGCCCGATTTCCGGTTCCAGGCGGTGTCGGGCCGGCGTCGCTCGATGCAGTTCATGCCGGTGCTGCTCCCCGAGCACATCGCACACCACCGCGACGCGATCATCGCGGCGATCGAGGCGGACGGGGTCGGCTGCGGCCGCTATTTCAGCCCGCATCTCGGCGAACAGCCCTGGTTCCAGGCGACTGCGATGATCGAGCCTACCCCGGTCGCGGACAGGATCGCCGGGCGGATGCTGTCGCTGCCAATCACCGATGCGATGACGGTCGAGGATGCACGGCGCGCGGCAACCACGCTGGCATCGGCCTGCGCCGCGATCGTCCGCCCGCGCGATCGACGGGCGTCGGTGCGCGGCGCGGGAGGAACGATCGCGTCGGGCGTCATCGTCGGCGTAAGGCGCGCGCGCCGCAGGATGGAACAGAGCCGGATGGCCCAGACCGCGGGGTAGACCGAGGTCCGGGCCGGTATCTCAGACCTTCGCGGCGTAGATCATCCGGCCGGCACCGAGGCGTGCGAACACCTGGTCCAGGTCACGTTCGCCGACCGCGAAGCAGCCTTGGCTGCGACCGAGCATGCCATGGCTCTCGATCATGTCCTTGTTGGCGTACCATGCCGAATGCACGACGATCGCACGGTCGAGCGCGTTGCTATTGGTCGGATCGAGCCCGATCAGGCGCTGCGATCGGCCATGCTTGCCGACGTAGTAATCGTCCGTGACGAACGCGCCCTCGGACGAGGCGTTCGAGCCGAAGCGGTTCGAGAAGCGCTCCAGATACCCGGTATGCGCCGGATCCGACCCGCTGCCATGCGCGACCAGCAAAGACGTGCTGCGCCCGCTGGCGAGGTCGATGAAGTGGAAGCGCGGCTTGCCCGACGGTGCCGCGAAATCGGCGATCGCGATCCGGTCGTGATGCTGGATGCGGCTGCCGTGACGGCTGAGCGACGCCATCGCCTGGCGCAGCAAGTCGGGCCGAACCACCTTCGGCGAGGTGACCGCGACCGTGGTGCGCGGCAGCGGCGGCTGCGTCATAGGCTTCAGATCGCGTGCCGTCAGTGGCCGCGAGAAGCGAGTCGTTGCGGATACCGCACCCGGCACCGCCAGAGCCCCCGCCAATACCAAACTATTCTTCAGAAGCGCGCGTCGTTCGCGCACAAGACCTTGCTCGTCGTGCATCGATTTTCCCGAAATTGCCCCGTTTCTTGCAACATCGTATAGCTGATTTTTTGTAAATATTCTGCAACCATTTCCACCGGTTGTGGGTCTGTTCCCTCGAACTACCCCGGCTTGGGGTCGGTTCGTCGACTCATCTTCGCGGCGGCATGTTTTAGAGAATCGCGCACTAGGGCGAAATTACGGGGATTCGAGGACGGACGTGACGATGCGGATAATGGCGCGGTCCGTCGGCACCGTGTTACCTCCCGTCATCCTGACGAAAGTCAGGATCCAGAGCTACGAGTGCTGGCGTTCTTTATCCTGGATCCCGACTTTCGTCAGGATACCGGCTAAGCCGCGATCGGGAGCCCAAGCTCGACCAACCGCGCGCGAAAACTCGCGGCATCGGTGAACAGCACCGATTCGATCCCCAACGCCCGCGCCGCCGCCACGTTCGCCGCATTGTCGTCGACGAACACAGCGTCCTCCGCCGCCAGCCCGAATCGCGCCAGCGCCAGCCGATAGATCGCCGCATCCGGCTTCACCATCTTCTCTTCGCCCGACACGACCACGTCGCGGAACCGGTCGAACAGATGCGCTTCACGCGCGCAGAAGGGTGGCCAGAACTCGTGGCTGAAGTTCGTGATCGCGAACAGCGGTACGCCGGCCGCGTCCAGTTCCTCGACGATCTCGTGCATCCCGGCGATTCGCGCACCGATGCTGTCGTTGAACCGCGGCCCCCAGGCAGCGATCAGGTCGGCATGATGCGGATGCAACGCCGCCAATTCCGCCGAGGTGTCGGCGAAGTCGCGTCCAGCGTCGTGCTGGAAATGCCAGTCGATCGTCACGACGTCGCGCAGGAACGCGTCGAGCGCCCGATCGTCGTCGATCAGGCGCTCGTACAGGATCCGGGGATCCCAGTCGTAAAGGACACGACCGACGTCGAAAATGACGGCGGTCTTCAGGAGTTTAACCCTGGCGTGCCTTGAAGCGACGGTTGGTCTTGTTGATGACGTAGGTACGGCCACGACGACGGATCACGCGGTTATCGCGGTGACGATCCTTGAGCGACTTCAGGGAATTGCGGATCTTCATGATCGATTCGCTTCTTTTCAAATCTAGGTGTGCGGAAAGACGGGATCGCCTAATGGCGGGGTGTGTCCAAGTCAAGCAACGGACACGCTCTTACCATCCGGGAACCCACTCGGCTGGTCGGAGCGTTACTATAGCGCAACATTCTAAGGAAGTCCCGATGGCGGTACGTTCGATCCTGGTCCTGGCGCTGGCAAGCGCATCCCTCACCGCGTGCGCGACCGGCCCGTCGCTGCCGCCGACCGAGGTGCTGCGCTATCATCTGGGCGAGCCGATCGATCGCGGCACCATCGCGGTCCAGCCGCTGACGGGCGGCGGCCCGGCCAGCATCGAGTTCAAGACCTATGCTGCCGCCGTGCAGGGTCAGTTGCTCCAGGCCGGCTATAGCGTGCCGGCACCGGGCGCGAAGCCGCTGCTGGTCGCGACCGTCGGCTTCACCCGCACCACGCAGGCGGGGCCGCCCCGGCGGTCGCCGATCAGCATCGGCATCGGTGGCGGCGGCTTCAGCGGTGGCGGCGGTCGTCGCGGCGGCGGTGGCGGCGTCGGGCTCGGCGGTGGCGTCGGCTTCCCGATCGGCGGCGGCGGCAGCACCGCGATCCTCGTCTCCGAGTTGTCGGTGACGATCAAGCGGACCGCCGACCAATCGCCCGTCTGGGAAGGCCGCGCGCAGTCGTTCGCCGATGCCCGCAAGGAGGATGCGACGACCGATATCCAGGCCGGCAAGCTCGCCCGCGCGCTGTTCATGGGGTTCCCCGGTGAGTCCGGCCGCACTATTCAGGTGAAATGAACGCCCAAACAATGAGCCCGGTCACCATCAACGCAGCCTTCGATGGCGGCAACATCCGCGTTGTCGCCATCCAAGGAGACCGAATCGACCTGGAGATCGTCACCGATTTCCAGTCCGACTTTTTCCAGTGGTTCTATTTCCGGGTGGCGGGAGCGGCTGGACGGACTCTGACCTACCGCATCCTGAACGCTGGCAAGTCGGCCTATCCGTTCGGCTGGCCGGGCTACAAGGCACGCGCCAGCACCGATCGGCAGGCGTGGCGGATGATCGAGACGCGCTATGCCGACGGCGTGCTCGAATTCGATTTCACCGCGGATACCGACCTCGCCTGGTTCGCCTATTTCGCGCCGTACACGATGGAGATGCACGAGGCTCTGGTCGCACGCACCGCGTTGCTGCCCGGCGTCATGCATCGCGAACTCGGGCAGTCGCTCGACGGGCAGGCGATCGATTGCTTCACGATCGGGTCGGGGCCGAAGCAGGTCTGGATCTACGGCCGCCAACATCCCGGCGAATCGATGACCGAATGGTGGATGGAGGGTGCGCTGGAGCGGCTGACCGATTCGGCCGATCCGATCACCACCGCGCTGCTGGCGAAGGCGACCTTCAACGTCGTCCCCAACATGAACCCCGACGGTACGCGTCGCGGTCACCTGCGCACCAATGCCGTGGGGGTGAACCTCAACCGCGAATGGCACACGCCGAGCCTCGAGAAGAGCCCCGAAGTCCTGTGCGTGCGCAACGCGATGGACGCGACCGGTGTCGACGTCGCGATGGACATCCACGGCGATGAGGCGATCCCCGCGAACTTCATCGCCGGCTTCGAAGGCATCGCCTCCTGGACCGACGCGCACGGCGAGAAATTCTACGAATACGGCCGGCGGCTCGCCGCGCACACGCCCGATTTCCAGACCGAGAAGGGCTATCCCAAGTCCGCGCCCGGATCTGCGAACCTGTCGATGTCGACAAACCAGGTCGCCGAGCGCTTTGGCGCGGTGTCGATGACGCTGGAGATGCCGTTCAAGGATCACGATGCGAATCCCGATCCCGAGTTCGGCTGGTCGCCCGAGCGCTCGAAGCAGCTCGCGCATGCGATGCTCGAGACGCTCGCCGACATGATCGATATCTGAACCCGATCTGAATGGGTTAGCGTGGGTCTGGTTGGGCTGGTCATCGAGACATCGGACCGTGCGTTGACCTAACCCTGCCTAACCTTCTTTTTACAGGAGCCCCGAATGCCGACCCTAGTCCTGATCCGCCACGGCCAGTCCACCTGGAACCTAGAGAACCGCTTCACCGGCTGGTGGGACGTCGACATGACCGCCAAGGGCGAGGCCGAGGCCAAGGCCGCGGGCGAACTGATGGCCGCCAAGGGCCTCGACTTCGACCAGACCTTCGTCAGCCTCCAGACCCGCGCGATCAAGACGCTCAACATCGCGCTCGAGGCGATGGGCCGCCTCTGGCTTCCGGTCGAGAAGGACTGGCGCCTGAACGAGCGGCATTACGGGGGTCTCACCGGCCTCGACAAGGCCGAGACCGCGGCCAAGCACGGCGATGCGCAGGTCCACATCTGGCGCCGCAGCTTCGACGTCCCGCCCCCCGTGCTGGAGGACGGTAGCGCGTTCGACCTGTCGAAGGACCGGCGTTACGACGGCATTACAATCCCCAAGACCGAGAGCTTGAAGGACACGATCGCTCGCGTCCTCCCGTACTGGGACGAGCGCATCGCGCCGGCGCTGAAGGACGGCCAGCGCATCCTGATATCCGCGCACGGCAACTCGCTCCGCGCGCTGGTCAAGCACCTCTCCAACATCCCCGACGACGAGATCACGAGCCTCGAGATCCCGACCGGCCAGCCGATCGTCTACGAACTCGACGCCGACCTGAACGCCACTGACCGCTACTACCTCAGCGAACGCTGACGCCACCGTCCCTATTTCTCCCCTCCCTGGAAGGGAGGGGCCGGGGGTGGGTAGGCCAGTTGGCGGATGTCGTGGTCACAAGCAGCCAACCCACCCCCAACCCCTCCCTTCCAGGGAGGGGAGCAGTTCACCAACAACATTGCTCTAACCCCCGCCCATCGCTAGGCACGGCGCTCCTTTGATCCGGGGACGGAAATGGCTCTAGTCGGCATCATCATGGGCAGCACCTCCGATTGGGAGACGATGCGCCACGCCGCCGAGACGCTCGACGCGCTCGACGTCGCCTACGAGACCAAGGTCGTCTCCGCCCACCGCACCCCGCAACGTCTCTACGACTACGCGACCACAGCCGCCGATCGCGGGCTCAAGGTGGTGATCGCAGGCGCAGGCGGCGCGGCGCACCTCCCCGGCATGGCCGCCTCGATGACGCATCTCCCGGTGCTCGGCGTGCCCGTCGAATCGAAGGCGCTCAAGGGCATGGATAGCCTGCTTTCGATCGTCCAGATGCCCGGCGGCATCCCGGTCGGCACGCTCGCGATCGGCAAGCCCGGCGCGATCAACGCTGGGCTGCTGGCGGCTGCGATCCTCGCCACCTCGGACAATGCGCTGGCCGAGCGCCTGAAGGCCTGGCGCGCCGCACAGACCGATGCCGTCGCCACCGACCCCGCCTGAAGGACGCCGAGACATGACGCCGCTTCCTCCCGGATCGACCATCGGCATCCTCGGCGGAGGCCAGCTCGGCCGCATGCTCGCGACCGCCGCGGCACAGCTCGGCTATCATACCCACGTCCTCGCGCCCGACCAGGAAAGCGTCGCTGCGCAGTCCGCCTCGACGATGACGCGCGCCGACTATCACAACCGCATCGTGCTCGCCGACTTCGCGGACGCCTGCGACGTCATCACCTACGAGTTCGAGAACATCGCGGTCGAGCCCGTCGAATGGCTCGCAGACCGCGTCCCCGTCCACCCCAGCCCCCGCGCGCTCCGCGTCGCACAGGAGCGGATCGGCGAGAAACGCTTCGTGGAGAGCGTCGGCGGTCGTCCGGCACCGTGGGCCGCGGTCGACAGCCTCGAAAGCCTGCAGGCGGGCCTGGAGGCGATCGGCACCCCCGCCATCCTCAAGACCGCCCGCTTCGGCTATGACGGCAAGGGGCAGGTCAAGCTCGACACACGAGCCGCAGCGCAGGCCGCCTGGGACGCGATCGGCGGCCCCGCGGTCCTCGAAGCCTTCGTCCCCTTCGAGCACGAGTTCTCGATCCTGATCGCCCGCGGTCTCGACGGCAGCATCGCCCGCTACGATTCGCCGCTCAACGTCCACCGCGACGCGATCCTCCGCCATTCCACCGTCCCCGCACCCGCCGCAGTGCTGGCCCAGGCCGACGAAGCTGCAGCGTTGGCGCAGCGGATCGCCGCCGAACTCGACTATGTCGGCGTGCTGGCCTGCGAGTTCTTCGTCGGTGCCGACGGCCCGGTCTTCAACGAGATGGCGCCTCGCGTGCACAATTCCGGCCATTGGACGATCGAAGGCGCGGAGTGCTCCCAATTCGAAAACCACATCCGCGCGATCTGCGGCCTCCCGCTCGGCGCGACGACGCTGACCGGACGTGAAGCGACCATGGAGAACCTGATCGGTTCGGATGCGGAACGCTGGGCGGAGTTGCTGGCCGAGCCCGGCGCGCACCTGCACCTGTACGGCAAGGGCACCGCGCGGCCGGGACGCAAGATGGGCCACGTCACGCGGATCCAGCGCTAAAGGCCCCATCAGGGATACCCCCCAATTCCGTTCGGCCCCCTTCCGTTCGCCCTGAGTGAAGTTGAAGGGTTCGACCCAAGCGAAGGTGCTTCGACTTCGCTCAGCACGAACCGAATTTGGGGTCCAAGCTCGCTGCCTTGCGAGTGAACCGGCAGCTTAAATCACGTGGTAAGAAAATGGTGCCCGGAGACGGGGTCGAACCGCCGACACTGCGATTTTCAGTCGCATGCTCTACCAACTGAGCTATCCGGGCACGTCCGGTCTGGGACCGGAGAAGCATCCGACCTTGCGATCGGAAGGGCGCGTTTAGTCGGGGTCTTCGGCGCTGTCCAGCCCCGTTTGCGAGATTGGCCGCCCGGGAATGCGATAGCCTTCGCCGAGCCACTGCAACAGGTCGCGGTCGCGGTGGCGGCTCGAGCAGAACGGCTTGTATTCAGGCACCGCGGGCTGGTCGCAGATCGGGCATTTGACGGTAGGGGTGGTTGGGGCGGTCATGGGCATCAGGCGCTCTCCAGTTCGTGGACGACGCCCGTGCGGCGCGCGAGTTCCGCCAGCCACTCGGGACGCGCCATGAGGCGTGAGTGGACGGCGGCGGGCAAGGTGTGGCGGCGCGATGCGGTTGGTGGGGTGCGTTCGAGCGTGCGGAGCGTCGCGCGGGCTGCTGCACCCACTGGATCGGCGCGTAGGATCTCCGGGATCGACGCACGCGGACGAGGTCGGACGATCTGAAGGAAGCCGAAGCCGTTCATCGCGGTCCGCTCGAACGGCTGCGGCAATGATTCGTCGATCGCGGCGGCGACGGCGTTGCGTTGCGCCTTGCCCTGCAACGTCGGAAAATCGATGCCGATCGAGCCACCGATCCCGTGTCGACGAATCGCGCGGGCGACGGCATGCGCGGCGGCGATGGCGAGCGTGTCGAGCGGCGGCGCACCGTCGACGTCGAACAACGTCATCGCCGGTGTCGGCGACAGGCGGAGCGCGCCGAGCGGAAAGACTATCTCGCCACTGACAGCCTCGTCGAGCAGTTCGGACCAACCCGCCGCTTCCAGTGCGTCGGGTTCGTGCGCTCGCGGACTGCGGACAGGCAGGCCGGTCGCCACGAGGCGTTCGTACAGCGTCGGTGCGGGGCAGGGGGCCAAGTCGGTCGGAACCGCCTTAGCGAGTTTGGCACGACCGGTCTCTGGCAGGGCTTCACGGACGATCTCGACGGTCAGGCTCGCGCCTTGCGTGATGCCCGTGGGGAGATGATTGATCAGAGCCTCTCCGCCCTCGAGAACGACGCGACCGCGTCGGCCCGGCAATAACTCCACGAGCCTTGCGCGGGCGACGAGGCCGACCTTCAGCGCTGCACTATCGTCGAGTTCGATCGCGGCTTCGATAATCTGATCATCGTCCACCAGCGCGGCGCGCGCTTCGCCGATGCCGGCTTCGTAGAGCCACTTAGGCAAGCGCGACGCCAGCGGTCTTCAACAGTGCGCGCGTCTCGAACAGCGGCAGACCGACCACACCCGAATGACTGCCCGACAAGAAGCGGACGAAAGCCTCCGCGCGACCCTGGATCGCGTAGCCACCAGCCTTGCCGAGCCCCTCGCCGCATGCGAGATAATCGTCGATCTCGGCAGGGGAGAGTGGTTTGAACGCAACGATCGTGCCGGCGATCCGAGTGCGCACCTTGCCGGTCGCGTCGATCACGCAGACCGCGGACAGGCAATGGTGGCGTCGGCCCGACAGCTTGCCGAGCAGGTCGCGCTGGATTTCGAGCGTGTCAGCGGGCGGCAGGATACGGCTGCCGAGCGCGATCGTCGTATCGCCGGCGAGCACGATCTCACCCTCGGCGCGCGCGACGGCACTGGCCTTCTCGATCGCGAGGCGCAGAGCATAGGCGCGGGGCGGTTCGGCCTTGCGCGGGCTCTCGTCGATGTCAGGAGATTCCACGCGCGACGGCACGACGCCGAGCCGCGCGAGCAGATCGCGGCGGCGGGGCGAGGAGGAGGCCAGGACCAGCATTGGTGCCTCGATGTTTGGGCTACGCACCGCGCAAACGGCGCGTGGCGCTTATTTGAAGCGGTAGGTGATGCGACCCTTGGTCAGATCGTACGGCGTGAGTTCGCACAGCACCTCGTCGCCGACCAGCACGCGGATGCGATTCTTGCGCATCTTGCCGGCGGTGTGACCGAGAATCTCGTGGTCGTTTTCGAGCTGAACCCGGAACATCGCGTTGGGGAGGAGTTCCACCACGCGGCCGCGCATCTCGAGCAGTTCTTCCTTGGCCAAATATAATCTCTGAATTGGGGGAATTTCGGGACGAGCGCCCTTACCGCAGGTTCGCGAAAAAGGAAAGCACGGCCGAAGGCGGACACGGACGTTATGCCCGAACCCGCTTGCTTGCATCCCATATCGGCCGTCGGTGACCATTGGACAAGGGCATCGGTCGAGGACACTGGACGTGCGCCGTCATAGCAAACTCGGCTGGAGCGCGATGGCCTCGCGCGCCGCACGCCGGAATGCGGCGCGGTCGACATTGGGGATACGTGGCCGCTTGCCCTGGAACAGGTCGGCGAGCGTCAGGATCTGGAGCTTGGGGAACGCTTCGTCGACACCGGCGCGGTAGATCCCGACCGCGGCGGCACGGCGCTCCATCTCGCGGGTCGGCTTGGCGTTCATGATGAGGATACCGATCGGCGCCTTTTCGCGCGCGATCGTCGCGGCGAGCGTCTCGACCATCGCATTGTCGGGATTGAGGCCGCCCTTCACCGACACGATCGCACGGTGCGTCACCATTTTGCCCGACGCTTGATCATGATCGTTGAAATAGATCAGCCCGTCGATCCCGCCATCCGCGCCTTTCTTCCGGCCGCCGAACGGCAGCGCATCGACCATCGAGACCGCCCACCACTGGAACTGGTATTTGTCGCGCAACGCGAGGTCATAGGCCGAAGCGAGATCCTTCGGCGTACCCTCGACGGTAAAGGTGACGCCGGGAAACGCGTCCTTCATCCGCTTTTCGATCAGCGAAATGGCGAGATGCGTCACGTCGATCCCGATCCATTGCCGCTTGAGCTTTTCTGCCGCGTGTACGGCGGTGCCGCAACCGCAGAACGGGTCGAGCACGACATCGCCTTCGTTCGACGACGCGGTGATGATGCGCTCGAGCAGTGCCGTGGGTTTCTGAGTCGGATATCCCAGACGCTCCTTCGACGACGCGTTGATGATCGGAATGTCCCACCAGTCGCCCAGCCTGACGCCGTCAGCCAAATAGATGCGATACGGCTCGGCACCCTTGCGCTTCTGCCAGCGAAACCAGCGTCCGTCATCGTCCTCGCGGTAATGCGAATCGCGCTTTCCGGATGTTTCGCCATACGGGATGCGGATGTCGTTGAAGCGCCTCTGGTCGGTCTTGCCGTAGAACAGCAGCGTGTCGTGGAGCCGCTGGAACCGGTTGCTGGCTGCGGTATACCGCCGGTAGCACCAGATGATCTCGTTCGCGATCTGGCGCTTGCCGAAGATCGCGTCGAGCAGCAGCTTCAGGTAATGGCTCGCGGTCGGATCGCAGTGGAGATACAGGCTCCCGGTCGGCTTCAGCACGCGGTGCAACTCCAGCAGTCGCACCGCCATCATCGCCAGATACGCCATCATGTCGTTGTCGCCGAGGAACCCGCGCATCGCGTTGAGCAGGTCGAACGCCTTGGTGCTACCGCTGCGTTGCACTTGGTCGAAGGCGTCCTCCGCAGTCTCGTTCCAATGCCAGGTATCCTCGAACGCCTCTATCTGCGCATTCGACGACTTGCCGTCGGGTTCCTTGAACAGGATTCCGTAATTGGCGTTCGAATTGAACGGCGGATCGAGATAGATCAGGTCGACGCTCTCGTCGGCGATTTCCTTGCGGAGGACGGCGAGATTGTCGCCGTAGAAGAGGTGATTCTCGGGACGATTGCGCATCGTCGGAAGATGCGGGGATAATCTTACCCACGTCCAAGCGAGATGCATCCGTAGTCGGCGGATATGCTCCGATGTGGCGCTTTCGACGTGCAGTAACGCCCACGCTACGCCGGATTATACTTCGCCAGGAACGTGCCCATTGCCTTCAGGAATTCGAGCCGGTCCTCGCCGCGCGTGAAATGATGATCGCCGAGCGGTTGTTCGATATACTCGTACGGCTTGCCCGCCTCCCTTAGCGCGGCGGCCATCATCCGCGATTGCTTCACGGGCACGCGCTTGTCCTCCTTGCCGTGCAGCATCAGGATTGGGATCGAGAAGGTCTGTGCACCGAAACGCGGAGAGACGCTGCGATAGTCCGGCGCTTGTTTCTTCAGCCAGTCGCCGCGAGTCTTTCCGTACAGGAACTTGCCGTCGTAGCGCTGCATCGCCTGAAGATCGGACACGCCGGCATAGGAGATCGCGCAACGATACGGCGCCGCGTCGCCGGTCCCGTTCCGCTGCGCCGCGCGCATCGCCGCATAGCCACCATAGGACGCTCCGGCCATGCAGACGCGCTTCGGATCGGCGATGCCGAGCTTAGCCAGATGCGTGATCGCATCATCGAGATCGTCCTGCATTTTCAGGCCCCATTGCCCCTCGCCAAGCTTTGCGAAACTGGTGCCATACCCTGACGAGCCGCGGTAATTGGGCTGGATTACGGCATAGCCGGTCTCCGCCAGATACTGCGTCCACCAGTCCCAATCTTCCGAATCGCGCGCGAACGGGCCGCCGTGCGGCAAGACGATCAGCGGCAGATTTTTCGCGCCGTGCCCGCGCGGCAGGGTCAGCAACGCCTCGATCTCGACGCCGTCGCGTGCCTTGTACCGGATCGTCGATACCGGCGACAATGTCCGCGCCTTCAGGTCGTTGTTCTGCCAGGAATAGCGCTGCATCGATTCGTTCGCGGGATCGTAGAAATACAGCGCCCCCGCCTGCGACGGCGAGCCGACCTGCACCAGGAATTTGGACCGGGTGCGATCCCAGGAGACGATGCGCGCGCGTCGCTCGCCGACCGCCTTGTCGACCGCGTCCTGAATTTCCTTCAAATTGGGGTTCAGCCAGACGGTATGCCCGAAGCGATCGGTGACGGTGATGCCGTCGATGTCGTCGCCGGTCGCGTTCTCGACCACGCCATCGACGTCGTAGCCGTCGGCACCGTACAGCTTCTTGCCTAGCTTCAGGTCGGGCAGCGACACCTCGAACACCTCGTCGCGACCGCCTGAATCGTCCGTCGCGATCGCCGTGCCGTCCGCGCGGAACGTGACGGGGATGACGATATCCTGCTTGCCGCGGGTCGAGGCGATGACCTTGAACGGATCGCGATTGGCGCTGCGGTACAGAAGCGAGCTCTTGCGCGTGTCGTCGTCGTAGCGATAGCCCATCCGGACGACGCCCGCGCCATCGGCATACCAGTCGAAGACGTTCGTCTGGCCGCCGGCGACGGTCTTGGCCTTGCCTGTCGACAAATCGATCTCGGCGACCGCGGGATACCATTGGCTTTCGCTTTCGATCCCGGTCTGGCGCGACAGCAGGACACGCGGTGTGCCGTCGCGCGCCGCCCACAGGATGTCGTCCGCGCGGACGCCCGAATTCTTCCAGTCGATCCGGTTGATCTTGGTCATGTCGGCTTTGACGCCCAGCGTGCGCGTGACGTAGATTTCCTCGCCGTACAGCATGTCCTGCGAACCGATGCCGACCGCCAACCAGTCGTCACCGACCCAGCGCCACCAATTGATGTCGACGGTCGAACCGACCTTGGCCGCGACGACCTTGCCGCCGGGGAACAGTGGCGCGACGACCAGCACCTGCGCCCCGTCGATCGCCATCTTCGCCGCGATGCGCGTGCCGTCGGGCGACAGTTTGGGATTCGCGATGGTCGGAAGCTTGGCGAAGGTCTCGACCGGCACCCGGTCCGAGGGCGTGGCGCTCGCCTTCGGCGTCGAGGCGGGCGGTGGCGCGGTCTGCGCCGCCACGATCGCCGGTATCATTGCACCGGCCAGCAGGCCCATACGCCACGTCATGAATAGTCTCCCCCCGGCCATTCCCCAACGACCGTTTGGACAGAGTATCGCGTTCGGTAGCCGGTACAAGAGGAGGCCGCAGCGTATCGGCGCAATGCCGATGTCGATCGGACTGGGCGGAAATCGCTCCCGCGGCGCATAGTCCTGGTATCGCGCGGGAATGAATGAGAATATTCACGGAACGGGCAATAAATGGATCGCCGAGCGGCCAGCGTAACTTGGCCGCGCGGCAATCTCTTTAGGATCAGCCGACCCCGCTGCCGGCCAGTGCTGCGAGCAACAGCAGCGCGACGATGTTGGTGATCTTGATCATCGGGTTCACCGCGGGGCCGGCCGTGTCCTTGTAGGGATCGCCGACCGTATCACCGGTGATCGCGGCCTTGTGCGCCTCGGACCCCTTGCCGCCGTGGTTGCCGTCCTCGATATATTTCTTGGCATTATCCCATGCGCCGCCGCCGCTCGTCATCGAGATCGCGACGAACAGCCCGGACACGATCACGCCCAGCAGCATCGCGCCGAGCGAGGCAAAGCCGGCAGCCTGGCCCGCGACCGCGGTGATGATGAAATACACGGCGAGCGGTGACAGCACCGGTAGCAGCGAGGGCACGATCATCTCGCGGATCGCGGCCTTGGTCACGAGATCGACCGTCCGCGCATAGTCAGGGCGACTGGTGCCGAGCATGATGCCGGGGTTGTTGCGGAACTGTTCGCGGACCTCCTCGACGACCGCGCCGGCCGCGCGACCCACTGCGGTCATGCCGAATGCGCCGAACAAATAGGGGAGCAGCGCGCCCAGGAGCAGCCCAACGATGACGTACGGGTTGGACAGGCTGAAATCGACCGTGACGTCGGGGAAGTAGGTCGCCAAGTCGGTGGTATACGCGCCGAACAACACGAGCGCGGCAAGTCCTGCCGAGCCGATCGCATAGCCCTTCGTCACCGCCTTAGTGGTGTTGCCGACCGCATCGAGCGCATCGGTCCGCTGGCGAACGTCATCGGGCAAGCCGGCCATCTCGGCGATCCCACCGGCGTTGTCGGTGACCGGACCATAAGCATCGAGTGCGACGACCATACCGGCCTGGGCGAGCATCGCAGTCGCGGCGAAGGCGATGCCGATGATCCCCGCCAACTGGTACGCGACGATCACCGCAACGACGATCACGAGCGTTGGAAGCGCGGTGGATTCGAGGCTGATCGCCAGGCCCTGGATGACGTTGGTACCGTGGCCCGTCTCCGACGCCTTGGCGATCGACTGGACCGGGCGGTGGTTGGTGCCGGTGTAATATTCGGTGATCCACACGATCAGCCCGGTCACGACGAGGCCGATCATCATCGACCAGAACAGGTCCATCCCCGTGAAGCTCTGCGTCAGCGATGGCGCCGCCTGCGTGGTCAGGTCGTCGGTGGCGGGATCGAGGAAGCCGGCACCGCCGATCACGCGGTGGAGGTCACCCAGCACGTACTGCGTGGCGAGGTAGATCGCCGGGATCGACAGGATTGTCGAGGTGAAGAAGCCCTTGTAGAGCGCGCCCATGATCGAGCCCTTGCCGAGCCGGACCATGTACGTGCCGATGATCGAAGTGACGATGCACACCCCGCCGACGAGCAGCGGGAGGGTCATCAGCCGCATCAGCTCGGCGCCGCTCGCCTGGATCAGCAGCGCGATCGAGATCATCGTGACGCCCAGCGTGACGACGTAGGTCTCGAACAGATCGGCGGCCATGCCCGCGCAATCGCCGACATTGTCGCCGACATTGTCCGCGATCACGGCGGGGTTGCGGGGATCGTCCTCGGGAATGCCCGCCTCGACCTTGCCGACCAGGTCCGCGCCGACGTCCGCCGCCTTGGTGAAGATACCGCCGCCCAATCGCGCGAAGATCGAGATCAGCGACGCGCCGAACGCGAGGGCTGTGAGTGCCTCGACGATGATCCGGTCGTTGGGGGCGTGGCCTGCGGGACCGGTGAGGTACCAGAAGAACGCACTGATCGCGAGCAGGCCGAGACCCGCCACGAGCATGCCGGTGACCGCGCCCGAACGGAACGCCATCGTCAGCCCGGCCTGTAGCGACGTGCGCGTGGCCTCGGCGGTGCGGACGTTGGCGCGAACCGAGATGTTCATGCCGACATAGCCCGCGACACCCGACAACACCGCGCCGATGACGAAGCCGATCGTCGAGATCATGCCGAGCGTGAAGAGGAGAATCGCCGCGACGATGATTCCGACGATCGCGATCGTGGTGTATTGCCGCCCGAGATAGGCCTTCGCGCCTTCCTGGATGGCGGCGGCGATGTCCTGCATCTTCTCGTTGCCGGGGGACGCGGCGAGCACCTGTCGACTGGTGGCGAAGCCGTACAAGACGGCGACGACGCCGCAGATCATGGCCAAATAGACGATCGTCATACGGCGCTATCCCTCTTTTCAAGTCCTCTCCGGTCCCGACTTTGCCGAGTCCCGATGCAGGGAACCTATCAGTGCAGGGGCATTGCGCAAGTTATCCGCGCGGCGCGTGCTCATAGCCTAGACTTGGCGGGAGCGGGACGGGCTTGCCCGAGTCGTGGAGCGTGAGCCCGGAGCCGGTCGAGAACGTACCGATCCGAGCGGCGTCGGTGACGAAATCTTGCGGTGCAGCGAAGAGGAGCTGATAGTCGTCGCCGGCCGTCGCCGCGGCCAGCCGGTCGCCGGCAAAGGCGCGGTAGGCGTCGGAGAGGGGAATGCGGGCAAGATCGATTGTGACCGCAACGCCGCTGGCGCGCGCCATGCGGACGGCGTCGATAAGCAGGCCATCGGATACGTCCATCATCGCATGCACGTGCGGAGCGAGAATGCGCCCATCGGCAAGTCTCGGCTGGGGGCGTCGGTACGCAGCGAGGAGTTCGGACGGGCCGTTCTTGCCAAGTGCGATCGCAAGCCCCGCGCCCGCATCGCCGATCGTACCGGTGACGTAAAGCGCATCCTCGGCCTTCGCCCCGTTGCGGGCAGGGGCGGCGGCGTCGCTGCCGAATGCGGTGACTGTCAGGACTCGCGGTGCATTCGGCGGGAGCGTAACGGTGTCGCCACCGATGATGCGCGTATCGAACGCGGTCAGGACTTCGGCCAGCCCTTCGAGAAAGGCGCGGTCCCATGCGTCGTCGCCGAGCGGGAAGTTGAACAGGATGCCTTCGGGTCTCGCGCCCTTGGCGGCGAGATCGGAAAGGTTGGTCGCGACCAGCTTCCACGCGACGTCCTGCGCGGGGTCGGTCGGGAGGAAGTGCACGCCCTCAACAAGGGTGTCGGTGGTGACGACGAGCGGGCCAGAGTCCAGTAGCGCGGTGTCGTCGGCCAAGCCACGCGCGGCCGGATGAAGCGGGAGGTTGCGAAGGGCAGCAATGAACTCGGCTTCAGTCACTCTACTGCTCCCTCTCCCCTCCGGGGAGAGGGCTGGGGTGAGGGGCCGTTCCAGGCGCCGCACTGCTTGGTAGCCCCTCACCCCGGAGGGGAGAGGGAGTTCGTCAGGCGCGCACTTCTTTCGCGATCCCGTCGAGCAACCCGTTCACGAACCCCGACTCCCGCTTGTCGTAGAACGCATGCGCGACATCGACATATTCGCTGATCACCGCCGCGACCGGCACGTCCTTGCGCGCGAGCAGTTCATACGTGCCGACGCGGATGATCGCCTTCATCGGCTTATCGAGCCGCGCGAGCGTCCAGCCCTTGGCCAGCTTGCCCTCGATCAGCACGTCAATCTCGCCGGCGCGGGCGTTGGCGCCAGTGACCAGGTCGTCAAAGAAATCGACGTCGGCCTCGGCATATTCGACGTCTTCGATCGTCGCGCCGAGCCGGTGCTGGTGGAATTCATTGAGCAGGACGGGCATCGCGGTGCCCTCCATCTCGTGCTGATAGGTCGCCTGGACGGCGGCGAGGCGAGCGGCGGCACGCGCCTTGGTGCGGGGGGCGGTTCGAGTCATAAGCGGTTGCCTGTAGGCGCGGGGGGGCTGTGTGTCAGCCCTTTGCGTTTTGGGCTTGGTCGCAGAAGATTGGTTCACGCGGAGACGCGGAGACGCGGAGGTGTCGACCTTGTCGCGTAGCGGCCCTCTGATCACTGGCCAATGATGAGATCGAAGCGGCTGCGCCGCACGCAACACCTCCGCGTCTCCGCGTCTCCGCGCGAACAAAATCAGTGGTTGAGGCGAAGCCGCAGTGCCACCGATTTTGCGTGTGCCGGGAGCCCCTCCGCATTGGCGAGCGCAACGGTTGCCGGTCCCAATTCGCGCAGGGCGGCTTCGTCGAGCGCCAGGAAGCTGGTGCGCTTCATGAAGTCGAGCACCGACAGCCCGCTGGCAAAGCGCGCCCGGCGACCCGTGGGGAGGACGTGGTTCGGGCCGGCGACGTAATCGCCGATCGCCTCGGGCGTGTAGCGGCCGAGGAAGACCGAGCCGGCGTGGCGGATCCGGTCGAAGAAGCCCTGCGGGTCGGGGATCGCCAGCTGGAGATGCTCGGCGGCAAGGCGGTCGACCAGCGGGATCGCGTCGGCCAGCGTCTCGACGACGATGATCGCGCCGTTGGCGTCCCACGCGACGCGCGCGACCGCTTCGGTCGCGAGTTCGCGCAGCTGGCGATCGACCGCGGCCACGACTTTGTCGGCGAATGCCGCGTCGTCAGTGAACAGGATCGACTGCGTGGTCACGTCGTGCTCGGCCTGGCTGAGCAGGTCGGCAGCGGTCCATTCGGGATCGTTGAGGGCGTCCGCGACGACGACGATTTCGCTAGGCCCCGCGACCATGTCGATGCCGACGACGCCGTAGACTTGCCGCTTGGCCTCGGCGACCCAGGCATTGCCGGGGCCGGTGATGACGTCGACCGGTTCGATCCGGCCCGCGCCATAGGCCAGCGCCGCGACCGCCTGCGCACCGCCGACGCGCCACACTTCGTCGACCCCCGCGAGGTGCGCGGCGGCGAGGACTAGCGGGTTGATCTGGCCGTCCGGGGTCGGTGTGACCATCGCAAGGCGTCCAACGCCGGCCACCTTGGCGGGGATTGCGTTCATCAGCAGCGACGAGGGGTAGGCGGCACGTCCGCCGGGGACGTAGATGCCGGCGGCGTCAACGGGCAACCAGCGTGCGCCAAGCCTCACACCCGCAGAGTCGACCGAGTCGCTGTCGAGCGGCTGCTGCTTCTCGTGATACGCACGGATGCGAGTGGCGGCGAGCTCGAGCGCGGTGCGAAGGTCGGGATCAAGCGCGTCGAAGGCGGCCTTGCAGTCGGCGGCATCGATCTGCCAGCCGGTCGTCTCAAGATCGTGGCGATCATGCTTCTGCGTCAGATCGCGGAGCGCGGTCTCGCCGTCGCGACGGACGGCGGCGATGATGGCGGCGACGTCCTGCGTGACGCCTGCGTCGGACTCACGACGATCCTCGACGAGCGCGGTGAAGCGCGTCGCGAAGTCCGCGTCGGATGTAGATAGGCGGATCACTTGCCCCCCTCCCGCAAGCGGGAGGGGCTGGGGGTGGGCACGCGCTCACCACAAGCGTTCCGGTTGAACATAGCGCGAGCCCAACCCCCGACCCCTTCCCGCACGCGGGAAGGGGAGAAGAGCGCGGTCATGCTGCGATCTCCCGCGCTTCGACAGCGCGACGGAACGCCTCGACCAGCGGTACGACCCGAGCACGTGTCTTCATCGCGGCGCGGTTGACCACCAGGCGACTGGTGACTTCCATGATCGTCTCGACTTCGACCAGGCCGTTCTCCAACAGCGTGCGGCCGGACGACACGAGATCGACGATCCGCGGCGCCAATCCCAAGGTCGGCGCCAACTCCATAGCGCCGTTGAGCTTCACGCACTCCGCCTGCACGCCACGTGCCGCAAAATGCGCCGCCGTCACATGCGGGTATTTGGTCGCGACACGAACATGGCTCCAGCCGCGCGGATCGTCCTTCGCCGCCATCTCGGCGGGCTCGGCGACCGACAGCCGGCAATGGCCGATGCCGAGGTCGACCGGCGCATACAGCTCCGAATAACCGAACTCCGCGATCACGTCCGACCCGACGATCCCTAACTGCGCCGCACCGTGCGCGACGAACGTGGCGACGTCGAACGCGCGCACCCGGATCAGCGAGATCGCCGGATCGTTGGTCGCAAAGCGCAACGCCCGTGAGTTCTCGTCCGAGAACGACGCTTCCGGATGCACCCCCGCGCGCGCGAGCAACGGCAAGGCCTCGGCGAGGATGCGTCCCTTGGGGACGGCGATGATGATTTGGGGGATGATCTGAGAATCTGACACGCGCCCGGCTTTACGGTTGGGCCGGAGCGGGTGCAACCGTCGCCAGACGGCTACCGGCCCGGGATCGCTCCCGGGCCGGTGATCGAGATCAATAGAAGAAGCCGTTGTTGACCTGGGCGACGCGGCCGTTGCGCGTGTCGATTAGAACGACGTCGCGGCCGTAGCGGACCCAGCGCTGATAGCCGTAGCCGGGACGGGGCAGTCGATAGGTTTGGTAGTCGTTGATCCAGTAGTTGCGGCCGTAATAGGCGGGCGCAAACCGATAGCCGACAGTCACCGGGCGATAGCGATAGCCGCGCGGGCCGACATAGGCGGGGCGGCGATAGACGTTGCCGTGCGTGCGGCGATAGTCGCGCCAGTCCTCGCGCGCTTCACGGCGATCTTCGCGCAGTTCCTGGCGGGCTTCGCGGATATCGCCGCGGTCGCCGTAGCGGCGTGCGCGCTGAAGGTCGCGCTGGCTCTCGCGGATTTCACGCTGGTCACGGCGGACTTCGCCGTAGCTCTGTGCGGTGGCGAAGGTGGGGACGAGGGTGGCGGCGGCAACGGCCGCAAGGATCATCTTACGCATGACTGCTCTCCTGTATCTGGCGCCGTTCGAAACGGCATGACACGGGTTTTGCTCCCGCGCCGCTGAACGATCGCAGAATGTGGTCGTCAGGATTTAGACAGGTGGCAAAGGTTTGGAATTATATGCGGATATGCAGCGGGATACGCCCCCCCCCCCCCCCGGCCTTCGCCGGGGGGTATCGTAGGTGAAGGGTACGTACATCGCTGATCGGCGGTCGGGTCAGATTCCCCAGCGGCGCATTGCTTGAATCACCGCTTCGGGCTTTTGCCACGGCACGAAATGGCCCGCATCGATCTTTTCGATCGTCAGGTCGGGAACATAAGCGGCCAGCTCGAGCTGGCTCGGGAGCAGCGCGCTGTCCTGCATACCCCAGATCACCAGCACCGGCATCGCGGTCGGCGGGAACGGCGCGTCGAGAAAGGCGGGGCGCGGCGGGGTTTCGTCCATTGCGGGGACGACGATCGCGCTGGCGCGGTACCAGTTGAGCATCGCGGTGATCGCGCCGGGCTGGCCCCATTCGTCGAGATAGGCGGCCTTGTCCTCGGCCATCGCGGCGAGATCGGCGTGTTTGGAGAAACTCGTGTCGAAGAAAGTTTCGAGGCCGATCGACTCGATGTGCTTTTCGAGATCGGGGTTGCGGAAGGCGCGGATATACTGGCTCGCGGCGCGCTGTTCGAGATCGTCGAACATGGTCCGCTGGAAGACGAGCGGGTGGGGGGCGTTGATGATGACGAGCTTCGCGATGCGCTCGGGGTAGCGCAGTGCGGCCATCCACGCGACCGCGCCGCCCCAGTCGTGGCCGACCAGCGTGAAGCGGTCGATGTTCAGGTGATCGGCAAGCGCGATCAGGTCTGCGACGATCTTGTCGGGGGTGTAGCTGTCGATGCCCTCGGGTTTGGAGGAGCGCGCGAAGCCGCGTTGGTCGGGGGCGACGACGTAATGGTCGCGGGCGAGGTCCGGGGCGATGGCGCGCCAGGTACGGTGGGATTCGGGGAAGCCGTGGAGGAGGATGACGGGTGGGTTGGCCGGGTCGCCGGTTATCGCGACGTTTAGGTCGGCGCCTGTGGATAGTGGGATGCGTTGCAGGTCCGACATTATTCCCCTCCCGCTTGCGGGAGGGGTTAGGGGAGGGCCTACCCGTCGCGCTGCCTGCTGGTCATGCCCTCCCCCGACCCCTCCCGCAAGCGGGAGGGGAGCAGAAGGCGTATCTCCCCTCCCGTCTACGGGAGGGGTCGGGGGAGGGCTCGCGGCCAGTCGCAAGCGGATCGCTCGTTGATGGCGCGTGCCCACCCCCTACCCCCTCCCGCTTGCGGGAGGGGGGGGAGTCACGGATAGCTGACCGTCTTTGGAATCGCGGGGATTTCGATCCATTCCTTTTCGTCGCCGGGCACTTTCGGGAAATTGCCCGCATTCCAGTCGCGTTTCGCCTGTTCGATCCGATCGCGGTTCGAGCTGACGAAGTTCCACCAGACGTGGCGCGGCGTCGTGAAGGCGTCGCCGCCACACAGCATCGCTCGGCCGCCATGCGCGGACCGTAGCGTTGCCGCGATACCGGGGCGGAGGACGTACAGCACCTGGGGCTCGAGCGTCACGCCTTCCAGCGTCGCCTCGCCCATTGCGAGGTAGATCGCGCGCTCCTCGGCGGCCGCGTCGATCGGCACGCTCGCGCCCGGATCGAGCGCGATGTCGGCGTAGATCGTCCCCGAATAGGTCGTGGTCGGCGCGGTCTGGCCCCAGAGGCTCCCCATGATGATCCGCGAGCGCGCGCCGTGCGCCTCGATCGTCGGCAACTGCGCCTTGGTGACATGCTCGAACGCGGGATCGATCTCCTCGACCGCCTCGGGCATCGCCAGCCAGGTCTGGATTCCCGACAGGTTCGGCCCTTCCGCACGCTCGTCGCCGGGCGAGCGTTCGGAATGGACGATGCCGTGGCCCGCGGTCATCAGGTTCACCGCGCCGGGCTCGATCCGCGCCTGCGTGCCGAGCGAATCGCGGTGATCGATCGCGCCGTCGAACAAGTATGTGACGGTCGACAGGTTGATATGCGGATGCGGGCGCACGTCGATGCCCTGGCCGATTTCGAGATGCGCGGGGCCCATCTGGTCGAAGAACAGGAACGGGCCGACCATCGTCCGTTCCTTGTTCGGCAGCGTGCGGTGAACCTTGAAGCCGCCGAGATCGTGCGTCGACGGCAGGATGGTCTGGAGGACGAAATCGTCGAGCATGCGCGTTATCCCTTGGCAGGTTCCGTGGCGTCGAGGAGCTCGACCAGGTCTGCGGGATAGAGCGTTTCGTCGTGGGTCGCGATGTCGTTTCGGGAAAACCAGCGGTGACCGACGAGCAGTTGCTTCTCCTGTTCGGTGAGATTGCCCGCCTTCACCTCGCAGGTGTCGACGTCGATCCGGAAATAGCGTTCGTCCGCGATGACCTCGACGCCTTCGAAGGTCAGGAAGTCGACGGTGCGTTGCGCGACTTCGGGTCCGCAGTCGATGTCGAGGCCGACTTCCTCCCACAGCTCGCGGCGGGCGGCGGCGGCGTAGCTCTCGCCTGGGTCGACCGCGCCGCCCGGCGTGCACCAGAGCGGTGGGCGATCGGCCGGGGTGAAGCGGAACATCAGGACGCGGTTTTGGCCGTCGACGAGCAGGATACGCGCGGCCGGGCGCGGGACACGTTTCGATCCTCCCCCGCCAGGGGGAGGTGGCGCCGAAGGCGACGGAGGGGGAGGACACGGAACGCCGATCATCGCTTACCGCCCCCTCCGTCTCGCTCCGCGATCCACCTCCCCCTGGCGGGGGAGGATCGAAGGTGCGTCATTCTGCATCCAGCTCGGGATAGGCGCGGAAGATGCCGTCGGTGTTGAACGCCAAGCGCCGGTCGCTTTTCAGATACGCCTTGATCCCCGGCAGGTCGGCGACCTGATCGTGGAGGCGGACGAGGTTCGGATACGCGGGCTCGAGCGTCTTCATCCGCTTGGGGAACATGTACCGCAGCCCCTCGACCAGCTGGAACAGCGAGGTGTCTGCATAGGTCCAGCGATGATCGATCAGCCAGTCACCCGGATTGGCCTGCGCCGCATCCTCGAAATGCCCGAGATATTTCGGCAGGCGCTCCTCGCGGAACTGTTTCGCCGCCCGCGCGGCTTCGGGTTTCTGGTCCTCGTAATAGTCCATCATCGCGACCGGATGGTGGACGTTGTGGACCTCCGCGACGAGGTCGGCGATCGTCAGCTGGAGCTGGTTGAGCCACAGCCGGTCCGCCATGCTCGACGGCGCGAGGCCGTGGCGCTCGCCGAGATACATCAGGATGTTGGCAACCTGCGCGATGACCAGCCCGTCGAGTTCGAGATAGGGCGGCGCGAACGGGGTGCGGCCGGTGCGGTCGTTCAGATCGGCCATCAGGCCGTCCTCGCCAACGCTGCGTGCGCAATCCTCATACGCGATCTCGGCGCCTTCGAGCGCAAGCCGGATGAACTCGCCGCGCCCCTGGAGGAAGGGCCAGTACCAGAGCTTGTACACCATCAGATTTCCCCGGGCGCGCGGGCCTTGATGGCGAGCGCGTGGATCTTTGTGCTCAACAGGTCTGCGAGCGCCTGGTTCACGAGGCGTTGGCGTGCGACGCGATTAAGCCCTTTGAACTGCGGCGTTTCCACTTCTACGCGGAAATGCGTCTCGCCGGTGCCGTCGTCGCCCATATGGCCGGCATGAAGGCCGCTCTCGTTGACGACGATCAGGTGCGTCGGGGCGAGCGTCGCGGTGAGGCGCGCGGTGATCTGGTCCTGTACGGAGCCGGTGGCGAGGTCTGTCATCGACCCTATATAGCCCGTTTTGGAAGCGCGGGGAGCCGGTGGCCGACGACGATCGAAAAGAGCGGAAGGAGCGCCCCAGCCCACGGTTTCACGGCCGCGTGGAAGGGACTGGTCGCGTCTGCATGTGGCGCGACTGCGAGGAACCAGGTGAATTTCGCGCACCACCGCTGGAGGGCCCGAGCGACAGCGGCCCGCCGCAGTTCCGCTGGTTCTGCCTTGAGCACGTCCGCGCGTTCAACTCCGGCTATAATTTCTTCGACGGCATGACCGCGGACGAGATCCATCATGCGCAGCGGCCGATGGCGGGCTGGGAGCGCGAGACGCGGGCGTTCGCGCATGGCGGCGGCGACACACCACCCAAATGGGCGGACTTCGCCGACCCGATCGATGCGATCGGCGCCCGGTTCGGCGAGCGGATGGCGGCGGCACGGAAAGACGGCCGCGTGCTGTCCGACGGCGAACGCCGATCGTTGCGCGTGCTCGGGCTCGGCACGGACACCGACCGGACGGCACTGCGCAAACGCTACAGCGAACTCGTCCGCCGCTATCACCCTGACCGCAACGGCGGCGACCGGGCGCATGAATCGGAATTGCAGAAGGTGATCGCGGCCTACCAGCATCTGAAAGGCGCCGCCGCGTTCGCGTAGCACCTGCGTCATCTTGGGCTCGACCCAGGATCCAGGGCCAAGCACGGAATCGATTGTGGCTCTGGATCCCAGCGTTCGCTGGGATGACGGTCGTGGGCTTAGGGCGTTCGCTAGGATAGCGGTCGGACGCTATGATGCATGCTTACTCTGATCGATATTTCACGCCGCCCGATCCGGAACCCGCTGCTATCCCGGCGGTTCGTCTAACTCTTCCGGTCAATCGCCCGACCAATCGTGACGCGGCGGTTGAGTAACAGCCCGCGCTTGGCCTAGAGCTACCGGGAACACGAGGCCAACATGACCGATATCCCGAATACCCAGCCCGACAGCCGCGAGACCACGATCCTCGACGCACCCGACCGTATGGTGAAGGTGCGCGAGATGTTCGGGATCGATTCCGACATGGAAGTCCCGGCGTTTTCCGAAGCCGACGAGCGCGTGCCCGATCTCGATCCGGCGTACGTCTTCGATGCGGACACGACGCTCGCCGTGCTGGCGGGCTTTGCGCATAACCGTCGCGTGATGGTCCAGGGCTATCACGGCACCGGCAAATCGACGCATATCGAACAGGTCGCAGCGCGACTGAAATGGCCGTGCATCCGGATCAACCTCGACGCGCATATCAGCCGTATCGACCTGATCGGGCGCGACGCGATCGTCTTGAAGGACGGCCAACAGATCACCGAGTTCCGCGAAGGCCTGCTGCCTTGGGCGCTCCAGACGCCGACCGCGCTAGTGTTCGACGAATATGACGCCGGCCGCCCGGACGTGATGTTCGTGATCCAGCGCGTGCTGGAGACCGAGGGCAAGCTGACGCTGCTCGACCAGAACCGCGTGATCCGCCCGAACCCGTGGTTCCGCCTGTTCGCGACCGCCAACACGGTCGGCCTCGGCGATACGAGCGGGCTGTATCACGGCACGCAGCAGATCAACCAGGGCCAGATGGACCGCTGGAACATCGTCGTCACGCTCAACTATCTGCCTGCCAAGGTCGAGGCGCAGATCGTGCTGGCCAAGTCCGGCGAATACGACAAGCCAGACGGTAAGAAGGTCGTCGAGAACATGGTTCGGGTGGCGGACATGACGCGCAAGGGGTTCGTCAACGGCGACATCTCGACCGTGATGAGCCCGCGTACGGTCATCACCTGGGCACAGAACGCGCTGATCTTCGGCGACGTCGGCTTCGCGTTCCGCCTGTCGTTCCTCAACAAGTGCGACGAGGCGGAGCGGCCGCTGGTCGCCGAATATTACCAGCGCGTGTTCGGCAAGGACCTTCCCGAGAGCGTGGTGGGTAAGGCCTGAGCCTTTGGCCAACGAAACACCTCTCGATCGCTTCAAGGCGGTCCTTGCCGGTACCGCGCGTGCGATCGCGGAGGAGCCGGAGGTCGAACTTGCCTTCACCGCGGATGCGCCGGCGCAGTCGGGCAAGCACATCAAGGTGCCGATGCCCGCGCGTGCTCTACCGGCCGAGCAGGTGGCGGAAGCGCGCGGGTTTGCCGACGGGTTCGCGCTGCGATTGAAGCATCACGACATCGCGTTGCACAACCGTGCGGCGCCCGTTGAAGCGGTGGCTCGGGCTGTGTTCGATTCCGTGGAGAACGCCCGCGTCGAGGCGCTCGGCGGGCGCGGCTACCTGGGAATTTCCGACAATCTGAACAGCGCGCTAGATGTGCGCCTCCGGGCCGATCCGATCACGCGTGCGCGCAACCGCGACGAGGTGCCGCTGTCCACGGCGCTCGGCCTGATGGTGCGCGAGCGGCTGACCGGGCAAGAATCGCCCGCGATCGCTGCCCCCGGTCTCGCACTGGTTCGTGAGTGGATCGAGAGCAAGACCGATCTCGACGCGCTGGCCTATGCGCTCGACGACCAGAAGGCGTTCCAGGGTCTTGCGCGGAAGATGCTGCAGGAGCTCGAACTGGTCGAGGGCGATCAGGTCCCCGAGGAGAGCGACGAAGGCGGCTCCGAGGACGAAGGCACCGACGAGCAGCAGCAGGACGAGGGCGACGAAGGCGACGACCAGGGCGAGGATGGCCAGGGCGAAGTCGAGGCGCGCGGCGAACAGTCCGAGCAGCAGAACGAGGAAAGCGACGGCCAGGAGCAGAGCGACGAGTCGATGGACGACATCGACGGCGAGCCCGGCAACGACGGCGAGGAAGGCATGCAGCCGGTCCGCCCGAACCGTCCGTTCGCGGACATGGGCGGCGCGTTCGACTACAAGCCGTGGACGACGCAGTTCGACGAGGTCATTGCCGCTACCGAACTCTGCGACGCCGACGAACTGGCGCGGCTGCGCGGCTATCTCGACCAGCAGCTCGTCCACCTGCAATCGACCGTGTCGAAGCTCGCCAACCGATTGCAGCGGCGGTTGATGGCGCAGCAGTCGCGATCATGGGATTTCGACCAGGAGGAAGGTATCCTCGACGCGGCGCGGCTCGCGCGCGTGATCGTCAACCCGACGCTGTCGCTGAGCTACAAGGCCGAACGCGAGACCGATTTCCGCGATACGGTCGTGACGCTGCTGATCGACAATTCGGGGTCGATGCGCGGGAGGCCGATCTCGATCGCGGCGATCAGCGCGGACATCCTCGCGCGTACGCTGGAACGGTGTGGCGTGAAGACCGAGATCCTGGGGTTCACGACGCGCGCCTGGAAGGGCGGCCAGAGCCGCGAGACGTGGCTGGCCGCCGGGCGTCCGCCGCAGCCGGGACGGCTCAACGACATCCGCCACATCGTCTACAAGCGCGCCGACGAGCCGTGGCGCCGCGCGCGCAACTCGCTCGGGCTGATGATGCGCGAGGGGTTGCTGAAGGAAAATATCGACGGCGAGGCGCTGATGTGGGCGCACGCCCGGTTGGTCGCGCGGCCCGAGGAACGCCGCATCCTGATGGTGATCAGCGACGGCGCGCCGGTCGACGATTCGACGCTCAGCGTGAACTCCGGCTCATATCTGGAGCGCCACCTGCGGCAGGTGATCGGCTGGATCGAGAGCAAGTCGCCCGTCGAACTCGTCGCGATCGGCATCGGCCACGACGTCACCCGCTATTACGCACGTGCCGTTACGATCATGGACGTCGAGCAACTCGGCGGGACGATCATCGAGCAGCTGGCCTCGCTGTTCGACACCGAGTGATGCGCCGGTGACCGCGGGCGGCGGCATCACGGCGCCCGCGGCTGGGTTCCATGGACCGGTCAAACGCTCGATCACGATCGCCGGCCACCAGACCTCGATCAGCCTCGAACCGGTCTTCTGGCAAGCGCTGGAGGCCGCTGCGAAACGTCTTTCATTGCCCCTGTCTGCACTTGTAGCGGAGATCGACGCGATCCGCATCGTGGCCGACGATCGGCCCAATTTGGCTAGCGCTTTGAGATCATGGCTATTCTCGAACACTGTCTGAGAATTAGTCGCAATAGCATTGACAGTGAGAACGACTCTCAATAGCGAACCCGTAACAATAAGGGGTTTCGCATGTCTGGTCTCTCGTCGCGTTCGTCTGCCGCGCCTGCATTTCTCGCGCTGTCCTGCGTAGGATTCATCGCCAGCGCCCCCGCCTACGCGGCCGATAAATCTGCTGATTCCGCGAAGACGCATATGGTCGACGACCAGGACAAACAGCTCGTTCGCGACGAGATCGTCGTCAACGGCAAGACCGTGCCCGCGACCACGCTGGAGAGCCCGAAGGCCACGCGCAGCCTGCTCGACACCACGCAGACCGTCACGATCATCGGCGACCAGACGATCCGCAAGCAGAACCTTCTGACCTTGCGCGACGTTTTGCAGACGATTCCGGGCATCACCTTCGGCGCGGGCGAAGGTGGCGGCGGCTATGGCGACAGCATCAACCTGCGCGGCTATTCGGCGAACAACGACATCACGATCGACGGCGTCCGTGACAGCGCACAATATAGCCGCAGCGAGACGTTCAACCTGCAACAGGTCGAGGTCTATAACGGCGCGAACAGCGTGTTCGGCGGCGGCGGTTCGGTCGGCGGTACGATCAACCTCATCACGAAGCGCCCGCAGGCGGAGACGCTGACGGTCGTGTCGGGCGGCGTCGGTACCGACGATTACTACCGCACGACGCTCGACTCGAACGTCCGTGTCACTGACTTGGTCGCGGTCCGCCTGAACGCAGTCGCGCACAAGAACGACATTCCCGGCCGTGACGTCGAGAACAACAAGCGTTGGGCAGTTGCCCCGTCGCTGACCGTCGGCATCGAGGGCCCGACGAGCCTGACGCTGCAATATCTGCATCAGGAGGACGAGAACGTCCCCGTCTACGGCGTGCCGTACTTCCGCAATGCGGTGAACAACGGACCGCTGCCGGGGGCCGACAACTCTGGCTATTACGGCATCCGGAACCTCGACAAGCAGGACATCACCGTCGATCAGGTAACCGCCACGGTCAGCCACAGCTTCTCCGACAAGGTCTCGATCCGCAACCTCAGCCGCTGGCAGCGCGTGCAGCAGGACTCTTTGACGAGCGCGCCGCAGGGGGTGTTCTGCCTGTCGACCGGGTTCCAGCCGCTTCCCCTGACCAACGTCGCTACTACGCCGCTCACATGTGCGGCTGGCCAGGCCACACCCGGTTCCTATTATCCAAGCGGCCCGCGCGGCTTCGTACGGAACCAGGAAAACCAGATTCTTTATAACCAGACCGATCTCCGTTCGGTCTTCGATACCGCCGGGCTGGAGCATACGCTGGTTCTCGGCGCGTCGATCTCGCAGGAAGATTACACGATCGTCACGGGCAACACGCTGCGTACCGCGACTGGTGCGACGGTCGCCCAGCCACCGATCAACCTCGCCAATCCGAACACCGACTACACCGGCCCGTTCAACTTCATCCAGGCCGGCCGTTCGCAAGGCATCACCAGCAACGCCGCCGTCTACGCGTTCGACACGATCAAGGTGATCCCGCAGATCGAGGTCAATTTCGGCCTGCGCTACGAACATGCCAAGGGCCGTTTCCGCGCCGATACCTTCTCGGTCGTACCCGACGCAACGCTCGGAACCTATGCGCGTGGCCTGAACCAGACGAGTGACGAGACGCTCTTCTCGTACCGGGGTGGCATCAACTTCAAGCCGGTCGAGACCGTCAGCCTGTACGCATCGTACGGCAACGCCACCACGCCGACGTCTGCGACCGTTCGACTCGGCTGCGGTACGTTGATCAATGCGCCCGCGGGACAGCTCGACCCTTGCGACGTAAAGCCGGAAAAGGCGGTAAACTACGAACTCGGCGCGAAGGCCGACTTGTTCTCGCGCAAGCTGCAACTGACGGCGGCGGTGTTCCGCAACGAGCGGACCAACTACCGCGTCGCCACGAACGACCCGATCGTCACGACGCTCGGCGTCAACGACGGCCGTTCGCGCGTCGACGGGATTGCGCTGGGCGCGAGCGGCAGCATCTCGCACGCCTTCTCGATCTTCGCCAACTACACGTATCTCAAGGCGAAGATCATCCAGAGCGTCTCGAACTTCTGTCTCGCCAATCCGGGTCCGGTGCGTACGACCACGACGACGACCAACGCCTGTGGCAACTCGGCCGCGATCCTCGATACGCAGGCAGGGCAGGCGCTCGCCAATACGCCCAAGCATTCGGGCAGCATGTTCGCGACCTACACGCTGCCGTTCGGCCTGCAGCTTGGTTACGGCCTGACCTATCAGGGCGCGTTCCCGTTGAACCAGAGCGCCTTGGCCACTCCGCTAGCGCCGACGACGGTGGTGACGCCGGTGTTCCATTCGGCGGATTACCTGACGCATCGCGCGTTCCTGTCCTACACCGTCGGCAACGGGCTGACCGCTCAGCTCAACGTGCAGAACTTCACCAACGAGAAATATTACACCGGCATCCGCAACAATGGCTGGGCGACGCCGGGCGAGGCGCGCTCGGTGCGGTTGACGCTGTTCTACAGCCTGTGAGGCTCGGCGGCGGTGCTGGCAGTTTGCCGGTATCGCCGCCACATTCTAGAGTGATGCCATGTTGATCGCGATCCCCGACGTCCTCGATGCCGCCGGCGTCGCCCGTGTCCGCGCGCTGATCGACGCGGCGGACTGGATCGACGGCAATGCCACGTCGGGGCCGCAATCTGCGCTCGCCAAGCGGAACGAGCAATTGCCCGAGGATTCTGCGGCCGCGCAGGAGGCTGGCGGGATGGTCCTCGACGCGCTCGGCCGGTCTCCGCTGTTCGTTGCGGTGGCGCTTCCCCTGAAGGTGTTTCCGCCGCTGTTCAACCGGTACGCCGGCGGACAGGATTTCGGGCTTCACATCGACAACGCGATCCGGATGAAGCGCGGGACCGACTTTCGTATCCGCAGCGACCTGTCCGCAACGCTATTCCTCGCCGATCCCGAGACCTACGACGGCGGCGAACTGGTGATCGAGGATCAGTTCGGGCCGCAATCGGTAAAGCTGCCGGCCGGGCATATGGTGTTGTATCCGGCGTCGAGCCTGCACCGGGTGACTCCGGTCACGCGCGGTGTCCGCACCGCGTCGTTCTTCTGGCTGCAGTCGATGGTCCGCGACGACGGTGCGCGGCGGATCCTGTTCGATCTGGATCAGGGCGTGCAAGCGGTCGCGGCCACACAAGGCCAGGGCGATCCGGCGACCGTGCGGCTGACAGGCGTGTATCACAACCTGCTGCGCCGCTGGGCCGACGCTTGATCTTCCCCCCTCCCTGGAAGGGAGGGGCCGGGGGTGGGTCGGTTTCCGCATATTCAGACGCCGCGTCCAAAGCTAGCCGACCCACCCCCAACCCCTCCCTTTCAGGGAGGGGAGCGAGTTGCCCGTGTGGCAAGGGTTGTGGACTTGAGCCGGCCCCGCATGCGACGCACACCGCACAGGGAGTAAAACAATGAGCAAGCTGGCGATGCGACGGGCGTGGTTCCAGGTCCACAAGTGGATCGGGCTGGTACTGGCGATCCTGATCATTCCGCTGTCGCTGAGCGGCGCGGCGCTGGTGTGGCACGACGCGCTCGACCGGATCGTCGATCCGGCGCGTTATGCGGTTACCGGCAAGACGGTGGTCGGGCCCGACAACTATGTCGCAGCGGCGCGCGCGGTGCTGAAACATGGCGAGCGGATCGCGACGCTGACGATGCCCGAAGACGGCGGCCCCGTGATCGTCGCTGCAAGCGCGGTCAGTGCGCCTTCCCGGCCGGGGCCGCCGCAACGAACGATGGTGTATCTCGATCCGCCGACCGCGCGTGTGCTGGAGGTATCGCCGTCGAACGGTGGGCTCGTCCGGTTCCTGCACGTGCTGCACGGGAGCCTGCAATTCCCCGGCGTCGGGCGTTCGATCGTCGGCTGGATCGGCGTGGCGATGATGGTGTCGTGCTTCACCGGGCTCTGGCTGTGGTGGCCGACGGTCGGCAAATGGACGCGCGGGCTTCGGTTCAGGCGGCACCGCGACGTCGAGACCAACCTCCACCACCTGTTCGGCTTCTGGATCGCGCTACCGCTGTTCGTGCTGTCGCTGACCGGCGCGTGGATTTCGTTTCCGCAGTTCTTTGGGAAGATCACGGGCGAAGCATTGCGACCGAGAAACGGACCCGATCGTGGAGCGATGATGCGGGCGCGGCCCTTGGCGTCGCCCGCGCAGCCACTGGCGGTGGCCATCGGCAAGGCGCGGGGTATCGTCGATAATGCACCGTTGCGGAGCGTCGCGTGGCCGACCAGCCTCAGCGCCGACTGGACAGTCACGTTTCAGGGTAGGGGCTCGCCGATCGCCGTGAAGGTGGCCGACGACACCGGCGGCGCGACCGCGGCACCCGCGCGGCCTCAGGGCGGCGTAGCGCGGTGGATGCGACGGATCCACGATGGCACCGACATGGGGGCGCTGTGGCAGGCGATCATTTTTCTGGGCGGGATCTTGCCTGCGGTGCTGGCGGTGACCGGAGTGATCATGTGGTGGCGTGCGCGAGGGTGGAAGGCGGAACTGGCAGCACGACGCGCGGCGTAAGCTTTCCCTCTCCCTTAGGGGAGAGGGAAGGAGGAGCACTTGCGACGGGAGGGTGAGGGCACGTGCCTTGGCTGGCGTGCCCTCACCCTCCCACGCGCAAGCGCGCGCGGGCCCCTCCCTCTCCCCTGAAGGGAGAGAGGTTTACCGCCCCAACAACACGCGCGCTTGCCCGGCGATCTGCGCCAGCATCGCCGCGTTAGGGACCGCCGCATGACGCGCGCGGTCGATCACCGCCTTGAACTGCGCGACGCGGGTGGCGTTCGCCAGCAGCCAAGCCTCCACCGCACCCTGCGGATCCTGCGCCCCGCGGCGCGCCAGGAACTCCAGCCGCAACTGCTGGAAATCACGCGCAAGACCGGCGATCAGCAACCGCTCCCAAGGATCGGTCGGGCTGATCCGCGCGGCATTCGCCTGCGCCCAGTCGAGCCCCAGCGCCTGCCCGAGATGCGTGAAAGCGCGCGTGAGGACCGCCTCGTCGAGCGCCATCCGCTCGCCGAGATCGGCCAGCCCCACCGCCCCGTCCATCTCGAACAACCGCACGACCTTGCGCACCAGATCGCCCGGCGCGCCGACCGCCTCGAGCTGGCTGGCGATGCGGCTGCTCTGCGCACTCGCCTCTTCGAGCAGCAGCGCCGCGGTCTGGCTGTCGAGCTGCGTGATCCCCTTTGCCAGCCGTGCGAGCACGTCGCCCGGCGCAGTGCCCGGCGCCGACACGCGCAACAGGTCGGCGATCTGCGAGCGTGTCGCAACCGCAACCTCATCGAACAACGCGATCCGCGCCGCCTCGGGCATTACCGCGGTCTCGATCTCCGCCCACAAAGCGGGCAGGTCGAACAGGCGTTCGGCGACGACGAACATCGCGGCGATATCGCCCATCGCCGCGCCTTCCTCTTCCGCCAGCTCGAACGGGTAGAGGATGCCCAGCCGGTTAACGATCCGGTTCGCGAGCTTGGTCGCGACGATCTCGGGCCGCAGCCGATGCTCGTCGATCGCCGTCGCGAACCGCTCGCGCATCGCCGCCGGGAAGGCAGCGTGCAGATCGGGCTTCAGCGCGTCGTCCTTGGCGATGTCGCCATGCTCGATCGCATCCTGCAACCCGAGCTTGGCGGTCGCCAGCAGCACGGCGAGTTCGGGACGCGTGAGACCCAGCCCATCCTGGCCGCGACGCAGCAGGATGTCGTTCGACGCGAGTCCCTCGACCGCCCGATCGAGCCGGCCCGCGCCCTCGAATATCTCGATCACGCGCACATAGCTCGGCACCGCGACCGCGCCGTCCGCCTCGGCGATCGACAGCGCGAGCGTCTGGAGGCGGTTGTCCTCCAGCACCAGATGCGCGACGTCGTCCGTCATGCTGGCGAGCAGCGTGTTGCGGTCCTCGTACCCCAGGCGCCCTTCGATCATCTCGCGGTTGAGCGCGATCTTGATGTTGACCTCGTTATCCGAGCAGTCGACGCCCGCCGAATTGTCGATGAAGTCGGTGTTGATCCGCCCGCCTCGCGCCGAGAACGCGATGCGCGCCGCCTGTGTGACGCCCAGGTTCGCGCCCTCGCCGATCGCGATCACGCGCAGGTCCTCGGCATTGACGCGCAGGCGGTCGTTGGCCGGATCGCCGACCGCGACGTTCGCCTCGGACGCCGCCTTCACATACGTGCCGATACCGCCGAACCAGAGCAGGTCGGCCGGCGCCTTTAGGATCGCCGAGATCAGCGCGCCGGGCTCCATCTCGCTCGCCGTCACGCCGAGCGCAGATTGGACTTCCGGCGAGAGTTTCACGACCTTGTCGGTGCGCGCGAACACGCCGCCGCCCTTCGAGATCAGGCTGGCGTCGTAGTCCGCCCAGCTCGACCGCGGCAGTGCGAACATCCGGTTGCGCTCTTCCCAGCTGGTTGCCGGATCGGGATCGGGATCGAGGAAGATGTGACGATGATCGAACGCCGCGATCACCTTCAGCGTCTTCGACAACAGCATGCCGTTGCCGAACACATCGCCCGACATGTCGCCGCAACCGACGACGGTGATGCTCTCGCTCTGCACGTCGAGCCCGCGCTCGGCGAAATGCCGCTGGACGCTCAGCCACGCGCCCTTGGCGGTGATCCCCATCGCCTTGTGATCGTAGCCGACCGAGCCACCGGAGGCGAACGCGTCGCCCAGCCAATAGCCGCGTTCGAGCGCGAGAGCGTTCGCCACGTCGCTGAACGTCGCGGTGCCCTTGTCGGCGGCGACCACGAAATACGGATCGTCGCCGTCGAGGATCGTCACGCCGTCGGGATGGACGACCTTGCCCTCGACGATGTTGTCGGTGATCGACAACAATGTGCGGATGAAGATCCGGTAGCTCTCGGTGCCCTCGGCCAGCCACGCGTCGCGGTTCGACGGGGCGGGGAGCTGCTTGGGATAGAAGCCACCCTTGGCGCCGGTCGGCACGATGACCGCGTTCTTGACGCGTTGCGCTTTCATCAACCCGAGGATCTCGGTGCGGAAATCGTCGCGACGGTCGGACCAGCGCAGGCCGCCACGCGCGACCGGACCGGCGCGCAGGTGGATGCCCTCGACGCGGGGCGAATAGACCCATACTTCGCGCCATGGCACGGGGGCGGGTAGGCCGGGAATCAGATGGCTGTCGAGCTTGAACGCCAGCGCTTCCGACGCGGCAGGCGTGAACGCGTTGGTGCGCAACGTCGCCGCGATCAGGTTGCGATAGGCGCGCAGGATGCGATCGTCGTCGATCGCGGTGACCGCGTCGAGCCCAGCTTCGATCGCCTGGTCCGCCTCGATCGCGTTGCCCGGGTGGTCCGGATGATGAACCGCGGTGAACCGCGCGATCAGGGCCGCGGCGACCTTCGGCGCACGTCGCAGCGCGTCGACCACGGTGGTCAGTCCGTACGGAAGCCCTGCCTGGCGCAGATACCGGAACCACGCGCGGAACAGTACGATCGCTTCGGGACGCATCCCCAGTTCGACGATCAGCCGGTTGAACGCGTCGTTCTCGGCCGCGCCCTCCAGCACCGCCGCGATCGCGCCTTCCAGGATGCTCGCGTCGCTCTGCTGTGCGGCGGCGTTCGCCTCCAGCACGAAATCATGCACGAACGGCACGCTGTCGTCGCGCAATCGTGTCGGCAATTCGCCGATCACGCGGAAGCCGAAATTCTCCAGCACCGGGACGGCGTCGGATAGCGGCAACGCGCCGCCAAGCTTGTAGATCTTAAGCTGCGGATCGGCACCGGCTTCACCCGGAACGAGGCGCACACCGCGTGCATCGGGGTCGGTCAGCGCGGCGATCCGCTGGATGTCCTCGGCAGCCTCGGCAGGCGTGCTGAGGTTGCGGTAATTCTGGGGGAACGCGGCCGCCCATTTCAGCGCAAGCCGTGCGGCGCGCGGTGGCGGCAACGTCTCGATCAAGGCCGCCTCGACGTCGGACACCCAGCCGCGCACCATCCGCTGCAACCGGAGCGCGAGCGGAGCGGCGTCGGGCATCCGTCCCTCGCCGCGCAGATCGAGCGTGTAGCGGATCATCGCGACCTCGCCGTCCTCCAGTGCGATCGACCAGTTCAGGATGCTCGCATTCGCCGCCTCGGCCAGCATGTCGCCGATCGCAACACGGCGGCTGGTGGTGACGTCGTCGCGTGGCAACCAGACGAACCCGAACAGGTGACGCCCCAGCGCCGATTGGACCAGGACCAGCGCGGGCCGCGGCCGATCCGCGAGGCTCATCGCGGTCAGCGCGAGGTCCTCCAAAGCATCGGGTGCGAACGCGATCACCAGGTCGTGCGGCAGCGCGGTGAACGCGTGCGTCAGCGCCTTGCCCGCGTGACCGCGCGGATCGAAGCCAAATTTGGCCTTCATCGCGGCGAGGCGCGTGCGCAGCACCGGAACGTCGCGCGGCATCGCGGCCAGCGCGGCGCTCGTCCACAGGCCGCTGTAGATCGACAGCCCGGCAACCGTCGCGCCCTCCATCACCGGCACGACGACGAGATCGAGCGGTACGGCGCGGTGCACCGTCGAGATCAAATTCGACTTCAGCAGCAACGGCGCGTCGTTACCCGCCTCGAACCACTCGATCGCCAGCGCACGCGAGGCTTCGGCGAGGATCGGCACGCGGTGTTCGTTGCGCGCAATACCGAGCGCCGCGCCGCTGCTGCCGTCGCGATGCCAGACCTGATGGCCGAGGAGCGTCAGATGCCCGTCGAGGAACCACTGCAGCAACGCCGCGCCTTCGCCTTCGGGCAGCTTGGCGATATCGTCGTCGAGCGCAGCCTGCATCGCGCGCCAGTCGGTCACCGCCGCGCGGACATCGGCCAACACCGCGGTCAGGTCCTCGATCAACCCGCGACGGTCGCGTGCGTCGGCGCGCTCCATCTCCAGATAGATCATCGATTCGGGGCGGCCAGCGCCCTGGCCGTCCGCGTCGATCGCGTGCAACGTGCCATCGGGCGTCCGCGTCGTCCGGACGACGGGGTGGATGATCCGATCGACCGCGATATCCTGCGCGCCGATTGCCGCAGCAATCGAATCGACCAGGAACGGCATGTCGTCGTTGACGATCGCGAGGCGCATCCGCCGCCGCGTGTCGTCCGCACTGATCGGCTCGATCGCGATCGCCGGTGCACCGTCGTCGCGGTGCGCGGCGGTCGCGGCGACGAACGCCGCGGCCTGCGCGACCTCCGCTGCCCCGAAGTCCTTGAGTTCGCCCGGAAGGGCCCGTTCGGTCAACCGGCCCGCAAGGGTTTCGGTGAGCGTTTTCAACGATTGGTTCGCCATAGGTCCGGGCCTATGCGCCCGCTATTCGCCTATCTCAAGGCTTGTGGCAGGTGCGAAGGGATATGCTGCGCCGCACCTAAGCCGCGGCGCGCTCCGCGGTGGCGATCGCGGTCAGGTCGCCGTCATAGCCGTCGAGAAAGCTCGGCAGCCCGCCGATCGGCACCTGATGGCGCTGGGCATGCCGCAGCACGTCGGTGAACGTCGCGAGTCGGCCTGCATCGAAACTGGCGCCGAAGACGAGCCTGACGATCTGCGCCATCGCTGCCGATTCTAAGGCTAGGCGCGCGGCGGACAGCAGGGCGGCAAGATCGTCGCCTTCACGCTCGGCCGCGATGGCAAAATCATGAGCCCGACCCAATGCTCGGTAGAGCGCGGCGCGGCTGCGGGCTTCGGCGGCACGGAAATGCGCGGCGCTCTCGCGTGCCATCGCGAGGTGCTCGCCCAGCGGTCCGGTCGGCACTACCCCCGAGGGCAGCGTATCCGAGGGCAGGGGTTCGTCGAGCACGAGCTCCTGCATGACCGGAGCCGCACCGTCGAAGCCACCGCTCGGACCATCGGCCCAGACCTGCGCGGCCTCGCCCGAGACCTCCGGCGTCGCGCGGACGGCGGCGTCCAACTCGGCCGACAGCATCGCCTGCAGGTCGGCGTCCGCGAGTTCCTTCCAGTTGATCACGCCGAAGATGAAGTCGATCGTCTCGCCGCCCGATGCGAACGGCATCAGGATCCCGCGGTATAGCGTCGTGCGCCCCCGGCTGCTGACGAATTCCGCCTCGAACCCGATCGGCGCGCGATTGGCGATGATCTGGAGATAATGATCGGTGAGGCGCGACAGCAGCGACCGGTTCGGCACGTCGGCGATCGTCGCGATCGGCCCCTCCAGCCCGCATTCCTCGCGCAGCGCCCGACCGAGATACGCGATCTTCGGGTCGCCCATGCCATGGCTGAAATCGAGCAGCACGCTGTGCGGGCCGAAATCGGTGATCGTCTCGGGCTCGAGGTTCGCGATCGGCGGATAGGGGTGTCCGTCGAGCAGCGACACCCAGTGATTATAAGCACGCACATGCATCCGACGCTCGTCGCCGCCGAGATCGAACATAACGTCGTTGACGCCCGCGTCCGCCGAATCGCGCGCATCGCCATCTACGGTTCCCGCCGTCGCGCCCACAAGCGCAACGCTAGCCACGCCCGCTGTGCGTCCGCCCTCTACGCCGCGTGCCGTCGTCATGCCCAAACATCCCCGTATCGTCACCGCGTTTGTGCATCGCGTCTGGTAAAGACCGAGTAAACTCGCAAACCGCTTGTCAGCCCGCAAAACCGCTGGTAGTTGCCGCCCCCTCGACCGGGCACATCCCCGTCATCGGGCCGCTTTAGCTCAGCTGGTAGAGCATCGCATTCGTAATGCGGGGGTCACAGGTTCGAGTCCTGTAAGCGGCACCACTTCGTTAAGCATTGCGTGTTGTAGCCGATAGGCTGCGCATCAGCGCGCGCCGTCGCCAACGCCTCGGCGCGGGACATCGGTCGCGCCACGGGAAAGGTTGCTGGGAACGTTGCACTGGCGGCAGCGCCGGGGGCGGCGCTCTCCAAGGCTGCCGCATTGCACCGATTCCCTATCGCGAAGCCGCGTGTAACCTTTGACCTGCCGCAAATCGGCTGGGTCAAGGAGACGACCAAGTCAAACAAGCCCTGGAAATCCTATAACGATTCGGCGCCCGGCGCGCGCGCCGGTCAGGCGCCAACGTTGATGCGGACGATGGCCGACGGTTCGAAGCGGCCGGTGAAGCTTGACGGCATTCAGGGCGATTATATGATCGACCGAAAATGGGCTGTCGTAAACAGGCCTCGCTCACGGGCACAGATCTTGCGGCAGTCGGCTGTGTTGGCAGAACAGCGGCTGATTGGGCTGTGGGAGGTCCCCACGCCTGTCGAGAAAACCAAGGCACTGAAACTGCTCAAGCAGATGAGCATTACCAACATCCACGTAAAGGTTGTGAAGCCATGATCGCTATGCAGGTTGCAGAAATCATCGCGGAGTATGCCGTGTTCCTCGAACTGACTGGCGACGAGGAACTCAACCCTGACACCGCCGTGAAGATGATGGAAGCCTTGGCTGGTCATCTTCAAGAGATGGACAAGGGATTTCTCCGTGAGCTCGTGAACGCGTTCCCGATCATAGCGGAACAATACAGTGGCGAGGCGCAAGAGGTGGTGCGCGGAATAGCTTATGGCTACTATCTTGAAGACGCGCTGGCAGCAGGCGACCCGGTCAAGCTGGCGGCATTGGAAGATTTGCGCGACGCGAGGGGCTGAACGGAAGGATGCCCGCGTCCGAACGACGCACCATCGAAGCATCCTGGTAACAACACCCTGTTTAAGTCGCGGGCCCGAGCGGATCGTTGCATGGCGGTGTCGCACGCCTGCCGTAGAGGAGGTGAGTTGGTATGCGCTCGCTAAGGGCGTGGAGCACAAGTCCATGCATCTGCTGGTCGATCGAGACCGTTCAATCTAGCCTTCCTTGCATACCCGCGCGACGACGCCGCCCGCTTAGCGAACGACTTTGGCCCGCCACGTTCCGATGTAGTCGATGTTGCCACGGCATTCGCCCATGTCGGCTTGTCGGGACAAGCGGAAGCGAGTGCCGTCCCAGACGAAGCTCTGGTGCGAGCCACAGTCGCCAAGACCGCGACCCTTGGCGTAGCTGGTCAGGACGGCGTTCTCGAAGCCGCCATTGATGACGCTTTTCACGCGGGTGCCGGTGTCGGCGCCGGTCGCTTCGAAGCCTGAGGGCGCGTCGATTTGCGCTGCGGCGATCTTGGCGCCGTCGACGATGAAGAGCGCACCGATCAGATTGTAGGCACCGGTCGAACAGGGGAGAATGACGACCGACTTGCCACCGCCGAGTGCGTGCGTTTCCGGGGTGAAGCCTTCGAGGTCGCAGGTGCCCAGTTTGCGCATCGTCGTGATCTGCGCGGGAGTGAGTTTGGCCGGGGAGTGCGACGGGGCGATTGCGGCGATGATCGGAAGCAGCGGCGTTGGTGCGCGCGACGGGGCGGGACCCTTGGCGACGATCGCGTCGATGCTGCCCGCACGGCCCTGCTGCGCGTCGATGTAGCGGAGCGCCGCGGCGGCGCCCTTGAGCGATAATGTGGCCAGCGTGCCCCCCTTCGCGTCGAGAATCTCGAGCGATTGGGCATTGGCGATCGCTGCGGCGAGCGCGACGGCGTCGCGCAGGGCGATGGGTTTGCCGTCGACGGCGAAGCTGGCGGGCGGACGCTTGATGGCGGCCTGATCGTTGCGGGTTTCCAACGCCAGCGAGACTTTGCCGCCGCCGTTTGCCACGGTGCCAGGCTCGCGCGTCAGGTTGAGCGTGATCATGTCCTCGCCACCCATTTCGGGGAGGAGCGAACCAAGCGTGCAGCGGAGCGTGTTGTCGCAACCGACGGTCCAGTCGGCGAAGGTCTTCAGCGTGCCGGGCTTTGGCGTGGCGTGCGAGTCGGTGGCGGGCCTCGCCTGGGGTGCTGTCGGCGCGATGGGGGCCGGATCAGTCTTGGGCGCCGGCTCGACTTTGGGCTGGGGGGTAGGTTGGCTCGGCGAACAGGCCGCCACCAAGGGCAATACGACGAGGGACGTGAGCGCGTAAAAGATCGGTTTGCACAGCATTGCTGCAGCCTAGCGCTCTGGCCGCGCGGGGAAAAGCAGCTAGGGAGGGGGCAAACATCTAGGAGACAGATATGCAGACGATCGGCGTGATTGGTGCGGGGCAGATGGGCGCGGGGATCGCGCAGGTTTCGGCGCAGGCGGGGTACCGTGTGCTGTTGGCGGACGTATCGCTGGAGGCTGCGAGCAAGGGCAAGGCGGGGATTGCCAAGGCACTGGCGCGGCTGGTCGAGAAGGAAAAGATCGGTGCGGACGTGCGCGATGCGGCGCTGGCGCTGATCGAGCCGGTCGCTAGCGTGGCGGACATGGGCGAGTGTGCGATCGTCGTCGAGGCGGCGACGGAGCGCGAAGCGGTAAAGCGCGCGATCTTCACCGAGGTCGACAAGGTGCTGGGGCCGGACGCGATCCTCGCGTCGAACACGTCGTCGATCCCGATCACGCGGCTGGCGCAGGCGGCGCCCGATCCGGCACGGTTCATGGGCGTGCATTTCTTCAACCCGGTGCCGGTGATGCGGCCGATCGAGCTGATCCGGGGGTTGGCGACGTCGGACGCCACGGTGGCGGCGGTCGAGGCGTTTGCGGAAAAGCTCGGCAAGCAGGTGGTGCATGCGAACGACGCGCCGGGCTTCATCGTCAACCGCGTGCTGATGCCGATGATCAACGAGGCATGCTTCGCGCTGGGCGAGGGCGTGGCGAGCGTGCGCGATATCGACCTGGCGTGCCAGTTGGGGCTGAACCATCCGATGGGGCCATTGACGCTGGCGGACTTTATCGGGCTCGACACGTGTCTGGAGATCACGCGCGTGCTGTTCGAGGGGACGGGTGATCCGAAGTTCCGGCCGGCGCCGGTGCTGGTGAAGTATGTCGAGGCTGGGTGGTTCGGGCGTAAGACCAAGCGCGGCTTCTATGATTATTCGGGCGCGGAGCCCGTGCCAACTCGGTGAGACATGCGCGCCGCGGCCTGGCGGCGCGTCCATCGTCCGTCGATAGGGTAGGTTAGGCTCGGCGAGACGCAGCGAACTCGGCGAGTGCGATACCCCGATCGTCAGCGGGACGGTGCAAAGACCATAAGCGACTTTATATCAGCCGCATGAACCCCATTCGTCATGCCATCCGGGCCCAGGTGCAGTCGGTAATGCGCCCGGGTGGCACGAGTGAGGATCCAGGGTTGGTCCGTCCCCCTGATGACGACGGATTGTTCGGCCCCCGGTCCGCGGTCTGGGTGGTCCATAGCGATTTTACGGCGATGATGATCGGCGGCGTATCGTCGCTGTTGCTGCAGATGCTGCATCCGGCGGCGCTGGCTGGCGTATGGGACCATTCGAACTTTCGCGCCGACATGCATGGTCGGCTGCGACGGACCGCGCGGTTCGTCGGCATTACGACACGCGGTTCGACCGAAGCTGCGGAGGCGGCAATTGCGCGCGTGCGATCGATCCATGACCGGGTGACGGGCGTGTTGCCGGACGGTACGCCCTATGCCGCGAACGATCCCGCGTTGCTGACCTGGGTGCACGTCGCGGAGGCGTACAGCTTTCTTGGTGGGTATCTGCGGTACCGGGATCCGAGCTTCCCTGCTGCTCGGCAGGATGCGTATCTTGCCGAGATGGCGATGCTGGCCGAGCGGCTCGGCGCGCGCAACGTGCCGGCGACGCGTCGCGACGTGGCGTCGTACCTGCGCGACATGCGTCCTGCGCTGCGGAGCGACGCGCGGACGCGCGACGTGGTGCAGACGCTGCTGGGCCAGCCGGCGAACAGCGTATCCGCGGTGCCGCTGCAACGCGTACTGCTCGATGCGGGTGTGGAGCTGTTACCGGACTGGGCCCGAACGATGCATGGCTTGCCGATGCCGATGGGTCGGCGGTTGGCGGTACGGGCCGGGGGTGTAGGCGCTGGTCGGATGTTGCGATGGGCGCTCAAATAAGCTGGCATTGCCAACGTCCTGTCGGGAGCTTGCGTTCGGCGAGATGCGGACGCTTGCCGACGTCCGCACCTCCAGGCTCTCGGCGACCGGATCTAGTCGATCCCTTGCTTTCGCGCACCAATGATCATCTTGCGCGCGATCTGACGGACGGCTTCGTCGTCCTTCGTGGCGTCGGTTGCCGGATCGCCGAGGTGGTCCAGGCTCTTTTCCATGAAGTCGAGCAGGCCGCTGTGGCGATCCTCGACATATTCCATCAGTTTGAACAGCAGGTGTTCGGTGGCGATCTCACGCTGTCTCGCGTGCGTTGCGGTGTCCGGCGTGGTCACTTCGCCACCTGCTCGGCCGCATCGAATTCGTCGAATGCCGCGCGTACTTCGTCGGCAACGGTCTCGTCGCGTACGTCGACCGTCACGAGGACCCGGCCGTTCAGTTCCGCATCGTTCCGCGCCTCGGGGCTCGGTGCGCCCGCTTCGTTGTCGGATCCGGCTTCCTCGATGCCTGCGGAGTTTGCGCTCCCTTCCGGTGTGACGACGACCTTTGCGCGGTCGATGCCGAACTGCTGCACCAGCCGTTCGACGGTCATCTCGGCTTCGCGCCGCGTGTCGAATTTTCCGATCAATTTCATGGTGCTAACTCTCCAGCCGATATGGCACGAAGGAAGAACCCCTCAGCGCGCGGCCGGTGCCATCCCTTTTACGGTGTTTGGTTTCAAAGCCCGTAAATTGTCCTCGCATCACGCTTGAACGCAGCGCCGCTGTCCTCGCGACTGTAGAACATGTGCCCGCCCGGATAGACGTTCAGCTTCACGCGCTCGGTCGCGCCGAAGCTCGGCATCTGGTCGACGATCAGTCGCGAGGCGAAGAACGGGCAGGACAGGTCGTCCCAGCCGTGCACGATCATCACCGCCATCTTGGGATCGTTGGCGATCGCTTTCCGCAGGTCGGTGACGGGCGTGTCGTCGGGCTTGCCGCGATCCCAGGCCGCGTTCACTTCGTACGACAGAGCATGATAGCGCGCGTCGGTCTTCCAGCCGACCACGCGCGTGACGAAATCCACCATCGCGCTGGTCGTCGGTGCGATCAGCGCGTCGAGGATCGGATCGTTCGACTGGCGCTGCGCCGACCACGGGAAGGGATCGAACGCGGTGACGTTCGAATCATAGACGCTGCCGATCGTGCCGTCTGCTCGGTGGATCTCGCGCAGGAACGTGGCCGAATCGACCCGCCCGCCCATCTTCTGCACCAGCGCCGGATCGAGCCCCGTCAGCCGGCTGACGTTGGTGACGAGCCGCGATACCGCCTGAGGATCGGTCCGCCCGCGCAGCAGGTCGGTCGCGAACGCCCCGCGCGTGTAGGCCTCGACGTCGACCATCGCGGCGGGGGTCAGTTGATGCTGTTGCTCGAGATGCGCCGCCGCCATCGACGGCAGGTCGATCATCCAGGGCAGCGGCGACAGCGCGGTCGCGCCGTCCCCCGAGGCGGGATCGAGATACGGCGAGACCATGACGATCCCGTTGACCCCGACGCCGATCTGCGACTGGAGTTCATACGCGATCCGCGGCGCACGGTAGCCGCCATAGCTTTCGCCCATCACGTATTTCGGCGAGCGCAGCCGACCGGCCTTCACCAGCCAGTCGTAGACGACCTTCGACAGATACTTGATGTCGGGATCGTTGGCGTAGAACGCCTTCTTGGTCTTGTCCTCGTCGACCAGGCTGCGGCTGAACCCGGTACCGACCGGATCGATGAAGACCAGATCGGTGAAGTCGAGCCAGCTGTTGGGATTGTCGGTGGTGATCGGCGCGTCGGACGGCGCATTGCCCTGTGCGCCGAACTGGACGCGCTTCGGGCCGACCGCGCCCAGATTGAGATACACCGACGACGCGCCGGGACCGCCGTTGAAGGCGAACGTCACCGGACGGTTTGTAGCCCCACCGGTCGCTACATAGGACGTGTAGACGACCTGGCCGATTTCCTTGCCCTTGTCGTCGCGTACCGAAATCGTGCCGATGGTGGCGTCGTACGCGATGCTCCGCCCGCCGATCGTCGCCGACTGCCGCACCGTCTTGTCGGCGGGCAGCGGCGGGAACTTGACCTCGTCGTCGATCTTCTTCTCGACGGTCGATGTCTCCTTCTTGTCCTGCGCCGCGATTGGTGAAGCGATCAGGCTGACTGCGGCAACTGCGGTGAGGATACGCGCGATCACTTCGCCGCTCCTCCGCCAGCAGCAATCCACGAATCGATCTTCCGTTCGAGCACCGGCATCGGCAGCGATCCGGTGTCGAGCACCTGCGCATGGAAATCGCGTGGATCGAACTTCGCGCCGAGCGCCGCCTGCGCCTTTGCCTTGGTCCGCGAGATCGTCAGCTGGCCGATCTTGTAGGCGAGCGCCTGCCCCGGAATTGCGATGTAGCGCTCGACCTCGGCGGTCGCATCGGTCCGCGCCATCGGCGAATTGGCGAGCATATATTCGATCGCCTGATCGCGGGTCCAACCCTTGGCATGAATGCCGCTGTCGACGACCAGCCGCATCGCGCGCAGCATCTCGTCGTTCAGCCCGCCCATCCGCTGGTACGGATCGGTTTCCATGCCGAGCTCCTTCCACAGGCTCTCCGCGTAGAGCGCCCAGCCCTCGACATAGGCGGTGTTCCCCCCGAACCGCATGAACGCGGGTAGCGCCGTGTTCTCCTGTGCAAGGCTGATCTGGAAATGATGCCCCGGCACGCCTTCGTGGAGGAACAGCGTCTCCATCTCCCACATGTAGCGCGAGGGCAGGTCGTAGCTGTTGTAATAGAACACGCCGGGCCGCGATCCATCCGGGGTGCCGCCTTCGTACGAGCCCCCGGCCTCGGTCTTTTCCTTGAAGGCCGGCACCGGGCGGATCTCGAGCGCGGTCTTCGGCGTCAGCGAGAACTGTTCGGGGATGCGCTGGTAGATGCGCTTCTCGATCACCCGATACCCGTCGCTCAGCTGCCCGGTCGAGCTTGGCTGGAACTGCTTGTCGGTCCGCAAGAAGGTGAAGAACGCGGGCAGGTCGCCCTTGAACCCGACCGCCTGCTTCTGCGCCTCCATCCCCTTCAATATCCGCGCGACCTCCGACAGGCCCAGCTCGTGGACCTGCTCGGCGGTCATGGGCAAGGTCGTGCGCTGCTGGATCAGATAGGTGTAATAGGCATCGCCACCGGGCAGCGCGGACAGCCCGACCGTGTCACGCGCGACCGGCAGATACGTCTTGGCGAGGAAATCGCGCATCCGCTGGTGCGCGGGCGTGATGACGTCGCGGATCTGCGCCGCATACGCCGCCTTCAACCTCGCCTGGTCGGCCGCGGAAATCGTCGCGGGGAAGGTCTTTACGGGGCCGTAGAAGGTCGAGCCCTCGACGCCTTCTGCGATCAGGTTGTCGAACTCGTGGATCATGTTCGTCACGACCAGCTTCGGCTGGACGATCCTGTCCGTCATGCCCTGGCGAAACAGCCCGATCGCGCGATCCATCACCGCGGCATATTGCGCGTTGCGCTTCAGGTTGTTCTCATAGTCGACGAGCGTCTTGAACGGCGCCGCGCCCTTGCCCGACGCGAAGTCCGGATAGAAGGTCTGGAACCCCTGGAAATGATCGATCGGCAGGTCGCGCTGGACCTTCAGGATCCCAGGCGTGTAGCCCGCGAGATCGGTCTCGTTGCGCGTCTTGAACACGTCGTAGGCGATCTGGCCGGTCGGGGTCAGCTTTGTCCGGTCGATCGTCTTCAGCGCGGCGAGATCATGCTCGATCGCCGCACGCTCGGCCGCCAGATACGCGTCGGTCAGATAGTCGCCGAGCCGGTCGGCATAGCGAAGGTCACCGCGAAAAATCGCCTCGACCGGGTTGCGCTTCAGGCTCGCCTCGTCGCTGTCGTAGAACAGTTGCTTCAGCCGTGCGTCGTCCTTGCTCTCGCCGGGTTGCGCGACGGGCGGGGGAAGCGCCTGGGCCGCCGCTGCGGTGGCGAACGTCGTGGATAGGAGAGCGGCGATCACCAGTTTGATGGACAACATGCGTTCCTTCGGATGCGATGAACCGGGCGTAGGATGCGGTATGTTTTCCCGCAAGCGCACACTGTTTTCCGCCCTTGGCGCTGTCGCACATCGAAAGATGGGAGGGGGCGATCAAGCTCGTGAAGCTCGCTGCCTCGTGAGACGAAGGGCTCGCCGACAACGCGTTGCGTACCCGCGTAAAGTTCGGCCAAAACACGATCGATGTGTGACCGACAGGCACTTCAGAGGCTAGCTACGAACAGCGACGGAACAGGGAGTTGAGTTGATCCGGCGACGGCAGGCTTTAGATCGCAGTCTATAGTCCATGGCCGTTGATGAGGCTTCATCAACGGCCCGACCTAATCACGCTTCCTGGTAATAATCGGAATATTGCTTCGAATAATAATAATATGAACCGACCGCCTGCGAACTGGTGTCGACCATCGTGAACATGGAGCCGACGAGGTTCGCGCCGTCCGACTTCAGCCAAGCGGCCGCCGATGTCACGGCGTGCTTCGGCGTGTTGTTCCAGCGGATCACGAGCGCCACCGCATCCGCCAACGCCGACAGGAAGCGACCGTCCGCCAGACCGACGAGCGGTGGCAGATCGAGGATGATCGTGTCGTAGCGCTCCGAAAGCTGTTCGAGGATCTTCGGCATCAGGTCGTTGCCGAACAGGTTCTCGGACGAGAAGAACGGCTTGTGGATGATGATCTGGTCCAGGCCCTGCAACCCGCTCGGCTCGATCGCTTCGTCGAGCGTGACGTCGCCGTGGAGCAATTCGACCAGACCGACGCCGTCGGGCTTAGTCTGTGTGATCATCCGCAACTGCGCGCGCCGGACGTCGGTATCGATGATGATCGTCTTGTCGCCGTTCATCGCCATGACGCGCGCCAGTGCCAGCGCGGTGGTGGTCTTGCCTTCGCCCGGCAGCGCCGAGGTGAGCGCAATGATCTTGGGCCGGGTCTGGCCGCGGACGCCGAGCAGCGACGCACGGGCGTTACGCAGCGCTTCGGCATATTGCGACGTCGGCTTGTCGATCACGATGTCGGCAGGATGGTCCTGCCGGATACTAGGGATCGCTGCGATCAACGGCACGCCCAGCTCGTTCTCGACTTCGTCGATGCTGCGCATGCCGGTTACCAGCATTTCCTGCGTGACGATGACCGCGATGCCGACGCCGAACCCGGCGATGAGCGACAACAGGAACAGCAGCGGGCGGTTCGGCCAGCTGGGCGACTGCGGTGGCTCGGCATTGTCGATGATCTGCGCCTGCGCGATCGAGTTCTGCGCAGCCTGACGCGATTCAAGCGCCATCTGCGAGATCTTCTCGTACGCGTCATGCTTGCCGTCGGCATCACGCTGAAGGCTGGCCGCGATGACCGAGGCGCGAGCGTTGTTGGACTGTTTTTGCTCCAGCTGCGTCATCGATCCGCGAAGGCTCGCGGCGCGCGCATCGGCGGCCCCGGCATCGGCGCCGAGCGACCGCACGACTCGTCCCATTTCCTTGTTCAGTTCCGCATCAATGCCCGCGACCTGATCGCGGACCTTGATGAAGTCGGGGTGCCGTTCACCGTACCGACCTCGTACGTCTTCCAATGTTTGGGACAATGTCGCGCGTTGGCGACGAAGATCCTGGATCGTGGCCGACTCTCGAACGTCGGAGATTGCATCGAGGGTACCGCGGCTGACCTGCTGGCGAGCCGACTGTTCCTTGGAGCGTGCTTCGGCAGCGAAGGATTCCGCGCTGGCCAACTGAACCGAAAGCGGCGCGACCTGCTGGTCGACGATCGTTCCGGTCTGGTTCGAGGCACCACGGACGATACCGGCCTGTGCCTGATACTGGGCGACCCGTTCGTCGGCGACGCGAATGTCAGCCGCGAGTTCGTCCATACGCTTCTGATACCATGCCGTCTGGCGCTCGGCGGTGCCGATCTTGTTGCCGACCTTGGTGTCGAGATATCCGGTTGCAAAGGCGTTCGCGATGCGCGCCGCCTTGTCGGGGGATTGCGAATTGAAGCGGATCGCCATGATATAGGTCAGGCGGTCGCGCGCGACGTCCAGGTGGCTGTTGACCGACCGTGCGACGACATCCAGCTTGGCCGCAGGCGACAGCGCCGGCTTGCCTTCGGGGGGCGGGCCGCCACCGAATTCGGGATCGTCGAGCAGGTTGAGCCGCTTGACGACGACCCGCGCCAGGTCGAGCGAGCGGATCACCGACACTTCGGTCTCGATCGCCTCGCTGGCGAGCTGTGCCTGCGCTTCGCTGGCAGTACGTGCCAGCGGATTGCGGCTCGGATCGATCTGGATGCGGGTCACGCCCTGATAGACTGGCGTAATCCGCAACGTCAGGAAAATCCCGATTGCGGCGACTACGGCGGTAATGCCCAGGAGGATCAGGATGCGCCGGCGGATGACATCGCGCACCGTGCGGATCACGTCGCTCAACCGGGTCTCGGGCTCTGCCGCGTTCACGACCTTCATGTCAGGATTTTCCTAAGTATCTGGCGGACAGGCCGTTGTTCTTTATTTGAGACATCGTGCGTCCTTATCGTCTGATACGGATCGAAAAACGTGCGCGCAACTCGTCAAAAGGATTGCCGAGGCCGACACCGCTCGGTTTGTTGGAACCGTAGCCGATGTTCGCGTCGAGCCCGAGCCAGCGGGTCACTTGGTAGCGACTGCCGACTTCAGCGCGGTAGACTTGCGTGGAGGTCGAACGCTCCGGATACTCGCGCTTGCTGACTTCGCCGCCGATCGTGACGATCAGGTTGTAAAGAAGTTCGTGATCGACCGTGACTCGAAAGCGATTGTCCCAGGAACTACCCGCGTTGGACAAGTCGACGTCGATCAACCGGCGTTGCAGGAGGATGCCGACGGTCGTCAATTCGCTCGGAAACCAGTCCGCACGCGCCTCGACCGACATACCGCTAGTCGTACGATAGGTCTGGCTCGCGTCGAACTTGCGATAACTATAGCCGATGCCGATAGTACCGCGCGCGACGCCGGCGATATCGAAATTCGATCCGAATACGCCGCGATAACCGTTCGAGTCGCGATTGGGTTCGCCGAATGCCTGCTTCAGACCATAGTTGTTGCGATCGGCTTCGAGCCGTGCGTACAGCGACAGGCTCGGGCTGAAACCCAGTTCGTAGGTGCCCGTGCCGTTATACGTGACGCGATCGCGATACCGCTGGTCCCGGACCAGGCCGTCGGCAAAGCGCACCGAGCTGAACTCGTACGACGTACGATCGATCGTCCCGATCACGCGCGACCGCCCGGAATCATACGAAGTCCGGGTTCCGACGAACGTTCGAAGATAGCGCGACGGCTCGATGAGGTTCGCCACGACGTCCGCCGAGAACGGGGATTCATACGTCCGATCCGCCTGCGCATCGAGTCGTACCGTCAAGGCACGGGTGACGTCTACTCGACCGCTGCCCTGCACGTTCCAAGCGTCCTGGTTGCGCAATGTCTCGTTTGCGAACCGTCGAATGTCCGCCACTCCGGTGAGGCGCAACTGGTGCACCGACCAGTCGGATGCGACGCTCACATAGGGCTCGAACGACGTGTAGACGTCGGACTTCTTGTTGCTGTTGTCGTTGAAGATGTTGTCGCTGTAGCCGATCGACGTGGTCAGCTGCGGGTTGACGATGAAGCTGCCCAATCGCACGCCGAGTGCGTCATATTCGGGGCGACCGCGTTCGACCACGCCGACATTGTGACCACGATCGTAATCGTCGCCGCTGGTCGTCGCGGGCGGTAGCAACAAGCTGCTGGTCTGTGCCGTAGCGATGCCGGGCGCGAGCCCCGCCGCTGCAGCGAGGGCGCGTCCGAGCCACAGCGCGGCGACCCCGTGCTTCGACGCGGCGCGCGTCGGCGTGATGCTGCGTACCCCCGTCATATCGTCCGCGTCCCAGGTCCGGCTCGTCGAAAACGAGCGATAGCGTATCGACCGGGCTGACCGGATCGTGCTCGGTATCAGAAAAACCGCTCCGTCAGACGGATCGTGTCCCCCGGATAGATGCGCAGGTTGGGCGTCAGGACGTATTCCTGCTCATATTGATCGCCGAACCGACGAATGCGGACCGTCGCCTTGCGCGCACGCGGCGTATAGCCCTGCGCGGTAGCGATCGCGTTCAAGGCGGTCAGTCCGCTCAGATACGGATACTGGCCGGGCGAGCGGACTTCGCCGAGGATGAAGAACGGGCGATACGTCGCCACCTCCATGTTCACCCGCGGATCACGCAGATAGCCGTTGGACAGGCGGGCCTGTACCTCTTGGGTGACGCGCTCGATCGGCTTGCCCCCGACTTGGACGTTGCCGATCAGCGGAAGCGAGATTTCGCCGTCGCTACTAACTGAGAAGTCACCACTTAATTGCGGTTCATTGTAAACAATGATGCGAATCTTGTCGCCGGCACCCAGTTTGTAGACGTCATCGCTGGCTGCGCCCTCGGCATAGCGCTCGCCGCTCGAAATAGGAGGCGGTCCGGATTTCGAACATCCGGCAAGCGCAACGGCGGCTAGCAAGACAAAAGCCGCTCTGTTTTTCACGCAAACCCCCATTTACACAGTCAGTTCTTGGCTACCACGCCGCCAATAAGGCAGCAAGGCACTTTGTTGCGTCGCGGCATCTATCCGGCGTCGACTTCGTCCGCGACGACGTCCCGCTTTTTCATGAAAAAATGCCGGAGTTGGCGTAGTTTAGAAGGCTTCGACGGCCGGTGGACGATTTCTGCCAATTGCTCGACAAAGGCGTCGGATGCGATCGTGTTCAATGTCGGGTAGGCGGTCAGTTCGTCGACGCGCTCGAGCAGCGCCAAAAGTTCGACCTCGGTTTCGGCCGGATAGATTCCGGGGCGGTTCCCGAACTGACGCAATGTTGCGAACTGGTGCCCGTTGCGGTGTTCGCCGAGCTTGTGATTTCGCGGCATCACGATGATCGGCTTGCCGAATTCCATCGCGGTGATGATCGATCCCATGCCTGCATGGCACACCATCACCGTGCAGTCTTTCTGAAGCTCGCGGAAGACATCGTAGGCGACGTGCGAGAAACTCTTCATGGCGACCGGACGATACCGGGTCGGTCCGACCTGCGCGATCACGTCGGTACGCGCATGGTCAACCGCCCACCGGTCGACGGCGCGAATCAAGCGGTCGAACGGCAGTTGCGTGCCGACGGAAATCAGGATCACAGAATCTGCCCGAGATAGTGCAACGATCCGTTCTCGTCTGCCAGGTGTTGCCACTGCGTGATCCGCAAGTCCGCAACCGGCTTAACCAGTCGCCCGGAAAGCGACAGCGTTTCGCTATTGGCGATGCTGTCGATCCAGATGGTTCGCGCGCCGAACATCTTCGCGATCACCAGCGCAAGCGCGCCTGGCGCGGCGCCGGTCGACACGACGAGATGTGGATCGAATGCGCGAAAGATACGCAACAAGCCGAGCAGGGTAGGCGCCATGGCCCATGCCGAATCCCGTGCCGTGTCGGCGATTTCGAGAACCTCCCGATCGCCGAGCGGCGGGGTCATGCCTTTCGACGTGCTGACGAATTGACAGTCCGCGCCGACGAATGCCGCGCGAAGGCGATGAAGTTCGATCCAGTGCCCACCGGCCGAGGCGACAAGCAGGACGCGCATTGATGTGCCGCTATCGGTATTTGTAGGGAAGCGCAAATGCTTGATCGATGCTCCAGGCATATTCGTCAATCGTGGCGTAGAGTCCGCAGGCGACGCGGCAGTATCGCTATCGGTGCCCGGGCTCGCGAAGAACCGCTCGGGCATGAAACGGGCCGATGCTGATCCGACCTCAGCCACTTTGTCGCGTCCCCATCTTGCGCCACCAGTCCATCGGGATCATGCTCGACTTGGCGCATGCGGTCCGTGACTGGCCTTCTTTCATCGTCGGCCACTCCATCGGACGTGCATTGCTCCACTATCGCAGAGTTGGATATTTCAGCAACCAAACCAATTGATTGCGACGACATATTCACGTTAATTCGCCGCACTTCCCCCACGACGTTGCGGGAAACGCTATACCGGAGATGTTGCGTTGCCAAGCACCGATTCTGGTGACCGAATATATGCCATCGGTGACATCCACGGACGATACGACCTTCTCCAGATGTTGATCGCGCGGATCGGCGAGCATTCTGCAAGTTTGCCGCCAGCCCGGTCGCTCTACGTTGTGTTGATCGGGGACATCGTCGATCGAGGACCGCAAAGCGCCGAAGTCCTTGCAATGCTTTACAGTCTTCAGCGCCAGAACAGTCGCGTCATCGTCCTGCTCGGCAACCACGAAGAGGCGATGCTGCAGGCGCTCGACGGGGATCCGGATGCGTTGCGGCGTTGGCTCGCGGTCGGCGGCGATGCGACGCTCGCCAGTTTTGGCATCGCCCCACTGCGCGTCGACGACGATCCACGCGACTATATGAACAGCGCGCGCCGAGCGATCCCCCGGCAGTGGCTCGCTTGGCTTCGGCAGTTGCCGCTCAGCGTCCAGTCCGGAGACTATTATTTCGTCCACGCAGGAGTTCGGCCCGGTGTCGCGCTCGCCCGACAAGTGCGCGAGGACATGTTGTGGATCCGCCGCGAGTTCCTCCGCCACGAACGCGACTTCGGCGCGATCATCGTCCACGGGCACAGCGTCACGCCCGATGTCGACGTCCGGCAGAACCGCATCGGAATCGATACGGGAGCGTATCGAACAGGCGTACTCAGTGCGATCTACCTTGAGGGTGAGAAAAGGGACATACTTGCTGTCTCATTGCCCGTTTGACTGTCGCGTTGTTAGCAGTCGCAGCAAATTGTAAGAAATGAACGGTCGGAATTGTAAGAAAGACACGAGTTGTACAAATTAACCCACATCAGATGTTGATCCGTGTACTTGACTCTTCTGTCGGCGGGTGGGTAACTGAAGTACAGGCGCGGAAACGCCGTTTTCAGGGGTCGAGAAACATGTTCAGCAAGATCATTCTTGGAGCGGCGATCGCTAGCCAGGCAGTCATCGGTACGGCATATGCTGCACCCGCCCGCCCCCAAGCTGTCAGCTTCGATAGCGTTAAGATGATCGGCACTACTGCTTCTCCGACGCGCATCGGAACTTCGGTCAAGCGCAAGAATGACATCGCGGGCGCACCGTTCCTTCTGCCTCTTCTTGGTGTCGTGGCACTGGTCGCAGTCGTTGCGGTCGTCGCCAGCGGTGGCGATGACGACTCCAGCCCGAACTGATCGGCTAACGCTTTCTCGCTAGGTGCGGGATTGCAGAATTGGTGAGGCGGGGCACTCGTATGGGTGCTCCGCCTTTTGTGTCTTTGCATGCGATCGGCAATCGGCGTGCTGCGAACACGATCGGTAACTACCGGAGTGCTTCGTTGGGGGGACACTGATCTGAAGCCGTAAGGCTGAGATCATCGCGACCCTCCGTCAGCCCGAACCGTCGCTTACCGAAGCGGTCTTTTGATGGCCTTACGTTACGTTCGACCAAGTTTGCCAAACGCGGGATCGCAGCCGTCGGTCCGGGTGGACGGCGTGCGGTGCGTTTGTATAGACCGATGCTGTCATACTGTCGGGAGCGCGGCATGAGTGGCATGCACGCTCGCCGCGGCACCGGTGGCGAAGGCAGGCGCTCGATCAGCCGATCAGGGACCCATCCCAGCGGCCGCTATAGGCAATGGCAGGCCCAAGCGCCGGTATTGCTGTTCCTGTTCGTCCTGTTGTTCGGCGGAGGAGCGGGCACCGGCTATCCGCTGATCGAACTGATAGCACAGCTTACGGCGCTGGTCCTGATCGTACGCGCTGTGCTTCCTACGCCCGCCCAAACCAACATGCTTGCGTCCGAAACGATCGCCACCAGAGCGGTTACGCTGCGCCGCTTCCTTCTAGTGTTCGCAGCTGCAATGCTCCTGCTCGCGGTGCAACTCGTTCCGCTGCCCGCGAGCTGGTGGCATGGACTGCCGGCGCGCGAGACGGCGGTGCAAATCTACACGCTGCTCGGTTGGACTACGCAGTGGCACGCGTTCAGCACGACCCCCGATACGACGTTTTCCGCACTGCTGACGTTGCTCGTGCCGCTAGCCGCGATGCTGACGGTGGCGGCGCTTCCGCTCCAGTCGCGCGTGACGATGCTGCGGCTCATCGTCATTGCCGCAACGGTCTCGACGGTGCTCGCCGCATTGCAGGTCGCGGCCGGCGGCAGCGCGCCGGTCCTTTACGAAACCGCGCATCGCGGGTTCGGCGTCGGCTTCTTCGTAAACCGCAATCACCAGGCGACGTTCCTGCTGGTCGCGATCGTCTTCACGGCCGTGCCGGGTGTGATGGGCGCGGGGGCGGCGCGTCGGCTCGGGATGCTTGGCGTCATCGGCTTCCTGTCGCTCGGCATTCTCGCGACCAGTTCGCGCACCGCGTTGTTGTTGTTGCCGATTTCGCTGATCGTCGCGTTCGCGCTGGTCGGCGACGTCCGGCGCACCGGTAAATCGGTGGCCGCCGCCGCCGCGCTGTACGTCGTCGGCGGTATCCTGTTGTCGCGGACCGATCTGGTCCAGCGCCTGTTCGCGCGCTTCGCCACGGTCGCCGAAGAGCTGCGCTATCAATATTGGGAAAACTCGCTCTACATCGTCCGCGAGACGTTCCCGTTCGGCACCGGGTTCGGCAGCTTCGAGCGAGCCTATCGCAGCGTCGAGCCGCTCGGTCAGGTGTCGCCGCTGAGCGTCAATCACGCACATAACGACTTCCTGGAACTCGTCCTCGAAGGGGGGCTTCCCGCGGCGATCCTGATCGCGGCGGGATTGATCGTGCTGATCGTCGCGCTCGTATCGGGTTGGCGTCACGCAGGCGCTCGTGGCGCTGGTAACCGCCAGAGTGGCGACCGCCAGAGCGGCGATCGCCACGCGGTGACGCGTCAGGAGCGCGCGACCTTGGTCGCAGGCGGAGCGGCGATCGCGCTGATCCTGCTATTCTCGCTGGTCGATTATCCGCTGCGCATGGCGGGGATCGCAGGCCTGTTCGGTGCCGCGCTGGGCCTGATCGCGGCAATCGGTCGTCCTCAAGCCCACGCGACCGCGTCCTTCGCATGGACGCCGTCCACGATCGCGATGACGATCGTCGCGGCCTCGATCGGCCTCGCTGCGAGTGGCGATGCGGCTGGGCGCTCCCTGACGTTGCGAGGCCAGCCTGCGGCAGCGACGACGGTCGCGCCATGGTCGGCCAGCGCATGGTCCGCGCTTGCCAATGCCGAGCAACTCGCGAGCCGGCCGGCCGCGGCACGCGCCGCGGCGGCGCGCGCGCTGGCAATCGATCCGATCGACGCAGGCGCGGTCCGCGCGCACGGCTTTGCCGATCTCATGCTCGACCAGCCGGTCCGCGGCAGTGCGTTGCTACAGGCGGGCGCGGCACTGGGCTGGCGCGACACGCTGATGCAATTGTGGCTTGCCGAACGTGCGCTCGAGGTCGGCAGCACAGGTGTCGCCGCCGAACGTATCGACGCGCTGTTGCGCCGGGCGCAGCTGCCCGATGCGTTGATGCCCCAGATGCGTCGGACCTATCTGTCGCCCGGCGGTGTGGATGCGATCGTCGCGCGCCTGGTGGATCGCCCCAAATGGCGGCAGGGGTTCTTCAACGCGATCGCCGGGGATGCCGCGCAATCGGTGCCGCGCACGGTTGAGTTCCTCGACAAGCTCCGCGCGGCAGGCGTCGCTGCGACCCCGGCCGAAACCACGCTGATCCGGTGGCGCCTTGGCGATACGGGCGATATCGTCGGCGCGCGCCGGGTCTGGCTCGCCAGCGGGGGTCGCGGGCTTGTCGCTGATGGCGGGTTCGAGGCGTTGCCGTCGCCGCTGCCGGGTGGGGTCATCCCCTATGCCTGGGGGGCGCCGAGTCTGCCGGGCGTGCGCGTGATCCCGGCGGATCGCGGTGCGGGCGGCACCGGTCATGCACTGCAGTTCGTCTCGGACGGCCTGTCGAGCGGCACCGCGCTGGCGCAGGCGATAACCGTGCCGCCAGGTCGCTGGCGCGTGAGCGCGATCGTCCGTGGCGCCGACGTTCCTGCCACGCTCTCGCTGACGTGCGCAGGTCGACCGGCCACGGCTCGGACCGATGGCATCGCACTCGACGGGCAGGGGGCGGGCTGGCGGCAGGTTGCCGGGATCGTAACTGTCGGGGCAGGCTGTCCGGTACAAATCCTCGGCGTAAATCTGCGCGAGCGCGGCGGTCAGCCCGGCATGTTCTGGATCGATTCGGTCCGCATCGCGGCCGCGGCCGGACGGTGACGTCGTGCAGCCGCCAGCAACACAGGTTAGGCGCTTGACCGAGTGCACCGGGTAGTGCGAGGGTTCGTCATTGCAAAGGGGCAAGATCAACGGATGCGAGCGACCTTGATAGGGGTGGTCGCGCTGAGCGCCATGCTCGGCGCGTGCGCTGACGATAATATCGGCCCCAACCTCCGTACCGGCGAAGCCGCCTATGAGACGATCCCGGCACCGGTGGGTGAGCCGCGGGTGCAGGATTATCGTATCGGCGCGCTCGACACACTCGACATCATCGTGTTCCAGGAAGCGGACATTTCGACCCGTGGCGTTGTCGTCGATGCCGCCGGCGTCATATCGATGCCATTGATCGGCCGGATCCAGGCGGCCGGCAACACCAGCACGCAACTGGCCGACCTGCTCGCTGCTAAGCTGGCCGAGCGGTTCTACGTCAATCCTCAGGTCACCGTCACCGTCGCCAGTTCGGTCGCGCAGCGCGTCACCGTGCAGGGCGACGTCAAGGAGCCGGGCATCTACCCGATTTCCGGACCGACCACGCTGCTCGACACCGTCGCGCTCGCCAAGGGCGAGAGCGAGGATGCCGCGCTGCGCGAAGTGATCGTGATCCGGTACATCGACGGCAAGCGGATGGGCGCGGTGTTCGATCTGAAGCGGATCCGTCGCGGTGACGATGCCGATCCCGCGATCGCGGCTCGCGACACGATCATCGTCGGCCATTCGACGGGCAAATCGGCCTGGCATGATATCCTGCGCGCGGCACCGTTGCTCGCGGGCTTCGGCGTCTTCGCGCAATTCTAAGACCACAGGAAGAGAACTGACTCATGGGGAGTGTCGACGTCTCTCAAGGCGCTCTCACGCCGAGCGACCGGTGGAAACCCGGATCGGCGCCCGCGGAGCGCGAAGACTTCATCGCGCCCGACATCGAGGGGGATGAACCGGCGATCGATCTTCGCGCGGTCTGGGCGACGATCTTCCGCAATCGCTACATGATGATCGCGATCGTCGGCGTCGCGCTGATGCTCGGCATCGCTTCCGCATTGCTGATGCCACGGAAATATACCGCGCAGTCGAGCATCCAGATCGACCAGCAGGTTGCGAAGGTTCTCGGCACCGAGGATTCGGAGCCGCAGATCGCCGGCAGTGATGCCGATCGCTTCCTCCAGACGCAGGCGGACGTGCTCAACAGCCGGGCGATCGCGCGCCGCGTTTCGGACAGCCTCGCGTTGAGCGCGAACGACGATTTCCTCAAGCGGATGACCGGCGCTCGCCAGATCGAGATCAAGCCGGGCGACGCCAGCCTCGCCGACCAGGTCGTCGACGTCCTGCAACGGAACCTGGCGATCGACCTTCGCCGCAATTCGCGTGTCGTCCGCATCATCTTCACCAGTCGCGACCCGGCGCTCGCCGCGGAGATCGCCAACAGCTACGCGACCAACTTCATCGAGGGGAATATTCAGCGTAAATTCTCCGCGTCGGCCTATTCCCGCCGGTTCCTCCAAAACCAGCTCGGCCTCGCCAAGACGCGCCTCGAAGGATCCGAGCGCGACCTGATCGCCTATGCCCGGTCGGCGCGACTGATCGATGCCAGCGCGGGTGCGCGCCAGGCGGAAGGCGACAACGCGCCGCGGTCGCTCGTCACCGCCAACCTCATCCAGCTCAACGCCGATTCGGCGACGTCGGAGGCCAACCGTCTCCGCACGCGTGCGCGATGGGAACAGGCACGTCGTGCGCCGCTGATGTCGCTCCCCGAAGTGCAGGCGAACGAGGCGGTCCAGCGCCTGTCGCAGAAGCGCGCCGAGGATATCGCCAGCCTCAGCGAAGTCCGCCGCCGCCTCAAGCCCGATCACCCGGTCGTCATCCAGGCGCTCGCCGAAATCGCCACGCTCGACCAGCAGATCCGCCAGCTTGCGGAGCAGACCCGCAAGTCGATCGAGAACCAGTATCTCACCGCCGAGCGCCAGAACCGTGCGCTGACGCAGCAGGTTACCTCGCTCCAGGGGGCGACGCTCGCCGAACAGGGCCGCAGCGTCCGCTACAATATCCTGCGTCGCGAGGTAGATACCAACCGCCAGCTCTACGAGGGCCTGCTCCAGCGCTACAAGGAAGTCAGTGCCGAGGCGGGGATCACGTCCAACAACGTCTCCAGCGTCGATACCGCCGAACAGCCCCGTCGCCCGACCTCGCCGCGGCCGCTGCTCAACGTCGCGCTCGCGCTGATCGCCGGGCTCGGCCTGGCGATGCTGTATGCGTTCGGTCGCGACTATCTCGACGATTCGATCCGCGATCCGCAGGATGTCGAGCAGAAGCTGCACATCCCGTTGCTCGGCGTCGTGCCCGACACGCGCGGCGAGCCTCCGCTCGATGCGCTCAACAATCCGAAGTCGGAGATCGCCGAGGCTTACCACGCGATCCGGACGTCAATCGAGCTGTCGTCGAACCAGGGTCCGCCGCGGTCGATCCTCGTCACCGGCAGCAGCAAGTCGGAGGGCAAGTCGACCACGTCGTTCGCCCTAGCGCGCGATTTCGCCGGGCTCGGCCGCCGCGTCCTGCTGGTCGATGCGGATCTGCGGCGTCCGTCGCTGCACCGCACGCTGGGGATCAGCCTGCCCGAGGTCGGCCTTTCGTCGGTGCTCGCGCGGATGACCGAACGCGGCGCATCGATCCTGCCGACCGCGTTCCCCGGGCTCAGCTTCCTGCCGAGCGGACGGCTGCCACCGGATCCCGCGACGCTGTTCGCGGGGACGGCGATGCAGGACCTGCTCGCCGCGCTGGAGGCGGATTACGACGTCGTGATCGTCGACGGCCCGCCGGTTCTCGCGCTAGCGGACGCCGCCCAGCTTACCGCTGCGGCGCAGGCCACCGTGTTCGTCGCCGAAGCCTCGAGCGCGCATTTCGGCCAGGCACGCAATGCCGTGTCCCGCCTGCTCCGCGCCGGCGGCACCGTGATCGGCTGCGTGATGACCAAGTACAACGCCAAGAAGGCGGGCTTCGGACAGTCCTACGATTATTACCGCTATCGCTACGACGACGCGTCGAAATAAGCCGAACCGCTGCTCCGGCATGACCCGGAGTAGCTAGCGCGGGTCAGGGCTTGCCGCTTCGAGCCGGGGCGGAGGGTGTTCCGCCGGGACGTGTTCCACTGCCGCAGGCGTAGCGGATCTTCAGCGCGACGACGACGACCGAGGCGGCTTCGCCCGACAGGTCCGAAGGCTTGTCGCGCAGATAATCGACAAACGCTTGGCGCAAGTCGCCCTGAGGGACATGCCGCGGCACGCAGAATTCGCGCTGGTTCAGCCACGCCTCGTACGCGCGCACCGTGTCGTGCACGCCGGTGATATAGGCGAAGCAAGAGGACGCGTCGGCGGGCACGTTGGACAGGCAGCGCTGTCGCAATTGCCCCGCACTGAACAACCCGCCCGCGAGCGGCCCCGCGGATGCTTGCGAGGCTGGCGCTTGCGGAGCCGAGGTCTGCGAGACCGGCCCGTTCGGTTTCTGGGACTGGACCAGCGTTGGCGCGGCGAGCAGCAGGACGAAGGGTATGACCATGATCGCCCGTAGTTACGCGCTGGCGCGGTGCGCTTCAATTCACTAACACCCGACGAAGCAATGGCTCTTCTCGACCTTATCCGGCGACAGGCGCCCGCGTCGCACGAGCCGGCGCCCTCGACGCTGATCCTCGATCCGAACACCGTTTCGTCGCTGCCGCCGGTGCGTCGCTTTCACCTTGGGCTGGTCGTGCCCGCGGTGCTGGCGCTCGTCCTGATCGGCGGATCGATCGTCGCCGCGGTCGTCAGCCTGTTGACGCCGCCGGACACAGCGTTCGACGCAACCGGTGGGACACGTTGGGCAAGCGCCGCACGGATCGAGGCCCCCTTCGCACCCAAGACGATGCGTCCGCTGACACCCGAGCAGGCAGTCGCCTGGAACGCCGCCGCGCCGACCGTGGCGAAGCGCGTCGAATCCGCGTCGACCTTCGCGCTACGGACCGGCAAGGCGGAGGATTACAGCCGTTCGCTGCAATGCCTGACGATGGCGGTCTACTACGAGGCCGGCAGCGAATCGGACGACGGCGAGCGCGCGGTGGCGCAGGTCATCCTCAACCGCGTCCGCCACCCCGCCTATCCCAAGACGGTCTGCGGCGTCGTTCTCGACGGATCGCAACGCAGAACCGGCTGCCAGTTCACCTTTGTCTGCGATGGCGCGCTTGCCCACCTGCCGTCGGCGAAGGGCTGGCTGCGCGCCTCGCGTGTCGCGACATCGGCGCTGGGCGGCGCGGTGTTCGCGCCGGTCGGCTGGGCGACGCACTACCATGCCAATTACGTCGTGCCGTATTGGGCATCGAGCCTGGAAAAGGTCGCGGCGATCGGCGCACACATCTTCTACCGGTGGAATGGTCCCGCCGGGCGCGGCGGCGCATTTCGCGGCGTCTATGCAGGCAACGAACCAGCGATGACCCTGCCTGCCGTCGTCGTCGCGCCGCTGACGAAGGACGCGGCTGCGACGGTAGCCACCGCATCGGGCGCGGTTGCGCCAAGCGAGCGGCCCGTCCTCACCGGATATCGCGCCAGCCTGCCAGACGATTCCCCGGTACCGACGGTAAGCCTTGGCGAGCGGCGCGTGCTGCCGCGGGGTCCCGAGGTGGGCGACACCGGCGCTTCGCCACCGACACCCGAGCGTCGCGTCCTGCCGGTGACGCCGACCAACTGATTCAAGGCGCGACGAGTTCGGCCCTGGACGGACGCCGGCCACGCAACGCCTCCGCGATCGGCAATTCGATCAGCCGCCAGGACAGCCACCCCACGCCGAAGCACACCGCGCAGGCGAGCACCGCCATCGCGACGAGCGCCGGCATGCCGCGCGTGACGATCGACACCGTCGCCGTTGCGAACGCACCGAGCACGAAGCTGTGCGTCAGATAGATGCTGTAGGATGCATTGCCGAACGCGCGCGAGAACGCAGCGAACCCTTCCGACCTTCGCGTCGTCGTCGGCGTCGTGAGCACGGTCACCGCCACCGCGACTGCGATCGCCGTCATCGCGACGATCCGGCTCGCATCGATCGCAGCGATCCCCAGCGCGGCCACGGCCACGACCGCGATCACCGACATCGGCAGCACGGGCAGGCGGTCCCCGATCCGGTGGCGGACGAGCGCGATCACGATCCCGATCGCGAAATAGCCCATGATCGGCCGCGTGAAGACATAGGCGGCGACCGACACGCCGACCCGGTCGGGTGGCGCGTCGATCCCGGTCCCCGCCGCGACGAGCAGTCCCAGCACGGCCAGCACCAGGAACGCGCCGCGCCGCGCCAGGACCCCGAGCCCCGCCGCGAACAGCAGATAGAAGAACATCTCGTAATGCAGCGTCCATCCCAGCTCATAGATCGGCTGGATCAGGCCATTGACGCCCCGATGCGGGATGAACGCGAACGACAACAGGAACTCGCTCACGTTCGGCAGGCGCGCCGCGACAATGGTCCGTGCGCCCATCTCCTGCGCCAGCCAGCCGAACGCCACGATCATCAGCGTCGTCAGGTAATAGAGCGGTGCCACCCGCAGGAACCGGTTGCGCAGGAACGACCAGCCCGATGGCGACCGCCGATCCTCCCGAAGCGCGATATACGCCATGATGAATCCGCTGATCGCGAAGAAGGTGGCAACGCCGGTCTGGCCGAGCCGAGTCGTGAAATCGGGAAGGTCGTGGGCAATCGCACCGCGCCGGACATAGCGCTCCAGCAGATGCTCGACGACGACGCCCGACGCGGCCAGCCCGCGCAGCAACTGGAGCGGCGCGATCTGGTCACGGTCCAGTGCCGCATCACGGTGTAAAAAACGCGAAAACACCCGGGCGAGTGGCCCCGCGCGCGACGCCATCACGCCAGCCGCAGCATGACGATGGTCGCGTTCAACGCGAACCCCAGCCCGACGCTCTTGATCATCTCCCGCGGCGTCACCGGAAGGTTCGCGTTGATGATCGCCGCGACCAGCGAGGTCGACGCCGCGAACAGCAGCAGCGACCACCAACTCGGCCATGTCGCGTCCTTCACATGCGCCCAGTCGGTGATCAGCGGCAGCAGCACCATCAGGAAATGCCCGAAGCACGCCGCCAGCCAATGCGACAGGAACCGCGGCAGGCTTTCGCCAAGTTCGAGATGCGGATCACCGCTCATCGACGATGCTCCGCTCGTCCTGTTCGGCCTGCGCGACCAGCGTGCCGATCAGAACCTCGTAATAGGCCGCGGAATTCGCCTCGATCTCGTCGTCGGCGTTCGCCTGCGTCGCGCCGGCCTGTCCCGCCGCCGCCCGCGCCGCGCGGATCTGCCATTCGGCCATGTCGCGCCAGGTCGCCACGTCGCGCGCCGCGATCGCCTGTTGCGCGAGCCCGATCAGGATCACGAACGCGCCCAGCACCGCGACCGCGACCGCGAGGTAATAGCCATGTGCCCAGATCGCCCGCAGCCAGAAGCCGTAGATGACCGTGACGACCACGACGATCAGCGCCACCAGGCAGATAGCATCGATGAGGCGACCAATCCGCTTGGGCCACCGCGATTGATTGAGGCCATGGTGAAGAGGGTCGGGCACGTCGCAATCCTGTCAGAGAAGATCCGGATCGGCAACCAACCGGACGTGCTTGGCAAGCGACGCTTTGTTATCCGCGTGACGCCCGGACGGATCGTTCAGATTCGTACAGTCGCGAACGATAAGGCGCGGGTTGCGGCGTCCCGCTCGGGCGCGGTCAGTGCCAATGCCGTGGTCGCGCCGGTCTTTGCAGACAGGATCGCCGCCTCGACGACCGCCATCACCGCCAGCGCTTCGACGGGCGCGACCGGGTTCTTCGCCGTTCCCCGGAGCGCAGCCGCGATGCCAAAGTAATAACGACGTTGATCGCCGGGTAGCGCGCGCTGTTCGCGTTGCCCGTTGGCGGCATGGATCACGAGCGGATCGAGGTCCTCGCCCCAACCCACATCGCCCGGCCGCATCCCGGCGAGAAGTTGCGCCTCCTGTCGGTCGGCGCATCGCTTCGTCATGCTGCCCGCGGTACCATGCACGGTGAACCGGTCGACGCCGCCCGCCACCAGCATGCTCGCCTGGAGGATCACGCGGCGCTCGCCGTAGGACAGGACGACGTGCGCCCAGTCGTCGGTCATCGCACCCGGCCGCTGCGTCGCGATCGAGGCCTGCACCGCGTCCGGCAGGCCGAACAGGAGCAACGCCTGATCGACCAGATGCGGACCGAGATCGTACCAGACGCCGCTGCCTGGCCCCGATCGCTCGCGCCAGCGGTCGCGGACGTCGGGCCTGAACCGATCGAAATGCGACTCGAAATGCGTGACGTCGCCGACGATAGCTTCGTCGATCGCGGCGCGAACGGTGAGGAAATCGCTGTCCCATCGCCGATTGTGGAAGACGGATAGCAGCACGCCTCGATCGTCCGCCAGCGCGAGAAGCCCGCGCGCTTCGTCGAGGTCGAGCGTGAACGGCTTGTCGATCACGACATGCTTCCCGGCCGCGATCGCTGCCCGTGCGAGTGGTGCATGCGTCTCGTTCGGCGTCGCGATCACCACGAGGTCGATCGTGTCGGCCGCGATCAGTGCGTGCGGATCGGCGTGGACCGCCATGTCAGGAAAGTCCGCATGCACCTTGCCGGCATCGCTGGACGCCACCGCACAGAGTTCGAGCCCCGCGACGGACCGTATCAGCGGAGCGTGGAAGGTCTTGCCCGAGAACCCGTATCCGATCAGTCCGACGCGAACGGGGTTGTCTTGTTCGTCGGTCATGCTCATCGCCTCAGTCCATGCCGGCGCGGATCGCCGCCGCGGCCAGGAACGGTGCGCCTGCGACCAGCACGAGACTGACCGCGGCGAGCAACTTGACCGCGCCCGCGCCACCGGCCGGGTCGAGCGAGCCTGCACCGAAGATGAGCAACGGCACCGCGAGCGGGAGCATCACCAGCCCCGTGACCGCCCCGCCGCCGCGCACCCCCGCGACCAGTGCGCTGGTCGCAACCGCGAGCGCGGCGAGGCCGGGCGTGCCGATCAGCAGGCCCACCTCGACGCGGAGCAGAGTGTCGGCCGACAGGTTGAGCAACCCCGCGGCGATCACCGCGGCGAGCATCAGCGGCGGGCCGAAGCTCAGCCAGTGCGCGATCGTCTTCGCCAGCGCGACCAGCGCGAGCGACATCCCGCGGACGACGAACTGGTCGAACACGCCCGCCTCCAGATCGGGCCCGACGAGGCGCTCGACCGGCAACAGGGCTGCGAGCAAGGCCGCGGTCCAGATCACCCCGCCGCCGATCCGCGCGAGCAACGCTGCGTCGGGGCCGATCGCGAACGGGAACAGCGTCGCGACCAGCAGGAAGAACGCGACCACCAACGTCGCGCCGCCACTCGACACACTGCGGCGCAGATCGCGCCGGATCAGCGCGATCACAACGCGATCTCCTGCGCGCCGGGAATCGCCAGCGACAAGTGCGTGGCGACCAGTGCAACACCGCCGGTAGCACGGTGCTCTGCGATCAGCGTTTCCAGTCGAGCGATCGAAACCGTGTCGAGTCCGTTGGCGGGTTCGTCGAGCAGCCAGACCGGCGCTCCGCTGGCGGCAACCCGCGCGATCGACGCGCGGCGGCGTTGCCCGGTCGACAACAGGCGGACGGGAACGTCCGCGAGCGCGTCCAGATCGAGGGCGGACAGCGCTCGGGCGATCCGGGTATCGGCGACGGGCTTATCGTCCAACGCAGCCCAGAAACGCAGCGCCGCGATCAGCGTTCGGTCGGGGTCGAGCGCACTCGCTTCGGTCAGCAACGCCTTGGTATCGTCGCACGTCACACTACCCTCGAACGGCGCGAGCAGGCTGGCGGCGATGCGGATCAGGCTGGATTTCCCGACGCCATTGGGGCCGGTGACGATCGCCGCATCGCCAGACTGCAGGTCGAACGACACGCCCGAGAACAGCATCCGCCCGCCCCGCACGCACGCGACGTCGCGAAACGCGAGACTCACGTGGCCCGATCTTCGGCCGAGTCCTCCAGCGCGTGCATGTCGTCGTCGCTCAGCCCGAAATGATGGCCGATCTCATGGATCGTCACATGCGCGACGAGGTCGTCGAGACGCACCCCGGTCTCGATCCACTCCTCGAGGATCGCGCGGCGGTACAGCACGATGCGGTCGGGCATCGGCGCGACGTCCATCGACGATTTCTCGCCGAGCGGGCGGCCGTGATACAGGCCCGACAGGTCGAGCGGATGCTCCAGGCCGAGTGCCGCCAGCGTCTCGTCGTCGGCATACTCCTCGACCGCGAACACGATGTCGCCGAGATGCTCCGCGAACTGCGCGGGCAGCTTGGCGATCGTCGCGCGGCAGATCGCCTCGATCGTGTCGGCGTCGGGTGCTTCGCCTCGGCCCCCCTCGTGCATTGTCGCTTGCCCGCTCATCCTGCCAGCCATACGCGTTGGCAAACGATGGCGGCAAGGGACACGCGAATGATCGAAGCGCTGAACGATACGGAACGGGCCGAGGCACTCGATGGGCTCGACGAGTGGGACTACGACGATGCGCGCGACGCGATCACGCGGACGATCGTGTTCGCCGATTTCGTCGAGGCGTTCGGCTTCATGACGCAGGTCGCGCTGATCGCCGAGCGCGCGAACCACCACCCGGAGTGGAAGAACGTCTGGAACCGCGTCGAAATCCTGCTGACCACGCACGACGCGGGCGGCCTCTCGCCACGCGACATCGAAATGGCCGAAGCGATCGACGCCATAGTCGGCGACACCTGAGCCCTTCTGCTTCGCCCCTCCCTGAAAGGGAGGGGTTGAGGGTGGGTTGGCCAGCTTGAGCCTCGGAAGGTTCGGGTATGCGAAAGCCGACCCACCCCCTAACCCCTCACTTCCAGGGCCGGGGGGATTGTCAGCCCTTCCGCATATCCCGCCGCATACGCTTACGCAGCGCCCCCGGCATCCACCGCGCGGCGAACGCCATCCGGTGCGCGGTCTTCCCGACAAAGGTATGCACCTTGTCGCCATGCACCGCCGCCCAGGCCGCCTCGGCCACCTTGTCTACCCCGGTCAACTCCAGCCCAGCGCCCGTCACCGTCTCGCGGATCGAGCGGTTACTGCCCCCCGCCGCAGAATCGAGCAGCGGCGTGTCGATGAAGCTCGGCACGATCGACCGCACCTTGATGCCGTCCGCCGCCCATTCGCCGTCGAGCGCCTCGGTGATCGCACGCACCCCGAACTTGGTCGCCGAATAGGGCGCAAGCCCGGCCGAACCATAGATCGCCGACGCCGACGCAGTGTTGAGCAGGCACGATCCCGGCGTCCGCTTCAGATACGCATAACCGATCCGCGCCCCGTTCAGTGCGCCGACCAGGTTGATCGCGATCACCCGGTCGATCTCGGCGAAGTCGGTCTCCGCCAGCGGTCCGCCCGATCCGATCCCGGCATTGTTGAACAGCACGTCTAGCCGTCCGCCGGTGGTTGCGACGAACGCGTCGAGCGACGCCACCCACGCATCGCGGTCGCGCACGTCCATCCGATAGGTGCTGACCATGCCCGCAGGCAGCAGTGCGGCGGTCTCCGCGAGTCCCGCGACGTTGACGTCGGCGAGCCCGACCCGCCAGCCTTTCCGCGCGAACAATATCGCGGTGGCGCGGCCGATCCCCGATCCGCCGCCGGTGATGAAAATGCCCTGCTGGCTCATACCCTCTCCATTTGATTTTCCGGTATGTTTCCCGCATCCTGCGCGCAGATGCCAGACAATTCCCCAGCGCTCGTTTTCGAACGCGTCACCAAGCGGTACCCCAGCGCGGGAGGTGCGACGATCGCCGTCGACGCGGTCTCTCTGGAGATCGCGCGCGGCAGTTTCGTCGCACTCGTCGGCACGTCCGGTTCGGGCAAGTCGACGCTGCTGAAGACGCTCAACCGCCTCGTCGAGCAGAGCGAAGGCCGCGTGACGATCGACGGTGCCGACGTCGCCGCAGAGCCCGCCCCCGAACTGCGCCGCCGGATCGGCTACGTCTTCCAGAATATCGGCCTGTTCCCGCATATGACGATCGCCGAGAACATCGCGATCGGCCTGCGCATCGCCGGTCGCTCCGACGAGGCGAAAGTGGGCGAACTGCTAGACCTCGTCGACCTGCCCCGCGACATCGCCGGCCGCATGCCCGACGCGCTCTCGGGCGGCCAGCGCCAGCGCGTCGGCATCGCCCGTGCGCTCGCTCCCGGTGCCAAACTGCTGTTGCTCGACGAGGCGTTCGGCGCGCTCGACCCGGTCACGCGCGACGCGCTCGGCACGCGGATACGCGAACTGCACGACCGGCTCGGGCTGACCACCATCCTCGTCACACACGACATGGCCGAGGCGCTGCTGCTCGCCGACCGCGTGCTGGTGATGAAGGCCGGACGCATCGTCGCCGACGCCACGCCCGCCGAACTCGTCGCCGGCAAGGGCGGCGAAGACGCGCAGGCGCTGGTTCAAGTGCCCCGCGCGCAGGCCGAACGCCTCCAGGCGCTAGTCGCATGAGCCCCTTCCTAGACGCGCTGAGCCGCGTGCCGCCGCTGCTCGCCAACCACGTCCTGCTCTCCGCCGCGGCGCTGCTACTCGGCATCGCGATCAGCCTGCCGCTCGGCATCTGGTCGGCCCGTAACGCGACCGTGGCGCGCGTGTCGCTCGGCTTTGCGAGCCTCGTCCAGACCATCCCCAGCCTCGCGCTGCTCGCCTTGTTCTACCCGCTGTTGCTCAGCCTCTCCGCGCTGGTCGGCGGCGGCATCCCCGCATTGGGCTTCCTCCCGTCCTTGATCGCGCTGACGCTGTACGCGCTCCTCCCGATCATCCGGAACGCGGTGACCGGCCTGCACGGCATCGACCCTGCGGTAATTCAGGCGGCGGACGCAGTCGGCATGACGCCCGCGCAGAAATTGCGGCTGGTCGAGGCACCTTTGGTCGCGCCCGTGCTGATCGCCGGCATCCGCACCGCGGCGGTCTGGACGATCGGTGCCGCGACCTTGTCGACGACCGTCGGCCAGCCGAGCCTCGGCGACATGATCTTCGCCGGCCTCCAGACGCAGAACTGGGCGCTGGTCCTCGCCGGCTGCGTCTCGGCAGCCGCGCTCGCGCTGGCGGTCGACGCGCTGATCGGCGCGATCGAGTACGGCATCCGCGCCCGCCGCCGCTGGCTCTGGATGGCGAGCGCCGCGGTGCTGCTCGTCGGAACCGCGGCCGCGACCGCTCCGCTATGGCCCAAGAGTGGCGCGGACCGCACCGTCGTTGTCGGCGCAAAGAACTTCTCCGAACAATACATCCTCGCGCGGCTGATCGGCGACCGGCTCGAACAAGCCGGCTACACCGTCGAATACCGCGACGGCCTCGGCTCGGCGGTCGTCTTCGGCGCGCTCTCCGGCGGCGATATCGACGTCTATGTCGATTATGCCGGGACGATCTGGGCGAACGAGATGAAGCGCAACGACGTCCCCGCACGCCCCGCAATGGTCGCCGCGATCGGCGACTGGGCCAGGCGCGAGCACCGCGTCGGCCTGATCGGCTCGCTCGGGTTCGAGAACGCCTATGCCTTTGCGATGAAGGGCGACGCGGCCAAGTCCAAGCGCATCGCCAGCCTCGACGATCTGGTGAACGCAGCACCCGGCATGACGCTCGGCAGCGATCTCGAATTCCTCGAACGTCCCGAATGGGCCGCGGTGAAGCGCGCCTATCCGCTCCGTTTCGCCAAGACGACGCCGTACAGCCCGACCTTCATGTACCGCGCGCTCGAAAGCGGCAATGTCGACGTCATCTCCGCCTTCTCGTCCGATGGCCGGATCGCGGCGGACGGTCTCACAGTGCTGACCGACCCCCGTCGTGCGATCCCCGGCTACGACGCGATCCTGATGGTCGCGCCGAAGCGGGCAGGGGACGCGAGGTTCCGCGCCGCGCTGAAACCGATAGTCGGCCGCATCCCGGTCGAGGCGATGCGCGCCGCGAACTACCGCGTCGACCGCGATACCGACAAGCAGACGCCCGAGGCCGCGGCAAAATGGCTCGCCGCGATAGTCGGCCTTCAGGAATAGGCGCGCCAGAAGAACACGATCGTCGTGGCGATCGTCACCAGCAGCGTCCACACGCGGATCGCCTGCGGCGACAGCAACAGGCCCAGCTTAGCCCCGTAATGCCCGCCGACGATCCCGCCGATCAGCATCGGCACGCACAGCGCCCACACCACCATCCCGGTCGCGATGAAGATGATCGTCGCGGCAAGGTTCGCCACCGCCAGCATCAGCGTCCGCGGCGGCGCAAGAGTCGCGGGCGTTGCCCCCGACAGCAGCCCCCACGCGGCGGTCAGCATCAGCCCGACGCCACCCCCGAAATATCCGCCATAAATTCCCAGCAACGCCTGCACACCGACCAGCGACTTCGGTCCGATCTCGACCCGCGACCGCAGCCACAACGACGCACGCGTGCCGAACGCGATCGCCAGCGTCGCGAACAGCAACAGCCACGGTACGATCAGGTCGAACGCCCGCGCCGACGTCGCCACCAGCAACAGGCTGCCGATCAGTCCGCCGACGAAGGTGATTCCCGCCATCGTCTTCATGCTGACGCCTGAGATCGGCTGGAGCCCGTGCCGATACGCCCACGCGCTCGCCATCGCACCCGGCTGTAGCGAGACGTTGCTGGTCGCGTTGGCGAAGGTCGAGGGCAAGCCGAGCCCGATCAGCGCCGGCATCGTCGCGAAACTGCCGCCGCCCGCCAACGCATTCATCGCACCGCCGAGAGCGCCTGCCCCTGCCGCCAGCGCGACCGCACTCCACTCAAGCAAAAGCGTCGGACTCGACAGCAGCCTCACGATCGAGTTGCGCCCGGCTTTTCTTCTCCGACGCGGTCTTCAACTGGCCACACGCTGCATCGATATCGCGACCGCGCGGCGTCCGCACCGGTGCCGAGATGCCCGCACCGAACACGATGCTTGAGAACGACTTGATCCGCTCCGGCGTCGAGCACTCATATTGCGCGCCCGGCCAGGGATTGAACGGAATGAGGTTCACCTTCGCCGGCAGCTCGTACTTCCGCAGCAAACGCACGAGTTCGCGCGCGTCGTCGTCGGAGTCGTTCTTGTCTTTCAGCATCACGTATTCGAACGTGATCCGCCGCGCATTGTTGGTGCCCGGATAGTCCGCGCACGCCTGCAACAGCTCTTCGATGCCGTACTTCCGGTTCAGCGGCACGATCTCGTCGCGCACTTCCTTGGTCACCGCGTGCAGCGACACTGCCAAATTCACGCCGATCTCCGCCCCCGCACGCGCCATCATCGGCACCACGCCGCTCGTCGAAAGCGTGATCCGGCGGCGGCTGAGTGCGAGCCCCGCACCGTCCATCACCAGCTTCAACGCATCGCGGACGTTCTCGAAATTATACAGCGGCTCGCCCATCCCCATCATCACGATGTTGGTGAGCATCCGCCCCTCGGGCTGGCTCGGCCATTCGCCCAGCGAATCGCGCGCGAGCATCACCTGGCCGACGATCTCGGCGGGCGTCAGGTTGCGGACAAGCCGCATCGTGCCGGTATGGCAGAAGGTGCAGTTCAGCGTGCAGCCTACCTGGCTCGATACGCACAGCGTGCCGCGATCCGCGTCCGGGATGAACACCATCTCGTAATCCTGCGCGTCGTCCGACCGCAGCAACCACTTCCGCGTGCCATCGGTCGACACCTGCGCCTCGACCACGTTCGGCCGGCTGATCACGAACCTCTGCTCGAGCCACGGGTGCATCGTCTTCGAGATGTCGGTCATCGCCGAGAACTCGGTCGCGCCGCGATTGTAGATCCAGTGCCACAACTGCTTGGCACGCAGCTTGGCCTGCTTCTCCTCGAGCTGCGACGTCTCCAACGCCATCCGCAGATCGGCAAGCGACAGCCCAAGCAGGTCGATCCGCCCATCGCTGCGCGGCACGAAGCTGCGGGGAACGGGCACGGGATCGATGTGCCCCGGAATAGGCATGAGGTTCGCGGCAGTCTGCATGGCGCGGCCCTTAGCGGAATTCTGCTGATTTTTCTACTGGCTGTGGGGACGGGGGTGGAGTCAGCATAGTCGGGCGGGACGTAGCCCGAAACAACCACCACCCCGGCGGAGGCCGGGGCCCAATTGGAAAGGTGATTGTAACGGAGAACCGAGTGTCGTTACATCCGTCCCCCAATTGGGCCCCGGCCTTCGCCGGGGTGGTGCCAGTGAGTGGGTGCGGCACGCCCGAAGTTCACCCCCCGCTACACCCCAACACGGCAGCATCGATCGCCGTCGCCGCGCCCGACAACGCATAGACATCGACAAACGGCCGCCCCCCGACGCCGACCGCCTCCACACTCATGCTCCGACCCGACCGCATCGCCGCCACGATCGCATGATCGCTCGGCGCGTCGCTCGCCCAGGCATCCAGCCCGTTCGCCACCAACGCGAATCGCCGCTCGCCGACCGTCAGCGTCACCCCCGCCGACCGGTCCCGCTCCCGACTGAGCCGCACATGCAGCGACGCCCGCAAACCCCGCGTCGGCCACGTCGCGATGCTGGCGAAACCAGTCGCCCGCCCACCCGCCATGATCGGCCGCGCGATCGCGTAACATCGCGCTGGCGTAGCGTCCCGGAACGCCCCCCAGCCCTTGAAAATACCGATCGTATCACGCGCCGCCGCCGGAGCAGCAACCGCAAGCAACCCTACCGCCAACCCCAAACGCCACAGAACCCCCCTCCCTGAAAGGGAGGGGCAGGGGGTGGGTAGGCCCGCTCGAGCCCCAACGGTCCGAAAATGCGGAAGCCGACCCACCCCCAACCCCTCCCTTCCAGGGAGGGGGGCAGAAGTCCGCAGCCTGAAAGTAAAGTCCTCGACCGCCCAGAATCTCACGCCGGAGCAAACCCCGTACCGAGATGCGGCACGGTCGCCAGCCCGTTCTCCACCAGCGTAACCGACCCCTGCGGCAACCCCTTCGCAACTGGCGCACCGAGCACAGGATCGACCGCCGCCCCGGTCATCACCCCCAGCATCACCCGACTCGAAATTCCGTGCATGATCACGAGCCGATCGCCCGCATGCTCGGCAGTATCCGCCAGCCACCCGCCCACGCGCGCCGCGATCTGCGGATAGGTCTCGCCGTCCGCTGGCCGCTTAAGGATACCGCCTGGCAGGACGATCGACCCGACCTCAGCAGCAAGATCGGCATAATAACGCCCGCCCCAAGATCCCATGTCGATCTCGACCAGCCGCGGATCGGTCCGCGCACCATGCCAATCCAGTTCCAGATGCTCGCAGATCACCGCCAGCGTTTGCAAAGCGCGCCCGGTCGGCGACGCCCACAACGCCAGCGCCGGCTTCACCCCCAGCAATCCGCGCAACGCCCGCCCAAGCTCGTCGGCCTGCGCGAACCCCGTCCGCGTCAAAGGCGTATGCTCGGCATCCCCCTGCAACCGGTGCGCCGCGTTGAACACGGTTTCGCCGTGCCGCGCGACGAAATCGCGACCTTTCCGCGGAGCCGGAATATCAGTTGATCGGGCGTCCGCTTCACCCTGCCGATGGCTTGGAATCATAGGCCGCGTTTCAACCCCCTGTGGCGCAAAAGCAACGGATTTCCGCGTTTATCTGGGGTTCATGCAACGCCCGCGCGGTTGGTCCATTGGAGCTGTCCGCCCCGCGTGATGGGGCGCCGGATCAGTAAGGAGTAACCCCAATGCGTACGCTTATCGCCGTCTCGCTGCTCGCCACCACCGCAGTAGCAGCACCCGCCCTCGCACAGACCAACCCGACCTTCACCGGCCCCCGCGTCGAGGCCACGCTCGGCTACGACCACACCGGCGCCGGCAGCAGCGTGTCCAACAACAACGGGCGCGACGACCAGAAGATCGACGGCCTGCTGTACGGCGGTGGCATCGGCTATGATATCGCGACATCGGACAACATCGTGCTCGGCGCCGAGGCCGAACTCACCGGCTCGACCGCGAAGAGCGACCGCAACGACTACACCAGCGACTTCGGTTATGGCCGGGTCAAGCAGGGCCGCGACATCTATGTCGGCGCGCGCGCAGGCTATGTCGTCGCACCGACGACGATGCTGTACGTCAAGGGCGGCTACACCAATTCGAAGCTCAACGTCCTCGCCGGTAGCACCAGCCAGACCACCGACAACAACTTCAAGCTCGACGGCTGGCGCATCGGCGCCGGTGCCGAGCATGCGGTCGGCCCGAACAGCTATGCCAAGCTCGAATACCGCTATTCGAACTATGAGCGCGGCAACATCGACTATGCGACCGGCGGCACCAGCAGCCGATTCGACGTCGACACGGATCGTCACCAGGTGGTCGCCAGCTACGGCTTCCGCTTCTGATCGAACCGGCGCGCGGGTTTAACCCGACGTTTACCGTGATCAAAGAAGGGTCGGGGCGCTTGCTCCGACCCTTTGTTGTTGGGTAAGCCATCTGCGGATTGCCCCCAGCCCCGATTCTGGCTGTGGTGGCGGGGGGAATTACGATGAAGGCGACGATCGAACGCGCAACGCTCCTCAAGGGGCTGAGCCATGTCCAGTCCGTGGTGGAGCGGCGCAACACCATCCCCATCCTGTCGAACGTGCTGATCGAGGCGACTGCCGAGGGCACGCTCAAGCTGATGGCCACCGATCTTGATCTCCAGATCAACGAATCGATCGCAGCAGCTGTCGACCAGCCCGGCGCGACTACCGTGTCCGCGCACACGCTGTTCGACATCGCACGCAAGCTGCCCGAGGGTAGCCAGGTCCAGCTCGCCGCGTCGGAAGGCCGGATGAGCATCGTCGCAGGCCGCGCGCGCTTTTCGCTCGGCACGCTCCCGCGCGACGATTTCCCGGTGATCGCGGAAGGCGAACTGCCGACCCAGTTCGAGCTGCCCGCCGAGACGCTCAAGCAGATCATCGACAAGACGCGATTCGCGATCTCGACCGAAGAGACGCGCTATTATCTCAACGGCATCTTCCTCCACGTGGCGGACGGCGACAGCTCGAACCCGGTGCTGAAGGCCGCCGCGACCGACGGTCACCGCCTCGCGCGCGTCACGCTGCCGCGTCCCGAGGGTGCCGAATCGATGCCCGACGTGATCGTGCCGCGCAAATGCATCGGCGAGCTGCGCAAGCTGCTCGACGAGGTCGACGGCTCGGTCGGCGTGTCGCTGTCGCCGACCAAGATCCGCTTCGACCTCGGCCAGGCGATCCTGACCTCGAAGCTGATCGACGGCACCTTCCCCGATTACAGCCGCGTGATTCCGACCGGCAACGACAAGATCCTCAAGATCGACCCCAAGAGCTTCATGGAAGGCGTCGACCGCGTCTCCACGATCGCGACCGAGAAGACGCGGGCCGTGAAGATGGCGCTCGACCGCGACAAGATCACGCTGTCGGTGACCTCGCCCGAAAACGGCACCGCGGCGGAGGAAGTCCCCGGCGATTACGTCGCGCTCCCGTTCGAGATCGGCTTCAATAGCCGCTACCTGATGGACATCCTCGCACAGATCGACGGCGACATGGTCGAGGTGCACCTCGCCGACGCCGCCGCCCCGACCCTGATCCGCGAAAACGACAAGTCGCCCGCGCTGTACGTGCTGATGCCGATGCGAGTCTGATTCGGTCTGCCTGTCGCGTCGTGGTATGGCGGGGCGACAGGCAGGAGCCGGATCATGGACTCGATCAATATTGCTGATCTGAAAGACGAGCTAGGCACGCTCATCGACCGGCTCGAGGCGGGCGAAGCCGTCCAAATTACCCGCAACGGCCAACCCTTCGCCCGCGTAACGCCCGAGGCGCCGCCGCTCCCGCGCCGCAAGCCCATCGACGTCGGTGCGCTCGAAGCGTTGGCTAAGTCGCTTCCGTTCCAGGAGCAGGGTGCGGGCGACTTCGTGCGGATGATGCGGGACGGCGATCGGTATTGACCGTCTATTGCGATACGTCGTTGATCATCGCCTCGATGACGCGCGAGGCGCACAGTCCGGCAGTGTGGCAATGGCTCGGGACGCAAAGTGAACGACGTTTATATGTCAGCGACTGGAGCGATACCGAAGTCTCCAGCGCCCTGTCTCTAAAAGTTCGCACCGAGCAGATTTCTGCGGAGAATCGTATCCTGCTTATGGAGGCGTGGCGTGCATCGATCGGCACCAGCTACGAGCAACTCGGTGTTTCGCCCGAAAATTTCACGACGGCCGCACGCTTTATCGAGCGATACGAACTGGGGTTGCGCGCAGCCGATGCCCTTCACCTCGCTATTGCACAGTCGCATGGTCTGGCGATGGCGACACTTGATATACGGCTTCGCGGGGCGGCAATCGAATACGGAGTCGCCGTCGAAGTCGTCTAGTATCTGCGCTTGAACCCGCCGCCAGACCTGATACTAACAGTAATGTCAGTAAGGAGTCGACTCGATGGCGAAGCTTCCTCCGTTTCCCGGTACGACCGGTCGTCGCGACTGGCGTACGGCCTTCGATGCGATCAACAAACTGCTAGCCAACGGCGACGACACGACCCAGGTGTTCCGGATCATGCGCGCGCTGAACGTCGGCAATGCGCCGATGAACTACGCGCGGCTGATCGCCACCGCGGCGGGCGGGCGGATCGCCTATGACCGCGTCGAACTCGCGCAACGTTTCTCCGACCCCGCGTTCGTCGCGAGCTTCGCGCCCGGCACCGTCGGGGCGGCGTATCGCAATTTCCTCGAAACGACGGGCTATTCCGCGGACGGCTTGGTCGAAGTCTCGCGGCTCGAGCCGTCCGAGGACGATCTGGCGCATCCCTATGCGTGGTTCGGCCGGCGGGTACGCGACACGCACGACATCTGGCACGTGCTGACCGGCTACAAGGCGGACGAGAGCATGGGCGAGGCGGCGCTCGTCGCGTTCAGCTACGCGCAGGTCGGCGGCCTCGGCTGGGCGCTGATCGGCTCGGCGGCGGCGTTGAAGAGCATGCGCGTGACGGGGAGCAAGCTGTTCGCGAAGGCGGTCTGGGAAGGCTATCGCAACGGGCGGAAAGCGAAGTGGATTTCGGGCGAGGATTACCTGACTCTGCTTCACGAACCGCTGGACGGCGCACGCGCAAGGCTCGGGATCGTCACCCCGGTCGCGTATCTGCGGGCGCAGCGCGAGCTCGGGCCAGCGCTCGCGTCGTATCTCAGCACGCAGAAGGCCAAGCTCGAACCGAAGGCCGTGCCCGAGCGCATCGCCGCCTGAGTGAAGGCTGATACGGCGCGGCAATCGTCGCTAGCGGGGAGTCGGATCAAACCGCCCCACCTCCACCGTTCGTGCTGAGCGTAGTCGAAGCACCGTAGCTTGTGCCATGACCTTCGACTTCGCTTAGGCCGAACGGGAAAAGGGCGATGCAATCGGCTGCGAAACTCCTCTAAGGCCGAGGCGATGCTGTCGCGCCTGGTCCTTACCGATTTCCGCAATCATGCCGACTTGACGCTCCAGCCGGGCTCAGGCTTCGTCGTGCTGACCGGCGAGAACGGGGCGGGAAAGACGAATATCCTGGAGGCGGTATCGCTCCTCGCGCCCGGTCGCGGGCTGCGGAGAGCGGCCCTCGGGGAGATGGCGAGGCAGGGCGGGGCAGGCGGCTTCGGCGTCGCGGCCACCTTATCCCCACAACGCGAACAAGAGGTCGTTACCTTATCCCCCTCCCGCTTGCGGGAGGGGTTAGGGGAGGGCGCGACGTACGTACCGGCGTCCGCTCCCGAGGAAATCGCGTCCCTCCCCCGACCCCTCCCGCAAGCGGAAGGGGAGAAGAACACAGACGGAGAAACACCAGCCGCCGGCGAAGTAGACGTCGCCACCGGTACGCTGGCCTCAGCCCCGGAACGCCGCATCGTCCGCATCCAGGGCGCCACCACCACCGCCAACGCGCTCGCCGAGTGGCTCACGATTCTATGGCTCACCCCCGCGATGGACCGCCTGTTCGTCGCCCCCGCCAGCGAACGGCGAGGCTTCCTCGACCGCCTCACGCTCGCCCTCGCCCCCGCCCACGCGCACCACGCCGCCCGCTACGACGCAGCGATGCGCGCGCGAAACCGACTGCTCGCCGACGAAGGCCGCCCCGACGGCGACTGGCTCTCAGCGCTCGAAGCGCAAATGGCCGAGCACGGCACAGCGGTCGACGCCGCCCGACGCGAGACCGTCGCGCTGCTCGGCACGAGGCTCGCGCACCAGGACGACGGCCCGTTCCCCCGCGCCGGCCTCACGCTCGAAGGGTGGAACGGCGACACCACCCGCCTCCAAGCCGACCTCGCGCAAGGCCGCGCACGCGACGCCGCAGCCGGCCGCACGCTCGTCGGCCCTCACCGCGTCGACCTCGCGGTAGCGCATCTGGACAAGGCCCGCGCCGCATCGCTCGCCTCGACCGGCGAGCAGAAGGCGCTCCTCCTCGGCATCGTCCTCGCGCATGCCGAACTGGTCGCCGAGCGGACCGGCCAGTCGCCGATACTCCTCCTCGACGAGGTCGCCGCCCACCTCGACCCGGCCCGCCGCGCGGCGCTGTTCGAGCGGCTGTCGGGACGCGGGCAGGTGTGGATGACCGGGACCGAAGACGCGCTGTTCGACGCGATCGGTGGCGGCGCGACGCGCATCGCGGTCGGCCCTGCTCACTGAAAGGACGCGCTACCTACTGAAAGAAGCACACAATCTTCGGCTGAACACAGGCTGTCGATCGAGGTCACTGCGCGTTCAAGCGGCCGCGGGTAGACCCCGTCGCATCGAAGATCACGGAGAGTTCACGATGCCCCTGAATATTGCCCGTACCGCCCTCGGCATCCTGATGGCGACCGCGACCGTCGCGCCCGCGCTCGCGCAGGACCAGGCGCGTTTCGACCCGCGTACTGCGCCATGGACGCGCCCGGGCTATCGGCTGGTCGGGGCCGGCGTGCCGATCCTGTTCCCCGAACTCCGCGACAGCCCGCGCGGCCGTGCGTTCGTGATGCCGAACTTCGATGCGAACGGCGACGGCCGGATCAACCGCCAGGAAGCCGACGACGCCAACCGCGAATTCGCCCGCATCGCCGGGCCCCGCCGCGACCGGTTCGACTGGGATGCCTATGGCCGCGATCCGCGCGGCTATCGCGGCGGCGGCACCACGGTGGTCGAGACGACCACGACCTGGGATCGCGGCGCAATGCGCAACTACGGCTTCCGCCAGACCCCGCGCGGCGCGACGCTGACGCTGCAGGAAGACGTGCTGTTCCGCACCGACAGCGCCGTGCTGCGTCCCGGCGCGATCGAGAAACTGCGCCCGCTCGCCCGCTATCTGCGCGCCAACCCCGGCGTCCGCGTGTCGATCGACGGCTTCACCGATTCGCGCGGCACCGATGCGCACAACCAGGACCTGTCCGAACGCCGCGCAGCCAGCGTCCGCCAGGCGTTCGACGACATGGACGTAGTCCGCGCCCGCTTCAGCGTCGTCGGCCACGGCGAGCGCGATCCCGTCGCGACCAATGCGACCGCAGCCGGCATGCGACTAAACCGCCGCGTAGAGGTAACCCTACTAGGCCAACGCGCCGATCGCTTCTGAGGCAAGTCTCCCTCTCCCCCACGGGGAGAGGGAAGGGGCCCGCCGCCCTTGCGGTGGGAAGGGAGAGGGGAGTGAGGCTCGGAACGGCTCATCCCAACGCCCCCTCACCCTTCCGTCGCCAAAGGTTTCTCCCTCCCTCTCCCCGAGAGGAGAGAGATCAGGGAAAAGCTGCCCCCCTCCCTGGAAGGGAGGGGCCGGGGGTGGGTCGGTTTCCCCAAAGTCCGAACCGCCGTGGCTCAAGCCAGCCAACCCACCCCCAACCCCTCCCTTCCAGGGAGGGGGGCAAGGTGCCGCCTCCGAACCGCTGTCCTACACGACCCCACCCTGTCACCCTCCCCGCATGGCGAACCCAACCCCCACAAAACCAACCCGCCCGACCCCCGAACACCACACCCCCGACAAAACGCTCCCAGCGTCTATACTTCCTATACTTCACTCCAGCGCACCCCAGCCCGCCCCGGCCATTTCGCTTCCGTTTCGGCCGTCCGATGCCTATATACTTGTCATGGCATCCAACCCTGAATCCAATAATCCCAACCTCCCGAACATGGGCGATTACGGCGCCGACTCGATCAAGGTCCTCAAGGGCCTCGACGCAGTGCGCAAGCGCCCCGGCATGTACATCGGCGATACCGACGACGGCTCCGGCCTCCACCACATGGTGTTCGAGGTCAGCGACAACGCGATCGACGAGGCGCTTGCCGGGCATTGCGACCGGATCGACATCGTCCTCAACGCCGACGGCTCGGTCAGCGTCACCGACAACGGTCGCGGCATTCCGACCGGCATCCACACCGAGGAAGGCGTCTCCGCAGCCGAGGTCATCATGACCCAGCTCCACGCCGGCGGTAAGTTCGAGAACACCAGCGACGAGAACGCGTACAAGGTCTCGGGCGGCCTGCACGGCGTCGGCGTCTCGGTCGTCAACGCGCTCAGCGAATGGCTCGACCTGACGATCTGGCGCAACGGCGAGGAGCATTACATGCGCTTCGCGTTCGGCGATGCGGTCGCGCCGCTCAAGGTCGTCGGCCCCGCGACCGAAGGCCAGAAGGGCACGCGCGTCACCTTCTTCCCGTCGCCCGCCACTTTCAAGATCACCGATTTCGACTTCGACAAGCTCGAACACCGCTACCGCGAGCTCGCCTTCCTGAACTCGGGCGTCCGCCTGTTCCTCACCGACGCGCGGCACGAGGAACTGAAGACCGTAGAGCTTTATTACGAGGGCGGGATCGCCGCGTTCGTGAAGTATCTCGATCGCGCCAAGGTGCCGTTGATGCCCGAGCCGGTCGCGATCAGCGGCACGCGCGACGACGTCACGATGGACGTCGCGCTCCAGTGGAATGATTCTTACTACGAGAACGTCCTCGCCTTCACGAACAACATTCCGCAGCGCGACGGCGGCACGCACATGGCCGCATTCCGCGCCGCGCTGACGCGTACGCTCAACAACTACGCCGAGAAATCGGGCATGTTGAAGAAGGAAAAGGTCCAGCTCACCGGCGAGGACATGCGCGAAGGCCTGACCGCGATCGTCTCGGTCAAGCTGCCCGATCCGAAGTTCAGCAGCCAGACCAAGGACAAGCTCGTCTCGTCCGAAGTCCGCCAGCCATTGGAAAGCCTGATGGCCGACAAGATGGCCGAATGGCTCGAGGAAAACCCTGCGCACGGCAAGGCGATCGTCGCCAAGATCATCGACGCCGCCGCAGCCCGCGAGGCCGCCAAGCGTGCCCGCGAACTGACGCGGCGCAAGGGCGTGATGGACATCGCCTCGCTACCCGGCAAGCTCGCCGACTGCCAGGAGCGCGATCCCGCCAAGTCCGAGCTGTTCCTGGTCGAGGGTGACTCGGCAGGCGGTTCGGCCAAGCAGGGCCGCGACCGCCATTTCCAGGCGATCCTCCCGTTGCGCGGTAAGATCCTCAACACCGAGCGCGCTCGCGAGGACCGCATGCTGTCGAGCCGCGAGATCGGCACACTCATCACCGCGATGGGCACCGGCATCCGCGACGACTTCAACGCGGACAAGCTGCGCTACCACAAGATCGTCATCATGACCGACGCAGACGTCGACGGCGCGCACATCCGCACGCTGTTGCTGACGCTGTTCTACCGTCATATGCCCAAGATCATCGAGGGCGGGTACCTCTACATCGCCCAGCCGCCGCTGTATAAGGCGACCAAGGGTCGGTCCGAGGTGTACCTCAAGGACGACGCGGCGCTCGACGAGTATCTGGTCGATGCAGGCGTCAATACGATGGTGCTCGACGGTCCCGGCGGCGGTCGTTCGGGTCGCGACCTCAAGGATCTGGTCGATCACGCGCGCCGGATGCGGACGCTGATGCGCTACGTTCCCAAGCGCTACGACGCCGGGATGATCGAGGCACTCGCGCTCGGCGGCGTGTTTGATCCGGAAGCGTCGGTCGAGGACCGCACCTCGCGTCTGGAGATCGTCACGCGTCGTCTCGAACTCGACGACGGCGATGCTCGCTGGACCGCGGTGCTCACCGAAGACGGCGGCATCCACTTCCAGCGCGCCTGGCGCGGCGTCACCGATCACCACATCATCGAGGCGAGCTTCCTGGTGTCGGCCGAAGCGCGCAAGCTGCATGCGCTGTCGGGCGAGCACGCCGAGAGCTACGCACACACCTCGAACCTTATCCCCGCCAGCAAGGCCACGCAGGCCGAAGAGCTCGAGGCTGAGGAGGGTGCGGAGGCTGGTGCCGGCGTCATCGGTTCGGTCACCGCCGTCGCCGCACGCGGCTCGACCCAGGTCTCGCGCCCGAGCCACCTGCTCGACGCGATCCTGACCGCAGGGCGAAAAGGCCTCGCGATCCAGCGCTACAAGGGTTTGGGCGAAATGAACGCGGAACAGCTCTGGGAAACCACGCTCGACCCGTCGGTCCGCTCGATGCTGCGCGTGACGGCGCTCAACGCCGAGAGCGCGAACGAGATCTTCACCCAGCTGATGGGCGAAGTCGTCGAACCCCGCCGCGAGTTCATCCAGGACAACGCGCTCAACGTCGCCAACCTCGACGTCTGAGTGCGGTTTTCGCATAGACCGTCGGAAGGCGGTCTATGCGGAGCAGTCGGGGTAGCTGGCTGGTGGTCCGAACTGCGCGTGCCAAGCGAGGCAGCGAGTCAGAGGCGCCGCAACTCAACATAAGCCACGATAACATCCCAAGTTTCTACGAGCGGCAAGTAAGCCACGCGCCTCAAAACCCCGTCATCCTGACGAAAGTCAGGATCCAGAGCCCAGACGATCAACGCCTGTTACCCCGAATCCTCACTTTCGTCAGGATGACGGGGACTGAATGCGCCAAGCGACCGTCGAACAGGAACGACGGTGCCCAGCCAAACGCCCTAGTTGAGCGTGGTCATCTCAACAGGCTTACCCTTGGTGGTCGGGTTCGACGCATTCGCCTTGGGCGCTTTTTCGGCCTTGGGTTTGCGAACTTCCTTGCTCGATTTCTTCTGGCTCTTGGCCATGACCACACCTCACGGGGCGGAAGGCCCCGCGGCGATGCTACACCTTTCGCTAACGATACACCCGTCTTATTGAGGCGTCTTATCGAGGCCTCGACGCAAGCAGGTCCAGCGTCGCCCCGTCGTCTTCGCCACCGAAGAACCGGTCGAGCGCGGCGCGGAACAACGTCGGGTCGTCAGCAACCGCTGCGAACAGCGTCATCGACGACCGCAACTTCACTGCGTCGATGCCGCCGAGGATCGCTTCGGCGGATCCAGACGCGGCCGAAACTGCCTGCGTCACCGCCATCAGTCGCGGTCCAAGTACCGGATGCGCGAGATAGGCCCGAGCCTCGTCCGCCCCGGCAATCGCATAGGTTCGTGCCATTGCGCTTTGCCCCAGTCCGGCGATCTGGGGGAAGATGAACCACATCCAGTGGCTGCGCTTCGCTCCGCGCTCCAACTCCGCCAGCGCCTGCGGATAGACACCGTCCTGTGCCGTGACGAAACGATCGAGATCATGCTTCATCCGCCCGACATGGTCGCACCGCATAGCCTCCGCAACCACGCTGCCGGTCGATGCGTTGCAGGAGAGGTTCAGGAGATCAGGCAATGACGACGGTGCGATCATGAGGAGGGCAATCGCGGTCGCGCTGCTCGCGGCGCCGCTGCTCGTCGGCGGATGCGGTCGCAACGACGATCCCACCAAGACCGCGTCGCCCAGCGGTTTTGTTCCCCCTGAAACTCGCGCGCCAAAGCCGATCGCAGGGCAGGCGCAGACCACGCCGATCACCGCCTATGTCGGGAAATACCCCCATGATGCGGTCGGCGGCGTCGATTTCTTCGACCGCACCGATGTCGCGACCGGCCTCGTCAACGCGGTCGGCGACGCGAAGCTGCGCGAGATGATCCGCGGTCGCTCGGGGCCGGCGACGCCGGTTTTCAAGATGGGTGACCGGGTCGCATCCTGGGGCTGCGAAGAGAATAATTGCGGCAACCACAACTGGACGGTGATCGTCGACCCGAAGCGCGGCAAGACTCAGGTCTGCTACCACGACGCGGCCAAGATGGGCTCACAGAGCGACTGGTATGATGGCGCGGCGCCTGCGCGTCGGGCCGAAACCTGCCCTTCCGAAGGATAAGCCATGCTCGAACATATCCCCACCTGGCTGGGCCACGCGATGAGCGGCCTGCGCGCCGGTATCGACAAGCTCGCGATCGTCCAGCTCGGCGAAAACTTCGACACGTTGAACCTGACCAGCCCGGCGTTTGCGCACGAAGCTCGGTTGCCGCCTCGCTTCACCGCGGACGGCAAGGGCATATCGCCGCCACTGGTGTGGAGCGAACCGCCGGCCGGGACCGAACGCATGGTGCTGATCGTCGAGGATGCCGATGCCCCGACCCCGCAACCCCTGGTCCACGCGATCATCTGGGGCCTCGAAGCGGACGCGGGTCATCTGGCGGAGGGCGCGATCGCCGCGGACGGTGAGGGCGACGCGAACAGTCGCGACATCGGCCGCAATTCCTATCTGCGCGAAGGCTGGTTGCCGCCCGATCCGCCCAGCGGTCATGGCGAGCACCGCTATGCGTTTCAGGTCTTCGCGATCGGCGCGGGGGCAGGGGAGGTCGGCGCAACGCCCGGGCGTTCGGCGGTGATCGAGGCCATCACCGGCCATGTGCTGGCGGCGGGGCTGTTGATCGGTACCTATTCGCGCGAGGAAGAAGCACCGGTCGGACCGGTGGGGGTCGGCGCGCCTGCCTGAACCTGTCGCCGGGTCGGCGCCTCGGTTTTCAGGCGAGCGCGCCGCCGGTATGCGTGGCGATCAGCAGGACGGTGGTCGAAAAAGCGATCAGGCCAATGAGGATGCTGCGGTTCATGGTGTGTCTCGATCAGGCGATGGGGATGATCGGGACGGCGGTGCCGACTGCGATGGCTGCAAAGAACAATGCGCCGACGAGCGAGAAGGCGATGCGCTGAGCGGTTTCGAAACGGATCGACATGAAATATTCCTTCGATGGTCGGGCGCCGGACCATCCGGCTGCCGATATCGAATGATTTGCATGGCCCGTGCCAGTTTCTTACTTCGTTGATTTCGTGGGACTTCTCGATTTTATGAAGATCGAGTTGGTAAAACTCACCACCTCTTCGTCGCACATTGCGCCAATTCCCGGGATCACCCCGCGCAAACCCGATCGCGACCATCTTTCTTGGCAGTAATAGAGAAACTGGACGGCACGCTGGAACGGGGTTTCGGCCGCCATCGCTGACCGATCGCGGTCAGCACGCGGTCGCCGACGCCGTGACCGTGCAGGTCGTTGGCGTCAGCATAATGTCACCGGACCGGCAGGTATTTGCCGGTCCGGTATCAATCATTACCGGCCCCGGAGCTTCTGGACCGCGGCGAGCGTCGTCGAGACATGCGCCTCGGGGTTCATCTCGTCATGTACGAACGCGATGCGGCCGTCTTTGGCAATGACGTAACTGGTGCGCTTGGTGATGTCGCGCCCTGCCATCTGCTTGCCAAGCGCGACGTCATAGCCCTTGACCACGTTAGGCCCGGCGCTGGCGACCGCGAACTTGCCCGCGCACTTCTCGGCCGAGAACTTGCTAAGCGTTTCGACATTGTCGGCCGACATGCCGATCACGGTGGCGCCTGCCTTGGTGAAGGCCGGGATCGCTTCCGCAAACGCATGCGCCTCGGCGTTGCAGCCGCCGGTGTAGGCCGCCGGGAAGAAGTAGAGCACGACCGGGCCCTTCTTCAGCTGGTCGGCGAGGTGGACGGTGAAAACCTTGCCGGCGATCGCGCCGCGCGTGGTGAAATCCGGAGCCTTGGCGCCGGGCGCGAGTGCCGCCAGCGCAGGCGTCGCGACGAGGAGGGCAGCGGCGGTAGCAAGTGTCGAGACGAGGCGCATGAACGATACTCCGTTTAGATCGCAATGACCTACGCCGGTGCGAGCGATCCGTCCATTGCCCGTGACGCTTGCGCTCGATAGGCTGGAAATATGCCAGTAACCCAAGCCGATATCGATCTCGCGCACCGCCTTGCGGATGCCGCGGGCCACGTCATCCGACCCTATTTCCGCCACGAGCACGGCGTCGAAATCAAGGACGACCAGTCCCCCGTCACCCGCGCCGACCGCGAGGCCGAGTCGGCGATGCGCCGGTTGCTCGATGCCGAACGCTCGGGTGACGGCATCGTCGGCGAGGAGTTTGGCGAGAAGCCGGGCGTCACCAACCGCAAATGGGTGCTCGACCCGATCGACGGTACGCGCAGCTTCACAGTGGGGCGCGCGATCTTCGGCACGCTCATTGCGCTGGTCGAGGATGGCTGGCCGGTGCTCGGGATCATCGACCAGCCGATCCAGCGCGAGCGTTGGGTCGGTGTCGCGGGGCGTCCAACGACGCTCAACGGCGTTCCCGTGCGGACGCGCACCTGCCGCGAACTGGCAGGCTCGACGATCGCCACCACCAGCCCGCATTTGTTCGACGAGGTCGACGTGCCGCATTACTTGGCACTCGTTGCTGCGATCTCGGGCGGCAACCCGCGGCAGGGGCCGGTCTATGGTGGCGACTGCTATAATTACGGCCTGCTCGCGAGCGGGTATCTCGACGTGGTTTGCGAGTCGGGCCTGAAACTTTACGACTTCGCGGCTTTGGTGCCGGTGGTCGAAGGGGCAGGCGGCCGCATGTGCGACTGGAACGGCGATCCGCTGACGGCTGACAGCGAAGGTCACGTGCTCGCGATCGGCGATCCGGCGCGGATGGATGACGTACTTGAGGCGATGCACCGGTTGCAGGATGACGGGCACAATCACGACGGTCACGACGGTCACGCCCACGGGTAAAATTTCCCCTCCCGCCTTTGGGAGGGGCTAGGGGATGGCACGACGTACGTACTGGCGTCCGGTACGCGAACGGCCCTTCCCAACCCTGCAAGCGGGTAGGGAGCAAATGGCGTCATCGCAAACCCGCAACGCCCCTACATCACCACCCCCCTCCGTCATCCCGGCGGACGCCGGGACGCACGGGCACGGAGCGCTATCCGTCTGAGCGGACCCAACCATGGGCCCCGGCGTCCGCCGGGGTGACGGGCGCGCGTGGTGAGCGATCAATGCTTCGCAATGGCAACGTGGTAGCCAGGCCGCTCTCCAACTCGAACGTCACAATCCAGCCGAACAGCCCATTCACACACCTACGAGCAACAACCGGCCAAGGCCAACAACCGGCCCACATGTCCACCACCAAGCCTCGCTCACACCCGATCCGTCATCCCGGCGGACGCCGGGACCCATGGATACGAAACGCTAGCAGTCTTTGCGCGCCCCACCCCTAAAACCTACGCTCACGCGACTCCAGGAAGAGCAAGGTAGGGAAGGGACCGTAAAGTTCGCCACCATTTCCTCAGAAAATCCCCAGAAACTTCTTCCGCTGCCCCTTCTTCTCCGCAGCATTCGTCTTCCCGTCCTCAGCCTTGGCGGTCGTCCCTTGCCCCACGTCGTCACGCGACTGGCCCTTGGTCGTCCGCTGTGCCGCCGCCGTGGCCCCGGCCAACACCGGACCGCACGCGGTCGACTTCGCATCGCCGACATCGACGAACGCCAGGATCCCCGCGACCGGCGTCGCCGCCAACGCGAGCCCAAGCCCGCTGCCGACCCGCGCAAGCAGATCCTTCGAGATCACGTTCAATTTCGGTGCCGCGAACATCCCCTCGACTCCGACCGGCGACTGCCCGGCAAACAGGCTGAACTTCTTCGAATCCGCACGGAAGGCCAAGTCGACTGCCTCATTGCGGAAGCTGAACCCACCGCGGCCGACGATCACGTTCTTGCGCGTGTCGATCAGGATCGGGTCCGCAGCCGCGACCCCGCCGCGCACGGTGAAGCCGATCAGTCCGCAATTGATCTGTACCGGCTCGTCCAACTTGCCCTGGAACATTCGCTGCGCAAACGTGCCGATGTCGAGCTCGGCGAGCTGCACGTTACGCACCGATAGCGCCCCCGACGGCAGCACGAACGCGATCCGCCCGCGCGACGACGCCAGAGAATCGTGGATCGAGTCGCCGCGTCCGTCGAGCTTGATGCGACCCTTGACGGTCCCGGTCGTCCCAGCCTCGGTCAAACCATAGCCCTTGAGCAGCCGACCCAGTGGCGTCGGTGCAAGGCGGATGTCGTAGGACACCGCGCTCGGCCGCGCGCGCGTATCGAAGATGACGTCCGAGGCCACGTTGCCGCGTGCCATCGAGAAGGTCAGCGGCGACAGCGCCAACCGCCCACGCTCCAGGTCGAGCGTGAGGTCGACGTTAGAGATCGGCAGGTTGCGCGACCTCACCACCCCGATCGTCCATTTCAGGTCGGCATCGAAGATCTGCATCGTCGCGACCGGCAGATTTCCGTCGGGTAGCAGGCGCTGCGGTGCGGCCCCCGTCGCGGCGGCGGCTGCCACCGCGCCCTTCGACTCGACGATGTCGGGATTGAAGCCGATGAACGGCGCTGCATCGATGATGTCGAGGCTCTTGGTCGTGAGGACCGAATCGAGATGGATGCGCTCGCCGTTGACGATCGTTAGCTTGCCCGCGAGATCGGTCCGGCCGGCAACGCCCCGCAGATGCGTGAAGGCGTATTCGTCACCCTGCTTGATGAGCTGCGCGCGCAGTTTGTACGTCCGCGTGTTCGGGATCGCGACGTCGATCACGCCCAGCAGCGTCGACAGATTGGCGCCGCGTGCGGTGACGGCGAGCGGCACGTTCTCGACATCGGCGATGCTCGGCAATGTGCCCGCGACGTCGATCACGTTGCCCGCCGCCCTTGCCCGCGCAACCAGCTTGTTCTGCCCCCGATTGGCGGTCGCATCCGGCGACAGGAGTTGCGCGGTCAGCGTGAACGGCGTCTCGCGCAGCCGCCCTCTGCCTGTCACCCCCACGGCACGCCCGATCGTTGCATCGACCGATCGGATGTCGGCGATGTTCAGGTCCGCGACGATCCGCATCCGCGGGTCGAGATAGCGCACCGACGTTCCTGTCACCGTCGCGACGTCGATCCGCGGAAACTCGAGCGGCTTGCCACCCTTCTTCTCGGAGAACGTCCAGGTATTCGCGCTGTGCGCCTTGTTCCACTCCAGGTCGACGTCGCCGTTGACGAGATCGAGCCAATAGAGCCGCCGCTTGCCGAATATCAGCGACAACGGTGCGATCCGCGTGTCGAGCTTGTCCGCGCGGAACAGGTTCGGCCGGCTCGCCCAGTCGGGGTTCGAGAGCGTGAAGTTCTCGGCGTACAGCTTGATGCGGAACGGCGCGAAATAGAGCTGGAAATCGCCGCGGACGGTGAGCGTCCGGTGGGTGAGCGAGCCGACGACACGCTCGAACGGATGCTTCAGGAAGCGCCCCTTGGTAATGTACAGCACCAGCCAGATCGCGACGATGACCGCGACGATCCCCAGCAGGATGTTGCGGATGATCCGCCGCTTGCGACGTTTTTGCGCGGACGCTGCTTCCGGGGCCGCGGAAGGGGTTTCGATCGGCTGCGTCGGGCTGTCGTCCATGCTTGGCCTATCGCACGACGGGCGCGTCAGTTCCACAACGGTTGATATGGCGGATCATTGCGTCTATGCGGCCCGCTTCCTCGAAGGGAACGCGTTCGACGAATCGCCCGGCCAGTGTGGGCTGCCGCGGCGATTTCAGCGTCCTCCTTCGTAACCGAAAGGATAAAAATGCCCAAGCTGAAGACCAAGAGCGGCGTCAAGAAACGCTTCAAGCTCACCGCCACCGGCCTGCTCAAGCACGGCGTCGCCGGCAAGCGTCACCGTCTGGCGCATCACAACGGCAAGTACATCCGTCAGAACCGCGGCACCAAGCTGCTGTCGAAGGCCGATACCGCAGCGGTCAAGGCCTGGGCGCCTTACGGCCTGCGTTGAGCTGAGAAGGAATTAGACAATGGCACGCGTAAAACGGGGTGTTACCACCCGCGCCAAGCACAAGCGTATTTTGGTTCAGGCGAAGGGCTATTATGGCCGTCGCAAGAACACCATCCGCATCGCCCGTCAGGCTGTCGAGAAGGCCGGACAATACGCTTACCGCGACCGCAAGGTTAAGAAGCGCACGTTCCGTGGCCTCTGGATCCAGCGCATCAACGCCGGCGTTCGCGCCGAGGGTCTGACGTATTCGCAGTTCATGCACGGCGTGAAGCTTGCAGGGATCGAGCTCGACCGGAAGGTCCTGGCCGACATCGCCATGCACGAGGGCGCTGCGTTCAGCGCGATCGTCGCCCAGGTGAAGGCGGCACTCCCCCAGGCCGCGTAATTAGCGACTGAGGTGAGGTTCGGGGGGGGCGTCGGTGGGAGACCACCGGCGCCCTTTCTGCGTTTGGGCTTGGTTCGTGAGCGCGAACGGCGCGTGGGCGCACAGATCGCCCAACCTCCCCAACCTCCGTGGTCCCACGCACTTATCCGTCATCCCGGCGAACGCCGGGACCCATGGTTACGGTGGACCCAGCGATAACGTGCTACCATCACCCGGCCCGCTACCGTGGGTCCCGGCGTCCGCCGGGATGACGGGGCTTTTGATGACGGGGTTTTGGAGTGTCACGCTTTGTTGCGCTCCACAGCGATCGAGCGGGCAAAAAGGGGAGCCCAAAAATGCGCGAGACCTTCCAGCCGTGCGTCTACATCCTCCACTCCCGCCGCCACGGCACGCTCTACATCGGCGTAACCTCAAACCTGCTCGCAAGGCTCGTTCAGCACCGAGAGGGGTTGATCCCCGGCTTCACTCGCCGGTACGGCATCAAGCGTCTCGCCTATTACGAGATGTTCGACAGTATGGAGGCCGCGATCGTTCGCGAGAAGCGGCTGAAGGAATGGCGAAGGGCGTGGAAGATCGAGCTGATCGAAGCGCGCAACGAAAATTGGGACGATCTGGGTATCGGGCTGGGCCTGCCCCGCATGGCCGAACCCCTGGGAGTATGACGTGACCGAAGACCTGAACCAGATGCGCGAACACATGCTGACGGCGATCGGCGCCGCGTCCGGCCTCGACGCGCTCGACGCGTGCCGGGTCGAGGCGCTCGGCAAGCAGGGCACGATCACCGCGCTGCTGAAGACGCTCGGCAAGATGACGCCGGAAGAACGCCTCGTGCAGGGCCCGCTGATCCAGGGCCTCCGCGAAGCCGTCGCCAACGGCATCGCCGAGCGCAAGGCGACCCTCGAACGCGCCGCACTCGACGCGCGCCTCGCCAGCGAAACGCTCGACATGACGCTCCCCGCGGACGCGACGCCCGCCGGCACGATCCACCCGGTCAGTCAGGTCATGGACGAACTCGCCGAGATCTTCGCCGACCTCGGCTTCGCGGTCGCGACCGGCCCCGAGATTGAAGACGACTGGCATAACTTCACCGCGCTCAACATCCCTGAGTCCCACCCGGCGCGTGCGATGCACGATACGTTCTATATGGCGTCGTCAGATGGTAAGTTAGACGACGCTGATGCGGCCGAAGGTGAGCCCGCGAAGCGGATGCTCCTCCGCACGCACACGTCGCCCGTCCAGATCCGCACGATGTTGTCGCAGAAACCCCCGATCCGCATCATCGCTCCCGGCCGCACCTACCGCTCGGATTCCGACGCGACGCACACGCCGATGTTCCATCAGGTCGAGGGGCTCGTCATCGACAAGGGCATCACGCTCGGCCACCTCAAATGGACGCTCGAAACGTTCGTGAAGGCGTTCTTCGAGCGCGACGACATCGTGTTGCGCCTGCGCCCCAGCTACTTCCCGTTCACCGAGCCGTCGGTCGAGATCGACGTCGGCTACACGCTGGTAAAGGGCAAGCGCGTCGTCGGCGGCGCCGAACCCGATGGCTGGCTCGAGATCCTCGGCTCCGGCATGGTCCACCGCAAGGTCATCGAAGCCTGCGGCCTCGACCCCGACGAATGGCAGGGCTTCGCGTTCGGCTGCGGGATCGACCGCCTCGCTATGCTCAAATACGGCATGGACGACCTCCGCCCGTTCTTCGACGGCGATATCCGCTGGCTCAAGCATTACGGCTTTTCGAGCCTCGACGTCCCCACTTTGTCCGGCGGAGTCGGCGCATGAAGTTCACACTCAGCTGGCTCAAGCAGCACCTCGACACCGAAGCCACGCTCGACCAGATCGTCGAAGCGCTGACCCGCATCGGCCTCGAAGTCGAAGGCGTCGAGAACCCCGGCGAAAAGCTCGCCGCGTTCAAGATCGCCAAGGTGCTCAGCGCTGAACGCCATCCGCAGGCCGACAAGCTCCAGATCCTGTCGGTCGACGCCGGTAACGGCCCGCTGCAAGTCGTCTGCGGCGCGCCCAACGCCCGCGCCGGTCTGGTCGGCGTGTTCGGCGCACCCGGCGCCTACGTCCCCGGCCTCGACGTCACGCTGAAACTCGCGAGCATCCGCGGCGTCGAATCCAACGGCATGATGTGCTCGACGCGCGAACTGGAACTCGGCGAAGATCACGACGGCATCATCGAACTTCCCGAAGACGCTCCGATCGGCGCTGCCTACCCCGATTATGCCAGCCTAACCGACCCGGTCATCGACGTAGCAATCACCCCCAACCGCCAGGACTGCATGGGCGTCCGCGGCATCGCGCGAGACCTCGCTGCTGCCGGCCTCGGCACCCTTACCCCGCTGGTCATTCCCTCCCAGTCCGTCATCCCGGCGGACGCCGGGACCCAAGGTGCGGCAAGCGCAACCGGTGAACTCGATCCTCGCCGTCGCGGCAATGACGGAGCAAGGACCGGATCCGGACCCGATGTCGCGACGCTAGACCCGGAAGGCTGCCCCGCCTTCTTCGCCCAAACCGTCACCGGCGTGACCAACGGCGAATCCCCCGAATGGATGCGCCGCAGCCTCACCGCGATCGGCCAGAAGCCCATCTCCGCACTAGTCGACATCACCAACTATCTGATGATCGACCTCGGCCGCCCCCTCCACGTCTACGACCGCGCGAAACTCTCCGGCGGCCTCGTCGCGCGCAAGGCAAAGCCCGGCGAGCAGGTCGTAGCCCTCAACGGCAAGACCTACACGCTCGACGAAACCATGACCGTCATCGCCGACGACACGGCCGTGCACGACATCGGCGGCATCATGGGCGGCGAGCATTCGGGCGTCTCGGCGGACACCACCGACGTGCTGATCGAATGCGCGTATTTCGACCCCGACCACATCGCCCGCACCGGCCAAAAGCTCACCCTTACCTCCGACGCACGCAGCCGCTTCGAACGTGGCGTCGATCCGGCGTTCCTCGAAGACGGCCTCGCGATCGCCACCGCGCTCGTCCTCCACATCTGCGGTGGCACGGCCAGTGACGTCACACGCTCGGGCGAACCCCCGCTCGAACCCCGCGTAATCCACTACGATCCGCGCCTCAGCGCAGACCTCGGCGGCCTCCACGTCGCCCCCGAACGCCAGGCGCGGACATTGTTGTCGCTCGGCTTCACGATCGGCGCGATCAAGTCCGCCGACGCGTTCAGCGACGCGCTGTTCTCGACGATCGAAGGCAAATGGCCGGTCACGATCCCGACCTGGCGCCGCGACGTCGACGGCCCCGCCGACCTCGTCGAGGAAGTCGTCCGGATCGAGGGCATCGACTCGATCCCCTCGACGCCGCTCCCGCGCATGCCCGGCGTCGCGAAACCAACCGCCACGCCCGAGCAGAAGCTCGAACGCCGCGCGCGCCGCGCCGCCGCAGCCCGAGGCCTAGACGAAGCGGTGACCTGGAGCTTCCTCTCCGAAGCCGAAGCCGCACCGTTCGGCGGTGGCGCCTGGACGCTCGCCAACCCGATCAGCGAGGACCTCAAGGTCATGCGTCCCTCGCTGCTCCCCGGCCTGCTCGCCGCCACCGGCCGCAACCTCAAGCGCGGGGCACAGACGGTGCGCCTGTTCGAGATCGGCCGCCGCTACCTCGCCGATGCCGAACGAGCGACGCTAGGCGTGGTCCTGGCAGGCGACCGCCGCCCCCGCGGTTGGCGCGAGGGCAAGGCCGCCAGCTTCGATGCCTACGACGCCAAGGCCGAGGCGCTGGCACTGCTCGCAGCCTCGGGCGCGCCGGTCGACAACCTGCAAGTCATGGGTGAAGCGGGCGACGCTTGGCACCCCGGCCAGTCCGGCACGCTCCGCCTCGGCCCCAAGACGGTGCTGGCGAGCTTCGGCATGCTTCACCCTTCCGTGCTGAAAGCGTTCGACCTCGATGGCGCGGTGGCCGCGGTAGAACTCTACCTCGACGCCATCCCGCCCAAGCGTGCCACCGGCTTCACCCGCTCAGCCTACACGCCCCCGGCTCTCCAAGCCGTCCGCCGCGATTTCGCCTTCCTCGTCCCCACGACGCTTGCCACCGACACACTGGTCCGCGCAGTCAAGGGTGCCGACAAGGTCGCCATCGTCTCCGCCCGCGTGTTCGACGTGTTCACCGGGGCCGGGGTGGAGGACGGCCACAAGTCGGTCGCGGTCGAGATCGTCCTGCAACCGACCGCCAAGAGCTTCACCGACGAGGAGCTCAAGGCCATCGCCGACAAGGTGGTAGCCGCGGCAGCCAAGCAGGGCGCGAGCCTGAGAGGCTAGCCCGCTCCACAAGCACCACCCCGGCGAAGGCCGGGGCCCAATTGGGGAACGTCGCTAACGGCGCAGATCGCTTCGTTACCATGGCTTTTCCACTTGGGCCCCGGCCTTCGCCGGGGTGGAGCGGATGAGCCTTATCAAGGCTCGCGCGTTCGACCCCCGAAGGAAGGAACCCCATGACCGACCTGATCACGATCGCCAACGACCACCTGACCGCCCGGATCAACCCCCACGGCGCCGAGCTCACGCATCTCCACGACGCCGACGGCCGCGAGTTGATGACCAACGCCGACCCGGCCTTCTGGACCGGCCACGCGCCGATCCTCTTCCCCGTCGTCGGCGTCGTCAACGAAGGCGTGATCCGCCTCGACGGCACAGCTTACCCGATGCAGAAGCACGGCTTCGCCCGCCACTCGACGTTCGATGTCGTCGCGCAAACCGAAACGTCGGCCACCTTCCGCCTCACCGACAGCGAAGAAACGCGCGCCGCCTACCCCTTCGCGTTCGCGCTCGACATCGTCTTCACGCTCGACGGCGCGACGCTCGTGATCGAAGCGCAAATCCACAACCGCACCGACGCAGCGATGCCGGCAAGCTTCGGCTTCCACCCCGCCTTCGCCTGGCCACTCCCGTACGGTGAGTCTCGCGCAGACCACCGCATCACCTTCTCCAATGACGAACCCGGCAAGCTCAAGGCAATCAGCCCAGACGGCCAGATCGCCATCGACGAGCGCTCCTCGCCGGTAGAGGACCGCGTCATCGCCCTGCGCGACGAGTTGTTCGCCAAGGACGCGCTGGTCTGGGACCCGATCCATTCCGACGCGCTGACCTACGGCGCCAAGACCGGTCCGCAACTCCACATCGCCTTCCCCGACACCCCCAAACTCGGCATCTGGACCAAACCCGGCGCGGCCTATGTCTGCGTCGAGCCCTGGCACGGCATCGCCGACCCCGAAGGCTATACGGGAGACTATCGCGACAAACCCGGCGTCTTCGAGATCGCTGCGGGCGACACGAAGACCATCACGATGAGCGTGACGCTGGCCGCCGAGCACTGACGAACTCCCCTCCCTGAAAGGGAGGGGCAGGGGGTGGGTCGGCGTCCGCATCAAGACACGGCTGCGACCAAAGCTGACCCACCCACCCCCAACCCCTCCCTTCCAGGGAGGGGAGAGCGCTCCGCTTCAGGCAAGGCCGTCGTTCGCTCCGAATAGAAAGGGCGGGTTCCTCAGCAAAGCGACAGGCACCCCGCTCCAAGCCCCCTCTGTCCTACACGCCCCACATCTGCCAAGAGCGGCGCCAAGCCCGCCGCGTTTTCCAACTGCATCCCGCCGCACCGCGCGCGGACTGCATCTTGGCCTAACCCGGCCTAACCTTCTTTTTCCAAGCGAGCCCAAACTCGCGCCCCGGACCACGCCATGACCCAATTCCCCCGCCGCACCTTCGCGATCATCTCGCATCCCGATGCCGGCAAGACCACGCTCACCGAGAAGCTCCTGTATTTCGGCGGCGCGATCCATCTCGCCGGCGAGGTGAAGGCGCGCGGCCAGACGCGGCGCGCGCGTTCCGACTGGATGAAGATCGAGCAGCAGCGCGGCATTTCGGTCACCTCGTCGGTGATGACGTTCGAGCGGCAGGGGATCACCTTCAACCTGCTCGACACGCCGGGCCACGAAGATTTCTCCGAGGACACCTACCGCACGCTGACCGCGGTCGACTCGGCGGTCATGGTGATCGACGCCGCGAAAGGCATCGAGCCGCAGACGCGGAAACTGTTCGAGGTCTGCCGCCTGCGCAACGTGCCGATCATCACCTTCGTCAACAAGGTCGACCGCGAGGGGCGCGACCCGTTCTCGCTGCTCGACGAGGTCGCCGAGATGCTCCAGCTCGACGTCTGCCCGATGAGCTGGCCGGTCGGCATGGGCGGCGAATTCGAGGGGGTCTACGATCTCTACGCCAACACGCTGAGCCGGCCCGAAGGCGACAGCCGCGAGTTCATGGGCAAGGCGATCCCGTTCACCGGCATCGACGATCCAGACCTCGCCAAGATCCTCAGCCCCGAAGCGATGATCCGCCTGAACGACGAAGCCGAACTCGCCCAGGGCGGCTATTCGAGCTTCGATCCCGAAGCGTATCGCGCGGGCAATCTGACGCCGGTGTATTTCGGCTCCGCGCTCAAGGACTTCGGCGTTGCCGAACTGATCGCCGCGCTCGCCGACTACGCCCCGCCACCGCGCGCGCAACCGGCCGAACCCGCCCCCGTCTCGCCCGACGAGCCTGAAGTCACCGGCTTCGTGTTCAAGGTGCAGGCGAACATGGACCCCAACCACCGCGACCGGATCGCGTTCATGCGGCTCTGCTCGGGCGTGTTCAAGCGCGGCATGAAGCTCACCCCGACCGGCCACGGCAAGCCGATTGCGGTGCATTCGCCGATCCTGTTCTTCGCGCAGAATCGCGAACTGGCGGACGAGGCGTTCCCCGGCGACATCATCGGCATTCCCAACCACGGCACGCTCCGGGTCGGCGACACGCTCAGCGAAAAGGCCGCGATCCGCTTCACCGGCCTGCCCAACTTCGCGCCCGAAATCCTGCGCCGCGTGGTGCTCAAGGACTTCACCAAGACCAAGCAGTTGCGCAAGGCCTTGGACGACATGGCCGAGGAGGGGGTGACGCAGGTGTTCTACCCCGACATCGGCTCGAACTGGATCATCGGCGTGGTTGGCCAGCTCCAGCTCGAAGTGCTGCTCTCGCGGCTCGACGCGGAATACAAGGTCGCCGCCGGTCTCGAACCCGCGCCATACGAAACCGCCCGCTGGATCTCGGCGGAAGACCCGCTCGAACTCAAGACCTTCGCCGAGATCAACCGCGGCGCGATGGCCAAGGATCGCGACGGCAACCCGGTCTTCCTCGCGAAAAGCGCGTGGGAAGTGAACTACATCGCCGAACGCTATGCCAAGATCCGCTTTGCCGCCACGCGCGAGCGGTAATATGCCGGACCGACAGACTAAGTCCTGAATTGTCTTCTCGAAGCATTACTCTGTCGTTCGCTACTATAGGATCACAACGTCTGGTCGGTCCTGCTCGGCGACCTGTAGCGGCGCTTGTCGATCATGCGACGAGCAAGATTTTCTCGCAACCAGGCCTTTGCCCAGTTTTCGTGGCGAATAGCTTTGCGTTGCCGATGTCGGCGCTCGCCATAGCGTTGCGCGCGGGCAAGTTTGCGCCGCCACCGCAGCACGGCTGCAACCGCAGCAGCGAGCATTAAGCTCGCCACTATAACTTTGATATTCATCTAACGACCCCGACTTCTGGCACGACGAATAGCAAAATTACGTTCGTTTTGGAATTATATATTACATCATAGCCGTTCTATTGGCTAAGCCCTTGGCGTTACTTAGGTAAAACTGGTGAGAATAGCCCCGAATTTGTCCGAGCGCAGGGACCTTTCGCTGCCAAAGCGCACGAGTGCTATTCCACGCCGCAAGAATTCTCATAGCCAGTTGAGGCCGGACTACTGCCCGTGACTTGAAGCGGGGGAATTAAACCTCGCGTTCCAGATACCTCGCCCGGGCTGCCTGCCCCAGCCGTCAGCGCACTTCGTCTATCGGTGCGCTCAGGATCACGCGCAGGCCCGGCATGTTGTCGTCATGTTCGATCGTACCCGACAGCCCGGCAACGATCGCGGTCATCATTCGGCTGCCGAACCCTACTCGGTTGCCCGACTTGCCGACGCCGTGATCCGCGACGATGAGCCGCAACCGGTTGCGATGTTGTTCCAGAATGATCTGGATCGGGCCGGCCTGTCCGCGATACGCATATTTGCTAGCGTTGATGACGAGTTCGGTCAGCACCAGGCCGATGTTCACCGCACGATCGGTGGCAACCAGGACGGGTGCCAGATCGAGCGTCATCTGCGACGCCCAGTCGTCGCCGAGCGAGGTCTTCATGTCCCCCGCCAGTTCTTCGATATAGCGCGACAGGTCGATCGATTCGACCTGATCGTCGCGATACAACCTGCGGTGCACCAGCGCGACAGCAGCCAATCTCGCCTGCGCTTCGGCAAGGTGCTCCTTCACTTGCGCGTTGTCGGACGATTTCGCCTGCAACGACAGGAAGGCTGCAACCAGCTGGAGACTGTTCTGGACGCGGTGATTGACCTCTTTCATCAACACGTCCTTCTGCGCGATCAACGCGTCCTTGTCGGCGAGCGTACGCTGCAGATCGACGTTCAGCGACCGCAGCCGCTGGTTCACGTGCGCGTCGTGGAATGCCCGACGCAGACGGTGTGCAGCCTCGATCTCTTCGCGTGTCCAGCGCCGCGAACGGCCGCTAACCGACTGCGTCCAGGACTCGAACGACGTACGCGGCGTCAGCATCGCATTCGGATCGACGGACACGGCCTTGTGCGGATTGCCCGCCCATTTGACTTCTTCGATATGCTCGGCGCGGAACCACAACAGCATAGCGCCCTCGTCGACCAAGGGCAGCGCGAGAATACCACTCGCCGTAGAAGAATAGGCGCGCGCACGAGGTAAGACCGAGAACAGTTCGTGCGTCGAGAAAGGCTCGATCCCCCCGCGCGTGCGCACCCAAGCAGCCAAATCCAGAATGTCGTCCTTAGACGGACACCGACCATCGGTATCGACGATGCCGCCTTCGACATAGGCAAACCCGTCGCCGTCGAACATTCGTCGTAGATCGTCTCGCAGCGCGGTGACGATACGGCGCGGGGCTGGTTCGGTCGCCAGCTGGGGGGTTACCATATCCTCCGCAGCGCGTAGCCGCAGCCGTTCGCGGTACGTCTCGGCCTCCTCCTTCGCGCGGATCTGGCGCGCAAGACCACTGGCCAGCGTCGCCGACGCCGCGCGAATGTCCGGGGTCAGGGCCTTGGGTGAGCCGTGATGACAGGCTATCAACCCCCACAACAACCCGTCCTTGACAATCGAGATCGATGCCGACGCCGCTACGCCCATGTTGGACAGATAGCGAAGGTGGATCGGCGACACGCTGCGCAGCGTGACATCGCTCAAATCAAGCGTCTCGAACCCGGCGGGTCGCAACATTGCAGGCGTATAGTCGATCTGTGGGATCGTCCGCGTCCGGTTTCTCACGTACAGCGCGCGCGCCTGTTTTGGGATGTCGGAGGCGGGAAAGTGGTGATTGAGAAACGTCCCCAACTCAGGCGCGCGATCCTCCGCCATGACGCGGCCGGCTTCGTCGTCCAGGAAGCGGTAGACCATGACACGATCGAAACCGGTCAGTTGCCGGAATGCAGTCGCGGCCCGTTCGCATAACGCCTGGAGGTTACTCGCGCGCTCGAACCCGGTCGCCATCGCGTTTAGCAAGCCAAGCATCTGCGCCGCGGTCGGCGGGACCGCCTCGACAGGTTCGAGTTCTACCAGCAGCCGATCGCCGTCGCGGTGGATCGTTACGTCGAGCCGTTCGGTGAGCCCTGTCACCGGTGCCGCCACGATCGTTCCGCTGCGCCCTGTCTGTTCGGCAAGCAACGCGCCAACGTCCTGCGCAATCACGACCGAGAGATCGCCACCGAGCCAGTTGGCCGACAGACGGGCCTCGAGATCGCCCGCGCCCGCAACAATCTTCCCCGAGTCCGCGTCTGCAACCAGTAATAGCCCGTGCGGCTGGATTGCGCCGGGGATATGGATCGGCTCCCGGTCACACGCCGTCAGGTCCAGGCCAATGTCGTTGGGCGCATTCGTCGGCACCATCGTCTCCTAGTCAGAGACGATGCCTTGCCGATACGGGCGGAACAAAGCAAATACCAGTCATGTGCGGTTATGCTGATCCAAATCAATACTATAGGGCACGCTCTCGGCGTAGCGGCGCGCGATCACGGCGCAGGCGATCAGCTGCAACTGGTGGAACAGCATCACGGGCAACAGGATCACGCCGACCTGCGCGGGCGGGAACAGCACGCCGGCCATCGGCACCCCGGATGCGAGGCTCTTCTTGGAGCCGCAGAATTGCAGCACGATCGCATCTTCGCGCGGCAGTTTCATCAGCCGCGCGACCGCGAAGGTGAGCGCGAGGACGAACGCGAGCAGCGCGGCGCACAGCAGGCCGATCAGGATCAGGTCGCCGAGCGACAATTTGGTCCACAGCCCCTCGACCACAGCGGCACCGAACGCGCTGTAGACGACCAGCAGGATCGAGCCGCGATCGACCACGGTGAGCATCGCTTTCTGCCGCGTGACCCACGTGCCGATCCACGGACGCAGCAGATGCCCGGCGACGAACGGCACGAGCAGTTGCAGGATAATCGCCTCGATGCTGTCGATCGAGATCCCGCCGCTGCCCGACGTTTCCATCAGCAGCGCGACCAAAGCGGGGGTAACGAGGATACCGAGCAGGTTGGAGAACGACGCGCTGCACACCGCCGCCGCGACGTTGCCGCGCGCGATCGCGGTAAAAGCGATCGACGACTGGACGGTCGAGGGGAGCAGCGTGAGGAACAGCAGCCCGGCAGCGAGCGGACCATTCACGAACGGCAGTGCGCTGAGCCCCAGACCGAACAGCGGGAACGCGACGAACGTCACCGCCAACACCGCGAGATGCAGCTTCCAGTTGCGCAGGCCCGACAGGATCGCCTCACGCGACAGCTTCGCGCCGTGCAGGAAGAACAGCAAGACGATGCCAATGTCCGCCGCGTAGCCGACGATCGTCGCCATCTCGCCGCGGGCCGGCAACAGGCTCGCCAGCACGACGGTGCCGAGCAGCATCAGGATGAACGGCTCGAAGACCGCCAGGAAACGTCCGATCATGGATGCGCTTTGACGTATGCATCCAGCGTCGCGAGATGGCCGCTGAGCGCCTCGTCGTCGAGGAAGCTGCCCAGGAAGCTGTTGCGGGCGAGCGTCACCACCTGCTCGCGCGACAGATTCTTGGCGCGCGCCGTCTGGCGGAAATTCTCGCCGATATAGCCGCCGAAATAGGCCGGATCGTCCGAATGGATCGTCGCGCGCAGGCCGAGATCGAGCATCCGGTCGATCGGGTGATTCTCCAGCTTGTCGACGTTGCGCAGCGCGACGTTCGACAGCGGGCACACCGTCAGCGTCATCGCGTCTCGCGCCAGACGGGCGACCAGCGCAGGATCCTCAAGCGCGCGATTGCCGTGGTCGATCCGGTCGACCTGGAGGATATCGAGCGCCTCGTGAATATACGCAGGCGGGCCCTCCTCGCCGGCATGCGCGCACAGCATCAGCCCCGCATCCGCCGACGCCGCGAACACGCGCGCGAACTTCGACGGCGGATGGCCGACCTCGGACGAATCGAGCCCGACGCCGATGAACTGGTCGAGCCACGGTTCGGCTTGCGCGAACGTCTTGAACGCGTCCTCCTCGTCGAGATGGCGGAGGAAGCTCATGATCAGGCCAACCGACATGCCGTGCTTCTCATGCGCTTCGTCGATCCCCGCGAACAGGCCGCGCGCGACCACGTCGAAGGGTATGCCGCGGTGCGTGTGCGTCTGCGGATCGAAGAAGATCTCGGCATGCACCACGCCGTCTGCCGCGACCCGGTCGAAATAGGCGACCGCCAGATCGCGGAAGTCCTCCTCGGTCTGGAGCACCGCGGCCCCCGCATAATAGATGTCGAGGAAGGTCTGGAGGTTGGTGAAGCTGTAGGCCGCGCGGACGTCCTCGACGCTCCTGAACGGGATCGCGACCTTGTTGCGCTCGGCCAGCGCGAACATGAGTTCGGGCTCCAGGCTACCCTCGATATGGAGGTGGAGTTCGGCCTTGGGCAGGTTCGTGATGAAGTCGTCGGTCATGTCGGATCCTGTCGCTTGGGTCGCGGTGGCTGCAACCATTCCGCGCGCCGTGCACTACCGCAAGTGCGAAAGCCGTTGCATGACAATCCTGTCACGTTACCGAGCGCGTAAACCTACGCTAAGGACAGACTCGATGCCCACAGGACTGGTCGCACTGCTCGACGACATCGCCGGGATCACCAAGCTCGCCGCCGCCAGCCTCGACGATATCGCCGCGACCACCGGCAAGGCGGGCAGCAAGGCGATCGGCGTGGTGGTCGACGATGCCGCGGTGACGCCGCGCTACATGGTCGGGTTCGAGCCGAAGCGCGAACTGCCGATGATCGGCAAGATCGCGCTCGGCTCGTTCCGCAACAAGCTGGTCTTCATTCTTCCCGCGGCGCTCGCGTTGAGCGCGTTCGCACCGTGGCTGCTGACGCCGTTGCTGATGCTCGGCGGCACGTATTTATGCTTCGAGGGCGCGGAGAAGATCCTCGAGGCGTTCGGCGGCGGTCATGCCGAAGAGGTCGTCGAGGCGCCGGTCGATGCGGCGACGCTCGAAGCGCAAAAGGTCTCGGGCGCGATCCGCACCGACTTCATCCTGTCCGCCGAGATCATGGTGATCGCGCTGTCCGACGTCGCGACCAAGCCGATCTGGGAGCAGGCGATCGTGCTCGCGCTGGTCGGCATTGTCATCACGATCGCGGTGTACGGCGTGGTCGCGCTGATCGTGAAGATGGACGACATCGGCCTGCATCTGGCGCAGCGCAACGGCGCGGCGGTGCAGGCGCTCGGGCGGGGGCTGGTGAAGGGCATGCCGCTGGTGATGTCGGCGCTGTCGGTGATCGGGACCGCGGCGATGGTGTGGGTCGGCGGCCAGATCATCGTCCACGGCGTCGAGGAGTTCGGGTTCACCGCTGTGCCGCACTGGATCCACCACACCGCCGAGAGCGCCGCCGCGGCGGTGCCGGTCGCGAAGGGCGCGGTGAACTGGGCGGTGAACGCGTTCTTCTCGGGGATCGTCGGGTTGATCCTGGGCGGCGCGATCGCGCTGGGGTTGCATGCGGTGAAGGGCAAGAAGGCGCACTAATCCGGGGGAGCGACATTCACGCCTCTTTGTTCTCCCGCGAAGGCGGGAGCCCAGTCTGGATCCCCGCCTTCGCGGGGAAACAAGTCGCGGTCGGTTACGTGGACAAACACTACCACCACCAACCACCCCGGCGAAGGCCGGGGCCCAATTGGGGAACGGAGGTAACGGCGGACTGCCCCTCGTTACTGTGACCTTCCCAATTGGGCCCCGGCCTCCGCCGGTGTGGTGGCTCTTGGGGAAGGGATTAGTTCCCTATTTCGCCGTCCACTTCCCCATCCAGCCCAGCACTTCCCCATACCATTGCCGCGAGTTCTTCGGCTTCAGCACCCAGTGGTTCTCGTTCGGGTTGACCAGCAGCCGCGACGGGATCCCGCGCCGCTGCAACGCGGTGAACGTCGCCAGCCCCTGCGTGTACGGAATGCGGAAGTCCTTCTCGCCGGTGATCACCAGCATCGGCGTCTTCCACTTCGCGACGTAGTTGACCGGGTTCCATTTCTCGAACGCCTGCGGGTCCTCGTAATAGGCCTTCCCGCCATGCTCCCATTCGTCGAACCAGAGCTCCTCGGTCTCGTACGCCATCGCGCGCGCGTCGAACACGCCGTCATGCTGGACGATGCACTTGAAGCGATCGGGCCACTGCCCCTCGAACCAGTTCATCATATAGCCGCCATAGGACGCGCCGAGTGCGCAGGCATTGTCGGCATCGAGCCACGCGAACTTGTCGGTCGCCGCCTTCAGACCCTTTTGCAGATCCTCGAGCGGCCAGCCGCCCCAATTGTTGCTGATCGCATCGGTGAAGCCCTGGCCGTAGCCGGTCGACCCGTGGAAATCGACCGCGACCAAGCCATAGCCCGCGCCCGCGAATACCGCGGGGTTCCAGCGATACGACCAGCTATTGTTGCTCGATCCCTGCGGTCCGCCGTGGACCATGTACGCGATCGGCACCTTGCCCGCCGAGCCGTACGGCTTCACCGCATAGCCCCAGACGGTGTCGGCGTTCGCGCCCTTGAAATTGAACCGCGTGACGGTCGGCATGTCGATCCCGGCGAGCCTTGCGGCGTTGACCTGCGTCAGCCGCTGCGGTGCGCCGGTGCCCAGACGAAAGAAATCGGCGGGTGCGGTGAGGCTGTCCATCGCCACCACCGGCCCGCGCGGCGTGATCGCGACGGCGCCGACATGGCCCTCCTGCGTGAGCCGCGTGACGGCGCCGCTCGACGCATCGACGCGAAACAGCGGCGTCTCCTGCGTGTCGTCGGCGGTCACGTAGAGCGACTTCGAATCGGGCGCCCAGGCGATCGAGCCGACCGACCTGTCCCAGCGCTCGGTCAGCGACACCGTCTTGCCGCTGGCGATGTCGCGCAGCGTCAGCACCTGGCGATCCGCCTCGAACCCGGGCCGCCGCATCGCGAAGTATGCGAGCGTGCGTCCATCGGGCGATACCGTCGGGAGGTTGTCGGTCGCCTTGTTCGCCGCGGTGAGGTTGACCGGTGCGGCCGAGCCGTCCGCCGGCACCGAGAATATGTCGAGATTGGTCGACAGCGCCTCGATCCGCCCAGCCTCGCGCAGGGCGAAATAGACGGTGCGGCCATCGGGGCTCCACGAGACCTCCTCGCCGCCGCCGAACGGCTTGGACGGCGCATCGCCGACCAGCGCACCGACCAGCGGAACGCCGTTCCCGGTCGCACCCGCGGCGGTCAGCGGCAACACGAACAGCTGCGAGCGCGTGCCGTCCGCCCATGTATCCCAATGCCGCACGAACAGCTGGTCGTAGGTCCGCCCGGCCCCCGCGTTCGGGTCCTTCTTGATCATCGCCGGCTCCAGGCTCGGCGCACCCGGCTTGCGATCCGCCCAGACGAGCAGCTTGTCGCCGGTCGGCGCAACCTTGAAGCCGCTGAACCCGCCCTTGAAAGCGGTCAGCTTGCGCGGCGTGCCGCCCGTCACGGGCACCGACCAGATCGCATCCTCGCCGCCCTTGTCCGACGTGAAATACACCGTGCTGCCGACGATCTGCGGGTCGTTCTCGTTGACCTGCGGATCGGCGAGCAGCTTCACCGGCGTCGCGCCCGGCGTGCTCAGGTCGAGCCGCCAGAGATCGAAGCGCCCCTTGTCGGCGGCGAGATCGGTCTCGCGCTGCGCCCAGACGAGCCAGCGTCCGTCCTGCGACGCGGTCGGCGCACCGACGCGGCTGAGCATCGTCACGTCGTCGATGGTGAGTTGCCGGGCGGCGGCAGGGGCACTCGCAAAGGCGAGCACGGCGAGGCTGGCGGAGAGCAGGATCTTCATGGCGTGCTTGATAGGACGCTTGCGAGATCGCGCGCAATCACCCCGATCGCTTGCATGCCCCGGCTTCGCTTGCATGACAGCATCGGTTCAGATCATGGCAGTATCAGGTCATGATCGCCCAACGCCTCCAGGATCGCCTTGCATGTTGAAGTCTTTGATCCGCGGGACGGCGAGCGCGCTGCTCGCGGTTGCCATGGCGACCGCGTCCGCCGCGCAGGTCGCTCCCCCGCCCGCCGGCGGCGCGGCGCAGGTGCAACTGCCGGTCGATGCGCTGATGCAGGACGCGGGCGAGTATGCGCGGCGGTTCGGTGTGCCGTTCGACGAGGCGTTGCGGCGGCTGCGTGCGCAGGGCGACAGCGTGCCGGCGACCGACGCGCTGCACAAAACCTTCAAGGATCGCTGGGCCGGGATCGCGATCGAGCATCTGCCGACCTACCGGATCGTCGTGCTGCTGACCGGTACCGTTCCCGTGCCCGACCAATCGGTAGTCGCTGGCGGCATGACCGTTCCGATCGTCTTCCGCACCGGCGCCACCGCGACGCGCGACGCGGTGCTCGCCGCGATCACCACCTATCAGGCGAAGATCCGCGACTCCCTGCCGCATCCGCCCGGACTCGGCGTGGACCAGCGGACCGGCGAGCTCGTCGTGATGACCGTCAGCGCCGACGCCGATCTCGACCGGAACGGCGAACTGCGCGCGCGGATCGCGGCGATGACGGGCGTGCCGGTGCGCATCGATGTCGTCGATCGGCCGCCGGTCGACATGCAGGTCGAGGCTGCTCCCGCCGTGAATCAGGTAACCCCTGCACCAATATCAGGCAGCGCGATCGAGGGTGGTGCGCGTGTGGTCGGTACCGTCGATGGCAAGCGCTATGCCTGCACGACCGGCTTCGTCGTGTCCGACGGCGTGCGCAACGGCGTGGTCACCGCAGCGCATTGCCCGGACACGCTCTCCTATGTCGGCAAGCGCCCTTCGGACGGCAGCCGCGAGGAATGGCCGCTGGCGTTCGTCGGGCAATGGGGCTGGGGATATCAGGACGTACAGGTCAACGTCGCGACCGCCCCGGGCATCGCCTACGCGCCGCTGTTCTACGCGGACACCGCCAAGACGCTCGCGCGGCCCGTCGCGACATGGCGCTACCGCACCAGCACGCGCGCGGGCGACTTCGTGTGTCATCGCGGCGAGCGGACCGGGTATAGCTGTGCGGTGGTGGCGATGGTCGATTTCGCGCCCGCGGGCGATCTGTGCGGCGGCGCGTGCCTGCCGACCTGGGTCGCGGTCGAGGGGCCGACGTGCAAGGCGGGCGACAGCGGCGCGCCGGTGTTCGAGGGCACCACCGCGCTCGGTCTCGTCAAGGGCGGGACTTATCGCCGCGACGGCACGTGCCTGTTCTATTATTACATGTCGACGGACTATCTGCCGCAGGGCTGGACGTTGCTGCATCGGTAACAGGGTGCCGGGCGGGTCGATTGTGTCTCTCCGCCAAGCGCTGTACGTCCCGCCGGGAACACGGCGCCGTCGAGCGCCGATCGGCGGCCTATCGACACGGGCGGAACATGGACTCCTCGGGCCTTGAGGCCGTTTTCCTCGCGAACCGCGACACGCTGCTGCGGTTTCTCCGGTCGCTCGGTGCGGGCGATGCGGCCGAGGATCTGCTGCACGAGCTGTGGATGCGGATACAATCGGCGCCGACCGGGCCGATCGCGTCGCCGCTGTCGTATCTGTACCGGATGGCGAACAACCTGATGCTCGATCGCCATCGCGCGGTGCGGCAGGCGGAGAAGCGCGATCGGGAATGGACCGAGGCGACCGGCGGCGCTTCGCTCGATCGGTCCGAGGAGCCGTCCGCCGAGCGCGTCGTGATCGCGCGCGAGCAGGCGGCGTTGGCGGAGGCGGCGTTGCAGTCGGTCGGCGACCGGGCGGCGCGGATATTCCGTCGCCACCGGATCGATGGGGTCGAGCAGCGGACGGTCGCGGCGGAGTTCGGCGTGAGTCTCAGCACCGTCGAGGGCGACCTGCGAAAGGCCTATCGCGCGATGATCGATGCGAAGCGACGTTATGATGAGGTCTGATACGATCGTCTCCGTCTTCAGCTATAGGAGGCCATGATGGCGGAGCATGACGATATCGACGCGCCTGCGCTGAACGAGGCTGCGCTGGACTGGGTCGTCCGGACCGGCAGCGATGCGTTCGACGACTGGCCGGCGTTCCACGCCTGGCTGGAGGCGGACCCGCGTCACGCGGTGGCCTATCACGCGATGTCGGCCGATATCGAGGAGATGGCGGCATCCGTGCCTCCCGTGCAGGCCGCGCCGATCCTGATGCAGCCTCCGCGGAGACGTTGGCCGGTCTGGACCGGCGGCGCGATCGCGGCGTCGCTGGCACTGTTCGTCGGCTATGAGGCGATCGAAACGCGCGCGCGCCCTTATGCGGTCGAGACGGCAGCGGGCGCCATGCGGACGGTGCAACTCGCCGATGGGAGCAGCATCGCGATGGGTGGTGCGACACGCCTGATGCTCGATCGCGACGACCCGCGGATCGCGACACTGGAGCGCGGCGAGGCGATGTTCTTGGTCCGGCACGACGACAGCGATCCGTTCGAGGTGAGCGTCGGTGGCGCGCGACTGGTCGATGTCGGGACCGCGTTCGACGTGAAGTTCGCGCGTGGCGAGACCCACGTCGCGGTGTCCGAGGGCGCGGTCGACTATAACCCGGGACGCGACGGCATCCGGCTCGTGAAGGGGCAGGGGTTGGTCGTGCGCGACGGCGAGGCGACCGTGACCAATGTCGACGTCGCCAGCGTCGGATCGTGGCGCGACAGCGTGCTGGCGTATGAAGGTGCGACGCTGGCGGAAGTCGCGGACGACCTGTCGCGCGCGCTCGGCGTCGATCTGCGCGCCGACCCGACCGTGGCGAAGCGGCCGTTCAGCGGCAGCATCGCCACCGCCAAGCTGGTGGGCGATCCGAGACTGGCCGCGCCGCTGCTGGGGGTCGCGATCCGCAAGCGTGGTGGCCACTGGGTGATGTCCTCCCGCTCGTGAGGATGCACGGATGTCTGGTCGTCGCGGCGCTCGCCGTCGCCGCTCCCGCGCAGGCGGGGCAGGGGGCGGTCGACCTGCCGGCGGGGCATCTTGGCGACGCGGTGCTGGCGCTCGGGCGGCAGTCGGGGACGAGCATCGTTGTCGGCGATCCGGGACTTTGGGCGCGGCGTGTGCCGGCGGTGCGCGGGCGGATGAGCGCACGCGAGGCGCTCGACCGGCTCGCAGTCGCGGCAAACGCTGACGTCGCAGCCGCAGGACCGTTGGGATGGCGGCTCGTCGCGCGCGCGCCGCATGTCGCGATAGTCCGGGTGAAACGTCCGAAGATCGTGCCCGTGCCGGCACCGGCGGTCCAGGGCGCGGACATCGTCGTCACCGGCAGCAAGCGCGACGTCCGGTTGCGCGATTTCGCGGGGCAGGTGGCGTTGCTCGACGGCGTCGATCTCGCGCTCGGCGGCGCGGGCGGGACCGAGGCAATCCTCGCGCGGCTGGCCAGCGTATCGTCGACGCATCTCGGCGCGGGGCGAAACAAGCTGTTCATCCGGGGCATCGCTGACTCCAGTTTCACCGGACCGACGCAAACCACGGTGGGGCAATATTTCGGCGACCTGCGGCTGAGCTACAACGCGCCCGATCCCGATCTGCGGCTATACGATATCGGCTCGGTCGAGGTGCTCGAAGGGCCGCAGGGGACGCTGTACGGCGCAGGCTCGCTCGGCGGGATCATCCGCACCGTGCCGAATGCACCGGAGCTGGGCGCGGTGTCGGCGACGATCGCAGGCGGTCTCTCGGCGACGTGGCACGGCGATCCGGGTGCTGACCTCGGCGCGACGCTGAACGTGCCGCTCGGCGAGCGCGTGGCGCTGCGCGTCGTCGGCTACGGCGTGAGCGAGGGCGGGTATATCGACAATCCGGTGCTCGCCCGGCGCGACGTAAACCGGACGCGGATCGGTGGCGGCCGGGCGGCGCTGCGGCTCGATGCGGGGAATGGCTGGACGGTCGATGTCGGCGGGATCGGGCAATGGACCAAAGGCGACGATAGCCAGTACGCGGACCGCGACGCGCCGCCGCTGACGCGGTCGAGCGCGATCGTGCAGGGCTTCTCCGCGGACTACACGTTGGGGCAGGTCGTCGTGTCGGGCTCGATCGGCGGGCTGAAGGTCAAATCCTCGACCGGGATCGTCAGCCAGACGCTGACCGAACGGTACGACGCGACGCTGCCAGCAGTCGATCCGACGCTACCGACTACCAACTGGCCTGCATTCGGCAGCCCCCTGACGTCAGCCCTTGGCAGCCCGCGTGTTTTCGCGCAGCGCAATGCGACCGACATGATCGCGAACGAGACGCGGGTATGGCGGCCTGTGCGGAACGGGTTCGGCTGGGTCGTCGGCGGCAGTTTCACGCATAACCGGACGCGCCTGTCGCGCTCGCTCGGTCCGGTCGATGCGCCCGCGCCAGTCACGGGCGTGACCAACAGCATCGACGAGGCGACGCTGTACGGCGAGGGGAGCGTGCAGTTGGTGCGCGGATTGACCGCCACCGCCGGTGCGCGGGTCACGCGGGCATCTCTCGCAGGAACTGGCGAGGACATCGCACCGGCGCGGCTGGAGACGGTCGCGCTCGCTCGCGCACGCGTGACGGCCGACCGGATCGAGACGAGCGTGCTGCCGTCCGCCTCGCTGATCGCTGCGGTGCTGCCGAAGGTGTCGCTGTACGGGCGGTATCAGCAGGGATTCCGCCCGGGCGGACTGGCGATCGAGAGCGATTTCGTGCGGCGGTTCGAGAACGATCGGGTGCGGACGCTGGAAAGCGGCATGCGCTTCGGGCTCGCCGGTGTCGATCGCGCGTATCTGACGGCGAGCGTGTCGCATACGATCTGGCAGGATATCCAGGCCGACTTCATCGACGCGACCGGTCTGCCTAGCACGGCGAACATCGGCGACGGGCGGATCTGGACGTTCAGCGCGGCGGGCGGGTGGAAGCCGGTCGCCGGGCTGACGCTCGACGCGGGCTTCACCTACAACGACAGCCGCGTGACCGAGCCCAGCCCGGCGCTGTTCGTGGCGCTCGCGCGGATGAGCCAGGTGCCGAACATCGCGCGCTACGCCGGGCGAGTGGGGGCGGATTATCGGCGCGACGTCGGGCGTGACCTGGAACTGCGGGTCTATGGCTGGGCGCGCTATGTCGGCCGGTCGCGGCTCGGCGTCGGGCCGGTACTCGGCGAAGAGCAGGGCGATTATCTCGACACCGCGCTGACCGCACGGGTCGGGCGCCCATCATTGGGGCTGACGCTCGGAATAACGAACCTGACCGACAGCGTCGGCAACCGGTTCGCGCTCGGCACCCCGTTCCAGGTGGGGAGCGGGCAAATCACCCCGCAACGCCCGAGGACCTTCCGCATCGGCCTAGACGCCGCCTTCTAACTTCCCCCCTCCCTGAAAGGGAGGGGTAGGGGGTGGGTCGGCTTCCACACATTCCAACAATAGTGGCTCGAACGGGCCTACCCACCCCAGCCCCCCTTTCAAGGAGGGAAGCTAGACGACACCGTCGTTCACCCCTTCGCGTTGACCAACGCCCGCTGATCCGCGGGGAGCAGTGCCAGCGCCGTCTTGTAGCAATCCTCCACATGCGAATTGCCGACCAGCTTCATCGCGCCGAAGCTAATCGTCGCCGCCACCGCGGAACCTGCAAACGGCACGAACTTCGCCATCGATCCCACCGCCACGCGAGCCCCCACGCGGCGGAGGAGCGCGACGACGATCCGCTTGGTGACCATCCGGCCGATCATCGTGTTGCCCAGACTCGACGCCATCACCAGCGCCTGCTGCGCAAGCTGCGGCTCCAGTTTCTGCACCTGCTCGTGATCGAGACCGAATCGCTTGCTGATCTCGGGTAGCAGCTTGGTGAGCAGCCCGATGTCCGCGACGATATCCGCGCCGGGGATCGGCACGACCGCCGCGCCTGCCGACATCATCGAGCGCGTCGTGACGAGGCGCTTGCTGTCGTCGCGGATGCGGTCGAGTTCGGCGATAGTAGTGATCATGCTGTCATTTCCCTGAAGATATCCGCCGCACAACGCGCCGCCGCGACTCTTGTGCCGCGTCATACTCCACCAAGGTTAAAGGTTCGCGGGCCGCGTCTCCGTCCTCTTCTCGAAAACACATCGAAAAGGGTTCCGTATGCGTCGTCTTCTGCTGACCACCACCTGCCTGTTCGCGGTAACGACCGGCGCCCAGGCGCAGACCGTGATCGACACCAAGCGGACCGACGCGGTGCGGACCTCGTCGATCAAGGCTGGAGCGCCCGACAATATCCGCATCGCCGCCGCCGGTTCGGTAACGCCGACGAGTGGCACCGCCGTAACGGTCGACAGCGTCAACTCGGTCGCCAACGAAGGCACGATCCAGGTCACCAACGTCGACGGCTCGACCGGCATCCTCGCCAACGCAGGCACCGGCGGCGGCATCACCAACGCGGCGACCGGCAAGATCATCATCGACGAAAGCTATGTCGCGACCGACACGGACAAGGACGGCGACCTCGACGGCCCGTTCGCGGCGGGCACTGGACGGACCGGAATCCGTACCGCGGGCGCGTACACCGGCGCGATCGTCAACAGCGGCGCGATCACGGTGAAGGGCAACAACTCCGCGGGCATCTGGCTCGGCGGACCGCTGACCGGCGCCTTCACGCATGACGGCCAGACATCGGTCACCGGCAACGGATCGACCGGCGTGCGGATCGCCGACGTCACCGGCAACGTCCGGCTTGCGGGCACTATCGCCGCGATCGGACAGGGCGCGGTCGCCGCGCGCGTCGATGGCAACATCACGGGCGCGCTGGTGGTGCAGGGCGCGCTCGGCTCGACCGGCTATCGCTATGCGACGGCGCCCGCCGACGTATCGAAGCTCGACGCAGACGACCTGTTGCAGGGCGGCTCCGCGCTCGTCGTCGCGGGCAACGTGTCGGGCGGCATCATCTTCGCGATCCCGCCGAAGGACGCGAGCACGACCGATACCGACGAGGACAAGGACGGTCTTCCCGACGCCACCGAAGGCTCCGCGGCGATCACCTCGTTCGGTGCGGCACCGGCGGTGCAGATCGGATCGGCCACGCGCGTCGTCGCGATCGGCCCGGTCGCGGGTACCGGGACCGGCTTCGGCCTGATCGTCGACGGCGGCATCGCGGGCAGCGGCGTCTATGGCGGTGTCGAAGGCAATGGTCTCGCGGTCGGTGGTCTCGGCGGTGCCTTGACGATCGCAGGCGGGATCGGCGTCAACGGGACCGTATCGGCAACCGCCAATGGCGCGAGCGCGACCGCGATGAAGCTCGGTGCGGGTGCGTCGACCCCTGAAATCCGTAACGCAGGCACGATCTCCGCGGCAGGCGGCGGCACGGCGGCATCGCGCTCGACGGCGGTTCTGATCGACGCCGGCGCATCGGTCGGCACGATCCGCAACAGCGGCACGATCAAGGCGACCGCGCAGGCTGCCGACGGCACCGCGATCGGCATCCTCGATCGGTCGGGCACCGTCACGCTGGTCGAGAACAGCGGCGGGATCGGCGCATCCGGCGCGCTGGCGACGTCCGAGCGCAACGTCGCCATCGATCTCTCGGCGAATACGACCGGCACGATCGTCCGCCAGACCGCGGTCGCGACCGGCATCACGGCGCCCGCAATCGTCGGCGACGTGCGCTTCGGCAGCGGCAACGACGTGTTCGACGTCGCGGATGGCACCGTCGCCGGTACCGCGCGCTTCGGCAGCGGCAACAACCGCCTCGCGCTTTCGGGCGACGCCAACTTCACCGGGGGCGCAGTGTTCGGTGCAGGCAGCGACGCGCTCACGCTCGCTGGCACGTCGGTGTTCAGCGGCGCGGCGGACTTCGGCGGTGGCAGCGACACGCTGACGCTCGGCGGCACCTCGCGCTTCTCCGGCACGCTCGCCAATTCAGGCGGCCTCGCGGTCGCGGTCAACGGCGGCACGCTCGACATCACCAAGGCCGCATCGATCGCGTCGCTGTCGGTCGGCGGCGGCGGTATCCTCGCCGTGACGCTCGACAAGACCGGCGGCACCAGCACGGCGATCCAGGTCGCGGGCACGGCTGCGTTCGACAAGGACTCGAAGCTCGCGCTGAAGCTCACCAGCGTCGTCGATGCCGAGGGGCGCTACACCGTCCTCCGCGCGGGAACGCTGACGGGTGCCGCGAACCTGACCGCGACCACGACGCTGCTCCCGTTCCTATACAAGGGCAGCATCGCGACCGGCACGGGCAACGATCTCGCGGTCGATGTCGCACGCAAATCGTCGACCGAACTCGGCCTCAACCGCTCGCAGGCGTCGGCGTATGACGCGATCTACAAGGCGCTCGGCAACGACGCGAAGGTCGGCGGCGCGTTCCTGAACATCACCGAGGCCGACGCGTTCCGCGGCTCGATCCGCCAGATGCTGCCCGACCATGCCGGCGGCACGTTCGAAGCCGTAACGATGGGCTCGCGTGCGACCGCTCGCCTGCTCGCCGACCCGCATGGCCCGTTCAAGGACGAAGGCAAATGGGGCTATTGGGTGACCCAGGTCGCCTGGGGAACGTCGAAGAGCATCTCCGATACCGCAGGCTACGACATAAGCGGCTGGGGCGTATCGGCAGGCGCCGAGTACAAGACCGGCGTCGGCAATTTCGGTACCTCGTTCGCGTATCTGAACGGGCAGGACGCCGATGACGGCACGAACAACGAAGTGCGGTCGAACCAGTATGAGCTTGCCGGATATTGGCGCGGGCATTGGGGCGGTCTGCAGGCAAACGCCCGTGCGTCGGGCGCCAAGATCCAGTTCGCAGGTTCACGTGATTTCAGCGGTTCGATCGGGAGCGAGGCGGTTGCGCGGACCGCCAACGGCGACTGGGACGGTACGCTGTACGCGGCGTCCGGCGGCCTGTCGTACGAGGTCGGCACCGGCGTGTTCACCTTCCGCCCGGTGCTCGCGATCGATTACTACAAGCTCAAGGAGGACGGCTATAGCGAGACCGGCGGCGGCAAGGCGATCGACCTCGTCGTCCAGTCGCGCAGCAGCGACGAGCTGGCGGTCACCGGCAGCGGCGCACTCGGGCTGAACTTCGGCGGACCCAAGTTCGAGAATGGCTGGTTCCGCGTCGAAGCCGAAGGCGGCCGTCGCCAGATCGTCGGCGGCGGTCTCGGCGCTACCACCGCATCGTTCGAAGGCGGCCAGTCGTTCACGCTGACCCCCGACAAGCGGACCAGCGGCTGGGTCGGCAAGCTGCGCGGCGTCGGCGGCAACGGCATCTTCCGGATGGGTGGCGAGTTCAACGCCGAGCAGCAACAGGGCCGCGTCGCGCTGTCGCTGCGTGCCAGCCTGCAGATCGGACTGTAAGACGGCGGCACTTTCCGGGGGCGGGGCATGGCTCGATTCCGCCCCTGGACTGTTGTCGGCGCATAGCAGGAGCGAAGATATGGCCGAAGACCGTTTGAACATCGACGTGAAGACTCTCGAGGACAACAGCGACCTGCGCCAGGTCGAGTTCGAGGCCGAAGTGAGCGAAGAGCGCTATCAGTTCGCGGTCCAGTACGACGTGCTCGAAGCGCTCAGCACGGTATCGCCCGAAGGCGACGCCGTGACGATCTTCAAACAGCATGCCGAAGAGATCGCCGAACTCGGCGTCGTCGCACTGGCACGCGATCCCGACCAGGAGATCGTCGTCATCAGCGAAAACGATCTGGACTAGCGCCGGCTTCCGGCCGATCCTGCCTATCGATCCGGCACTGTCGTCGGGAGGGTGGGGAGACGGATGATGAAATCGATCTGGACGAGCGTCGCGGTTGCGATGACGATCGCGGCGGGCACCGTGGCGGGCACGACCGCGGCGCAGGCGCAGAAGGTCAGTCCCGCGGTCACCAGCGCACTGGCCAATCCCGCGCGTGCCGACCAGCAAGGCGACGATGCCCGCCGCAAGGCCGCCGACGTTCTCGCATTCTCCGGTGTGCGGCCGGGCAACGTCGTCATCGATTACCTGCCAGGCGCGGGATATTGGACCCGGATCTTCACCGGTGTCGTCGGACCCAAGGGGCATGTCTACGCAGTCTGGCCAGCGGCCGGCGCAAAATACGCCGAGAAGACGCTGCCGGCACTTCAGGCGCGTAACCTCGCCAACGTTACCGCCGTCGTCCAGACCACCAACCTGCCGACTTCGCCCAAGCCGGTCGACCTGTTCTGGACCGTGCAGAATTACCACGACATCGCCAATAACGGCGGCGGCGAGGGCGCGTTGAAGGCATTCGATAAGGCGGTGTTCAACATGCTCAAGCGCGGCGGCATCTACGTCGTTATCGATCATGCGGACGCCCCCGGCAGCGGCCTGAGCGGCACCGAGACGCGGCACCGGATCGATCCGGCCGCGGTGAAGGCGCAGGTCCAGGCGGCAGGGTTCAAGTTCGTTGGCGAGTCCACCGTGCTGCGTAATCCGGCCGACGATCATACCAAGCCGGTGTTCGACCCCGCAATCCGCGGCACGACCGACCAGTTCGTCTACAAGTTCAAAAAGCCGTAAGCGCATCGGCGACTGGTCGACGGCATCCGTGCTCGTCGATCAGTTGCCATCGCCGATAAGCCGCCACCGTCGTTCGGGTGGCGTTCGAGGCGGGACAGTCCTAAGCGACGTCGATGAACGACAAAATTGCTGCCCCATTGATGCGTCCAGGCGAGTTCGTCGCCTTCATCGCCGCGCTGATGGCGGTCAACGCGCTCGGCGTCGACCTGATGCTGCCGGCGCTCGCCGATATCGGTCACCAGCTCGGCATCGCCACCGCGAACCATCGCCAGTGGATCATCACCGCGTACATGCTCGGTTTCGGCGCGGGGCAGCTCGTCTACGGGCCGCTCGCCGATCGCTATGGCCGTCGCATCATCCTGCTCGTCACGCTCACCGGCTTCGTCGCGGCGAGCATCTTCGCGGCTGGATCGCAGACGTTTGCAGCCTTGTTGGGCGCACGCGTTCTCCAGGGGCTGATGTCGGCATCGACGCGCGTACTCGCGGTCGCGATCGTGCGGGATCGGTATTCGGGTCGCCAGATGGCGCGCACGTTGTCCGTGGCGCAGATGATCTTCTTTCTCGTGCCGATCATGGCGCCCAGCCTTGGGCAGGTGTTGCTCGCATTCGGTCCGTGGCGGTTCATCTTCTACGCCTTGGCCGGCTTCGCGGCGTTCGTCCTGGCGTGGTCGATAACGCGGTTGCGTGAAACGCTGCCGGTCGAGCGCCGGTCGCCGCTGTCGCTCGCGTCGCTCCGTCAGGCATACACGCTGACGCTGACCAACCGGTATTCGGCTGGCTATGCGGTCGCGGCGTCGATGACGTTCGGCGGGATCATCGCCTTCGTCTCGTCGGCGCAGCAGATCTTCGTCGACGAGTTCCATGCCGGCGAGCGGTTCACGATCCTGTTCGCGGTCTGCGCGTTTTCGATGGGCTGCGCGTCGTTCGCCAACAGTCGGCTGGTCGAGCGTCTCGGAACGCGGCTCATATCGCAGGCTGCCGTACTGGGGTTGATCGCGCTGTCGGTGATCCACATCGGCGTGATCGCGGCCGGGTCGGAGTCGCTGTGGACCTACATGCTGTTCCAGGCGCTGAGCATGACGTGCATCGGCCTGTGCGGCTCCAATTTCGGCGCGATGGCGATGGAGCCGGTCGGGCATATCGCCGGCACCGCATCCTCGATCCAGGGGTTCATCACCAGCGTCGGCGCGGTGATCGTCGGGTCGCTGATCGGCCAGTCGTACAATGGCACGACCTATCCGCTGGCGATCGGCTATCTTGCGATCGGACTCGGCGTGCTGGCGGTGGTGTACGTGGTCGAAGGCGGCAAGCTGTTCCACGCGCATCACAAGGCCTGATGCGCGTTACGCCCCGACGCCGCGTTCGTGCGCCCAGACGATCGCGGCGCTGCGCCGGTTGACGCCGATCCTCGCATAGAGCCGCGCGACATGGTTGCGGACGGTATTGCGCGACAGGTCGAGCCGGGTGGCGATCGCCGCGTCGTCGAGGTCCTGGCAGATCAGTTCGAGAACCTCGCGCTCGCGCTTGCTGAGTTCGGTGGTCGGGGGCGTGGCGCCCGAGCCAGCGCGCGGATTTCGCAGGGTCGCCAGCTTGTCCATGATCGACCGGCTGAGCCAGTTGGCGTCCTTCATCACCGCGTCGATCGCCTCGACGAGTTCGAGTTCGCCGCGGCGGCGCGCCGATATGTCCTGATACAGCCACAAGACGCAGGGCGTGCCGTCGATGCTGATCCGTTCGGCGGAAACCAGGCAGTCGAGTGTTTCGCCGTTCTTGTGGAGCAGGCGGACGTCTTGGCCGCGAATGCCGTTCCGCTCGCGGATCTCGGTTTCCAGCTCCACGCGCTGAGCGGCATCGTTCCAAAGCTGGAGATCGTCCGCGAACCGGTCGACGACCGCGTGATCGGTGTAGCCGGTGAGGCTCTTGAACGCGGCGTTCACCTCCATGATGCGGTTTTCGTCGCCCCTGGTGATGACCATCGCGACGGGGGCCATCTCGAACACCGACACGAAATGCCGTTCGCTGGCCTGCAACGCCAATTGCGCGCGACGCCGGGGTTCGAGGTCGGCGAACGTGAACAGCAGGCAGTCTTCGTTGGCGAGTTCGATCGGCTGGCCCGCGAGGATGACCAGCGTCTTGTCGCCCCCCGCGAGCGGCAGCTCCGCCTCCAGTTGCGGGACGGTCTTGCCGGCGGCGACGCGTTCCTTGACGAACGGTTTGCGCTCGACCTCGGCGAGGAAGTCGAGATCGAACAGCGTCTTGCCGACGATCTGGTCTCGGTCGTAGCCGGACAGATCGAGGAACCCCTGGTTGACCAGCACATAGCGCTGGTCGGCGACCCGCATGATGAGGGCAGGGGCGGGGTTCGCATGGAACATCGCCTCGAACCGGTCCTCCGCATCGAACCGTTCGGAGACGTCGTTGATGACCATCCCCAGGCAATCGGGATCGCCGCCGTCCTCGTCCATGACGATGTCGCGGACCTGATGCACCCAGCGCGGCTCGTCCGCATCCGGCGACGAGACCTCGACGATCAGGTCGGGAAAGCTTTCGCCGGCTAGCAGCCGCATCAACGGGTATTCGCGGCGTGGCAGCTTGCGACCGTCTCGGTACCGCAACCGGAAGCGCGCCGCGTAATCGTCAGCGGTCTCGCCCAGATCGGCCAACGCCCTGACGCCGTGCATCTTCAACGCCGCCGGGTTCGCGCTGAGGATCATGCCGGTCGGATCCATCAGGATCACCCCTTCGAGCAACCCGGTCATGAGCTGTTCGAGGTGATGCAGCGTCGGGGCATGAAGCGGCTTGCCGTTGGTCTTGGTCATGCCGGTTGAGCGAGCAAAAGGGGGCTCCGGTTCCGCGCCGGCTGCCACATTTGTACCAACGCACCCGGTATGTGAGCACCAATAGCAAAAGCCGGCATATCGGCCGAAACTGAACGGATCAACGATCCCGACTGTTGAGCCTCCTGTACAATCACCATCCAGGAACCTCACTATGAACCTCATCATCCTCCTAATAGTCGGCGGCCTCATCGGTTGGGTTGCCAGCATGATCATGCGCACCGATGCGCAGCAGGGTATCTTCCTTAACATCGTCGTCGGTATCGTCGGCGCGTTGCTGGCCGGCTTCCTGATCACGCCGCTGATCGGTGGCGCATCGATCATGGACGGCGCGGTCAATATCCAGTCGATCCTGATCTCGCTGGTCGGCGCGGTGATCCTGCTCGCGATCGTCAACATGTTTCGTCGCGGTACGGTTCGCTGATCGGACCGGGAGGCGGCGTGGTCGACATGCCGCCTCCCACCCCGCGAACGCCCCCGTTTCAAAAACCAAAGGCTTAGGAGAGTATCATGGCCGTTCGAGCATCCATGGCATGCGGCGCAATACTGCTGGCCTCCAGCGCCCTCGCCCAGACCGCGACGCACGCCGGCGCACACAACCCCGCCGTCAAGAATAACGATGCCGCCCATGTCGCGGCCCCGGCCAAGGGCGCCAATTCCTTCTCCGAGGACCAGGCCCGCGGTCGCCTGACCAAGGCCGGCTATCAGTCGGTTTCGCGCCTGGCGAAGGACAAGGACGGCGTCTGGCGCGGCAGCGCGACCAAGGCCGGCAAGAAGGTCAATGTCGGGCTCGACTACAAGGGCAACGTGACCGCGCGTTGATCCATTTTCCCAGGAGAGAAACGATGACCAAGACCCTTACCCGCCTGTTCGACGATTACTCGGATGCCAAGGCCGCGCTGAACGATCTGGAGCGCATCGGCGTATCGCATGACTCGATCAGCATCGTCGCGAACAACGCCGACGGCGCGCACGGCGATCACGACACGTCGCTAGACGACGTCAACGATCGCGGCGACGTCAGCCGCGGTGTCTCGACTGGTGCGGCCGTGGGCGGGGTCGGTGGCCTGCTCGCCGGGCTCGGCCTGCTCGCGATCCCGGGCTTGGGACCGATCGTCGCGGCTGGTTGGCTCGCATCGACCGTGGTCGGTGCCGGCATCGGTGCGGCTGGCGGTGCTGCAACCGGTACGATCGTCGGTGCACTGAAGGACGCGGGTCACACCGATGACGAAGCCCATGTCTATTCGGAAGGCGTCCGTCGCGGCGGTACCTTGCTGAGCGCACGCGTCGACGACAGTCTGGCCACCGAGGCCGAAGCGGTGCTCGATCGCCATCGTTCGGTCGATGCGACTACGCGTGGTGCGGCGTATCGCCAGGATGGCTGGTCGCGCTTCGACGAGGCGGCGCCTGCGTACACGCGCGACGAAGTGGTTGCCGAGCGTGGCCGCTATGGTTCGGTATCGTCGACGAACTCTACGACCTACTGAACGACGCCTTCACCATCCTTGCCCGCCAGCGTATCGGGCGGTGGGCGTGCCAGCGTCGAAATAGCGAAGGGGTCGGTTTGGGTTCAACCAAACCGACCCCTTCGTCGTTCAATGCTAGGCTAAGGAGCTAGCTGTGCAGCGATCGGCGGAACGTCTCGGGCAGGAACACTAGCCCCACAACCGCCGTCACCGCGCAGGCGAGGATCGGGTACCAGAGGCCATAATAGATATCCCCGGTCGCCGCGACCATCGCGAACGCCGCGGTCGGCAGGAACCCGCCGAACCAGCCATTGCCGATATGATAGGGCAGCGACATCGAGGTGTAGCGGATCCGCGTCGGGAACAGCTCTACCAGCAACGCCGCGATCGGGCCGTAGACCATCGTTACGTACAGCACGAGCAGGACGAGGATCGCGATGACCATCGGCTTGTTGATCTGCGCCGGGTCAGCCTTTTCGGGGTAGCCGACCGCGGTAAGAGCGGTCTTCACTTCGGTACCGAACGTCTTGATCGCCGCCGCCTTTTCGGGCCCCGAAACCACCGCCGGGTTGACGACCGGGATGGTCGCACCGCCAATGTTGATCTGCGCGACGGTGCCTGCCGGTGCGATCACGTTGGTGTACGAGATGCCCGCCTTTGCGAGATACGACTTGGCGATGTCGCACGAGCTGCTGTCGAACTTGTTCTTGCCGACCGGATCGAACTGGACCGAACACTCGTCGGGGTTAGCCACCACAGTGACCGGCGAATTGGCCTGTGCCGCATAGAGCGCCGGATTGGCGGCCTTCGATAGCGCATGGAACAATGGCATGTAGGTCAGCGCGGCGAGCGCGCAGCCGGTCAGGATGATCCACTTGCGCCCGATCTTGTCCGACAGCCAGCCGAAGAAGATGAACGCGGGCGTGGCGATCAGCAGTGCGATCGCGATCAGGATGTTGGTGGTGGGCCCGTCGACGCGGAGATTCTTCTCGAGGAAGAACAGCGCGTAGAACTGGCTGGTGTAGAACACGACGCCCTGGCCGACGACCGCACCGAACAGCGCGATCAGCACGACCTTGAGGTTGCTCCACTGCCCGAACGCTTCGGTCAGCGGCGCCTTCGAGGTCTTGCCCTCGTCCTTCATCTTCTGGAACACCGGGCTCTCTTCGAGCTGCATGCGGATCCAGAGCGACACCGCGAGCAACGCGATCGAGACGATGAACGGAATCCGCCAGCCCCAAGCCGCGAACGCTTCTTCGCCGACCAAAGTGCGCACGCCGATGACGATCAGCAGCGCCGCGAACAGGCCAAGCGAGGCGGTGGTCTGGATGAAGCTGGTGAACAGCCCGCGCTTCTTGTCTGGCGCATGCTCGGCGACGTAGGTCGCGGCACCGCCATATTCGCCGCCGAGCGCGAGGCCCTGCAACAACCGCAGCACGACCAGCGCGATCGGTGCGGCGACGCCAACCGAGGCGTAGCTGGGGAGCAAACCGACCAGGAACGTAGAAAGCCCCATGATCGCCATCGTCACGAGGAAGGTGTTCTTGCGCCCGACGACATCGCCGATCCGCCCGAAGACCAGCGCGCCGAACGGCCGCACCGCGAACCCGGCCGCGAACGCTGCCAGCGCAAAGATGAACCCGGTCGTCTCGTTGACGCCCGAGAAGAACTGCGCGGTGATGATCGTCGCGAGCAGGCCGTAGAGGTAGAAATCATACCATTCGAACACCGCACCCAAGGAAGATGCGATGATGATCAACGGCTGGCTCTGCTTCACGTGACCAAGGGGCGATGCGTCCCCGGTTGTCGTTGCCATGGCGGTATCCTCTCAGGTGGAGCGGTGGGGATTCTGGAGCGTTGGGCAATCAGAACCCGTATTTGAACGCGAATTCGAGGCGGTCGAGCGCGCCGGTGTCGCCCGAAACCAGCTCGCGGACGGCGTGGCGATATTCCACGCCGATGTCGAAGCCCTTGCCCGGCGACCAGAACAGGTTGCCCGCGCCGCCATAGGACTTGGCATTGGCCAGTCCCGTGACGATCACGCCGGCTGGATAATCGGCCGATTGGTAGCTGCCCATGACCGTCGAGTGGATCGCATCGGTCCAGCCGATACGGAACGCCGCGAAGGCCGCGAAATTGTCGATCCGCTCGAGCCGGGTCGCGGTGCCGCCGTAGATTGCGTCGGGGACGTATCCCAATCCTAGGTACCGGCCGATGCCTTGCCCGTAGGTCGCCATGAAGCGCAGGTCATGACGCTTGCCGATCGGAATTTTGCCCGACCCGGAAACGCCCCAGCCGAAGGCGGTATCGTCGCTGCCTAGCGTATCGGTCCGCAGCTCGCGCGCGATGCCGGCCAGCGCGAAATCGCCGAATGTCGGCTTCCAGTTCACGCGTGCCACCACGTCGGGCAGGCGATCGTCGTCCGTGTCGACCAGTGCCGCGTTGGCCGGCAACGCGGTTTCCGTTTCGGGGTTCTCGGCCGCGATCTGCAACGTCAGCCCGGGTCGCAAGGGGATGGAATAACGGACCAGCGCCTGGCGATTGAATACCGTGCCATCCAGCGGACCGACGAAATCGGTCGTTTCCGGCAGCACCGCGATGTTCTGGAAGGTCGACCATTCCTGCCCGACCAGCAAATTGCCATATTCGATGAAGCCACGGCGGAAGGTGGGCGTGTAGGGATTGGTCGCGCGCTGCGCGCCGACCGGCGCCGTCGCGAGCGCGAAATCGAACTCCACAAGCGTCTTGATTTCGGTGCCGTTCATCGGGGTCGCCGTGCTGAACTGCAGGCGGGTCTGGCGCGCGGAAAGGAGCAGATCCTGGCTGGAGAACCCGCCACCGACCGGAATCTGCTGCGGCAGGAAGAATTCCTTGCCCAGCCCGCCGACCGCGACCTCGCCATCGCTGTAGCGGCTGGCAATGACGTTGAGGCGAACGAAGCCGCCCAGCTTGACCGTGGTGTTCCCGACGCGAAAACCGTCGGTCGGTGCCGACTTTGTCGCGGCAGGCCTGGCCTCGGCCACATTGGTCGCGCCGGGCGATCGGCCTGGCGACGCGGGTGCCGCGCTCATCGACGACGCGGTCATGGGATTGGCGGTCATGGGAGGCGCGCTCATCGGAGCCGCGTTCGTTGAGGTCGAGGCGATCGGTGCCGCAGACGTCGCGCGTGCCGCGGTCAGCTCGCCGCGCAGATCCTGCACCGCCGCTTCGAGCGCCTTCAACCGTGTCTCGAGCTCGATCTCGCGTGCCGTCTGCGCCTGCGCCATACCCGGTACCAGCGCAGTTCCGCCAAGCAACGCGGTCAAGGCCAGCCTCGTCTTGAATGCCATCGGTGTCATCCCCGTCTCCGCGCTCTTCCACTGGTCTTACGCGTGGAATGAGCGTCGTGATCATGGCGCATTGCGAACGCTGGGCCATCCCTTACTTTGGTGCGGGATGATCGCCCGAACGCGACCGCGTACAGCGCGGCAAAAGGAGAGCCAGATGACCGAGGCCAGCTATCCCGTCTCCACAGAATGGGCGAAGGACGCCCTGATCGACGCCGCCGCCTATGACCGGATGTATGCCGAGGCCGCGACCGATCCCGACGCGTTCTGGGCGAAGGAGGCCAAGCGCCTCGACTGGATCGTCGCGCCGACCAAGATCAAGGACACGTCGTTCGACGAGAGCGACTTCCACATTCGCTGGTTCGAGGACGGGCAGCTCAACGTCGCAGCCAACTGCGTCGATCGCCACGCCGACGCGCGACCGGACGCGACCGCGATCCTGTGGGAAGGCGACAACCCCGACGAATCCCGCAAGATCAGCTACGCCGAACTGCGCGACGAGGTGTCGAGACTCGCCAACTGCCTTAAGGCGCGCGGCGTAAAGAAGGGCGACCGCGTCACCATCTACCTGCCGATGATTCCCGAGGCGGCGTTCGCGATGCTCGCCTGTGCGCGGATCGGCGCGATCCATTCGGTGGTGTTCGGCGGCTTCTCGCCCGAGAGCCTGTGCAACCGCATCCACGACTGCGACAGCCGCATCGTCATCACTGCCGATGAAGGCCTGCGCGGTGGCAAGACCGTGCCGCTCAAGGCCAATGTCGACGCCGCGCTCGATCACGGCGACCTTGCAGTCGAGGCGGTCATCGTCGTCCGCCGCACCGGCGGCAAGGTCACGATGACCGAAGGCCGCGACTATTGGTATCATGAGTGCGTCGAGGGCCAGTCGACCGACTGCGCACCCGAGCCGATGAATGCCGAGGACCCGCTATTCATCCTCTACACCAGCGGCTCGACCGGCCAGCCCAAGGGCGTGCTCCACTCGACCGGCGGCTATCTGGTGTGGGCGTCGATGACACATGAGTACGTCTTCAATTACCGCCCGGGCGAGATCTTCTGGTGTGCCGCCGATGTCGGCTGGGTCACCGGCCACACCTATTCGCTGTACGGTGCGCTCGCGAACGGTGCGACGACGGTGATGTTCGAAGGCGTGCCGAACTACCCCGATCACAGCCGGTTCTGGCAGATCGTCGACAAATACCAGGTCAACATCCTCTACACCGCCCCGACGGCGCTGCGCTCGCTGATGCGCGAGGGCGACGACTGGGTGACGCGCACCAGCCGCAAGTCGCTCCGCCTGCTCGGCTCGGTCGGCGAACCGATCAATCCCGAGGCGTGGAACTGGTATCATAACGTCGTCGGCGACGGCCGCTGCCCGATCGTCGACACCTGGTGGCAGACCGAAACCGGCGGGCACATGATCAGCCCCCTGCCCGGCGCCACCGCGCTCAAGCCGGGCAGCGCGACCAAGCCGCTGTTCGGCGTGATGCCCGAACTGGTTGACGCGGAGGGCAAAATCCTCGACGGCGCGGTCGAGGGCAATCTCGTCATTGCCGACAGCTGGCCGGGCCAGATGCGGACCGTGTGGAACGATCACGATCGCTTTTTCCAGACGTATTTCTCGACCTACCCCGGCAAGTATTTCACCGGCGACGGCTGCCGCCGCGATGACGACGGCTATTACTGGATCACCGGCCGCGTCGACGACGTCATCAACGTCAGCGGCCACCGCATGGGCACCGCCGAAGTCGAGAGCGCGCTGGTCGCGCATTCGAAGGTCGCCGAAGCCGCAGTCGTCGGCATGCCGCACGACGTGAAGGGCCAGGGCATCTACGCCTATGTCACGCTCAACGCGAACGCCGAGCCGAGCGAGGACTTGCGCAAGGAGCTGGTCCAGTGGGTCCGCCGCGAGATCGGCCCGATCGCGACCCCCGACATCCTCCAGTTCGCGCCCGCCCTGCCCAAGACGCGCTCGGGCAAAATCATGCGGCGTATTTTGCGCAAGATCGCGGAGAACCAGCTGGACCAGCTCGGCGACACCTCGACGCTCGCCGATCCCGCGGTGGTCGATGCCTTGATCGCAGGACGCGAGGAGGCCACTTCAGTCCCGGCATGACGCGCACGATCCTCATCGCCGACGACCACCCGCTGTTCCGCCAGGCGCTCAAACTGGCGGTCAGCCGCGCCGCGCCCGACGCGGTGGTGATCGAGGCGGGGCAGCTTTGCGAGGCGGTCGATGCGGTGCGGGGGGCCGAGCGGCTCGACCTGATCCTGCTCGATCTGCGGATGCCGGGATCGGAAGGATTTGCCGGTGTCGCGTTACTCCACGCCGAACGCCCCGATACGCCGATCATGGTGATTTCCTCGGCGGACGAGGCCGAGGCGGCGCCCCGCGCGCGTGCCTATGGCGCAATTGGCTTCGTTTCGAAGACCGCCGACCTCGCCACGCTGGAAAACGCGGTCGCCCGCGCGTTGGCGGGCGAACGCGACGCGCCAACTGAAGGCGCGCCGGTCGACGAGATGTCCACCCGCGTCGCCAGCCTCACACCGACCGAACTGAAGGTGCTGCTCGGCGTGCTAGCCGGCCGCCTGAACAAGCAGGTCGCGTTCGATCTCGGCGTCTCCGAAGGCACGGTAAAGGGTCACATGACCGCCATCCTGCGCAAACTGGGGGTTCAGAACCGGACCCAGGCGGTGCTTGCGGCGAGGGCGATGGACATCCACTTCGCCGACTAGCCGCGCCATCTCCCCCCACCGTCACCCTGACGAAAGTCAGGGCCCAGAGCCACAATCGATGCCGCCGGTACCCTGGATCCTGACTTTCGTCAGGATGACGTGCTGTGTCCGTGGCTCAATCCTCCCCCTGGCGGGGGAGGATCCGAAGAGGCTCAACTGCCCTGCGCCGCGGCCGCCGAAGCCTCCTCGATGAACCGCCACAGATCCGCGGGTTCAACTGGTTTGGTCAGCACGACCAGCCCCGTACACCGCACATCCTCCACCGCCGCACGGTCCGCGGTCACCAGCGCGATCGCCGGAGCCGGCGTCATCGCCCGCAACCGCGCGACCACGTCGAGCCCGTCCTCTTCTTCGTCCAAGTGGAAGTCGACCAGTGCCACATCCGGCTCCTCGTCCGCAGCCAATTCCATCGCCTCGGCGATCGTCGCGGCCAATAACGGCACGCACCGCCGCGCACGCAACGCCGCGTCGAGCGCCGCGAGGATCGTCGCGTCGTTATCGAGACACAGTACCCGCAACCCCGGCACCAGCGCGCGCGCCGCCGAGGGCGTCGGCAGCGGCACGTCGAACCCTGCAGGCGCAAGCGGCACGCGCACCGCAAACGTAGTCCCCCGCCCCGGCTCGGACCGCAACTCCACCGCCACCCCAAGCAACCGCGCGATCCTCCGGACGATCGCCAGCCCCAGCCCGACGCCACCGCCCGCGCTCCCCTTGCTCTCCAGCCGCTCGAACTCCTCGAAGATTCGCTCGCGGTCCGCCGCCGCGATCCCCGGCCCATTGTCGCGAACCTCGATCAGCACGTCGCCACCCCGCCGCCGCGCGCCGATCCAGATCCGCCCATCCGCCGAATAACGCACCGCGTTCGACAGGAAATTCTGCAGGATCGAGCGAAGCAAGGATCGATCGGTGGCCACGCTGAACGCGCCCGGATGCGACGCCAGCACCAGCCCACGCTCGCCCGCCAACGGGCGGAACTGCGCCGCCAACTCCTCGATCAGCGCGCCAACCGCGAACCGCTCGACCTTCGGCACCACGCCCCCCGCATCGAGCCGCGACACGTCGAGCAGCGCGCGCAGCAACGTGTCCGCCGATCCGATCGCGCCATCGATCGCGCGCACCAGTTCGCCCTGATGCGGTGCCTTGCCTTCGTCCAGTGCAGCGCAGAACAGCCGCGCCGCGTGCAACGGCTGCAGCAAATCATGGCTCGCCGCGGCAAGGAACCGCGTCTTGTCGCGCGTCGCGGTCTCCGCGACCGCGCGCGCCTCGTCCAGCATGGCGTTCGACTGGGCGAGATCCTGCGTCCGCGCCGCAACCCGCGCCTCTAGGTCAGCCTGCGCCTCCTTCTCCGCGGTAATATCCGTGAAACTCTGCACGTACCCGCCGCCCGGCATCGGTCGCCCGACCATCTTGATCCAGCGCCCCGACGGCCGCTGCCGCTCGAAACTGTGCGGCGTGCCGCGCGCGAGATGTGCCACCCGCCGCCCGACATGCGCCGCGATATCGCCGACCCCCTCGCGCTCGGCATTGTAGCGGATCAGGTCGGCGATCGAGCAACCGACCACGACATACCCCTCGGGATAGTCGAACATCTCGACATAGCGCGGATTCCACGCGACTAGCCTCAGGTCTGCGTCAATCACGCTAACCCCCGGATCGATCGTCTCCAGCGTTGCCGACAGCAACGTCCGCGAGAACCGCAGCGAGCGCCCGCGCTGGTCGAGGAGGCGTACCACGTCGCTGACGTCGATTGCGGATCCAGCAATGCTCGACGCGACGATCTTCCGCGCCGACGGAGCACCGATGACGCCCGCGATCAGCCGCTCGGCCGTGCGTGCGGCGGGACCATCGATCGGCGCACGCAGGTCTGGCGATGCCACGCCGATCGCCTCCGCCTCGCCGTCGCCGACGAACCGAGCGACCAGCATCCGCAATTCGCCGAGCGTCGTGACGTGGTCGAGCGCGGCGTTTCCCCGGTGCCGCTCGCGCAGGTGCAAGCCCGTCATCAGCGCGACGTTGACACCCAGGCTCCACACCGTGCCATTCACCAGCGGCGAGCCGATCCGCCAGCCGAGCAACGCGTCCGGATCGAGCCAGCCGCGCGTGAATTGCGCCAGCATCGGGCCGATGCTCTCGCCGATCGACGGCAGCAACAGGCAGTAGATCCAGACGATCACCCCACCGATCAGCCCGGCACGCGCCGCGGTATGATTGGCGAAGTTCCAGCCGACCGTCGCGATCAACGCAGGCGCGAACTGCGCGACGCCTGCGAACGCGATCAGCCCGATCGAGGCGAGCGGCAGGTCCGCGCCGAGGCTCCGGCCATATAGTAGCGCAACCGCGACGATCGCGGCGATGATGACCCGCCGCACGCGCAACATCCGCCGCCCAAGCTCGCCCTCGCCTGCCTCACCGTGCCGTCGGAGCAGCAGCGGCGCGAGCAGGTCGTTGGTCGCCATCGTCGACAGCGCGATCGTCTCGACCACTACCATCGCCGTCGCTGCCGAGAACCCGCCGATGAACGCGATCAGCGCGACGAGGTTCTCGCCCTGCTGCAACGGCACCGCGAGCACGTACAGATCGGGCTCGGCATCGCCCGGCAGCAGCGTCATCCCTGCCAGCGCCAGCGGCAGGACCAGCAGCGAGATCACCACCATATAGGCGATGAACGGCCAGCGCCCCCGCGCCACCGCATCGGGACCGCGCGCCTCGATCACCCCGACATAGAATTGCCGGGGGAGGCACAGGATCGCCAGCGCCGACAACAGCGTCCGCACCCAGAAATCAGATGTCAGCGTTGCCCAGGTAAAGCCCGTCTCGAGCCGGGCCAAAGGTGCCTCGATCGTCGTCGCCGGTACGTCGGCGAGCAGCGCCATCGTCACCACCCCGAGCACGATGAAGCACAGCAGCTTGATCAGCGACTCCGCCGCGATCGCCGCGACCACGCCGGGATTGCGCCCCGCAACTTCATATCGTCGGGCGCCAAAGACGATCGCAAACACCGCGAGCAGCAGTGCGACGAACGTGCCGACCTCCGCCGAACTCCCGACACCGGCAATCGCACCGAAACTGAGCGTCACCGACCGCAACTGGAGCGCGATATACGGCACCGACGCGAGCAGCGCCGTTCCCGCGACGATCGCCGCAGTCCCCCGACTGCGCCCATAGCGCGCGGAAATAAAGTCCGAGATCGAACTCGACCCTTCCTCGCGCGCCAGCTGCACCAGCCGCGCGAGAAACTTCGGCGCTAGCAGGAACACCAAAGCCGGCCCGAGATAGATGGCGAGGTAATCCCACCCCCGCGTCGCCGCCGTGCCGACCCCGCCGAAGAACGTCCAGCTGCTGCAATACACCGCAAGTGACAGCGGATAGGCGATCCGCTGGAGCCGCGTCGACAGCCCGCGACGGTCGACGATCCAGGCAATCCCGAACAACAGCGCGCCGTAGGTCAGGATCGCGACGATGACACTTGGCCCGACGATGGCAGCGCTCCGGTTCAGGATGGAACCAACGATCTAGCACAGGACACGCGTCCGCCGTCGATAGGTATGTGAGGGGGCGCTGTGGCTAGCGGCTTGCACCGGTCATCCGCCCGCGCTATCGCCGCACCGCTCCCGCGTCGGAACACTACCGGGAGCCTGCTTGGAAATTCAACGGTTTCAAGCGCGTGCGGGTATAGTACAATGGTAGTACAGCAGCCTTCCAAGCTGAATACACGGGTTCGATTCCCGTTACCCGCTCCACCCCACCCGTAAAAAGCCGCTGCGTGCCTACGGGTCAGACCCGTAGGTAGCGGTAGTACCAGACCTCATGGCCCTGCCGCCGGGCTTTCCGCTCGTAACGGGTCTCGGGCCAGTCGTCGGGACGGGTCAGGAAATCGTGCGGCGTCTTCGTCTGCCATTCGAAATCGCGGCGCGCGTTCATAATCATCATCGACCAGCGGCAATAGGTCGGGTCGTCGGTGCCGAGCCGGAATTCGGCGCCCGGCTTGAGCTTGGCGGCGATCGTGTCGAGCGGGCCGTGATTGACCATGCGGCGCTTGGCGTGGCGCGCCTTTCGCCACGGATCGGGATGCAGTAGGTAAAGCCGCTCCAGACTTGCGTCGGGCAGTCGTTCGATCACTTCGAGCGCATCGCCCATATGCAACCGAACATTGGTCAGTTCGCCATCGCGGATATGTGCGAGCGCACCGACCACGCCGTTAAGGAACGGCTCGCAGCCAATGAAGCCGACGTCGGGGTTTATCGCGGCCTGGCCGGCAAGATGCTCGCCCGCACCGAAGCCGATCTCGACGTGCAGGGGACGATTGTCGCCGAACAGCGTGATCGCATCGATCGGGCCGTCCTCGGGCACGGACAGGTCGGCAAGCGTTTCCTCGACGAGCGCGGCTTGGCCGAGACGCAGCTTGTGGCCCTGGCGACGGCCATAGAGGCGGCGGATAACAGAAGGATCGTTCATCGCCGCGTGCCCTAGCGGGCGATTGCGTCGGAGCAAAGCACCGCGCGAACCGTTGCATCCTCGTAATGGTCGACAACGCTTCCAATCCGCCCGGCGAAAACGTCGAGGATCTCAAGGCCGCCGATGCGCAGGACCTGCACAAGGCCGTCCGCGAGGCTGGCGAGGATGAGCTTGATCGTTCGATATCCTCGCTGTTCTTTTCCGGGCTCGCTGCGGGCACGGCGATCGCCAGCTCGCTGATCGCGGAGGGGGCGCTTCACGCGGCAATTCCCGATACGCCGTGGCGATCGATCGTCGTGTCGCTCGGCTATCCGATCGGCTTTCTGGTCGTCGTCCTCGGTCGGATGCAGTTGTTCACCGAGAGCACGATCACCGCGATGCTACCGCTGGTGACCAAGCCGTCGGGCTGGGCATTGCGACGGACCTTGCGGCTCTGGAGCGTCGTGCTGGGCGCCAACCTGATCGGGACCGCGCTGGCCGGCGGGATGATCGCGGCAGGCCTGCTCGGCGGTAACGAGCTTCGTACTGCAATGATCGAGGTGTCGATGCGGATCACCGAACTCTCGCCGGGTGCAACGTTCGTCAATGCGATCCCGGCCGGATTCATGATCGCGATCCTCGCTTGGTCGCTGCCGAATGCGCGCGAACAGTCGTTCCTTGTAATTTTCGCGATTACCTATGTGGTCGCGATCGGCGCGTTCAGCCATTCGATCGTCGGATCGGTAGAGGCATGGCTGCTGCTGTTTTCGGGCAAGGTCGGCATCGGGGAAGCGCTTGGTGGCCTCATGGTGCCGGCGATCCTCGGCAACTTGCTGGGCGGTGCAGGGTTGTTCGCGCTGTTGGCGCATGCACAGGTGCGTGGCGAAATGGACGGACAGGGCGAGACGTGATGGGCAAGACCAAGGAAGCTGCGAAAGCCGTCGAGAAGGCGGACCGCAAGGCAACGCACAAGGCCGCCAAGCACCGCGACGAGCCACTGGTCAAGGCGACCGGTTTTCTCGCGGAAATCGGTGACCAGCCGCAGCTCGTCGCTACCTCGATCGGTACGGTCGTGATCGGCGTGATCGCACGCAGGCCGGATGTGATCCGTGGCGGCGTGCGGATGCTGGCGGCACATGCAGCAGCGACCTTCGTCAAGTCCGCGATCAAGGCATCGATAGATCGGACGCGTCCTGAAAAGGCGATTGAGGATGGCAATGCGCGGTTCGAGCCGGGTGAAAGCCGTGACCACGATCAGAGCTCGTTTCCTTCCGGCCATACCGCCGGCGCGGTCGCGGTCGCCCGTGCGGTGTCGCGTGACATCCAAGGCGCGGGTGGGCCAGCCGCGTTGATTTCAGGTGCGGTCGCAGCAGCGCAACCGGTGAACGGGAAGCATTATCTGTCCGATCTCGTCGTCGGTGCCGCCGTCGGCTGGATCGCGGAAGCACTCGTCAGCGCGGTGTTCGACCGGGTTGCGCCGTTGGTCGAGACGGCGGTAGCGGACAAGGCGCCCTTGCTGATCGAGCATGCGAAGGCCTAAGCCGCCATGGGTAGCGCGGTGTGGCTTGTTGACCACAGATGCTGGCGAGAATGAATATTCGTATTGATGTGCAAGGGGATAGCGGAACCGTTACGCGGGCGTGACGGTTGCTGCCGCATCGTAACCAGAACGGACTATCCCTATGAAGAAGATCTCCATCGCCATCACGCTCGCCGCTATGGCCGTCTCGCTTGCAGCCTGCGGCGGTAAGGGCGACGACTCGCTCGGCAGCCAAGTCGAGAAGTCCGCCGACAACCGTGCCGATGCTCTCGAAGCGACCGCCGACAACCTCGAGGATCAGGCCGAGGCCGTTCGCGATAACGCCGAGCAGCAGTCGGACGCGATCGACGATGCCGACGTGAATGCACAGGCGATGCCGCGGGCGCAGAAGGATGCTCTGGTCAACGGCAGCGAAAAGCTCCGCTGACCTTTTAGGCGCAAATTTGCGCCAGCGTTAGGGCCGCCCTTCGGTACACCGGGGGGCGGCTTTGACGTTTTGAATGGTTGGATTCGAACGGCCCGGCTCGACCGGTCGATACAAGAGGGACACGGCAATGATCGACAGGCGTCGACTGGAAACGGGGGGCTTCATCACCTTCCTGGTGGCGATCACGATCGCTTTATGCGTGGTCGTGTCGTCGTTCGCGGCGGCGCTGCTCTGGAGCGCGCTGGCGGCGATCCTGTTCCAGTCCCTGTATCACTGGCTACTCAAGCGCTGGCCGGAACGCCGTAATCTCGCCGCGGCGCTGACGCTGCTGATCATCTTCGTCGCGGTGATCGTGCCGACGCTGTTCATCGGCAGCCTGGTGATCGACCAGTCCGCCTCGGTCTATGCCAAGCTGCAGAGCGGGCAGATCAACTTCGGCGCGTATTTCCAGCAGATCCACGACGCGCTGCCCAACCGGATCCAGGGCGCGCTCGACAAGGCCGGGCTCAACAGCTTCGAACAGGCGCAGTCGCGCGTGTCGACCATCCTCGGCAACAGCGTTCGCTCGATCGCCGGCCAAGCTCTGTCGATCGGCCGCAATGCCGCCGCGTTCCTGCTGTCGTTCGGCGTCGGGCTGTACGTGACCTTCTTCCTGCTCCGCGATGGCGACAAGGTCGGGCCGGCGATCCGCCGCTCGCTGCCGTTCGAGCATTCGGTGGCGGAGAAACTCGTCGACAAGTTCGTCGCGGTGGTGCGTGCGACGATCAAGGGATCGGTGATCGTCGGGCTCGTCCAGGGTGCGCTCGGCGGCCTGACGTTCTGGCTCGTTGGTGTACCGGCCGCGCTGTTATGGGGCCTGCTGATGGCGCTGACGTCGCTGCTGCCCGCACTGGGCCCCGCGATCGTGTGGGTGCCGGTCGCGGTGTACCTGCTCGCGACGGGCGCCATCTGGCAGGGTGTGGTCGTGATCGTCTCGGGCGTGGTGGTGATCGGCCTGGCCGACAACATCCTGCGTCCGATCCTGGTCGGCCGCGACACGGGTATTCCGGATTATATCGTGCTGGTAACCACGCTGGGCGGGATCGAACTGGTGGGCCTCAGCGGCATCGTCGTCGGCCCGCTGGTCGCGGCGCTGTTCCTCACGGCGTGGCAGATCTTGACTGAGCAGCGGCATGCCCAGCCGATCCAAAGTCTCGAAGATTGATCAACTCGTTCTCCTGTGAACGCAGGAGCCAAGGATACCAAGCGCAACGATCGTGACCATGGATTCCTGCGTTCGCAGGAGAACAAGCTAAAAAGCCTCCCGCGGACCCGTCCGCGGGAGGCTTTTTCACAACCTCAAACCCGTTGCGATCAGGCGACGGCAGCCTTCAGCGCATCGACCAGATCGGTCTTCTCCCAGGTGAACGTGTCACCTTGCGGCTCGCGACCGAAATGCCCGTACGCCGCAGTCTTCTTGTAGATCGGCGCGTTGAGCTTCAGATGCTCGCGGATGCCCTTCGGCGTCAGGCGAACGAGCTTCGGCAGGACCGATTCGAGCTTGGCTTCCTCGACAGTGCCGGTGCCATGCGTGTCGACATAGACAGACAGCGGCTCGGCGATGCCGATCGCGTAGCTCAGCTGGATCGTGCAACGACGCGCGAGACCGGCCGCAACGACGTTCTTCGCAAGATAGCGTGCGACATAGGCAGCCGAGCGATCGACCTTCGTCGGATCCTTGCCCGAGAACGCGCCGCCGCCATGCGGGGCCGCGCCGCCGTAGGTGTCGACGATGATCTTGCGCCCGGTAAGGCCTGCGTCGCCGTCTGGGCCGCCGATCTCGAACTGGCCGGTCGGGTTGATGTAGATCGCGGTGTCGTCGGTGATGAAGCCGTCGGGCAGCACGTCCTTGAACACGCCCATGACATAGTCGCGCAGCACCGCGTACTTGGCGGGATCGGCGTTATCGCCCTTCTCGCAATAGCCCGGCGCATGCTGCGTCGAGACGACCAGGGCGGTCGCGCCGACTGGCACTTCGTTCTCGTACGACAGCGTCACCTGGCTCTTCGCGTCGGGCTCGAGGAACGGCGCCGCGCCCGAATGGCGGTCTTCGGCCATTTTGGCGAGGATCTTGTGGCTGTAATACAGCGTCGCGGGCATCAGGCCCGGGGTCTCGTCGGTCGCGTAGCCGAACATGATGCCCTGGTCGCCGGCGCCCTCGTCCTTGTTGCCGCTCTCGTCGACGCCCATCGCGATGTGCGCGGACTGGCCGTGGAGGTTGTTCTCGAAGCGGAACGTCTCCCAGTGGAAGCCGGTCTGCGCGTAGCCGATCTCCTTGACGGTGTTGCGCACCGCAGCCTCGATCTCTTCGAGCACGCCGTCGGCCCACTGGTCGTTCTCGTAGATGCCCTTGCCGCGGATTTCACCGGCGAGGACGACGAGCTGCGTGGTCGTCAGCGTTTCGCAGGCGATGCGCGCCTGCGGGTCCTTGGCGAGGAACAGGTCGACGATCGTGTCGCTGATCTGGTCGGCGACCTTGTCGGGATGGCCTTCGGAGACCGATTCGGAAGTGAAGAGGAAAGACTTGCGCATGCGGGCCTCTTTGCCATGCTCTGGAACGAGCGTCATATAAGGAAAGCTTTATATGACCCTAGCGCTGGCGACGGCGCAGAGCAACCGCAGTGACGAGCATCAGCGCGGCTACGATCGCCGCCATCGCGTTGCCGACACGCGAGAACAAAGTGGGGGGCAACGCGGAAGGCATCGGTTGCTCTATTGCGCCAGCGGTCTCGTGTGGAACGGTCGCTACGAGGTGGCCATCGGCGGCAATGATCGCCGAGATACCGGTCGGGGTCGCGCGGAGGATCGGCAAGCCTTCCTCGATCGCGCGCATCCGGGCCTGCGCAAGATGCTGCGGCGGTCCCCATTTGCCAAACCACGCATCGTTCGAAGGATTGAACAGGATACGCGGCCGATGCGCGCGGTCGACGACCTCACCCGCGAAGATGATCTCGTAGCAGATCTGCATCCCGATCGAACCGAAGCCGGGCAGCGTCAGGTTTGCGGGGCCCTTGCCCGAGGTGAAGTCGATGTCCCCGGGGACAAGCCGCGCCAGGCCCAGCGGCTTCAGCAGCCACGGCATCGGCAGATATTCGCCGTACGGTACGAGATGCGCCTTGTCGTACCGCCCCCGCAGCCGCGCCTGAGCGTCGAGCGCGAATACCGAATTCGCGGCGCTCGAGATCTCGTCCTTGGCGTTGAACTCGAGCGCGGTGCCGCCGATCAGCAGGATGTCCTCGGGCCCTAGCAGCCGGGCCATGCGGCGGCGGAGGTAGAGCGGGCTCGACCAGCCATAGGCGTAGAACGGATAGCCGTCCTCGACGTAATCGCGCACGACGCCCTCGGGCCAGACGACCAGGCGCGGGGTGGTGCCGCCTTGGCCGGACAGTTTCTCCAGCGCGGTGAGCACGCGTTCGCCGTCGGTCTCGCTGCGGTCTTCCTGGCCTATGTCGGGCTGGACCACGCGGACCAAAGACGTGCCGGGCACTGGCGGCGGCGCATTGGTCCAGAGCGCGGATATCGCCGCGAGGGTGAGGGTGGGAATGGCAATCGCCGGCAGAGTCCAGCGGCGGACAGCGAGCATCAGCAGCGCGCCCGCGGCGAGGATCGTCACCCCCGACAGTGCATACGTCCCGACCCAAGCCGACAGCCGCGCGACGCCGATCGCGGGCAGCCAGACGACGCTCAGCGGGTCCCAGGCGTATCCGGTGAACAGCGTCGCCCGCAGCCACTCGGTCGCGATCCACGCCGCGCCGAAGACCAGCACGAACGTCGTGTCGGGTCGGTCGGCCCGCCGTGCGATCCGCCAGGCGAGCGCGCCTGCGAGCATCGGGAACAGCGCTAGATACAGCGCGAGGCCGACCGCGGCGAAATACCCCAGCACCGGCGGCATCGCGTCCTGGAAGTCGAACGCGTGCTGGAACCAGTTGTTGTTGACGGTGAAATGCCCGACCCCGAACACCCACCCACGCCACAACACGGCGCGCAGGGTCGGCGCATCGTGAACGAGCTTCATCCACACCGCGAACGCGATCAGCGTCAGCGGCCAGAGGTCGAGCGGGGCGAAGCCGGTGGCGGCGAGCGCGCCGAGGATGAGGCAGGCGAGGGCGGGGTAGCGGTTCACGGTCGCGCTATGGCGTGGCGGAGGGGGTGGGGCAATGTTTTAGCCTTGGGATGATCGAGCCCGTCGGCTGCATTCATCGTGGCTCCCCGATGAGGCACCACCCCGGCGGAGGCCGGGGCCCAGTTGGAAAGGTGATAGTAACGAAGCGCTGTCCGCCGTTGGCAACGTCCCCCAACTGGACCCCGGCCTCCGCCGGGGAGGTGCAGGGGGATGGGAAAGTGTCCGATCGGCAAGGGCGCGATGGGTGGTGCATGGGGGAAGGGCACCGGCGCCAAACCTTGTTCTCCCGCGAAGGCGGGAGTCCAGCCTGGGCTCCCGCCTTCGCGGGAGAACAAGAGAGGGCTACTGACTTAACGGTGGAGGAAATCCCCCACCGAAAACCCCGGGTCGACGAACCCCGGACCACGACCTATCCTCAGCCCATGACCCTCCGCCCCTTCCACCTCGCCTTCCCCGTCCACGACCTTAGCGCCGCCCGCACCTTCTACGGCGCCACGCTTGGCTGCCGCGAAGGCCGCTCCAGCGACCAATGGATCGACTTCGACCTGTTCGGCCACCAGATCGTCGCGCATCTCGACCCCTCCGCCAAACCCGTCGCGGTCGAGAATGCGGTCGATGGCCATGCCGTCCCCGTGCCGCATTTCGGCGTCGTCCTGACGATGGACGACTGGACCACGCTCTCCGAACGCGTCACCGCCGCGGGCGTAAAGTTCGGGATCGCGCCCTATGTCCGCTTCAAGGGCGAGCCCGGCGAGCAGGCGACGATGTTCTTTTGCGATCCCAGCGGCAACGCTCTCGAGTTCAAGGCGTTCGCCAACGACGACATGCTTTTCGCGACTTAAGGACTATTCATGGCCAACCCCATCACCGTCGACGTTCCCCATCAGCTCGGCAAGGCGGCAGTCCGCGCGCGGCTCGATGGGGGGATCGGGAAGATCAACGACAAGATTCCGGGCGGGTCGGTGACCGATCAGCGTTGGGAGGGCGATACGTTGCACTTCACCGTCCAGGCGATGGGCCAGACGATCGTCAGCGCGGTCACCGTGTTCGAGACCAACGTCCACGCGGTCGTCGACCTGCCCGGCATCCTCGGCCTGTTCGCGAGCAAGGTGCAGGACATGATCCGCAAGGAAGCGCCGAAGCTCCTGCGCTGAACTCAGGCCGGCGCGCGACGATAGAGGTCGAACGCCGCCCTGGCGCCGACGATGGCCTGCTCGACCCAGGCTTCGTCGGCAGGCTCGTCGTCGATCGCGGCGAGCAACGCGCGCCACTCGCCGGACAGATGCTTCGCGCCTAGATACGCCGACGGCATGCCTTCGGGCACCGATCGCGACAGCATGATGCCGCCGAGCCGCGACCCCTCGACCACATACATCGCGCCCCACCCCGCGGCAGTGCTCGGCGGGACGTCGAAGACCATCGGCGCGGGCATGTCTTCACCCAGCGCGGCGAGATCCTCGGCCAGCGCGTCTCCCCGCGACCGGAACGCAGCGAGCCCCGGAATAGCCGCCAGCCAAGCCTCGACCGCGGGCAACGCCCTGGCATGCGCGATCAGGAACGCGCGGTAATCGTCCGCATCGCTCAGGTCATAGCGTCCGAACCCGGCATCGACCGCGTCGTGATCGCTCGACGTCGCTGCCCGGAGTCGCGCGACGGTCGAAAGCCCGTCCGTCAACAGCAGCGTCCCCCGCCCTTGCTGCCGTACCGAGCCTCCTGCCGATCGCGGAAGAACGCGCGTTCGTCCATCGGCACGTGGTCCGGATGCCGCTCGGCCATGTGCTGGCGATAGGCGGCGTAGGACGGCACGCCGACCATCAGCAGCGCGGTTTCGCGCGCCTTGGCATAGAGCGCGCGGATCATTCCGCGGCCACCAGCTGCGGCGGGACTTCGGTGACCGTCGGCCGGTCGATCTTCAGCGCGGCGAGACACGTGCGAACGCCGAAGAACACGATCGACAGCACTACGGCGAGGAACAGCGCACACAGCCCGGCGTCGATCCGGTCGTTGAGCACGATCCGCTGCATCTCCGCCATCGTCTTGGCCGGCGCGAGCAACTCACCGCGCGCCGCGGCATCGGCGAATTTCGACGCATGCGCGAGGAAGCCGACCTTCGGATCGCTCGCGAACAGCTTCATCAGCCCGGCGGTGATCGTGCACAGGCACAGCCACGCGGCGGGCAGGATCGTCACCCACGCGTAACGCTGGCGTTTCATGCGGAACAGCACGACCGTGGCCAGCACGAGCGCGACCGCGGCGAGCATCTGGTTCGAGATCCCGAACAGCGGCCACAGCGTGTTCACGCCGCCGAGCGGATCGGTGACGCCCTGATACAGGAAGAAGCCCCAGGCGGTCACGCAGAGCGCGGTCGCGATCAGGCCGGGCACGATCGCGGAGGCATTGCGGAACGACGGTATCGCGAGCCCGATCAAATCTTGCAACATGAACCGCCCGGCGCGCGTCCCCGCATCGACCGCGGTGAGGATGAACAGCGCCTCGAACAGGATCGCGAAGTGATACCAGAACGCCTTCATCGCCTGCCCGCCGATCAGGTTGCTGAAGATCTCCGCCATCGCCACCGCCAGCGTCGGCGCGCCGCCTGTCCGGCTGACGATCGTGGTCTCGCCGACGTCCTTCGCGGTCTGCGCGAGGAGTTCGGGCGTGATCGGGAAGCCCATCGCGGTGACCGCGGTCGCGGCGGAGGCGAAGTCGGTGCCGACCACCGCTGCCGGGCTGTTCATCGCGAAATACACGCCGGGATCGAGGATCGACGCACCGACCAGCGCCATGATCGCGACGAAGCTCTCCATCAGCATCGCGCCATAGCCGATGAACTGCGCGTCGCCTTCGCTGGCGATCAGCTTCGGCGTGGTCCCGCTGGCGATCAGCGCGTGGAAGCCGGAGACGGCGCCGCACGCGATCGTGATGAACAGGAACGGGAAGAGCCCGCCCGACCAGACCGGGCCGGATCCGTCGATGAACGGGGTCAGCGCAGGCATCCGCAGCGGCGGCGCGACGACGGCGATGCCGATCGCGAGCGCGACGATCGCGCCGATCTTGAGGAAGGTCGACAGGTAGTCGCGGGGTGCCAGCAGCAGCCACACGGGGAGGACGGAGGCGACCGCGCCGTAGCCGACCATGAGGACGCAGAGCTGGACCGGGGTCAGCGTGAACAGCGGCGCGAGCGTCGGCGATGCGGCGACCGTCCCGCCATAGACGATCGCGGCGAGCAGCCCGATGACGCCGAGAATGGAGACTTCGCCGACCTTTCCGGGCCGGATCCAGCGGGTGTAGATCCCCATCAGGAAGGCCAGCGGGATCGTCGCGGCGACCGTGAAGAGGCCCCATGGGCTGCCTGCGAGCGCGCGGACAACGATCAGCGCGAGCACGGCCAGAATGATGACCATGATCGCGAACGCGCCGATCAGCGCGATCACGCCGGGGATCGCACCCATTTCCATGCGGATCAGCTCGCCCAGCGACCGCCCGTCGCGGCGCATCGAGATGAACAGGATCATGAAATCCTGCACTGCACCCGCGAGCACGACGCCGGCGAGGATCCAGAGCGTGCCGGGGAGGTAGCCCATCTGGGCGGCGAGCACCGGGCCGACGAGCGGGCCGGCACCCGCGATGGCGGCGAAATGGTGGCCGAACAGGACGTTGCGGTCGGTCGCGACATAGTCGAGGCCGTCGGCGCGGCGGAGCGCGGGGGTTGGTCGGCTCGGGTCGAGCTGCATGACGTGGCGGGCGATGTAGCGTGCGTAGAACCGGTACGCGATCAGCTGGACCGAGACCGCGGCGGTGACGATCCACAACGCGTTGACGTGCTCGCCCCGCTCGAACGCGACGACTGCCAGTGCGCAGGCTGCGAGCAGGGCGAGGGCGCCCCAGCCGATCTTCTCGCGTAGTGTCATTGCGTTCGCCCTCCCTTGCGGTCCGTGCTGGCGACATCGCGTATTCGCGGGCGGAGCGCTAGCCTAGATTGGGCTCGGCTCTGACTGCGAGCCCCGCCCCGGTGGCGAACTCCACCCCGGCGGAGGCCGGGGCCCAATTGGAAAGGTTGCCGTAATGGAGTGGGGAGCGTCGCCATTGCCGTCCCCCAATTAGGCCCCGGCCTTCGCCGGGGTGGTGACGTTTGTGATCCACACCGAGGCTGTTCCCCCGCGGATGCGGGGGGCCAGTTGAATACCGTGGCATGCCGCCATCCTCGACCCCCGCCTTCGCGGGGGAACGGTAGATGCTCGGGTTTCCGTTGAGGCGGATGCATGTTGAGGCGGATGACCGTTGAGGTGCTTCTACGATTGGGGATGCCGGCGTGAGGCCCGTTCGAGAGGGCGCCACCTTTTGTGGTGTCGACGAAGAAAACCGCCGCCCTTACTTCGCTCCCCTCCCTGGAAGGGAGGGGCTGGGGGTGGGTTGGGTGGTTTGAGCCACTACGGACGGTGTATGTGGAGGCCGACCCACCCCCTACCCCTCCCTTTCAGGGGGGGGGGAAGGATAGGTCGTCGAGGCGGGCGTACGGAACGGCACCCCGGCGAAGGCCGGGGCCCAGTTGGTGAAGTCGTAGTAACGGAGCGGGGGCATCTTCACCGCCGTCCCCCAACTGGGCCCCGGCCTTCGCCCGGGTGGTGGCGTGTTGGGGCGAGGTTTCTTGCTTGCCAGGCGTTGGTGAGATTTTAGCCGGTCCGGTGCGCGCTTGTTGCGTTGGACAGCAGGTTTGACCTCGAAAAATTCAACCGATCAGACTTCGTTCGTCACCCCGGCGGAAGTCGTTCCCCCGCGGATGCGGGGGGCCAGCTTAATACCGTGGTATGCCGCTATCCTGGATCCCCGCCTTCGCGGGGGAACGGTAGATGCTCGGGTGTCTGTTAAGCCGGATGGCCGTTGAGGCGGATGACCGTTGATCCGGGTGTCCGTTGATGTGATTCTACGATTGGGACTGCCGGCGTGGGGCCTGTTCGAGAGGGGCGCCACCTTTTGTGGTGTCGACCACGAACACGACCACGCCCTTACTTTGCTCTCCTCCCTGGAAGGGAGGGGGTGGGGGTGGGTTGGGTGGTTTGGGTCACTACCGACGGTGTATGTGGAGGCCGACCCACCCCCTACCCCTCCCTTTCAGGGAGGGGGGAAGCATGGTGCCGCGCCTTGGCCTCGCGGCGGGCGATTACGCTCGCGCCGAACTCAAACCTGGGAGTGATGGCCCTTCAGCTCGTCGCCGACGATGCGGACGACGTGCAGGACGTTGGTCGAGCCGGGCGTGCGGAAGGGTACGCCGGCGAGGACGATGACCCGGTCGCCGGCCTTCGCCATGCCGTGGCGCAGGGCCATGCGCTTCGACTTGGCGACCATGTCCTCGAACGATTCGACGTCGCGCGTGTGGACCGCGTGCGTGCCCCACAGCAGTCCGAGGCGCCGCGCGGTTTCCTGGCTGGGGGTCAGTACCAGCAGCGGCACCGATGGGCGCTCGCGTGCGATCCGGCGGGCGGTCGAGCCCGAGGTGGTGAAGCAGATGATCGCCACTGCCGATACGGTCGCGGCGATGTTCTTTGCCGCCTCGGCGAGCGCATCGGCGGTCGTCGGGTCGGGCTTCATCACGGTGAAGTGCATGCGGTCGCCGTGTTCCGGGTCCGCCTCGACCGACACGCCGATCGCATCCATCATCGCCACCGATTCTACCGGCCAGGCACCCGCCGCGCTCTCGGCCGACAGCATGATCGCGTCGGCGCCGTCGTATACCGCGGTGGCGACGTCGGACACTTCGGCGCGGGTCGGCGAGGGCGAGGTGATCATCGACTCGAGCATCTGCGTCGCGACCACCACCGGGCGGCCCATCCGGCGCGAAACCTCGACGATGCGCTTCTGCAGCGGCGGCACCTGCTGCGGCGGCAGTTCGACGCCGAGATCGCCGCGCGCGACCATCACGCCGTCGCAGGCCTCGACGATCTCCTCCAGCCGCTCGATCGCGGCCGGCTTCTCGATCTTCGCCATCAGCGCCGCCTTGCCGCCGATCAGTTTCCGCGCTTCCCAGAGGTCTTCCGGGCGCTGGACGAACGACAAGGCGATCCAGTCGACGCCCTGGTCGACCGCGAAATCGAGGTCGCTGCGATCCTTCTCGGTCAGCGCGGCCATCGGCAGCACGACGTCGGGGACGTTCAGCCCCTTGCTGTTCGACAGCGCGCCGCCGACCTCGACCCGAGTCGTGATCTCGCGCGGGCTATGCGACACGACGCGAAGGACCAGCTTGCCGTCGTCGAGCAGCAGGCGTGCGCCCGGCTCGATCGCCGCGAAGATCTCGTCGTGCGGGAGTTCGACGCGCGTCGCGTCGCCCGGCGTCGGGTCGCGGTCGAGCAGGAAGGTGGAACCGGTTTCGAGCACGGTGCGCCCGCCCTCGAACTTGCCGACGCGCAGTTTCGGACCCTGGAGATCGGCGAGGATGGTCGAAGGGCGACCGAATTCCTTTTCGAGCGCGCGAATCGCCTGGATCACGGCGATCTTCGACTGCTGGTCGCCGTGGCTCATGTTGACCCGGAACGCGTCGGCGCCGGTGTGGAAGAGCGTTGCGATCATCTCGGGGGTGCTGCTGGCAGGGCCGAGCGTCGCGAGGATGCGGACTTTCCGCGAACGGGGTGCGATGGCCATGGTCATGCGTTGCGTCTTCCTCGGCGTTTCCTGGGGGAGGTCTTTGCCGCGACGGGCCTTAAACCCTATCTCGGCGGGATCAACCACGGAGCATATGAATGAATCCCGAATCCGACTCGCTCGATGCACTCGACGATGCCGTAGCGGCACAGGCCTTCCGCCGCCTGATCCGCCATCTGCGCCACCGCGAGGACGCGCAGAACGTCGACCTGATGGGGCTCGCCGGTTTCTGCCGCAACTGCCTGTCGGACTGGGTCGAGGAGGCGGGCGGCCTGTCGAAGGATGCCGCGCGGGAAACGGTGTACGGGATGCCGTATGCGGAGTGGAAGGCGCATCACCAGGGCGACGCGACGCCCGAGCAGCTCGAACGGATGAAGGCGAGCGTGGCGAAGAACGCGCCCAAAAACGAGGCCGTCTGATTCAGGCGATTGAGCCCAACACGGTAAACGCCTAGACGCCGGTCCGCACCCAAAGCGGCATGATTCAGGACGTCTCCGGACGGCGATCACCGGTGCGGGCTTGTATCTTGATTGGTTTTTGACCGGCGCGTGGGCGCTGGCGAGTGGGGAATTTTCGATGTCTGACGAACGGCAACACGGCATGGGCGGCGGCGCGGTCGCAGCGGACGAACTGCGCCTGCTGATCGAGCGCGCCGAGCGTCTCGAAGAAGAGAAGAAGGGTATTTCGGACGACATCAAGGACGTGATGGCCGAAGCCAAGGGCCGCGGTTACGACCCCAAGGCGATCCGCAAGATCCTGTCGATCCGGAAGAAGAAGAAGGAAGAATATCAGGAGGAGGAGGCGATCCTCGAGGTGTATCTTCAGGCGTTGGGGATGATCTGAGGAGCACCGGCACGGCGGAACACGTACGTTTGGTGCGTGTAACGAAATTGTCATCGTTGCTGGATTAGTGTTCGGTCATGACCATTCCTGTTTTCGCCATGCTGATAATCGCTTCGATGGCCGCCCCCGCTCAGTCGGGCGAGGGGGCGGCCACCGTCAGCTTCTGCCAGCGGCTCGCCGGCGAGCTAGGCATGAAGCCGGCAAAGCCAGCTGATGGCCATGCAGCGTGGGAGTTGAAGACACTCGGTGGCTTGGGCGTCGCGCTGTTTGGCGGATCGAGCTATGTTTCGATGGGGCTCGGTCCGGCTGAAGACTCGGTCGTTACGAACGCACGCCAATATGTTGATGCGTGCGCCAGTATCGCCAACGGGATGACATGCACGGTCACCGGGCCGGCAGAATTTCAGATTGGTGTGAAAGACCACATGGTCAAGATGGGCGCGAATGCAGGCGAGCGTGCACAGGTCAGCATGGTAAAGATGCGCATCCGATGCGAGAATCGTTGACGGTCGTTCTCGCAATGGTCCTTGGCGCGAGAGTCCTCCCGACCCGGCCTGTATCCCGTTCTACGCAGCTTCCGCCGGCAGAGTAGTCCAGCCTAGTCCGGGTATGGTGATCGAGCGCTTGCCGGCGAGATCGGTGCGGCACACGATCAGTTCGCGGCTTTCGATATAGCCGATCAGCCGTTTCACGCGGCCCAGCGAGCTCGTGCCGTAGGTCGCGGCGATGCGCGCGTCAGACGGGCAGGGTTCGCCTTCGCGCGCGGCTCGGGCGACCAGCAGGAACGCGCCGAGCATGTCGTCGGGGAGGCCGCTCGCCACGTCGAGCGCGGCGGTCCACGCCTCGTCGGTCATGTCGAAGATCCCGGCGCGGGCGCAGCTCAGGCGGCGGACGAAGCCGGGCAGGTCGAGCGGCGGCTTGGCGAGGCCGCCCATCCGGCAGCGCACCTGGAAATCCTGGAACAGGACCGATGGCGGGCGCAGCGTCGACTCCGGGTCCTCGACGATCGCGCGGAAGACGTCGGCGTAGACCGCCTCGACCTCCTCGTCGGTCTTGTCGGGTGGCGGCGGCGCGGCGGTGCGTGGCTCTGGCGGGCGGGCGATGCCGTCGAGCAGCTCCTCCGCCGGCACGCGACGCGGGCGCGAATCGAACATCAGGCCGAGTTCGGGGGCGTCGACCACCGGCTCGGACAGCAGGTCCTGCAGGTCCATCGGCGCGGCGCTGGGGAGGGGGGTGAGCTTGGGGCTGCCGCTGCGCGCGGAGGTCGCGACGTCGCCGATCTTCACGGTGATCGGTCGACGCGAGACGGCGGGGCCGAGCGCCATGAACGTGCCGCGCTGGAGATCGCGAATCGCTTCGGCCTGGCGCCGCTCCATGCCGAGCAGGTCCGCGGCGCGGGCCATGTCGATGTCGAGGAAGGTGCGGCCCATGAGGAAGTTCGAGGCTTCCGCCGCCACGTTCTTCGCGAGTTTCGCGAGACGCTGCGTCGCGATCACGCCGGCGAGACCGCGTTTACGGCCGCGGCACATGAGGTTGGTCATCGCCGCCAAGGACGCGCGGCGCACTTCCTCCGATACCTCGCCGCCAGTGACGGGCGCGAACATCTGGGCCTCGTCGACGACCACCAGCACCGGATACCAATGCTCGCGCGGTGCGTCGAACAGCGCGGAGAGGAACGACGCGGCGCAGCGCATCTGGCCCTCGACCTCCAGGCCTTCGAGGCTGAGCACGGCGGAGGTACGGTGTTCGCGCAACCGCGTGGCGATGCGGGCGATCTCGCGTTCGCTATAGTCGCCCGCCTCGATCACGACATGACCGTGGGGGCCGGCGAGCGTCACGAAGTCGCCTTCGGGATCGATCACGATCTGCTGGACGTGGCCCGCCGATCGCTCGAGCAGGCGGCGCAGCAGATGCGATTTCCCCGAGCCCGAATTGCCCTGCACCAACAGGCGGGTGGCGAGTAGTTCCTCCAGGTCGACGCCGACGGCAGTACCATTGCCGTCGGTGCCCATATTCACGCTAACCGTCATGCCGCGCGTTTGGCAGGTGCGGGCGTGTGGGAGCAAGGAGTCTTTGTCGCTTCCGTCGCAAGTCCGGCTTTGCGCGCTGGCATAATCGGCGATCCCGGTTAGGGCGAAGGGATGGCCACACACTCCCCGCTCGCCGATCTCTCGCAACGGCTGCTCGGCAAGGCGCCAGGCGAGCTCGACGAGGAGGAGCGCCGCGTTCTCGCGGGGATCGAGGCGGGGACGACGGTCAGTCGCGATGCGGCGGACGTGTCGGACGAGCGTGCGACATTCGGCGAGCGGTTGTCGGACCGGGTGGCGAAGATCGGCGGGTCGTGGGGGTTCATCATCGCGTTTACGCTGGTGCTGATCGGCTGGATGCTGCTGAATTCGGACATCCTCGTGCATTTCGGGCGGGCGTTCGATCCGTATCCCTACATCTTCCTCAACCTGCTGCTGTCGACCGTGGCGGCGATCCAGGCGCCGGTGATCATGATGAGCCAGAACCGGCAATCGGCGAAGGATCGCCTCGCCGCGAGCCTCGACTACGAGACCAACCTGCGTGCCGAACTCGATATCCTGCGCGTGCATCACAAGATCGATCACCTGGTGCTGGCCCGCCTCGAAGCGATCGAGGCGAAGATCGACGCTCTGGCGAAAACGGCCTCACCGTCCTAAAGCCACTCTATCAGGCTATTAGAGGCACCGATGGCAGGCCATTCCAAATACAAGAATATCATGTACCGCAAGGGCGCGCAGGACAAGAAGCGCTCGTCGGCGTTCAGCAAGCTCAGCCGGGAAATCACGGTCGCGGCCAAGATGGGGCTGCCCGATGTCGACATGAACCCGCGCCTGCGCGCGGCGGTCAACGCGGCCAAGGCGGCGTCGTTGCCCAAGGAGAACATCCAGCGCTCGATCGACAAGGCGAGCCGCGGCGATGCCGAGAATTACGAAGAAATCCGCTACGAGGGGTTCGGCCCCGGCGGCGTGTCGCTGATCATCGAGGCGCTGACCGACAACCGCAACCGCACCGCGACCAACGTGCGCGTCGCGGTCGGCAAGAACGGCGGCAACCTGGGTGCTGGCGGTTCTGTCAGCCACGCGTTCGACCGGGTCGGGCTGATCTCGTACCCGGCAAGCGCGGGCGATGCCGACACGGTGTTCGAAGCGGCTTTGGAAGCGGGCGCGGAAGACGTCACGTCGAGCGAGGACGGCCACGAGGTCTGGACCGCGCAGGGCGACCTGCACGAGGTGGCCAAGGCGTTGGAAGCCAAGCTCGGCGAGGCCGAAGGTGCAAAGCTTGCTTGGCGCCCGCAGGTGATGGTCGCGGTCGACGCGGACGATGCGGCTACGCTGTTCAAGCTGATCGATGCGCTGGACGAGGACGACGACGTGCAGACGGTGTGGGGCAATTACGAGGTCTCAGACGAGATCATGGAGTCGCTGGGTTGAGCCATTGAGATGAAGAAGGTGGGTTCACGCGGAGACGCGGAGACGCGGAGAGTTGCGCCGCGTGGATCCGTCCTCCGCGCCAGCGGCCTCATATCCTTCGGCCAGCCTAGCGGAGTGAAAGTCCCGCTGACGCGAGACGATGGTCAAAGGCACATCACCTCCGCGTCTCCGCGTCTCCGCGCGAACCAACCTTATCCTTCTTCCTACGCATGATTATTCTTGGTCTCGATCCCGGTCTCGGCACTACCGGCTGGGGCGTCATCCGGGCAGACGGCAATCGGCTGAGCCATATCGCCAATGGCCAGATCAAGACCGATCCGTCGATGGCGCTGCCCCGGCGCCTGACCGCGCTGTATAACGCGCTGATCGACGTCATCCGCACCGAGCGCCCCGACGGCGCGGCGGTTGAGGAGGTGCTTGGCAACACCAATGCGCAGTCGACGTTGAAGCTGGGCCAGGCGCGCGGTGTCGTGTTGCTCGCCGCGGCGGGGGCCGGGCTGCATATCGGCGAATACCACCCCTCGACCGTCAAGAAGGGCGTTGTCGGCACCGGGGGCGCGGACAAGAAACAGATCCAGGCGATGATGGCGGTGCTGCTGCCCGGCGCGAAGCTGGCCGGTCCCGATGCCGCCGATGCGTTGGCCGTCGCGATCACCCACGCTCACCACGTTGCGAGTGCCGCTGCTCTGGCGCGTCGCAGCGGTATCGGAGCCTGATCTTCTCGTTCCAGCGCGCCGGGAGACACGTTCCAGACCAGGCTATCGACCAAACTGCCATCTTCGGGGAGCCGACCCTCGCCAGGGGATATTCGCTCGGACAAATCTGGTTCATTTTGAACTGAATCGATGTGCGGCCCGTATAATTACACATCAATCAAGTTTTAATAGCCAAGCCTCTGGCACTGTGGCAGCGGCGCCCATGAATTTATAATTTAGATTAAGGGCGGCATAATGCTTGTCGAACACGTTCGGGGCGGTACGAACAGCATCAATGTTCCGCCCACGGCGTTCGCGATGCCCGCTGGCATGGCGATGCGATACGACCTGCCCGATCCGGCACTGTCGGACTATTTGACGGGGTATGCGATCTACGCGTCGAGCATCCGCGCGCCGATGCTCAACTGGTACCTGCCTGCCCCGGCGATGATCTCGGTGCTGGTCGACGCCGGACCGCTGACGGTGTCGATCGGCAACCACCGGTTCGGACCGCTCGGCCGCGCGAGCTTCTACGGGCCGACCAGTCGTGCCTTTCGGACCGAGACGCATGGCGGGATCGCGGTAGGTATCGGCCTCAGCGCGCTCGGCTGGTCGCGGCTCACCACGCGATCGGCAGGCGAATTCCACAACCGCGTCGTGTCGCTCGGCTCCGCGCTGGGGACGGACCTGTCCGCACGGCTGATCGAAGGGCTCGACGCGCTCGACGGCGACGCGCTCATCAAGCCGTTGCTCGACGAGGTTTTCGGATCGTTGTTCGACCGACCGCATCCGCGGGACGACCTGATCCGCGCGTTCACGGCGCTGAGCGTCACCGACGGCGTGATCGAGATGAAGGACGTCGCCGACCGCCTCGACATCCCGACGCATGAACTGCGACGCATGGCGACGCGCCATTTCGGCATGCCGCCAAAGCTGTTGCTCAGGCGCGCGCGGTTCCTGCGATCGTTCATCAGCCTGATCCGGACGGACGGGATGGCGGACTATTCGAAGATCGACAGCAGCTATTTCGATGCCTCGCACTTCCTGCGCGATGCCGGCACGTTCCTGGGCACGACCCCGCGTCGCTTCATCGCGTCCGACACGGTGTTCCTGAGGGCCAGCCTGCGTGCCCGCGCGATGGTGATCGGTGCGCCCACCCAGGCGCTGCACGAGGCCGCGAAGGCCGCCGCGATCGTCCTGAATCGTCCGACCGGCGAGTGGGATCGTCCGCAGCCAACCGCCTGACGGGCTTCCGCACGCGGATCGTCGACGTCGAGCGGCAGCGTGCTTTGACGGGATGACGCCGCGGTGCCGATGTTCTACCGCGTGACACAATGATCGTGCATCTCAAAGGACGGCTGGACTCGACCGGCATCGACCATGCCGTGATCGACGTCGGCGGCGTCGGCTACCTCGTCGGCGCGTCGGCGCGCACCTTGTCCGCGCTGGGGCCGGTCGGCGAGGCGTGTACCGTCTTTACCGAATTGCTGGTCGGCGAGGATTTCCAGCGACTGGTGGGGTTTTCCAGCGCGGACGAGCGCGACTGGTTCCGGTTGTTGACGGGCGTGCAGGGGGTCGGCGCGCGGGTTGCGTTGGCGATCCTGTCTGCGTTGGAGCCGGTCGATCTGTCACGCGCGATCGCGAGTGGCGACAAGGCGATGGTCGCGCGGGCGAACGGGGTGGGGCCAAAGCTCGCCCAGCGGATCGTGATGGAATTGAAGGACAAGGTCGGCGGCATTGCGCTCGGGCTCGGGCCGGCTGTGGTCAACGCCGCGCCGGGGGCGTCGGCGGATGCGGTGTCGGCGTTGCTCAATTTGGGGTTCCGGCCGAACGAGGCGAGCGTGGCGGTGGCTGCGGCGGACGAGGAACTGGGGGCGGGGGCCTCGCTCGATGCGCTGGTGCGGTTGGCGTTGCGGAAGGCGTCGAAGTCTTAGGGTTCGGACCGGCTCGGTTCGTTCTTAAGCCTTCGCTCGTTCCCATCCTCCGTTCGTGCTGAGCGAAGTCGAAGCACCTTCACTTGGGGCACACCCTTCGACTTCGCTCAGGGCGAACGGAAAAGGGGGGGCGCTTGGTTTTTCAAAGTCCCTGTTTCAGAGTGCAGTCGGCAGCGGTCGTCTGGCAAAATGCGCGTCCAGATTGGCAACGACCAGTGCCGCCATCGCCGCCCGCCCGTCGACGGTCGCGCTGCCTTGATGTGGTGACAGGACGACCTGCTCCATCGTCTTGAGCGCTTCCGGAACGGACGGTTCGTCGGCGAACACGTCGAGCCCCGCGCCTGCGATCGTCCCGACCCGAAGCGCCGTTACCAGCGCCGGTTCGTCGACCAGGCTGCCGCGCGCGATGTTGACGAGGATGCCGTCCGTGCCGAGCGCTGCGAGAACACCGGCATCGACGATATGATGCGTCGCATCGCCACCCGGTGCGGCGATGATCAGCACGTCGCACGCTGCCGCGAGCGACGCGATGTCGGCATGGAACACGCCCGCGAAATCGGGCTTGGCGGAGCGTGCCGTATAATGGAGTTGGCTCGCGAAGGGTGCGGCGCGCCTGGCGATGGCCTTGCCGATCCGGCCCAGCCCGAAGATGCCGATCCGCCGCCCGCTTGCCCGGCGCGCGAGGTCGACCTGCCAGCCGCCATCGCGCACCACGCGGTCGTTGGCGACGATCCGCCGTTGCACCGCCAGCATCAGCCCGATCGCGAGGTCCGCGACGTCGTCGGTCAGCACGTCGGGCGTGGTGGTGACCGCGATGCCGCGTGCGCTGGTCGCGGCGAGGTCGATGCCGTCGTGACCGACGCCGTGGATCGCGACGATCTCCAGCGCGGGGAGGCGATCGAGCAACGCCGTGTCGACCACGCTGCTCCCGCCCCCGACGATCACGCGCGTCGTCGCCGGCGGATCCTGGCGGTGTAGCGTGAAGCGCTCGGCGAGCGCGGTCTCCAGCGCAGGCGAGACTCCGGAGAGCAGATACAGGTCGGGCTGCGCGGTTTCGTTCGTCATCCCGCACCCATAGCCGCCTTGCCCCCTTCGCCGCGAGCGCGCTAACGCAGGGTGTGACCGATACAGACCGCATCCTGACCGCCGCGAAGCGTCCCGAAGACGTCGACGCCGCGCTGCGCCCGAAGACGCTCGACGAATTCGTCGGGCAGAAGGCCGCACGCGAGAATCTGCGGATCTTCATCCAGGCGGCGAAATCGCGCGGCGATGCGCTGGATCACGTGCTGTTCTTCGGGCCGCCGGGGCTCGGCAAGACCACGCTCGCGCAGATCGTCGCGCGGGAGATGGGGGTGGGGTTTCGCGCTACTTCGGGGCCGGTGATCGCGAAGTCGGGGGATCTCGCGGCGTTGCTGACCAATCTCGAGGATGGCGACGTGCTGTTCATCGACGAGATCCACCGGTTGCAGCCGGCGGTCGAGGAGGTGCTGTACCCGGCGATGGAGGACCGCGCGCTGGACCTGATGATCGGCGAAGGGCCTAGCGCTCGGTCGGTGCGGATCGATTTGCCGCGGTTCACGCTGATCGGCGCGACGACGCGGCAGGGGTTGCTGACGACGCCGCTGCGGGATCGGTTCGGGATCCCGGTGCGGTTGCAATTTTATACGGTCGAGGAGCTGGAGCGGGTGGTGACGCGCGCGGCTGGGTTGCTCGGGCTCGGCATCGCGAAGGATGGCGCGATGGAGATTGCGCGGCGCGCTCGGGGTACGCCGCGTATCGCCGGGCGATTGCTGCGACGGGTGCGCGATTTCGCCAATGTGGCGGGGCATGACACGGTCGACGCGCGGGCGGCGGACGCGGCGCTGAACCGGCTGGAGGTCGATTCGCTCGGGCTCGACGCGATGGACCGGCGGTATCTGATGATGATCGCGGATATTTATCGCGGGGGGCCTGTGGGGGTGGAGACGCTGGCGGCGGGGTTGAGCGAGCCGCGGGATACTATCGAGGAGGTGATCGAGCCGTATCTGATCCAGTTGGGCTTGATCGCGCGGACGGCACGGGGGCGGTTCCTGAACGCGGGGGGCTGGAAGCATCTAGGCCTGAACCCGCCGGCCGGCAGCCAGGACGGCCTGTTCGACACCTGACTTCTTACCCCCCTCCCTTCCAGGGAGGGGGGAAGCGAAGGAGTGTTCGACGCTATCGATCCTCGCTTGTAAGAATCCCCGCCCACAGATCGATCGAACTTCGCCCCGACACTGCTTTTGTTGCGTGGCACCCAAGCGTTTCATCTGATAGCCAACGCGAATGCCCCTTTCGGCCGCCGCCTCCGCCCGCGAAATCCTCACCAGCCTTCACGACGTGATGGCGTCGCGCACGTCCGCGCAAGCCAAGCTCAACGCCGTCGTCGGCATCATCGCCACCGCGATCGACAGCGAGGTCTGCTCGATCTACCTGCTGCGCGAGGGCGTGCTCGAACTGTTCGCCACCCGCGGCCTCGACCAGGCGGCGGTCCACGTCACCAAGCTGGCGCTCGGCGAGGGGCTCGTCGGTACGATCGCCGAGGACGTCGAGGTGCTCAACCTCGACGAAGCCGCGAGCCATCCCGATTTCGCCTACAAGCCCGAAACCGGCGAGGACCGCTTCCACAGTTTCGCGGGCGTCCCCATCATCCGCCGCGAGCGATCCGTGGGGGTCCTGGCCGTCCAGCACACCGATCGTCGCAAATATGCGGACGTCGAGATCGAGGCGTTGCAGACGGTTGCGATGGTGCTGTCCGAACTGATCGCCAATGCCGGGCTGATCGACACCACCGGCGGCGGCGCGGATCGTCCGCAGTCGACCGCGGCGATGCGCATCCCCGGCCAGAAACTGGTGGACGGCATGGGCGCGGGCTTCGCGGTCTATCACCAGCCGCGGATCACCATCGAGCACACCGTCGCCGAGGACACCGACGCCGAGCGTCACCGCGTCTACGCGGCGTTCGACAAGATGCGCGAAGGCATCGACCGGATGACGCGCGAGGCCGAATTCGGGGTGGGCGGCGAGCATGTCGAAGTGCTCCAGACCTACAAGATGTTCGCGTACGACGAGGGCTGGGCGCGGCGGATCAACGAGGCGATCGACTCCGGCCTGACCGCCGAGGCGGCGATCGAGCGCGTCCAGCAACGCACCCGCCAGCGCATGCGCCAGATCGACGATCCGCTGCTCGCCGACCGGATGCACGATCTGGAGGACCTGTCGAACCGGCTGCTCCGCATCGTCTCCGGCCAGATGGGCACCGCCGCGCAGATGGGCTTGCGGCAGGACACCATTCTCATTGCGCGCAATCTCGGGCCCGCCGAACTGCTCGAATACGACAAGCGGCGGCTGAAGGGCGTGATCCTGGAAGAAGGGTCGCTCACCGCGCACGTCACGATCGTCGCGCGGGCGATGGGCGTGCCGGTGCTCGGCCGCGTCCGCGACATCCGCCGCCTCGTGGCGGAGGGCGACATGCTGTTGCTCGACAGCGCCGAAAGCAACGTCTTCGCGCGGCCGTCGGCGGCGATGGAGGAGGCGTTCGATGCGCGGCTCGCGATGCGGCAGAAGCGCAAGGCTGCGTTCGCGGCGTTGCGCGATGTGCCGCCGATCACCAAGGACGGCCACCGGCTGACGCTCATGGTCAACGCCGGCCTGCGCGACGACGTGGCGGCGCTCGACGTTACCGGGGCCGACGGCATCGGCCTGTTCCGCACCGAGTTCCAGTTCCTTGTCTCCGCGACATTGCCGCAGCGCGAGCGCCAGCAGCGGCTTTACCGCGAAGTGCTCGACGCGGCAGGCGATCGCCCGGTGATTTTCCGTACCGTCGATATCGGTGGCGACAAGGCACTGCCGTATCTCAACAAGGAAGATTCGGACGAGGAGAACCCGGCGATGGGCTGGCGCGCGCTGCGCCTTGGCCTGGAGCGCGACGGGTTGATGAAGGTGCAGGCGCGGGCGTTGCTGGAGGCGGCCGCGGGCCGCACGCTCAACGTGATGTTCCCGATGGTCAGCGAGCCGTGGGAATTCGACGAGGCGCGGGCGCTGTTCGAGGCGCAGCGGACCTGGCTGGAGGGGCGCGGGCGGAAAATGCCGCTGGCGATCCGCTATGGTGCGATGCTGGAGGTGCCGGCGCTCGCCGAGATGCTCGACATCCTGTTGCCGCGGATCGAGTTCCTGTCGATCGGTACCAACGACCTCACGCAGTTCCTGTTCGCCGCCGATCGCGCCAACCCGAAGCTTGCCGAGCGTTACGACTGGCTCAGCCCGTCGATCCTCCGCTTCATCGCGCGGCTGGTCGCACCGGTCCGCGCGGCGGGCGTCGACCTGGCGGTGTGCGGCGAGATGGGCGGGCGTCCGCTGGAGGCGATGGCGCTGATCGGGCTCGGGATCGATAGGTTGTCGATCACTCCTGCGGCCGTCGGCCCGATCAAGGCGATGACGCGTTCGCTCGATCGCGCGGCGCTCACCAAATACATGGCAGGGCTGCTGGCCGATCCGCCGCGCGACATGCGCGGTGCGCTGACGGCATGGGCGACCGAAAACGGCGTCGAAATCGTCTGATCCGCGGAAAGCTGCGGTTAAGGCGCGCGGTGCGTTGACACGGCTGGGGGCCTCTGAAAGACGGGTGACATGGCGGGCAACGCTACGCGCCCGCGTTCGGAGATAAGAATGGACGAGGTCGAAACCGGCCAGAACGCAGCACCGGCGCAACCAGAGCGTGCTGGCGACATTCTCCGCAAGGCGCGCGAGACGCAGGGATTGACCGTTGCGGACATCGCGACGCGGACCCGTGTACCGTTGCGCCACCTCGAAGCGATCGAGGCGTCCGATTATTCCACGCTGCCATCCTCGACCTACGCGGTCGGGTTCAGCCGTGCCTATGCGCGCGCGATGGGCATCGACGAGGTACAGATCGCGAACCTCGTCCGTAGCGACGTCGCGAAAATGGGCAGCAAGAAGCCTGAGTACGAACCGTACGAGATGACCGATCCGTCGCGCGTGCCTTCACGCGGGATTGCGATCGTCGCGCTGGGGCTGGCGATCGCGGTGCTCGTGCTGGTCGGCCTCTGGTACGGTACCGACATGTTCCGCGGATCGAGCAATTCCTCGACCACGACGCCGATCGCCGAAACCGCACCGAACCCCGCCGCGCAGACCGCGCAACCGGTGCCGGCGCCGGCTACGCCTGCCGATGGACAGGTCACGCTGACCGCCTCGGACGAGGTGTGGATGCGGGTCTACGATGCCGACAACAAGACGCTGTACCTCGGCACGATGAAGCCCGGCGAGAAGTTCGACGTGCCGAAGGATGCCAAGGACCCGAAGATCAACATCGGTCGCGCGGACAAGCTGGCGGTGACGCTCAACGGTTCCGCGGCGCCGGCGCTGGGTACCGGCGAGCGTGCGATCAAGGACGTGCGGGTCGGTGCGCCGGCGATCGCCGCGCGGATCGCCGGCACGCCCGAGCCCCAGGCCACGCCGTCCGACGTCGAGACCGCCTCGACGCGCCCGTCGGATCGCGCGCGCCCGATCCGTCCGCGCACGCAGCGTCCTCGGATGAGCGAAACGCAGCGCGCCAACCTGGACGCTGCCGCCAACCCGCCGTCCGCCGCCACGGCAACGCCCAATCCGTGATTGCGGCAGACAATCGCCGGGGCCTTAAGGCTGGCGACAGGAAGGGTAGCGCAGGTATACCCGGACGATTAACCAATCCACCGGGGGGTGTGGCCCATGCGTAAGTCAATTCTGGTCGGCGTCTGCCTCGCGGCGCTGCTGCCCAATGCCGTACAGGCACAAAATGTCGAGGGCCGCGTCGGCAAGCTTGAAAGCGAAATGCGCGCGGTCCAGCGGAAGGTCTTCCCGGGTGGTGCCGGCCAGATGCTCCAGCCCGAAGTGCGCGCGCCGCAGAGCGAGCAGGGTCCTGGGCCTGGCTCGCCCGCGACCAGTGCTCTCGCCGACGTGAACCAGCGCGTCACGTCGCTGGAGCAGCAGATGACGTCGCTGACGGAGCAGATCGAGCAGAACCAGAACCGTACGCGCCTGTTGCAGGATGCGTTCGACAATTACCGCCGTTCGAACGACGCGCGGATGAAGACGCTCGAGACCGGCCCCGCGCCGATCGCGACGGGGGCTGGTGGCCCGATCGAGTCCGATGACCAGTCGAGCGACGGTCCTTCGCGCCCGACCACGCGCCCCGAGACGGCGTCCCGGCCGACCACTCCGGCACCGACCAAGGTTTCGGTCGAGAAGCCGTCGACCGGCGATCCGGCGGAAGACGAATATATGTACGGCTACCGTCTATGGGCGGCCAAGCAGTATCCGCAGGCGGAGGCGCAACTGAAGAAGGTCGTCGCCGAATACCCGAAGAGCAAGCGCGCGAGCTATGCGCAGAACCTGCTTGGCCGCGCGTATCTCGACGAGGGCAAGCCAAGCCTCGCGTCGATGGCGTTCTACGACAATTACAAGAAGATGCCCGAGGGGGAGCGCGCGCCGGACAGCTTGCTGTACCTCGGCCAGGCGCTGACCAAGCTCAACAAGTCGGCGGATGCGTGCAAGGTGTATGACGAGCTGAACGACGTCTATGGCGCGAAGATGGCGTCGGCGATGAAGGGGCAGGTCGCCGCCGGGCGCAGCGCGGCGAAGTGCAAGTAAACTGTGTTTTGGTGCGCGTGGGTGATCCCCTGTTCGTGATCTCACGTCGCGCACCAGCATCACCCCGGCGGAGGCCGGAGCCCAGCTGGCAAGGTGGTCGTAACGGAGGGCCGCGCTCGGTCATTACCGTCCCCCAATTGGGCCCCGGCCTCCGCCGGGGTGGTGCCCGCTCGGGCGTCATCGGTTTGAGCGCATGACCGAAGAAGGCCGCCGCTTCGCCACCGACTTTGCGCGGATCGCCAGCGACATCGTCAATCCGTTGTTCGCCGTCTCCGGCGGCCCCGACAGCATGGCGATGCTCACCCTCGCGCACGAAGCGCTCCCGCCCGGCTTCACGGTCGCGAGCATCGACCACCGCCTCCGCCCCGCGGCGGTGGAGGAGTCCGCGATGGTCGCCGCGCACTGCGCGACGCTCGGCGTCCCCCATGCCACGCTGGCGCCGAGCGAACCGATCACCGGCGCGAGCATCCAGGCGCAGGCGCGGACCACGCGGTACGCGCTGCTTACCGATCACGCCCGCGCGATCGGGGCAGGGGCCCTCGTCACCGGCCATCACGCCGACGACCAGGCCGAGACTTTCCTCATGCGCGCCGCCCGCGGTTCAGGCCTCGCCGGTCTCGCCGGCGTCCGCGCGCGCACCGAAATCCACGGCGTGACGGTCGTCCGTCCGTTGCTCGACTGGCGCCGTGCCGAACTCCGCGCCATCGTCCGTCGTGCGGAGGTCCCGTTCTTCGACGATCCCTCGAACCATGACGACCGTCACGATCGCACGCGCTTCCGCCGGTTGCTCGGCGAGAATGAATGGCTCGGCACGCCCAACCTCGCACGCGCCGCCGCTGCGCTCGCCGAGACCGATACCGACGTCCGCGCGATGGTCGAATGGATCTGGGCCGAACGGGCAAAGGTCGGCGGGGGCGAGGTGAAGCTCGCGGTCGAGAAGCTGCCCCGTGAAATCCTGCGCCGCCTCGCCCGCCGTGCGATCGGCGCGGTTCGCACCGAGGCGGGCATCGTCGCGCCCGAATGGACCGAGGCTGCCAACATCGAAAGCCTGCTCGACTCGCTGATGGCGGGCAAGCGCACCACGCAAGCCGGGATCATCGCCAGCGTCCGCGGCGACGTCTGGCGCTTCCGCGAGGCGCCCCCTCGTAGAGGTGCCGCGTAGAGGCGGCCCGTAGCCCTTCCACGTAACGTGCCCGTCCGTTCACACTGATCAACGCAAGTCGCGCGTTGTTCCATTGCCATTAACCCGCGCACGCTTATCTTGTGCGGTGAAAGGTATCGTGCACCCATGAGCGACAACGACAACCGCGGTCAGAAGCCCCAGGGCCCCGGAAACGGCCCCGGCAATGGCGGTCCCGAAAACGGCGGCGGCAATCCTTGGATGAAAAGCCTGTTGATCTGGGTCGGCATCCTGCTCGCGCTGGCGCTGTTCGTGACCATGTTCGACGGCCGCACGGCCGCGTCGTCCGGTAACACGATCGCCTATTCGGCATTCCTCGACAAGGTCGATGAGGGCACCGTCAAGGACGTCAACATCTCGCGCGATATCATCTCGGGGACGTTGTCTTCGGGCGAGAAGTTCAAATCGTATCCGATCCCCGACTCGACGCTGGTGCCGAAGCTGCGCGACAAGGGCGTTTCGATCAGCGCGAAGCCCGAAGAGGGTCCGTCGATGCTGGCGTTGCTCCTGTATCAGTCGCTGCCGTTCCTGCTCTTCCTCGGCATCGCGTTCTTCGTGCTCAAGCAGATGCAGAAGAACTCGGGCTCGGGCGCGATGGGCTTCGGCAAGTCGCGCGCCAAGATGCTGACGCAGAAGGAGGGTAAGGTCACCTTCCAGGACGTGGCAGGCATCGACGAGGCGCGGGAAGAGCTTGAGGAGATCGTCGAGTTCCTGAAGGACCCGACCAAGTTCGCACGCCTCGGCGGTAAGATTCCCAAGGGCGCATTGCTGGTCGGCTCGCCGGGTACCGGCAAGACGCTGCTCGCCCGCGCGATTGCGGGTGAGGCCGGCGTGCCGTTCTTCACGATCTCGGGTTCGGACTTTGTCGAAATGTTTGTCGGCGTCGGTGCTAGCCGTGTCCGCGACATGTTCGAGCAGGCCAAGAAGTCAGCACCGTGCATCGTCTTCATCGACGAGATCGACGCGGTCGGTCGCCACCGCGGTGCCGGTCTTGGCAACGGCAACGACGAGCGCGAGCAGACGCTGAACCAGCTACTGGTCGAGATGGACGGCTTCGAGGCGAACGAAGGCATCATCATCATCGCCGCGACCAACCGTCCCGACGTGCTCGATCCGGCGCTGTTGCGTCCGGGCCGTTTCGATCGCCAGGTCACCGTGCCGCGGCCGGACATCGAGGGTCGCATCAAGATCCTCGAAGTGCACATGAAGAAGGTGCCGCTGGCGCCCGACGTCGACGCTCGCGTGATTGCGCGCGGTACGCCTGGGTTCTCGGGTGCGGATCTTGCCAACCTCGTCAACGAGGCGGCGCTGCATGCGGCGCGCAAAGGCAAGCGTCTCGTGGCGATGGCCGAGTTCGAGGAGGCCAAGGACAAGGTCATGATGGGCGCCGAGCGTCGCAGCATGGTCATGACCGACGACGAGAAGCGGATGACCGCGTATCACGAGGCCGGTCATGCCGTCGTCGCGATGCACGAGGCCGCGTCGGATCCGATCCACAAGGCGACGATCATCCCGCGCGGTCGTGCGCTGGGTATGGTCATGCGTCTGCCCGAGCGTGATTCGTACAGCTATCACCGCGACAAGATGTACGCGAACCTGGCGGTATCGATGGGCGGCCGTGTCGCCGAGGAAGTCATCTTTGGGTACGACAAGGTTTCGTCGGGCGCTTCGGGCGACATCCAGTACGCTACGGGTCTGGCACGCGACATGGTCACGCGCTGGGGCATGTCGGACAAGGTCGGTCCGCTGGAATATGGCGAGCCCGAGGGCGAGTCATTCCTGGGTTACTCGTCGAGCCGTCCGTCACGCATGTCGAACCAGACCGCGCAGCTGATCGACGACGAGATCAAGCGGATCGTCGAAGGCGGTCTCGACCGTGCCAAGCAGGTGCTGAGCGATCACGTCGACCAGCTCCACACGGTGGCCGGTGCGCTGCTCGAATTCGAGACGCTGACCGGTGACGAGATCAAGAAGCTGATCGCCGGCGAGGATCTCGATCGTCCGGATCCGGGTGCGAAGGCATCGACCGTTCCGCGTGCGGGTACGTCGATCCCCAAGACACGGCGTCCGTCGGGGCCGTTCGGGACACCGACCCCGCTGGGGGCGTGATCCGGTTCACTCGTCAGTCACTTAAGTAGCTCCATGGGCGGTCTTTTCTCGGAAAGGCCGCCCATGTCGTATTCGCGTTCCAAAGCTGTAGTCGCGGCGCTGCTGATGATCGGCGTGGCGATCCCGGCGAGCGCGGCGATGACCGTTGGCACGTTTCTGGCCCGCGCCAACGCGCTTCGCGACCAGGGTCCTATGGCACTGATGTCGCCCGATCTTCCCGCGCTGAAGGCCGAAGCCAAGGCGGCGACCAACCAACTCAAAGCAGAACGCGCCGCCCGCGCTGCGGTCGGCAAGCCGCCGATCGCCTGCGTTCCGGAGGGCCAATCGGTCGGCATCATGGACATGCTCGACGGCTTGAACGAACTCCCCGCCAGCTACCGGAAACGCCCCCTGAAGGAAGGCTACGCGCGTGTTCTGGCGAACCTGTACCCTTGCCGCTGAGATGTCTGGGGGAAGGGTTGAGGAGGTCTTCTTTTATCCGTTCGCCCTGAGCGAAGTCGAAGGGCATGCTTCGTCAAAGGTGCTTCGACTTCGCTCAGCACGAACGGAGGTTGGAGAGGTCGCCTTACTGCGATCAGTCCGTTAAACCGTGCAGCAACAACAGCACGATAAACGCCAACAGGACCGTGAACGCGAACGTCAGCAGCGCGACCGTGCGCCACGCCGCGGACCGCTTCCGCAGCGAATACGCCCCGCGAAGCTGCGCGAACATGTGGACAGGAGGCACGCACAGCGCCGCCATTACGATCCAGCCTTCCGCGACACCGATTACGCCTGCGACGATCAACGCGATCGTGAGCAGCATCATGAACGCCAGCGAATAGGTCACGAAGATCGCGTGATCGTAAAGATGATGCCGGCGTCGCCACAGGAACAGCAGCGCCATGAACGGCACGGAGAGCGGAATAAGGCCCCAACTGTATTTATACGCGCTGGTCTGGAGTTTGTAGAGCATCAGCCCCGGATTGCCGTTAGCCTTGGCGATGCCGTGATCGAGTCGTTCCCAACCGGTCTTGAAGTCGCCGAGATCGATGACCGTGCCGTAGGCGGCACCGTCCTGCATATCCGCCGCCACGCCGAGTGCACGAACGGTGGTGCGAAGCGCGCTTGCCTGCTGGTCGAGGGCGGCGATCGGCTCTCCCGAATAGGTCGCACCCGCCTTCACCGCGGCCGCCTTTTGCGCCTCGATCCTGTCGAGCGCGACGCGAGCCTTCGCCGCCTCGTGCGCATAATCCGACGTCTTTCCGGAGCGCTTGTCCTGGAGGAAGTCCTTGGTCATTGCGCCGCCGACCGCGCCGACCGCGCCGATCGTCGCGAACATCAGGAAGACGGTGAACAGGAACAGCGCGAGCGGCGACACGAACCGCGCGCGCTCGCCATTGACGTAGCGACGCGTCAGTGTGCCGGGATGCAGGATCAACAGCGGCAACGTCCGCCAGATCTTGCCCTCGAAATGGAAGACCCCGTGCGCGATCTCGTGCCCGATCCCGCCGAGCGAACGGTGGACGTGCGCGGACTGCCCGCAGGCGTGACAATGCTCGCCGATCAACCGGGTCCCGCAGTTGAGACAGAGCGCATCGTCCGGACCATGGCCGGCACGCGCACCATAGGCGCCCCCCGCCTTCGGTTCGAACGCGCGCCCGACCAGGGCACCCGTGGCGATATCCGCCGCTGCTTCGATATCTCCGGTCATGAGTCCCCCTGTAATATCGGTAGCGTAACGAGTTCTCAGCGTTGGCGCGAGGGGCTTCGCATGCTAGCGCGCGGGCCATGGCCGACGCAGAAAATCCGACCGAATTGATCGCCGCAATGGGTCGCCGCGCTCGCTCGGCCGCGCTGGTGCTGGCATCGATGCCGTCTGCGCGGAAGGCTGCGGCGCTGGCGTCGGCGGCGGAGTCGATCCGGGCGGCATCGGCGGAAATCGTTGCGGCGAACGCGGAGGACATGACGCGTGCAGCGGACGCCGGTTTGTCGGGCGCGCTGCTGGATCGGTTGCGGCTGGACGATGCGCGCGTCGCGGCGATGGCGGACGGGGTCGCGGCGGTGGCTGCGCTCGCCGATCCGGTCGGGCAGGTGATCGACGCCAGCGAGCGTCCGAACGGTCTGAAGCTCTCGCGCGTCCGCGTACCGATCGGCGTCATCGGCATCATTTACGAGAGCCGCCCCAACGTCACCGCGGATGCTGCGGCGCTGTGTGTGATGGCCGGCAACGCAGCGATCCTGCGCGGCGGGTCCGAAGCGGTGAACAGCAATCGCGCGATCCATGCGGCGCTGGTCGAGGGACTGAAAGCGGGCGGGGTGCCCGTCGATGCGGTGCAACTCGTGCCGACCACCGATCGCGCGGCCGTCGGTGCCATGCTGAAGGCGGACGGGATGATCGACCTGATCATCCCCCGCGGCGGCAAGAGCCTGGTTGCCCGCGTTCAGGCAGAAGCGCGCGTTCCCGTCCTCGCCCATCTCGACGGCATCAATCACGTCTATGTCGATGCGTCGGCCGACCCTGCGATGGCGGCGGCGGTGGTGGCCGATGCCAAGATGCGCCGCACCGGCGTCTGCGGATCGATGGAGACGCTGCTGATTGACCGGGATTACGCCGACGCACCGGCCCTGATCCGAGGTCTCGCGGCAACGGGTTGCGAAGTGCGTGGCGACGCGAGCGCGCGCGCGCTCGTCCCCGAGATCGTCGCCGCCGACGCCGCGGACTGGGACACTGAGTATCTCGATGCGATCGCCTCGGTCGCGATCGTCGATGGCCTCGACGCGGCGGTTGCGCATATCGCCCGCCACGGCTCGCACCATACCGACGCGATCGTCGCCGAGGATGCTGGCGTCGCCGAACGCTTCCTGACCGCGGTCGACAGCGCGATCGTCCTTTGGAACGCCTCCACCCAGTTCGCCGATGGTGGCGAGTTCGGCCTCGGCGCGGAGATCGGCATCGCCACCGGCCGCCTCCACGCGCGCGGCCCGGTCGCGCTCGAAGGCCTCACCACCTACAAATGGATCGGCCGCGGCACCGGCCAGGTGCGCGGTTGATAAAGCGCTGGCAGAAGCATATTCTTGCCGCATGACAGAGCGTGCTTCGCTGACCCTGGATCTTGATGCGGAGTTGCTGGCATCGCTGAAGGCTGCCGCTGCGTGGCGTGGCATGTCGGTCGATGCGTATGTACGATCGGTCGTTGATACTGCGACGCGAATGGACATCGAGCTTGCAGCGTTCGTCCAGGAAGGGATCGATGATATCGATGCCGGCCGATCTTATACGCAGGAACAGGTCGAGGCGTGGTTCGAGGCGCGCCATCGCGACATAGCGGCCGAGTGAGGCGTGCGATCTGGTCCGCCTCGGCGCTCGCGGACCTGGGTGATATAGACCGATACTTTCAGGGCTATTCGCCGGACTTCGTGCGTAGGGTCGGCACCAGCGCGATGGGTGCTGCTCGGCTATTGGCTGATAATCCATATCTTGGGCCGATCTTCGCGGGCGATATCCGAAAATGGTCCATTCGCGGAACGGAATATTTCATTCTCTACCGTCCCTTTCCCGACGGCATCGATATCGTTCGCGTGATGCACGCGCGACGAGATGCTCCCCGGAATTTATGACCCGCGTCGGCATCCTCGGCGGGTCGTTCAATCCCGCGCACCGCGGCCACCGCGGCATCACGCTTGCGGCGATCGATGCGCTCGCGCTGGACGAGGCGTGGTGGCTCGTGTCTCCCGGCAATCCGCTCAAGGACGCCGCGAACGACATGGCGCCGCTCCCCGCGCGCCTCGCGTCCGCCCGCGTGATGGCCCGCCGCGCTCCAATCCGCGCGACCGATATCGAGGCGCGGCTCCACACCCGCTACACGCTCGACACGATCCGCAAGCTCAAGCGGCGCTACCCGAAAATCCGGTTCATCTGGTTGATGGGGGCGGATAATCTCGCCGACTTCCACCGGTGGAAGAACTGGCGCCAGATCGCCCGCGAGGTTCCGATTGCGGTAATCGCGCGTCCGGGATATGACGGGCGCGCCCTCGCGGCCCCCGCGATGGGTTGGCTGCGGCGCTTCCAACGGCGCACAGACCATGCGAAGAGCTGGACGACGTGGAGATTGCCGGCCCTCGTGCTGTTGCGCTTCCGACCCGACCCGACCTCCGCAACCGGCCTGCGTGCCAAAAATCCCGACTGGGTTCAGCATGTTGCTGGTCCGGTAGTTTTACCCAGGAGCTGACTTGGCCACTTCCCCTACTGCCCCTCGCGCGACCGACCCCGAAGAGGTTGAGGCGCTGCATCGCCTGATCCTCGCGTCGCTCGACGACGACCAGGCGGTCGAGACCATCTCGATCCCGCTCGCGGGCAAGACCAGCATCGCCGATTACATGGTGATCGCCAGCGGTCGTTCGACCCGCCAGGTCGCCTCGATGGCGCAGAAGCTGGCCGAGCGGATCAAGGCCGAGTTCAAGCGTCCGGTTAAGATCGAAGGCCTGCCGACCGCAGACTGGGTCCTGATCGACGCGACCGACGTCATCGTTCACCTGTTCCGCCCTGAAGTCCGCAGCTTCTACAATCTGGAGCGGATGTGGGCGTTCGGCGACGCACCGACGCCGCCGCCCGTACCGACCTTCACCGACGAAGACTAACCGACCCAGAAGCGTCCCCAGGTCCGATCATGCTGCTCCACATCGTCGCCCGTGGTCGGATCGGGCGCTCGCCCGAGGCAGACCTCGTCGACCGTTATCTGAAGCGGATCGTCTGGCCGACCAAGGTCAGCGAGCTCCCCGACACCGGTGGCAAGATTCCGCTGGTCGGCGAGCAGACCAAGCGCATCCTGCTCGACGAGAAGGGCGACACGCTGTCGTCGACGCAGTTCGCGCGACACCTCGAGCGGTGGCGCGACGACGGCGTGCGGGAAGCGCGGTTCATGATCGGCGCCGCGGATGGCTTCGACGACGCGGCGCGCGACGAGGCCGACCTGCTGTTCTCGTTCGGCCGCGCGACCTGGCCGCATCTGCTCGCGCGCGCGATGCTCGCCGAGCAACTCTTCCGCGCGACCAGCATCCTTGCCAACCACCCCTATCACCGCGAAGGGTGATGGATGAGGATGCAGACGGGGCTCGTCGCGGCACTGCTCGCCGTAGCGGGTGGCGTAACCGCGCAAACTAAGGCGCCGGAGTTGTCGGTCGAGCAGCAACGCCTGGTCGCGGCGAAACGCGATGCCGCGATCGCCACTGCCCGTGCCGCCAGGCTCGCCGCTGCTGCCACCCAGGAACGCAACGCCGCCGACAAGGCACGCCGCGAGGAGCAGGCTCTGGCCGCCCGCGTCACCGCCGCCGAGGCGAACCTGACCACCGCCAGTGCCCGCGTGACACTCGTCGAGCGGCTGCTGACCGACCAGCGTGCCAGGCTGGCGCGTGCGCAAGCCCCCGTTTCCCAACTGATCGCTGCGCTGGAATCGCTGGCTCGGCGCCCGACGATCGTCGCGGTCGCGCAGCCGGGGTCGATCGACGACCTCGTCCACGTCCGCGCGGTGCTGGGCAGCGTGCTCCCCGTTGTCCGCCAGCGTACCGAGACGGTTCGAATCGAAATCGCTGAAACGCGTCGCCTGCGGGCGAGTGCGACACTCGCTGCCAAGGCGCTCTCGGATGGGCGCGCACGCTTGGAGAACGACCGCATCGCGCTGGCCAAGCTCGAGGCACGCCATCGACAGCGTAGCCAGGCCCTTGGCCGCGGCGCGCTCAGCGAGTCCGACCGCGCGCTGGCGCTCGGCGAACGCGCACGCGATCTCGTAGACGGGATGGCGGCAACCACCGATGCCAAGGCAACCGCGGCAAGCCTGATCGCACTCGCCGGACCGATTCCCCGTCCGATCGCGCCGGGGGTAACGCCCCCGGCGCCACCACGCGGCGTGTACTGCATGCCGGTGTCCGGCAAGCTCGTCACGGGTTTCGACGAACTCTCTGACTCCGGTGTTCGATCGCGGGGCCTGACCTTCGCCACCGCTCCGCGCGCGCGCGTCGTCGCTCCCGCCGCGGGGACGATCCGTTACGCCCGCCGGTTTCGCGATTACGGGGTCATCGTCATCATCGACCATGCCGATGGCTGGACCAGCCTCGTCACGGGCCTCGCCGCAACGTCGGCAAAGCCCGGCAACCGCATCGCGATGGGTACGCCGATCGGAAACGCCCTCGGCGAAGAGCCGCGCATCACCGTCGAACTCCGGCGCCGGGGTCGGCCGGTCGATGCGGCGTCACTTATAGGACCGCGCTGATCGGCCAACCCGGTGGGCAGCTGCTTCTCGATCATCGCCCGCAAGAGGAACCGAAAGCCCCCAGTCAGCCCCCATTAACCCCCACCCGTCTTCACTCCGCGCGCGCGTTGCCGCCGGCGTTCCGCTACGCTACGCCGTTACGACTGTACGACACGTTTTTTCTCAGGTTGCAGGACCATCGATGCCCCGTCCTATTCGTGCTCCTATGCTTACCGCGACGGCGATCGTCGGCGCGCTGACGCTGATCCCGCTCGCCACCTCGGCGATGGCGGCGGTCGACACCGACACCTATCGCGAGTTCGACCAGTTCCTCGACGTGTTCAACCGCGTGAAGGCGGAATATGTCGACAAGGTCGATGACAAGACGCTGATCAAGGGCGCGATCCAGGGCATGCTCGCCAGCCTCGATCCGCATTCCAGCTATGTCGACGCGCTCGACTACGAAAACCTCCGGATCATGACCGAAGGCAATTACGGCGGTCTGGGGCTCACGGTGCAGATGGAGGACGGCGCGATCAAGGTCGTCTCCCCGCAGGAAGACTCCCCCGCCGCCCGCGCCGGCGTCAAGTCCGGCGACTACATCACGCATATCGACGGCAAGCTGATCTACGGCGACTCGCTCGACGAGGCGGTCGGCAAGATGCGCGGCAAGCCCGGCAGCAAGATCACGCTGGGCCTCGTCCGTCCCGGCCGCGACAAGCCGCTCGACGTGACGATGATGCGCGAGATCATCGTCCAGAAGCCGGTGAAATGGGAAGTCCGCGGCGACGTGGGCTACATCAACATCAACACCTTCAGCGAGAATACCGGCGCCGACACCCGCGCTGCGATCATGGCGATCGACAAGTCGCTCGGCCACCGCCCGCTCGGCTATGTCGTCGACCTGCGCGAGAATGGCGGCGGCCTCCTCACTCAGGCGATCGAAGTCAGCGATGCCTTCCTCGATCACGGCGAGATCGTGTCGCAACGCGGCCGCGAGAAGACCGATATCGAGCGCTATTACGCGAAGCCCGGCGACGACGCGCATGGCCTGCCGGTCGTGGTCCTCACCGATCCCGGCACCGCCTCCGCATCCGAGATCGTCGCCGGCGCGCTGCAGGATCATCACCGCGCGCTGATCATGGGCGAGCGCAGCTTCGGCAAGGGCTCGGTCCAGACCGTGCTCCCGCTCGGGCCTCAGACCGCGCTTCGCCTGACGACGGCGCGTTACTTCACCCCGTCGGGCCGGTCGGTGCAGGAGGGCGGGATCGAGCCCGACATCAAGGTGCCGCAGCTCACCGATCCCGACTACAAGTCGCGCCCGGTGTTCCGCGAAGCCGATCTGCGCAAGCACCTGATCAACGAGGTGAAGGCCGATAACGCGGTGCTCGAGGAGGATACCAAGACCGATCCTCGCTTCTCGCAGACGCCCGAGCAGTTGAAGAAGCAGGGCATCGACGATTTCCAGCTTTATTACGCGCTGAGGACCGTCGCGCGTCTCGGCGGCCCGGTCCAGGTTGCCGCCGCGACCAAGCCACGGCCAATCAAGCCCGATCCTACCGCCCCCGACGCCACCAAGGCGCCCACCAAGTGAGCGTGCGTCGTGGCCTTGGCATGACCAAAAACGAAGAGATCGCGCGCGCCATCGCGCTGTTGCTGCCGGCGTTCCTGCTGCTCGGTGCGCTCGGCTCGCAATATCTCGGCGGGCTGTACCCGTGCGAGATGTGCCATTGGCAGCGCTGGCCACATTATTCCGCGGTGCTGATCGCCGGCGCGACGTTCTTCGTGCCCGGTCGCTCGCTGCGGGCCTCGCTCGTCATCATCGCCGGACTGCTGATCGGGCTCAGTGGGCTGATCGGCGTCGCGCATGCCGGTGTCGAATATCATTGGTGGAACGGCTTCACCGCCTGCACGACGACCGTCTCGATGGCCGGCACGACCGCGGCCGAGCGTCTTGCCGCGATCATGAATGCGCCGATGGTGCGGTGCGATGCGCCGCAGTGGAAACTGTTCGGAATCTCGCTCGCCGGCTTCAACGCCATCTTTTCCCTCGCCGGTGCGTTCACCATATTCGCTCTCATGAGGAAGACGAGATGAGCGGCTGGAAGCCAGGAGACGCCAAGCGGGCGACGGACTCGATGATCCGTGTCGACCAGGCCGGCGAATATGGCGCGATCCGCATCTATGCGGGCCAGTTGGCCGTGCTTGGCGACCGTCACCCGGCGTCGCGCTCGATCCACCACATGGCGCAACAGGAGGAGCGCCACCGCGCGTTCTTCGACAAGATGATCGTCGAGCGCCGCGTCCGCCCGACGGTGCTGCAGCCGATCTGGAAGGTCGCGGGCTTCGCGCTCGGTGCGGTGACCGCGGCGATCAGCCCGCGGGCTGCGATGGCGTGCACGGCGGCGGTCGAGACCGAGATCGACAAGCATTACGAGGAACAGCTCGTTCAGCTTGGCGCCAGCGACCCTGAGCTATCGGCAGCCATTCTCGATTTTCAGGCCGAGGAACTCGAGCACAAGAATACCGCGATCGCCGCGGGTGCCGAGGAAACGCCGGGCTATCCGGTGCTGAGCGGCCTGATCCGCCTGGGTTGCAAGGTCGCGATCGCTACCGCCAAGCGGATTTGAGATACGGTCGAGAAGAAGACCGGCGGGTAATGAGAATACGGATTGTGGGAGTGATGCGTATGAAGATGCTTTTTGCGGCGGCGTTGATCGTCGCCGGGCCTGCGATGGCGCAGACGGCTCAGCCCGTGCGCCCTGCACCGCCCACGCTGGCGCAGTTGCCCGCCAAGGCACCGACGCTGGCGCCCGCCCTGCCCGGCGCGACCGGTAACGCGAAGACGATCTCTGCCCCGGGCGAAGTCTCGCGCAGTGCGCCGATCAACGGCGTGCTGACCCTGTTCGGCAACGAACGCTGCCCGACCAACCAGAACGGCGAGGAAATCGTCGTCTGCGTCCGCCGCAGCGCGCAGGAGCAATACCGCGTGCCGAAGGAGCTCCGCGAGTTCGTCGTCACGCCCGAGAATGCGAGCTGGGCGACCAAGGCGCAGGGAACCATGGACGCAGGGTCCGGCGTCAACACGATCGGCAGCTGCTCCGCCGTCGGTGCTGGCGGTGCAACCGGCTGCTTCGGCCAGCGCGTTCGCGAGTCCCGCCTGGAGAACAAGACGCGCGCCGCGGAAGTGCCCGTCCTCCCATAAGGCTGTCGCGAAACAGCCCTTCTTCCCCCTCCCTGAAAGGGAGGGGCAGGGGGTGGGTCGGTTTCCGCATGTTCGAACCCCAGTGGCCCAAATTGGCCAACCCACCCCCAACCCCTCCCTTCCAGGGAGGGGAGCGCGTTCCGATCCGCTGGCCGTCGGTTTGCACACACCCGCTCGCGCCTTCGTAGCGATATGCGCGGTATGGCGTCGACGCCTTACCTACTCGCCGAGCGCCGAGCGCCGAGCGGCCAGCGCCCCCGCGCGCCACGCGGCTGCTCGCCTGACGCCGTCAGCCCCCTGCTGTCCTACATGGACCGAGCATGACAGGATCCGCGAATGCCGTCAGCAGCCACCCAGAGCCCGATAGCCGAGACTGCCACCAATCGTGCGGTGGTCGATGACGAGAATGCTGCGCGAGCGTCTATACTTCCTATACTTCACTCGCGCGCGCGCCTTGGCCGATTCTGGATTGGCGTGATTTCCCCGCGCCTTAGGCTGATTGGCAACGATCTCGCGATTCCCGGCCCCAAGAACCTCTCGCTAGGAATTCCGGCATGACCAAACCCCTGCGCATCGCCTTCCTGCTGTTTCCGAACGTCACGCAGCTCGACCTCACCGGCCCCGCCCAGGTCCTGTCGCGGCTCGGCAACGCCCGGCTCGATCTCGTGTGGAAGACGCTCGACCCGGTCCCGACCGACGCCGGTTTCTCGATCCTGCCGACCGCGACCTTCGCCGACGTGCAACACGCCGACATCCTCTGCGTCCCCGGCGGTTTCGGCACCAACGACGTGATCGCCGACGACGAAGCGATGGCGTGGGTCCAGGCGATCGGCGCAACCGCGACCTGGGTGACGAGCGTCTGCACCGGCTCGTTGATCCTCGGGGCGGCGGGACTGCTCGATGGTTACCGTGCTGGCTGCCACTGGGCGCAACGTGACATGCTGCCGCTATTCAATGCGATCCCGGTCGACGCGCGCGTCGTGGTCGATCGCAACCGCGTCACGGGCGGCGGCATCACTGCGGGGATCGACTTCGCGCTGGCGCTGACCGCGATGATCCGCGGCGAGGCTCATGCGCGAACTGTTCAGCTCGGTCTGGAATATGATCCCGCGCCGCCATTCGACAGTGGTTCACCCGCCAGCGCCGGTTCGGAAATCGTCGCGGCGTATCAGCGCCGCATGCACTCGCTAGTCCCTACGCGCGACGACGACCTGCGCGCGCTGGCAAAGCGTCGGGGGTATGCCCGGGATATTCAAGGGTGACGCTTCAGCCCGCGTACCCGGTGCCAGATGTAGAAGGCGACCAGCGCGATCAGGACCACGCCGATGAGCAGGTCGGCGCTGTGGAATGCGGCCTTGACGCGCGGGTCGCTGTCCCATTTGTCGCCGAGCTTCATGCCGACCCAGGCGAGGCCGAAGCACCACGGCCACGACCCGATGAAGGTGTAGAGGTGGAACGGTACCAGCTTCATCCGAGCGATGCCGGCGGGGAAGGCGATGAACGAGCGGATCACGGGCAGCAGGCGCCCGATCAGCACCGCCATCGAGCCCCAGCGTGCGAAGAAGCGGTCGGCTGCGTCGAGCTCGCCTGGACCGATGAGGACGAACCGGCCCCAGCGTTCGGCCATCGGGCGACCGCCGCGCTTGCCGACTTCGTACGCGACGATCGAGCCGAGATTGCATCCGATCGCGCCCGCGGTCGCGGCAAGATACAGGTCGAACCGGCCGGTCGAGACCAAATAGCCGGCGAACGGCATGATGATCTCGGACGGGAGCGGGATGCACGCGCTCTCGATCGCCATGAGCAGGGCGATGCCGACATAGCCACCGGACGAGATGACGCCGATCGTGAAGGTGGCCAGCACGGCCAGAATCTTTTCGAACATGGTTTTGCGAGTTGCGCGAAGCTGGCTCCGAAGGGAAGCCCTAAAGCGGAACCGGCGCATCGGAACCGGCACGCGCCTCGTTCGCTGGTGTGGCATGACAGATCTCACACTCAACGACGGCCGCACGATGCCCCAGCTCGGCATGGGTACGTGGCAGATTCCCGACAGCCAGGTTGCAGCGATCGTCCGCAGCGGGCTCGATATCGGTTTCCGGTTGGTCGACACTGCCGCGATCTACGAGAACGAACGCGGCGTAGGTGACGGCTATAAGGGGTCGGACGCGTTCCTGACGACCAAGCTTTGGAACGACCGGCAGGGCGATGCGGAAGCGGCGATGGACGAGAGTCTTGCGCTACTGGGAGTCGAATCGGTCGGTCTGTACCTGATGCACTGGCCGGTGCCGAGCGAGGGCAAATTCGTCGACGCGTGGAAGGCGATGATCGCGCTGCGCGACGCCGGGAAGGCCAAGTCGATCGGCGTTTCGAACTTTTTGCCCGAGCATATCGATGCGATCGTCGCTGCGACCGGGGTGACTCCGGCGGTCAACCAGATCGAGCTTCATCCGAACTTCCAGCAGCGCGAGCAGCGGAAGTATCATGAGGCGCACGGCATCGTGACGCAGAGCTGGAGTCCGTTGGGGCAGGGGAAGACGCTGTTGCAGGACGAGGCCATCGTTCGGATCGCCGATAAACATGGGCGGAGTGCGGCGCAGGTGATCCTTGCGTGGCATCTGGCGAACGGCTTTTCGGTTATTCCGAAGGCTTCGGATGCGGAGCACCTCGCGGACAATTTCTCGGCGTTGGATCTGACGTTGGATGACGAGGATATGGCTGGGATCGGAGCGCTTGATGATCCGGCGGGTCGTTTGGGACGTGAGCCGAACAGCATGTGATGGGGCGGGAGGCTCTCCGACCTCCTCCGTCATCCCGACGAAAGTCAGGACCCAGGGTGACGGACGTTGCGCTGTGTGGCTCTGGGTCCTGACTTTCGTCAGGATGACGGAGAAAATTGGTCGTTCGGTGATCAAGCAATCCGGCTGCCGACCGTCCGCAGGTCCTCTACGAAACGCTCATATTCCTCTGCTGCCTGCGCCGGATCGGGCAACCGGAGTAGGTAGCTTGGATGCACCGTGATCCAGGCTTCGCCGCCGTCGGGTAGCTGCAACGCGCGGCCTCGTTCTCGGCCTATCGTCATTACCTTGCCGAACAGCGAGCGCGCCGCGGTCGCACCCAGCGCCACCGTCACCTTCGGCTTGATCAGCATCTGCTCCTGCTCGATCCACCAGCGGCAGGCGTCGATTTCGCCCGCTTCCGGCTTGGCGTGGATGCGGCGTTTGCCGCGTTGTTCGAACTTGAAGTGTTTCACCGCGTTGGTGACGTAGGCGCGGGAGCGATCGACGCCGGCTTCGGCCATCGCCTTGTCGAACATCTGGCCGGCGGGGCCGACGAAGGGGCGGCCGGCGATGTCCTCTTGGTCGCCCGGTTGTTCGCCGACGAACATCAGCGGGGCGTCGACAGGGCCTTCGCCGAACACGGTCTGAGTCGCCGGCTTGTAGAGCGGGCAGCGGGTGCAGCCGGCGGCCTCGTCGCGCAGCGCTTCCCAGGCGATCAGGCTGTTGCCGCCGACCGTGTCCCTCGCCTTGGCGATCATCCCGCTCTCCCTCGCCTGTGCCGCCGCGAGCAGGCCCGGCACCAGCGCGGTTTCGGGCATGTTCTTCCAGTATTTCTTCGGCATCTCCTTCAGCATCGCGCCGATCTTCACACGGGCCGGGTTGAAGATGCTGGCGTAATAGGTCTTCCACACCTCCTCGGTCGGGTCGCCGTCGGGCGCGTCCGCCTTGTTCGCGCCCGGGCCTTCGCTGAGCGCCTTGCCGTCCCAGTGTATCGAGACTTCGGGCGTCAGGATCGACCAGCGCATGCTGGCGAAGCGGTTGACGAAGAACGCAGCGTTGGCGCGGACGATGTGGTGGTCGGGTTCGAACCACGCGACGAAGCGGGTTCCGCCATCCTCCTCGACTTCGCGAAAGCGGAGGAAGGCGCGCATCTTGTGGATGTCGCGGCGGACGTCCTTGGCGATGCGGTCGAGCCGGCGGACGAGCGGATCGGCGCGGTCTTCGATCAGTTTGGGTTCTTGGCGGAGGCGGGTCAGCAACGTGTAGAGCAGGGCGAAGCGCTCGGGGTCTGTGCCGAGGATGGCGCTGCGGGCTAGGTCGAGGAAGGCGCGGGGGACGGAGAATGCGCCTGGGGCTGGGGCCGGAGCGGGGTCCACGACGGTGGCGAACAGGTCTGTGGGCTCGTTGCCGACTTGCCAGACGACGTCGTCGGGGGGGACGTTCTCGGCGATCAGGCCGCGGGCTGCGTCTCGCCAGCCGTCGAAGTCGTCGGGTTCGGACAGGGTTACTACGCGCACTTCTACTCCCCTCCCTGGAGGGGAAGGGGCGGGGGTGGGTTGTTTTCGAGGGAATGCTGCGCGTGCCTCTGGCCAACCCACCCCCGACCCCTCCCTTTCAGGGAGGGGGGCAGGGTGCGCGCGGTGCTCACGCGAACATTTCCATTTGCTTGGGTTTCGGGGCGACGAGGGGGCGGAGTTCGGCTCGGTCCGCCAAGGCCACCGGGCGCCAGTCTTCGGCGATGATGAAGGGGCGGAGCTTGGCGACCGAGACCGTCAGGCGGGCGATGTCGGCCAAATGCAGGCGGCGCCAGCGGCGGCTGGTGAGGATGCCGTTGACCGCCTTTACGCCGAGGCCGGGGACGCGGAGGAGCATTTCTCGGGGGGCGCGGTTGACGTCCACGGGGAACGATCCGCGGAATTTCAGCGCCCAGGCGAGCTTGGGATCGATGTCGAGCGGCAACATGCCGGTGGCGTCGTCGGCGGCGGCGATGACTTCGTGCGGCTGGAACTCGTAGAAGCGCATCAGCCAGTCGGATTGATAGAGGCGGTGCTCGCGCATCAGTGGCGGACGTTGCAGGGGCAAGACGGCGCTTGCGTCGGGGATCGGGCTGAACGCTGAATAATAGACGCGGCGGAGGCCAAACCGGTCGTACAGGGTCGAGGCTTTGCGGACTATGTCGCCGTCCGTCGCAGCGTCTGCGCCGACGATCATCTGGGTCGACTGGCCCGCGGGGGCGTAGCGGGGGGCGGACTTGTATTTGGCCTTGGCGTCCTTGCCGTCGATGATCGAGGCCTTCACTTCGGCCATCGCCGTTTCGATGCGGACGCCGTCCTTCTCGGGGGCGAGGCGCTTCAGGCCGTTCGCGGTCGGGAGTTCGACGTTGATCGAGACGCGATCCGCATACAGCCCAGCCTGGTGGACGAGTTCGGGATCGGCGTCGGGGATCGTCTTCAGGTGGATGTAGCCGCGGAAATGATGGTCTTCGCGCAGGCTCCGCGCGACCTCGACCATCTGCTCCATCGTGTAGTTGGACGAGGCGATGATGCCGGACGAGAGAAACAGGCCCTCGATATAATTGCGCTTGTAGAAGGCGATGGTGAGATCGACGACCTCCTTCGCCGTGAAGCGCGCGCGGCGGACGTTCGAGCTCTTGCGGTTGATGCAGTAATGGCAGTCGAAAATGCAGCTGTTGGTCAGCAGAATCTTGAGCAGCGAGATGCATCGGCCGTCGGGCGCGTAGGCGTGGCAGATTCCCATGCCTTCGGTCGAGCCGAGCCCCTTGCCGTCCTTCGAATTGCGCTTGGTCGTGCCCGACGACGCGCAGGACGCATCGTATTTGGCGGCATCGGCCAGGATCTCGAGCTTTTCACGGGTGTCGAGTTGGGCCATTCGTTCGTCTTACGTTCCGCGAAAAGAGGTGTCGAGTGATGGAGATCAACTTGTCGCTATGTCGCTGATACGGGCCGGTTCTCGGTCATGCAGGCAGAGTGAAGTATAGAAAGTATAGACGCTGGGAGAGTTTCGTCGGGGTCGGTTTCGGGGGTATGAATTCCAGCGGTCGAGGCGTCGGGACGCTGGCAGGATCCGCGCGTGTAGGACAGCGATCGATCAGTCGATCAGGTAGCGGATCAGATCGACCATGCCGCCGAAGCTGACGGGCAGGAACAAGAGCAGGAAAAGGTAGACGAAGATCAGGCGGGTCAGCGCCTTCTCATGCCGATATACGGGCTTGCGGGGAGGCAGGTCCTCCTTGCGCGGCCAGATGCTCGATTCGTCCAGGAACATCGTGTCTATATAAAGCGATACGCCGCACGGTTGCGGAAAAAATGCGCGGAAAAATCGATCTGTGTCACTCGGCGGCGATCAGCCCCGTCGCGGCTTGGAGGTCGACCGAGACGAGGCGGCTGACACCGCGTTCGATCATCGTCACGCCGAACAGGCGGTGCATGCGACTCATCGTGACGGCGTTGTGCGTGACGACGAGGTAGCGCGTGTCGGTATCGCGAGACATTCGATCGAGCAGGTCGCAGAAACGCTCGATATTGGCGTCGTCGAGCGGTGCGTCGACCTCGTCGAGCACGCAGATCGGCGCGGGGTTGGTGAGGAACAGGCCGAAGATCAATGCGACCGCCGTGAGGGCCTGTTCGCCGCCCGACAATAGGGTGAGCGACTGGAGGCGCTTGCCGGGTGGTTGTGCCATGATCTCGAGCCCGGCTTCGAGCGGATCGTCGGAGTCGATCAGTTCGAGGTGGGCGGCGCCGCCGTCGAAGAGGGTGGTGAAGAGGCGTTGGAAATGGCCGTTCACCGCTTCGAATGCGGCGAGCAGGCGTTGGCGGCCTTCGCGGTTGAGCGTGCCGATCGAGCCTCGGAGGCGGTTGACGGCTTGCCCTAGTTCGTCGCGCTCCACCGCGTTGCCGCGTGAGGCGTCTTCTAGGGCGGCGAGTTCGGTTTCGGCTACGAGGTTGACCGGGCCGATCCGCTCTCGGTCGGTGGAGAGGCGGTCGTGGATGGCGGATTCCTCGGCTGGGGCGCGGACTTCGGCGACTGCAAAGCCGAGGCGCTCGGGGAGGACGGGGGCAGGGCATTGGAAGCGTTCGCCGGAAAGCTTGCCTAGGTCGAGGCGGCGGGCTTCGTGATTTTCGACGCGGGCGATCGCACCAGCGCGGGCTTCGCGGGCTTGGGACAGGGCTTCGGTGGCGGCGCGGTGGGCGTCGTCGGCGGTGCGGGCGGCGGTTTCTGTGGCGCGTTCGGTGGCGAGCAGGGCCTCAGCAGTGGTTCGGGCTTCTTGGTGTTCACTGTCGAGCGTGGCGATTTCGGTTGCCAGCGTCGCGGGGCGATCCGCGATAGCGGCGAGGTCGACGCCGAGGGTCGCTTCCCGCGTGTCCATGTTGGCGATGCGTTTGGCGGCTTCCCCGGCTCGCGCGCGCCAGCTTCGGGTGTCGGCCTGGGCGGCGGCGAGGCGTTCGCGGTGGGTGGCGATGCTGCGGTCGAGCGTGGTGCGATCGGCGCGGGCCTGCGCGACGGCTGCGCGGCTGCGTTCGGCGTCGTATTGGAGCGTGGCGACCTGGCGCGCGTTGGCGGTGCCGTCGGGGACGGCGGCCATTGCGGCCTCGGCGCGGCTGCGTTCGGCGTGCGCCTCGGCGACGTCGTCGGCGATCCGGTGCGCGCGGACGTCGAGGTCGGCGCGTTGGGTGGCGAGGCGTTCTAGCGCTGATGTGGCGCGGTCTTCGTTGCGGGTGGCGTCGCGCGCGGTGGTTTCGGCGTGTTGCAGGGCGGCGCGGGCGGTTTGCGACTGGCGGCGGGCTTCGGCGATCTGGTGGTCGATCGTCGCGCGGGTTCGTTCGGCTTGTTCGAGTGCCGTGGCCGCTGCAGGGCGTGCGGCCTGGAGTGTGGCGAGACGGTTGCGGCGGACTAGCCGTTCGGCGGCTGCTGCGCCGGTGCCGGTTGCGGTGAACCCGTCCCAGCGGCGGAGTCGGCCGTCTCGGGTCACGATCCGTTGGCCGACGGCGAGGTGTTGGTTGGTGTCGGTGTCGACGACGAAGACCTGCGCGAGCCTGCGGGCGAGGGCGGGGGGCGCGTCGACATGCTTTGCCAGCGGTTCGGCGTCGGCGGGCGCTTTGGGATCTTCGTCGCGGGGCTCGCCGCCGGTCCATGCGTCGAGGCTGGTGTCGAGATCGTCGCCGAGTGCTGCCGCCAGTGCGCGCTCATAGCCTGTGCTGGCCGAGACGTGGTCGAGCAGTCGGTTGCGGCCTGAGTTTTGCGTGGCTTTGGTGAGCGCGGTCACTTCGCTGTCGATCGCGGCGAGGTCTGCGCGAGCGGTGGCGCGGGCGGTTTCGGCGGCGTCGCGCGCGCTGGTCGCGGCGGCTTCGTCGGTGTCTGCTTGGGCGATGGCCTGGCGGGCGGACTCTGCGGCGGCGGTTGCTGTGCGTCGGGCTTCGGCGGCGGTTTCTCGCTCTGCGGCCAGCGGGGCGGGGTCACTAAGGGATCGGAGGGCGGCGGCGATCTGCGCGGCGTCGCGATCGGCGCGGTCGGCGCGGGTGCGGGCGGCGGCGAGGGCTGCGCTGGCGACGCGGACTTCGGCGGCGTCGCGGGCTTGGGTGGCGAGCGCCTGGGCGAGCGAGACTTCGGCGTCTCGGGCTTTGCGTTCGGTGTCAGCGAGCGCGGCGTCGAGATCGGGGATCGCGGCGGTGGCGTCGGCGATCGCGGTGTCGAGGGCCTTGGCATCGTCGGCGAGGCGGGCGAGCGCGGCGGCGGCGTCGCTGGCGAGCGATCCTTCGCGGGCACGGTCGTCGGCGATGCGGGTGCGGGCGTCGGCTAGGTCGGCGATCCTGCGCTCGACGCCGGCCTTTTCGGTTTTCAGCGCGGCGAGGCGGTGGGCGAGGTCGCCGACGCGGTCGCGGGCGGCGAGGGCTGCGGTGCGAGCGGTGGAGACGGCTTCGACCGCGCGGTGCTGGTCTGCGGCGGCTGCGCGTTCGGCGTCGGCACCGGCGTGGACGCGGGCTTCGGCGGCGGCGGCTTCGGCCTTGGCGGCGTCGGATGCGGTGGCGGCTTCGCGCCAGCGGGCGAAGAGCGTGCGGGCTTCGGCGACGCGGATCTGGGCGGAGATCAGGCGATAGCGTTCGGCGGCGCGCGCCTGGCGTTTCAGGGTGGCGGCGCGTGCGTCCTGGTCCGAGATGATCTCGTCGAGCTTGGCGAGATTGGCTTCGGTGGCGCGGAGTTTGCCCTCGGCGTCCTTGCGGCGCACGTGCAGCCCGGCGATCCCGGCGGCTTCCTCCAGCATGGCGCGGCGGTCGGCAGGCTTGGCGGCGATAACGGCGCCGATCTTGCCTTGGCTGACGAGCGCGGGGGAGTGCGCGCCGGTGGCGGCGTCGGCGAAGAGCAGGCCGACGTCTTTCGCGCGGACGTCTCGGCCGTCGATCCGGTAGGCGGAGCCGGCGCCGCGTTCGATCCGGCGGACGATCTCGCGTTCGTCGCCGGCGATTTCGGCGAGGATCGAGACTTCGGCGAAGTCGCGCGGGGGGCGGGTCGCGGTGCCGGCGAAGATGACGTCTTCCATGCCGGCGCCGCGCAGCGACTTGGCGCTGGCCTCGCCCATCGTCCAGCGGAGCGCTTCGAGGAGGTTGGACTTGCCGCAGCCGTTGGGGCCGACGACGCCGGTGAGGCCGGGTTCGATGCGGAGGTCGGCGGGGTCGACGAAGCTCTTGAAGCCGGTGATGCGGAGGCGCTTGATCTGCATTTCTTGCGCGCCCCGACGGTTGGTGTTGCGGTTTTATCCTGAACCGCCAAGCTTGTGTCCCCGCGAAGGCGGGGACCCAGACTGGGCTCCCGCCTTCGCGGGAGAACAAGGAAGAGCGGCCCGTGAACACGCTTACTGCCCTTGCCTCTACCCCGGCGAAGGCCGGGGCCCAATTGGAGAGGTCGCGGTAACGAAGCGCTGACCTCTGTTAGCAACGTCCCCCAATTGGGCCCCGGCCTTCGCCGGGGTGGTAGTTATTCGCCGGGGTGGTAGTTACTTGTGGGGGGCTAGCTTAAGCCCCAGCCGCCTTCAGCGCCTTTTCCATCTGATCCCAGCTCACCACCTGATCGAGCTTCTTGTCGTTGATCAGGAACGTCGGTGTGCCCGTCACCGTCCCCGCCTGCATCGCGGTCTCGGTCGGCTTGGCCATCACTTCGAGCTGCTTCTGATCCGCCAGGCACGCACGCGCCTTGGCTTCCGGAATTCCGCGCTGCTTGACGAAATCGATCGCGCCCATCTGTTCGGCGAGCTTGGTCGCGACGACCGTCGGCGGCTGGTTGGCGAGCGCCTTCTGCTGGTCGGGGGTCATCGTCTGGAGCTTGTCGAGGAAGGCGATCTGGTTGCCGTACATCTGCTCGAGGAGCGGGAAGAACGGCGCGACGCCGCCGCACTGGCCGAGTAGGGTCAGCGCCACGTCGGGCGCACCGTGGACCAGGAAGTCGCGGAATTCGAAGCTGACTTTCCCGGTCGAGACGTATTTCTCGGTCAGCGGCTTGTATGCCTCGCGGGCGAATGAGCCACAGGTCGGGCACGAGCGCGCGCCGTATTCGACGAGCTTGATGGCGGCGTTGGGGTTGCCCATCAGATAGCCCTCGGGGGTCTTCACGACCGTCTCGGTCCAGCTCTGGCCGGCAGGCGCGGCGGCGGCGGCGACGGGGGCCGCGGCGGGCGCGTCGACGTTGCCGGTCGAATCGTTCTTCGAGCAGGCGGCGAGCGCGAGCGGCAGGGCGGCGAGCGCGATTACGAACTTCATGCTGTTACTCCAGTGGGTTACTTGCAAACGTTACCGGGCGCCGGCCTTGCGGAGCGCGGGTTCGAGCTGTTCCCAGCCGACATGGGGCACGATCTTGCCGTTGAGGTAGAAGGTCGGGGTGGAATCGATTTCCTTGGGCGCGTCGGCAGTCAGTTTGACGATGCGGTCGATCTCGGGCTGGTTGGCGAAGCACGCGTTGATCGCCGCATCCGACAGCCCGCGCGCCTTGACCATCGCGGTCAGGCCGGAGCCGTCGGCGTTCGCGCGAATCTGGGCGGCGGTCGGGTACATGGCGAGGCGCGCGGCGTTGCCCTGCTGATACTCGATGCCACGTTGCAGCCATTGCGGCTGCGCGGCGAAGATCGCCGAGGACGTGGCGGCGAAACCCTTGGGGCCGGTGCAGCGCGCGAGGATCGCCGCCGACAGGTCGAGACGGTCGCGGATGAAGTGGCGGAATTCGAGGCTGGTGGAGCCGGATGCGATCATCTGGCGCTTCAACACGGGTTCGGACTTCACCGAGAAATCGGCGCAGTGCGAGCAGGTGTAACTCGCATATTCGACCAGTTTCACGCGCGCGGCGGGGTTGCCGATCAGGTAGGCGCCTGAAGGAAGGATGCGGGCGGTTTGCGACCAGTCGCGCGCGGGAGTGGCGCCGGTCAGCAGGAAGAGGGCGAAGACGGCTAGGAGGACGCGCATCAGTTGATCCTGGGAAGGCCGTGCGTCGAAGCGACGCCGGCGGCGAGGGATTCGAGGACGGCGCGCAGTTCCGGATCGGCGATGCCCTTCAGGCTCGCACCGAGATCGACGGGGACCGGGCGGATCGACGGCGGGGCCTTTCGCGGTACGGGGGCGGCGACCTCGCCCTGGCGGATCGCGACTTTGACGATCGCTGCGTAGCCGAAGAATCGGTTCACGCGCTCGATGATCTCGGGCGCGATGTGCTGCATCATCGGCGCGTGCGCGCCGCGGACGGTGAGGGTAAGGACGCCGTCCTGCTTCTTGCCGAGCGGGAAGCGGATCGATTCGGGGATGCTGGCGCCGGCCAGTTTCGCGCCGACGATCTCGGGCCAGCGGCTGACGATCGACGACTGGACGAAGCCGAATCGCCGGAACGCCGCGCCGCCGATCGCGGGCAACAGTTCGGCGACCGCGCGCGAGCGATTCTCGCGCGGCGCATCGGGATCGGTCTTGCCTTTTACCCGGCGCGGCGCGGGCGGTTTGGGGGAAGGGCCAGGCGGCTTGCTCATCCGCGAACCCATGCCATAGGCGACGCGTGAACGCCAAGCGCTCTTCGGTCTCCGGGGCCCTGCTCGACTGGTATGACGCGCATCGTCGCGACCTGCCGTGGCGCGCGAAGCCGGGCGAGACGGTCGATCCGTACCGGGTGTGGCTGTCCGAGGTGATGTTGCAGCAGACGACTGTGGCCGCGGTGACCCCGCGGTTCCTCGCGTGGACCGCGCGGTGGCCGGATTTCGCGAGTCTGGCGGCGGCGGACGATGCCGATGTGATGGCGGCTTGGGCAGGGCTTGGCTATTACGCACGGGCGCGCAATCTGGTGAAGGCGGCGAAGGCTGTGGTCGCGGAGCATGGGGGCGTGTTTCCGCGGACCGAGGCCGAGTTGCGCGCGCTGCCGGGGCTGGGAGCGTACACCGCGGCGGCTGTGGCGGCGATCGCGTTCGGCGAGCGCGCGGTGGTGGTCGATGCGAATGTCGAGCGGGTGGTCGCTCGGCTGTTTGCGATTCAGACGCCTTTGCCGGTTGCGCGGCCTGCGATTCGGGTGGCGGCGGATTCGATTACGCCCGACCTCCGCGCGGGCGACTTTGCGCAGGCGATGATGGATCTGGGGTCGGGGATCTGCACGTCGCGGAGTCCGAGGTGTTTGCTGTGTCCTATCCGTGAATTTTGCGAGGGCTTTGCTCAGGGCGCGCCGGAGCGGTTGCCGGTGAAGGCTAAGAAGGTGGCCAAGCCTCAACGGTACGGGACGATCTTCTGGCTGGAACGCGACGGGCAGGTGCTGCTGGTGCGGCGGCCGGATACGGGTTTGCTCGGCGGGATGCGGGCGTTTCCTACGGGGCCTTGGGGTGACCCTGCGCCCGGGTTCGAAGACGCGCCGGCGCAGGCGGATTGGCGGATGCTGGACGTTACGGTCGCGCATGGATTTACGCATTTCGATCTGCAACTGACGCTTGCGGTGGCGACGGTCGAGGCGCATCAACCGCGCGTTCCAACGGCAAGCGAATGGTGGCCGATCGACGACCTGGATACCGCCGGGCTGCCGACCGTTTTCGCCAAGGCCGGGAAAGCCATTCGGAATTGGGCCACACGGAGATCTGCATGAAACTGGTGCACTGGATTTCGACGGGGGGCCTTGTCACGCTGGCCGCCGCCACGGCCTATGCCCAGCAGGCGCAGCCCCGACCTCAGATAAGCCCGCAGGCTCGTCCGGCGCCGCGGATGACGATCCCGGTCAAGGCGCTGCTGCCTGCGACGACCGTGCTGTTCGATGGCTATGTCGCGCAGGACAAGATGCCGGGGATCGTCGGGGCGTTCGGCGTCGGCGACGGTCCGACGCTGTTCCCTTCGGCGGGCAAGATCAGTGATGACCCGAACGCGCCGGTGGCCGGCCCCGACTCGCTGTGGCGGGTCTATTCGATGTCCAAGCCGATCACCGGCATGGCGGCGATGATGCTGGTCGAGGACGGCAAGCTCAACCTCGACGACCCGGTCAGCAAATACATCCCGGCGTTCAAGGACATGAAGGTCGCGACCAGCCCCGACACGTCGCTCGCCACGCGGCCGGCGACGCGGCCGATCACGATCCGCAATCTACTGACGCATACCGCCGGGCTCGGCTACACGATCGTCACCAAGGGGCCGCTGCTCAAGGAATATGAGCGGCTCGGGATCCTGCCGCTGTCGGTCAGCGCGGCGATGGAAGAGAAGATGCGGCCCGTTCGGCCGGCATCGCTCGAGGAGTTCGCCGACCGCGTCGCGACGCTGCCGCTGATCGCCGATCCGGGGACCAAGTGGAGCTATTCGATCGGGCTCGACGTGATGGGTCGCGTGATCGAGGTCGCGAGCGGCATGAGCTTCGAACGGTTCGTGCAGACGCGGCTGTTCGATCCTCTCAAGATGCGGTCAAGTTTCTGGCAAGTGCCGCAGGGCGAAGTCGGGCGGCTCGCGACCAACTATGCGTTCATCGGCGACACGCGGACGCCGCTCGATCCGGCGGCGAACTCGGTTTTCTTGCAGCGCCCGAGCTTTCCGTATGGTGGCGCGGGGCTGGTAATGTCGGCGCGGGATTACGATCGGTTCCTGCACATGATCCAGGACGGCGGCACGCTCGACGGCGTGCGCGTGATGAAGCCCGAGACGATCGCGCTGGCGACGTCGAACCTGCTGCCGACAGGCGTGGTGTTCGGCGGGGTCGGCGGCGGTACCGGGGGGACGCAGGGGAGCAACATGGGCTTCGGTGCGGGCGGTTCCGTCGTGCTGGCGGATACGCCGAACGGGCCGGGCAAGGGGACCTACGCCTGGGGTGGTGCTGCGGGGACGATCGCCTGGGTCGACCCGTCGAAGCATTCGCGTGGCAATGTGATGGTCAATTACTTCCCGGCGGACCGAATACCGTTGCGGGAACAGGTGGTCGCGGCGCTGATGCAGGATGTGGCGAGGTTGCGCCGATGAGCGTGATGGACGCGCCCGGCTTCACGGGTGGGACGCTAGACCGGTCCGATGCGCTGCGGCACGATCCCGAGGGATTGGCGGCGGCGCAGCGCGACTGGCGCGCACGGTTGCTGGTGCTCGACGGGTTGCTGCCGAGCACGACCGACGACGGGCACCTCGCCTGGACGTCGATGGCGGACATGCCCGACGATGCCGAGCCGATCCTGCTCGGGCTCGACGAGAGTGGACGGCCTCACTTCGCGGCGTTGCTGAACGGGATGCGGGTCGACAATGCACCGGCCATGCGGTCGCCTGCGCTGATGGCGGTTCTGGCCGCGCTCGCGCCGGGTGAGGCGGCGACCTATGCCGGCGCACGCAGTGTGATCGACTGGCACGTCCGGCATGGATTCTGCGCGAAGTGCGGGTCGCCGACCGCGGTGTTTCGTGCCGGGTGGGCGCGGAAATGTCCGAACTGCGCGACCGAGCATTTCCCGCGGGTCGATCCGGTGGTCATCATGATCGCCGAGCATGACGGGCGCGCGCTGCTCGGGCGCGGCAAGGGGTGGCCGCCGGGGCGCTATTCGGCGCTCGCCGGGTTTCTGGAGCCGGGCGAGTCGATCGAGGAAGCGGTCGCGCGCGAGATCGTCGAGGAGTCGGGGGTTCGGGTTGGGAAGGTGCGGTATGTCGCGAGCCAGCCCTGGCCGTTTCCGTCTTCGCTGATGGTCGCGTGTGTCGCCGAGGCCGAGGACGATGCGATCAGGCTGGACGTGAACGAGCTGGAGGATGCGATGTGGGTGCCGCGCGAGATGGTGCGCGCGGTGCTGCGCGGGGAGGACGGGCCGTTCGTCGCGCCGCCGCCCTATGCGATCGCGTACACGTTGCTGAAGGAATGGGCGGAGGACTAGGCGCGGAGTCAGCTTCGGATGGACGGCGCGGGGTATAGTCTCGTAACGGCGAGCCATGACCCCGCTGACCTTCGATCGCCCGGACGAGCAGACTCGCGCTCGCCCCGATTGCCACCAGGCGATCAGCATTCTCGACCTGTTCACGATCGGGATCGGGCCGTCGAGTTCGCATACCGTCGGGCCGATGCGCGCGGCGTGGTTGTTCGCGGATCTGGTCGCGGACGAGAAGCCGGTGGCTGTGCGCGTCGATCTGTATGGCTCGCTGGCGCTGACCGGGCGGGGGCATGCTACCGACAGCGCGGTGATGCTGGGGCTGAGTGGCGCGCAGCCCGAGACGATCGATCCCGACCTGATCCCGGTGCGACTGGCGGCGATCCGGTCTAGCGGGCGGCTGATGCTGGCGGAGCGGGTGGAGATCGGGTTCGAGGAGAGCCAGCATCTGCTGTTCCATGCGCAGACGTTTTTGCCGGGGCATCCCAATGCGGTGACGTTCACCGCGTCGTTCGGCGACGGGCGGACCGTGGATCGCACCTATTTCTCGATCGGTGGCGGCGCGATCGTCGAGGCGGGGTCGGGGCCGGTCAAGGCGAACATCCTGTTGCCGCGGCCGTTCTCGTCGGGGGCGGAACTGCTCGCGACTGGCGATGCTACGGGGATGACGATTGCCGACATCGTTCGCGAGAACGAGATTGCGTGGCGGCCGGACAGTGAGACGGATGCGTTCCTGGATGCGGTCCGGGGCGCGATGTTCGCGTCGATCGATCGTGGGTGTCGGCAGGGGGGTATCCTGCCGGGCGGGCTGAAGGTGCCGCGTCGGGCGAAGGCACTGTTCGAGGGGTTGCAGGCGCGCGATACCGCCGCCGATCCCTCCGCGGTGTTCGAGTGGGTGAGCCTGTATGCGCTGGCGGTTAACGAGGAGAATGCCGCGGGTGGCCGCGTCGTCACCGCGCCGACCAATGGCGCGGCGGGCGTGTTACCGGCGGTGCTGCGGTTCTACGAGACATTCACCAAGGACCCGACGGCAAAGGGTGCGCACGACTTCCTACTGACCGCGGCGGCGATCGGGTTTCTCTACAAGAAGCGGGCGTCGATTTCGGCGGCGGAGATGGGGTGCCAAGGCGAGGTCGGCGTCGCGTGCTCGATGGCGGCGGGGGCGCTGGTCGCGGCGCTCGGCGGCACCAATGCGCAGATCGAGAATGCGGCTGAGATCGGCATGGAGCATAACCTCGGCCTGACCTGCGATCCGATCGGCGGGCTGGTCCAGATCCCGTGTATCGAGCGCAACACGATGGGTGCGATCAAGGCGATCAACGCCGCCTATCTGGCGCTGCGGGGGGACGGTCGCCATATCGTCAGCCTCGATGCGGTGATCGAGACGATGCGCCAGACCGGTGAGGACATGCGCTCGCAATATAAGGAGACGTCGCTTGGTGGCCTGGCCGTCAACGTCGTCGAATGCTGAAGGATTTTTGATGGCTGCCCCGACGAACCCGCTGCTCGATACGCTTTCGCTGCCCCGTTTTGCGGAGCTCTCGCCCGACCAGATCGCGCCGGCACTCGACGAGGCGATCGCGCGGCATGAGGCGATGGTCGAGGCGCTGACGACCGCGAGGCCGACCGATTTCGCGGGCGCGTGGCTGCCGTACGAGCGCGCGAATACCGAGATCGGCGCGATCTGGTCGGCGGTGTCGCATCTGCACGGCGTCGCGGACACGCCCGAACTGCGTGCGGCGTATTCGGAGGGGCAGAAGCGGCTCGTCGAGAACGACATGAAGGTCGGGCAGAACCGCGATTTGTACGAGGTGTTCGTCGCGCTGAGCGTGTCGCCTGAGTTCGCCTCGCTGTCGGATGAGGACCGGGTCGCGGTCGAGCAGACCATTCGCGATTTCAAATTGTCGGGCGTGGCGTTGGAGCCGGAGGCGCGTGACCGGTTCAGCGAGATTTCGGTCGAGCTTTCGGGGTTGTCGAACGAGTTCGGGAGTGCGGTGCTCGATGCGACCGATGCTTGGTCCGAGCTGGTCACTGACGAGGCGGATCTCGCCGGGATTTCGGACGCGGACAAGGCGATGTTTGCGGATGCCGCCAAGGCTAAGGGGCTGGAAGGTTGGCTGGTCACGCTGCAGCAGCCGAGCGTCAACGCGGTGCTGACCTTTGCCGAGAACCGCGAGTTGCGCGCGCGGATGTACCGCGCGTTCGCGACGCGCGCGTCGGACCAAGGGCCGAACGCGGGCGAGTTCGACAACAGTGCGCGGATCGCACGTATTCTCGAGTTGCGGCATGAGGGCGCGAAGCTGCTCGGTTTCACCGATCCAGTCGCGTGGTCGCTGGAGACCAAGATGGCTCCGAACGGCGCCGAAGTGATCGCGTTCCTGCGCGATCTGGCGCGGCGGGCGAAGCCGGCAGCGGAGCGCGATCTGGCCGAGCTGAAGACGTTCGCCGCCGAACAGCTCGGGATCGCCGATTTCGAGCCGTGGGATGCGGGCTTCGTATCGAACCGGTTGCGGCAGGATCGCTATGCGGTCGATGCGCAGGTGGTGAAGGCCTATTTTCCGGTCGAGCGCGTGATGGAGGGCTGGCAGACGCTGATGGAGCGGCTGTTCGGCATCCGGCTGGTCGAGCGCGACGACGTGTCGCTCTATCATGACGATGCGCGGTTCTTCGACGTGGTGGACGAGAGCGGGACGGTGTTCGCCGGGCTGTATCTCGACCTGCATGCGCGCACCGGCAAGCGTGGCGGCGCGTGGATGGCGCAGGCGCGGCCGCGGTTGCACGACGGCAACACCGTGACGGTGCCAGTCGCGTATCTGGTCTGCAATTTCGCGCCGGATGGCGGCGAGACCCCGTCGCTGCTGAGCCACAACGACGTGACGACGTTGCTGCACGAGACAGGCCACTGCATCCACCTGCTCTTCACCAAGGTGAACCGGCCGAGCATCGCCGGCACCAATGGCTTCGAGTGGGACGCGATCGAGCTGCCGAGCCAGCTGATGGAGGATTTCGCTTGGGACAAGGACGTGCTGACCGGCATGTCGGGGCATTACAAGACCGGCGAGACGCTCCCCGCCGACCTGTTCGAGCGGATGGTGAAGGCGCGGCATTTCCAGGCGGGGATGTTCATCCTGCGCCAGGTCGAGTTCGCGCTGTTCGACCTGCTGCTGCATCTCGGCACGATGGGCAGCGATCCGATCGAGGTGATCGAGGCAGTGCGCGACGAGGTGGCGGTGATCCGCCCGCCCGCTTGGCACCGCTTCCCGCACGCGTTCAGTCACATTTTCGCAGGCGGCTACGCATCCGGCTATTACAGCTATCTCTATGCCGAATTGCTGGCGGCCGATGGGTTCGAGGCGTTCGCGGAAGCTGGACTGGTCGATCGCAAGACCGGCGACCGGTTCCGCGAGGAAGTTCTCGCGCGCGGTGCGACGCGGCCCGCGGCAGAGAGCTTCCGCGCATTCCGCGGGCGTGATCCGGAGCCGACCGCGATGCTGATCCGGCACGGGCTCCAGTGATGCCGAAGCGCGTCGACCGGCGCTGGTTGTCGGACGCGGTGCGGCGGATCGAGGCGGACTATAACCGGTCCGCCGACACGCATCTGATCCGCGTCGACCTGCCGCGCTATCCCGGCATCGTCCTGTATCTGAAGGACGAGAGCTCGCATCCGACCGGCAGCCTCAAGCACCGGCTCGCGCGCTCGCTGTTCCTGTACGCGCTGTGCAACGAATGGATCGGTCCCGAGACGACGGTGATCGAATCCTCGTCGGGGTCGACCGCGGTGTCGGAGGCGTATTTCGCCAAGATGCTGGGGCTGCGCTTCATCGCGGTGGTGCCCGCGACGACCGCGGCGCCGAAGCTCGACGCGATCCGCTTCCACGGCGGCGAGATCCACATGGTCGACGATCCGCGCACCGTCTACGCGGTCTCGCACCGCCTCGCCGCGGAGACCGGCGGGCATTATCTCGACCAGTTCACCTATGCCGAGCGCGCGACCGACTGGCGCGGCAACAACAACATCGCCGAGAGCATCTTCGCGCAGATGGCCGAGGAGGAGCATCCGTGCCCGTCCTGGATCGTCTGCGGGGCAGGCACGGGGGGCACGTCGGCGACGATCGGGCGCTTCATCCGCTGTTGCCGGCACGACACGCGGTTGTGCGTCGCCGACCCGGTGCATTCGGTGTTCCACCGCCATTTCGCGGATCGCTCGCTCACCGCGCTGCCCGAGGGGTGCGCGTCGCGGATCGAGGGGATCGGGCGGCCACGCGTCGAGCCGAGCTTCGTACCGTCGGTGATCGACCGGATGATCGCGGTCGAGGATGCCGACAGCATCGGCGCGATGCGCGCGCTGTCGGACCGGCTCGGGCGGCGCGTCGGCGGGTCTACCGGCACCAACCTGTGGGCCTGTGCGCAACTGATCGCGGAGATGGCGGCGGCGGGCGAGAGCGGCAGCGTCGTCACGTTGCTGTGCGACGGCGGCGATCGCTATGGCTGCACCTATTACGACGATGCGTGGCTCGACGAGCGCCAGGTGGCGTGGACCGATGCCGCCGCACGGATGACCGCTTTTCTGGGCTGAACAACCGATGACCGCATGGCAGTTCTGGATCGATCGCGGCGGCACGTTCACCGACGTCGTGGCGCGGCAACCGGACGGGCGGATCGTCACCGCCAAGCTGCTGTCGGAGGATCCCGAGCGCTATGACGACGCGGCGGTAGAGGCGATCCGGCGGCTGACGGACGGGGCCGACGTACCGCTGACCTTGCGGATCGGGACGACGGTCGCGACCAACGCGCTGCTCGAACGCAAGGGCGAGCCGACCGTCCTCGCGATCACGCGCGGCTTCGGCGATGCGCTGCTGATCGGCCACCAGGAACGGTCCGATATCTTCGCGCGCGACGTGAACCGCCCGCCGCCGCTGTTCGCGCACGTCGTCGAGATCGACGAGCGGGTCGGGGCGGAGGGCGATGTGCTGCGTCCGCTCGACGTCGATTCGGCCCGGGCAGGGTTGCAGGCGGCGTTCGAGAGCGGGCTTCGTGCGGTCGCGATCGTCCTGATGCACGGCTATCGCTTCACCGCGCACGAGGAGGCGCTGGCGGCAATCGCCGCCGAGTTCGGCTTCACGCAAATTTCGGTCAGCCACCGTGTCGCGCCGCTGATCAAGCTGATCGGGCGCGGCGATACGACCGTCGTCGATGCGTATCTGTCGCCGGTCGTCGATCGCTATGTCGCGGGGTTGAGCGCGGCGCTGGGGCAGGGCGCGCTGTTCATGCAGTCGTCGGGCGGGCTGGTCGACGGTGCAGGCTTTCGCGGGAAGGATGCGATCCTGTCGGGGCCCGCAGGCGGCATCGTCGGCATGGCCGCGACCGCGCGCGAGGCCGGGTTCGTGCACGTCATCGGCTTCGACATGGGCGGCACCTCGACCGACGTGTCGCACTATGCCGGCACCTATGAGCGCGACACCGAGACGCTGATCGCGGGCGCGCGCATCCGCGCGCCGATGCTGCGGATCCATACGGTGGCGGCCGGCGGCGGATCGATCTGCCGGTTCGACGGGGAAAGGCTGATCGTCGGCCCGGAGAGCGCCGGCGCGGTGCCGGGGCCCGCCTGCTATCGCCGCGGCGGGCCGCTGACGGTGACCGACTGCAACGTGATGCTGGGCAAGGTGCGCCCCGAATTCTTCCCCGCGTTGTTCGGCCCGACCGGCGACGCGCCGCTCGATGCCGAGGCGGTCGCCGCGCGGTTCGCGGACCTGCCGCTCGATCCGCAGGTGGCGGCGGAAGGGTTCGTCGCGGTCGCGGTGGCGAACATGGCGAATGCAATCCGGACGATTTCCGTGGCGCGAGGGCATGACGTGACGCGCTACACGCTGGCGTGCTTCGGCGGGGCGGGGGGGCAGCATGCGTGCCTCGTCGCCGATGCGCTGGCGATGGACCGGGTGATGATCCACCCGCTGGCCGGGGTGCTGTCGGCATACGGCATGGGGCTCGCCGATCGCCGCGTCCTGCGCGAGGCGACCTCGGCTGCGGCGTTCGCGGACTATGCCGCGATCACGCAGGCGCTGGACGGTCTGGCAGACGCGGCGCGCGACGCGCTGGTGGCGCAGGGCGTTCCGGCGGACGACGTGCGGATCGAGCGGCGCGTGCATCTGCGCCGCGGCCAGACCGATCACACGATCGAGCTGGATCTCGACCACCCGGCCGCGATGATCGCCGCCTTCGATGCCGCGCACATCGCGCAGTTCGGGTTCGCCAGCGATACGCCACTGATCGCCGACCGGATCGTCGCGGAAGCGATCGCCGAGAGCCCACCGATCGACGCCGCGCTGGTCACGTTCCCGGCCGAGCCCGCGCCGCCACTGGCCACTGCCCCCGTCTACATGGCGGGCGCATGGCACGACACGCCGGTGCTGGCGCGCGAAGGCCTCCCCGCCGGGCACGGCGTCGACGGCCCCGCGCTGATCCTCGACAGCGTGTCGACCACCATCGTCGAGCCCGGCTGGCGCGCGCGCGTCGATGCTGTCGGCACCCTGATCCTCGACCGGATCGCACCGCGCGTCGGCGCCAGCATCGGTACCGAGTCCGATCCCGTCCGGCTCGCGATCTTCGCCGGGCTGTTCATGAGCATCGCCGAGGAAATGGGCGCCGCGCTCCAGCGCTCCGCGGCCTCGGTCAACATCCGCGAACGGCTCGACTTCAGCTGCGCGCTGTTCGACGCGCACGGCAACCTCGTCGCCAACGCGCCGCACATTCCGGTCCATCTCGGCTCGATGGGCGAGAGCATCCGCACGATCATCGACGCCCGCGGCGGCGGCGCAGACGGTCGCGGGATCCTCCGCGGCGACGCCTATGCGCTCAACGCTCCCTATCGCGGCGGCACGCACCTGCCCGACATCACCGTCATCATGCCGGTCTTCGCGGATGACGGCGACGCGCCCGTGTTCTTCGTCGCGGCGCGTGGCCATCATGCAGACGTCGGCGGCACAACCCCCGGATCGATGCCGCCCGAAAGCCGCTCGGTCGAGGAAGAAGGCGTGCTGCTCGACGACGTACTGGTGGTCGACGAAGGGCGCTTCCTCGAAGGAGAGCTGCGCGCCGTGTTCGCGTCGGGCGCTTATCCGGCACGAAACATCGACCAGAACATCGCCGATCTCGCCGCCCAGCTCGCCGCCTGCACACGCGGCGCGACCGGGCTGACGCGGCTTGCGGACGAATACGGGACCGACGTCGTCGCGGCGTATATGGAGCACGTCCAGGCCAATGCCGACGCCGCCGTCCGCCGCCTGATCACGACGCTCGAGGACGGCGATTTCGCGTACGAGATGGACGATGGCGCCATCGTCCGCGTGGCCATCCGCGTCGATCGCGCGGCCGCGACGATGGAGGTCAACTTCGCGGGCACCAGCGAGCAGCGCCCGACAAATTTCAACGCCCCCGTCTCGATCGTCCGCGCCGCGGTGCTGTACGTCGTCCGCGCGCTGATCGACGAGGCGGTCCCACTCAACGACGGCTGCCTGCGCGGGGTGACGATCCGCGTCCCCGAGGGCTCGATGCTAAACCCGCGCTATCCGGCCGCGGTCGTCGCCGGCAATGTGGAGACGAGCCAGGTCGTCACCGATGCGCTGTTCGGCGCGCTCGGCGCGATGGCGGCGAGCCAGGGGACGATGAACAACTTCACCTTCGGCAACGACACGCACCAATATTACGAGACTATCGCGGGGGGAGCAGGTGCTGGCCCCGGCTTCGACGGCGCGTCGGTGATCCAGACGCACATGACTAACAGCCGGCTGACCGACCCGGAAATCTTCGAAACGCGCTTTCCGGTGCTGTTGGAGGAATTCTCGATCCGCCGCGGCTCGGGCGGGGCGGGCGCTCACCACGGCGGCGACGGGGGGACGCGGCGTGTGCGGTTCCTCGACGACATGACCGCCTGCATTCTTGCCAACCGGCGGCGCGTCGCTCCGTTTGGAATGGCGGGCGGCGAGGCGGGCGGGCTGGGATCGGCGGCTGTCGAGCGTGCGGATGGGAGTGTCGAACGGCTCGGCTCTACCGCCAAGGTCGACATGCATGCCGGCGACGTGTTCGTGATCGAGACGCCCGGCGGGGGTGGCTTCGGGAAGGCGTGATTGGGCCGCGCGGGGCGGAGCTTTCGGCTGATGACGAAAGGGCTGGCTGGCGTTCGGTAAAGCGTTGCGTCTATTTCTGCTCCCCTCCCTGAAAGGGAGGGGCAGGGGGTGGGTAGGCCCGCTTGGGTCGCTGGCGTTTCATGATCCGGAAACCGACCCACCCCCGACCCCTCCCTTTCAGGGAGGGGAGATCTTTCAGGGATGGGAGCCCTTTCAGGGAGGGGTGGCCCTTTCAGGGAGGGGGGCGTTGCGACGGCTGGTTGCGATACTGCGATGAACGCGGCACACATGCGACAACCGATCAGCCTGAAAGTGAGCCCATGACCGCATTCCGTTCCCGCGCCCTGTTCGTCCGATTGCTTGCGGGATCGGTGCTGGCGATCGCCGCGCCCGCCATTGCGCAGACCACTAACAACGCGCCCGGTGCTGCGGCAGCGCGGACCGAGGCTCCCAAGGCGCAGCCTTGGATGAACACCGGGCTGAGTGCCGATGCGCGCGTCGAGCTGCTGCTCAAGGAGATGACGCTCGACGAGAAGTTGCAGCTCACCTTCGGCTATTTCGCGACCAATGCCGACTGGCTGAAGACGCCGGTCAAGAACTGGGTCTATCCCAAGGACGGCCTGCCCGCGTCCGCCGGAATCGTGCCGGGGATCCCGCGTCTCGGCATCCCGAACCAGTGGCAGACCGATGCCGGCGTCGGCGTCGCCAGCCAGCGCGGGCCGACGCCGCGCCTGCGCACCTCGCTGCCGTCGGGGATAGCGACCGCATCGACCTGGAACCCCGAACTCGCGCAGGCTGGCGGCGCGATGATCGGCAACGAGGCGTTCCTGTCGGGCTTCAACGTGCAACTCGCGGGCGGCATGAACCTGACGCGTGAGCCACGGAACGGGCGCAATTTCGAATATGGCGGCGAGGATCCGTTGCTGGCGGGCATCATCACCGGCCACGAGATCAAGGGGATCCAGTCGCAGCACGTTGTGTCGACGATGAAGCATTATGCCTTCAACGGGCAGGAGACGAACCGCTTCAACATGGATCACAAGATCAGCGAACAGGCCGCGCGCCAGTCCGATCTGCTCGCGTTCGAGATCGCCAACGAGGTGGGTCAGCCCGGCTCCGTGATGTGCTCGTACAACCGCGTGAACGGCCATTATGCGTGCGAAAACGACTGGTTGCTCAACACCGTCCTGAAGCGCGACTGGGGCTTCAAGGGCTATGTCATGTCGGATTGGGGCGCGACGCACTCGACCAGCGAAGCCGCCAATGCCGGGCTCGACCAGCAATCGGGCTGGGCGTTCGATCGCTCGCCCTATTTCGCCGACGCGCTGCGTGAGGCGGTCAACAACGGCCATGTCAGCGAAGTGCGGGCGACCGACATGGCGCGGCGCGTGCTGTGGGGGATGGTCTCGGTCGGTGCGTTCGACACGGTCGTCGCTGGCGACCGCGCGACGACGATCGACTATGCCGGCCACGCCGCGGTCACGCGCGCGGATGCGGAGGAGGGCATCGTCCTCCTCAAGAACACCGCCGGCCTCCTGCCGCTCGCCAAGACGGCAAAGTCGATCCTGCTGATCGGCGCGCATGCCGATGTCGGCGTGCTGTCGGGCGGCGGATCGAGCCAGGTCTATTCGCCGAACGCGCCGACCAACGGGTTGGTCGTGCCCGACGAATTCCCGAGCGGCTTTCCCGGTCCCAAAACCTATCATGCGTCGTCGCCGATGAAGGCGTTGCAGGCACGGACTGGCGCGACCGTCACCTATCTCGACGGTAAGGACGTGAAGGCGACCGCAGCGGCGGCGCGCAAGGCGGACGTGGTCGTGGTGTTCGGCGAGCAGTGGACGGGTGAATCGCTCGACGTGCCCGATTTGAACCTGCCGGGTAATCAGAACGCGCTGATCGATGCGGTCGCGCGGGCGAACAAGAAGACCATCGTGGTGCTCGAAACCGGCGGCCCGGTCGTGATGCCGTGGCTCGGCAAGGTCGGCGCGGTGCTGGAGGCATGGTATCCCGGCACGGCGGGCGGCGAGGCGATCGCGCGCGTCCTGACCGGCGAGGTCAATCCGTCGGGGCACCTTCCCGCGACATTCCCGGCGTCGCTGGCACAGACTCCGCGGCCGGTGCTGGAGGGCGATCCGAAGCTCGACCGCGACGCGCATCCGATGGGGAATTACGACATCGAGGGGGCCGCGGTCGGCTATAAATGGTTCGACAAGACCGGCGCCAAGCCGCTGTTCCCGTTCGGTTATGGGTTGTCCTACACGAATTTCGCGATGACCGGGCTGACCGCGGCGCCTGCGGGTAAGGGGATCAAGGCCGGGTTCTTAGTGAAGAACACGGGCGCGGTGCAGGGCAAGGCGGTCGCGCAGGTCTATGTTTCGGGCGCGGGTTGGGAAGCGCCGAAGCGGCTGGGGGCGTTCCGCAAGGTCAATCTCGCGCCGGGTGCGGAGCAGGCTGTTTCGGTGACGATCGATCCGCGGTTGTTGGCGACGTTCGACGTTGCGAGTGGTGGGTGGAAGATCGCTGGTGGGGACTACAAGGTGATGCTGGCGACGTCTGCGGCGGATGTGGTGCAGACGGTTACGGTGCGGGTGGCGGCGCAGACGCTGGATCGTGGGGGGAAGTAGGGCTCCCTACGCTCCTTTACCCGTTCGCCTCTGGCCCGTTCGTCGGCGTATCGAAGGATAGGTTTCCGCGCGCAATCTGTACCTCGATACGAGCCCTCGATGCGCCCAAGGGGCTACTCGGTTTCTACTCGGCACGAACGGGTTTGGGACACGAACGGGTGTGGGGGCGTAACGGCCACGCAGACGGGGTGAGAGGGTGCGGAAGGTGGCGGAGGGATACGGGGGGACACGGAACCTCGGTCTCGCCACCTCCCCCTCCGTCTGGCGAGTACCAGCCACCCCCCCCTTGGCGGGGGAGGATCTGCGCGCTTGGGTTAGCTCCTCGTCTTAATCGCGGCGATGCGTTCGTCGACGCGGCGTTCGAGGATGGTCAGTGGCATTGCGCCTTCCTTCAGGATGTCGTGGAAGTGCTTCAGGTCGAAATTGTCGCCGAGTTCCGCCTTCGCCTTCACCCGCGCGCGTGTCCACGCCATGTGGCCGACCTTGTAGCTGCACGCCTGACCGGCCTGGGTGCAGTACCGCTCGACCTCGCGCTGTGTCCGCGGTCGGGCGAAGCCGGTCGTCGCGACCATGTAGTCGGTTGCCTTTTCGCGGCTCCAGCGCTTCGCGTGGATGCCGGTATCGACCACGAGGCGCGTCGCGCGGAACAGGAACGACTGGAGATAGCCTGCGCGTTCCAGCGGCGAGGCATAGGCGCCCAACTCGTCGGCGAGTTGCTCGGCGTACAGCGCCCAGCCCTCCGAATAGGCCGAGAAGAAGCCGATCTTCCGCAGCGTCGGGATGTCCTTGGATTCCTGCGCGAGGCTGATCTGGAGGTGATGCCCCGGCACGCCCTCGTGATAGGTGAGCGAAGGCAGCGTGTATTTCGGCCAGTCGCCGACGTCCTTCAGATTGACGAAGTAGATCGCCGGGCGGCTGCCATCCAGCGAGGCGCGGTTGTAATAGCCATTCGACGCGCCGTCCTGAATCTCGACCGGCACCGCACGAATTTCGAGCGGTTGCGTCGGCACCTCCGAGAACGCCTGGGGCAGCTTCGCATACATCGCTTTCACGCTGTCGTTGAGCCCCGCGATCAGCTCGGTGCGGCCCTCGGCAGTGTTCGCATAGAGCTGGTCCGGCATCACGTTCAGCTTGGCCAGCCGCTCGCCGACCGTGCCTGTCGTCAACCCTTGCGACTTCAGGATCGTGTCGAGCTGCGCGGTGATCTCGGCGACCTGCGCGAGGCCGATGCGGTGGACCTCGTCGGGGCTCATCGTGGTCGTGGTCGCCTGGTTGAGCGCCATCGCGTAGATCGCGTCGCCGTTCGGCACGCGCCAGATCCCGTCGCCGGGCTTGGTGGTCGGCTTGAGGCGTTCCATCAGCGCGATCTGGCGGTCGAGCGCGGGATAGACCTTGTCGTCGACGATCTTCGCGGCGCGCGCCTGCCAGTCGCCGGTCAGGCCCTTGACCGCGGCGCGCTTGACCAGCGACTGGACGATGCTCGACGTCGCCGCCGGCTGGCCGCGCAGCTTCCGCATCTGGCCCAGCGTCAGATCAAGCGACCAGCCGGGCGCGAGCAGGCCGCGTGCCGCCTCCGCCTGCTGCATCGCGCTTTCCTGATCGAGTACCGTGCCGAATTGGTCGAGCCGCGACAGATACGCCTCCGCATCGGGCGTCGCGTTGATCGTGTGCGCGGTGTTGAGGAAGTCGGGCACCTGGAAATAGGCGCCGCCCTGCTGGAAGATCCGGTAGGGGCGGATCGGGCTATCCATGCCGAACTTCTCGGGCGCCGCGATCTGCGTGTTGAGCGAATAGCGCACCACTTCGAGGTTGAGCTTGGCGGCAGGCGAGAGGCCCGAGCCGTCAAAGCGCGCGAGGCTGGCGAGCGCCGCCTTCGTCTCGGCGACGTCGCGGGCGCGCTTGGCGGGGGTGCGCGGCGAGAGCTGGCTCTTCAGGCGGGCGAGCGGCCCCTTGTCGAGACCCAGCGACGTCGCGAGTTCGGGCGACCGCGCGACGCTCGCCTGGAAGATCCGCTCGAAATCCGCGTTGAGCGCGGTGTCGCCGCTCGACTGCGCGAAGGCCGACGACGGCAGCAGCGTGGTGGCGAGCGCGGCGACGCCTCCCGATGCGAGGAACTGGCGACGATCCATGACGAATTCTCCCGTGAACTTTCGCGCATCTAAGCCGATCGTCGCGCGGACCGCCAGCGCTTCCATGATCGGAATTCTGGCGAGTCTGCGACCGGATCCGGCGCGGAACACGCGCACGTGGCTAAACCGCCGGAACAAGCGCGGATATCGTCGGTTTGACTTGAGAGCCCGGCGGTGTCCTTACCCCCCGAAGGATGCCGTCGGGTGTATGCGTAGGTGAGGTAGACGTGCGAAACGAGACATCCAGGCGTGGAGCCGGCGCACGATTGCACGACGTCGGCGAAACGCTGCGCTCGTCCTGGCAGACGCCGACCGATACGATGATAACCGAGGACATCCCGACGTTGCTGACTCGTCTGTCGCAGGTGCCAAAGACTCGCAGGAAACCCTAGTTCGATCGGTCCGGCGCGCGGCCGGACCGATCGCCGAACCGATCCCCGCCCCCGATATCAGCTCGTCGGCGCGGCGTCCTTCTCGGCGTTCTTCGCAATGGTCTTCATCGCCTCGATCAACTTCTTCACTTCCTGGCTGCGACCGCGTGGCATGATCAGCACGTCGTTGCCGCTCGCGACCACGATCAGATCCTCAACGCCGACCAGCGAGACGCGGACGCCGTCGCTGCGGACGAAGCAGTTCTTCGTATCGATCGCAAGCACGTCGCCGTCGCCGTGGCTGCGATGCGCGTTGCCGTCGCTGTCGGTTTCGCTGATCGCGTGGAGCGCATCCCAGCTGCCGACGTCGTTCCAGCCCATCGCGACCGGCACGACCGCGACCCGATCGGCCTTTTCCATGACCGCGTAATCGATCGAATCGTCGGGCGAGGCGGCGAACGCGACGGCGTCGGGGTAGATCCGCGCGCCCTCGGTACGGGCCTTGTCCATCGCCTCCTGCGTGGCGGTCAGGATGCCGGGATCGAACTGCGCGAGTGCCTCGAGATAGGCGTCGGCGAGGAACAGGAAGATGCCGCCGTTCCAGGCGTGATCGCCGCTCGCGAGCATCGACTGCGCCTTGTCGAGCGGGGGCTTCTCGACGAACCGTGCCACGCGGTTGACGCCGGGCTGAAGCTCGTCGCCGATCTGGATCCAGCCATAGCCGGTCTCGGGGGCGTCCGGCGCGATCCCGAACGTGACGAGCCAGCCCTGCGTGACGAGCGGCATCGCCGCCTCGATCGCGGCATGGAAGGCGGCGACGTCGCCGATCACGTGATCGGACGGCATCACCAGCAGCGCGTCGCCGCCGCCGCCCGCGGCGATCGCCGCGAGCGCGATGGCCGGCGCGGTGTTGCGACCGATCGGCTCCAGGATCAGCGCCTGCGGAGTCGCGCCGGCCTCTGTCAGTTGCTGCTCGACGAGGTCCGCATGACGCGCGTTCGCAACCACGATCGGCGCGGCGAAACGCTCGCCGAACGCGCGGCCCGCGGTCAGTTGCAGCATCGTCTCGTCCGCGGTGAGAGCCAGCATCTGCTTGGGCATCTCGGGCCGCGACATCGGCCAGAGGCGCGTGCCCGAACCGCCTGAAAGAATTACGGGAACGATCTTACGTACGGTCATGGAGCCTCCTGCTGGTGCCGAGCTATAACGCGGCAATTTCGCACGCCAATCGCCGAATGATCGGATTGGCATCCCGTCTTCAGGCTTTTTTGGTGATTTGCTGCAAACGTGACGTCCAGGTGTCGGAAGCGTTTACACTGGCGCGTCGGGATAGCGGGCGATGATACGGCTCTTCAAGCATTACGTACCCTATGCCGTCCTGCTGCTCGGTCTGGTCGACGCGGTGTTGCTGATCGCGTCGGCGGAGATCGGCTGGATCGTTCGCGCGCGCCAGATCGGCATGGCCGTCGCGCCGATTCATACCCGGATCGCGCAGTTGGTGACGTTCGCGTTGCAGGTCTCGCTGGTCGCGGTCGGGGCGTATGGCGTCGCGTCGTTCCTGTCGCTGCGCTTTGCCGCCGCGCGGCTGGCGGTAGCGCTGTCGCTGGGCGCGATCTTCCTGTCGCTGATCTTCTTCCTCGTGCCGCCGCTCGCGCTGTGGCGATCGAACCTGCTGTATGCGACGGTGATCGCGACGGTCCTTCTGGTCACGGTTCGCGCGCTGCTCGGCAAGACGCTGGGGGGCGAGACGTTCAAGCGGCGTATCATCGTGCTCGGTGCCGGCGTGCGCGCCGCCCGGATCGAGGCGCTCGCCGCGCAAAATGAGGGGTGTGAGGAGTATGAGATCGTCGTCGCGCGCGATCGGGCGCAAGCGCTCGACGCGGTGCGCGCGCATGAGCCCGCAGTCGTCACGCTCGACCTCGGCCTGCCGCCCGATCCGGACGGCGTCACCGAAGGGTTCGCCACCTTGCGCGACATCCTGGCGATGAAGCCGGATACCAAGGTGATCGTCGCGTCCGGGCACGGCGCGCGCGACAGGGCGTTGCGGGCGATCTACGGCGTCGCCTTGGCAGCGAGCGGACATATCGACGGTGCGGGCCAACTGCTCGACAAGGCGGTCCGCCTCGCACCGCGGGACCCGGCGATCGCGGGGCACCGCCGCCAGGTTGACTGAGGGCAGCGGGTCTTAGCGCTCGAACCCTTGCCTCCAAGGGGGCCTGTCGTCAGAAGCCGGGCATGACCGATCCGCTGGACCGCATCGCCGCCGCACTCGAGCGCCTGTCGCCACCGCCGCCGCCGGCCGCCGATCCGCGCGCGCATCCTGCCTATGTGTGGCGTGGCGGCGTGCTGCAGCCGGCTCGCGGTTTTGCGCCGTTGCCGCTGGATATGCTGATCGGAGTCGATCGGCAGAAGGCGTCGCTGATTGCCAATCTGCGTCACCTCGCGGACGGCCATGCCGCGCAGGACGTTCTGCTGTGGGGCGCGCGGGGAACCGGCAAGTCGGCACTCGTCAAAAGCGCCGTGGCAGACGTGCAGCGGACGGGCGGCGATATCGCGCTGGTCGAGGTAACCGAGCTTGACGGGTTGCCGACGCTGTTCGCGGCCCTGACGCAAGTCGATCGGGCGTTCGTCGTGTTCGTCGACGATCTGGGATTCGATGTTCCGGCCGAGGCGCGTGCGCTGCGGTCGATGCTGGAAGGCGGGGCGGAGCCGCGACCTGCCAATGTGCGATTGCTGGTCACTGCCAATCGGCGGCATCTGGCGCCGCGGGACATCGCAGAGCAGGAAAGCGCGATCAACCCGCGCGATTCGGCGGACGATCATCTGGCGCTTTCGGATCGCTTCGGCCTGAGCCTGGGCTTCCATGCGCTCGATCAGGAGGGGTATCTGGCGATCGTTGCGGCCTACGCGGCGACACATGATCTGGAGTTCGAACCGGGCCAGGCCATCGGTTGGGCAACACGTCGAGGCAGCCGGTCGGGTCGGGTCGCGTGGCAATATATAGTCGATCTAGCCGGTCGTGCTGGCAAGGCTTTGTAGAACGCGAAACGGTGGGCCGGCGCCAAAGCGCCGGCCCGGCAACATCAGTTGCTGTCCGAATCGTTGTCGTTATCGTCCTTGACGATCGCGATGACGCCGATCGCTGCAACGCCAGCTGCGATCAGGATTGCGAAGATGCCGCCGCCGCCAGCGAGCTCGTTCTTGCCGGACGTTGCCGAACCGGTGCGTGCGTTCGCAACCGACAGGCTGGCAGGAGCAGCCGACGCTGCAACCGAGGTGGTCATCATTGCAACGGCAAGTGCGCTGCCGGTAAGGGCCTTGAGCTTCATAAACATCTCCAAAATAGTCGTCGTTCCATGTATCGCAACGCAACATTTGTCAACGAGTTCCGACGTAAACTCATTACGGTTTAACCTGTTATCGACGCGCCTTCGACCATCTCGGCGAGATCCAGCCAGCGTAGTTCGGCGGCTTCCTTCTCCGCGCGAGCCGTTTCGATCGCCTTCGTCAGTTTCGCGAACGTCGCATTGTCGCGCATATATAGATCCGGTTTGGCGAGCTTGACCGCGTCGGCTGCCATCTGCGCGTCGAGTTCCTCGATTCGCTTGGGCAGTAGCTCGTAATCGCGCTGGTCCTTGTAGGTCAGTTTCGCGCGGGGAGCTGCAGCGGCCGGCGCCGTCGCCGAGACCTTCTTCGACGCACGCTTGCCGGTGGTTGTCGAGACGCGACGCTTTTCCCAATCCTCATACCCGCCCGCGACGACATCGACTGTTCCCGAGCCGTCGAGCCCGAGCGTGATCGTCACGGTCCGGTCGAGGAAGTCGCGATCGTGGCTGACGATGAGGACGGTGCCGTCATAGTCGCCGATCACTTCCTGCAACAGGTCGAGCGTTTCGAGATCGAGGTCGTTGGTCGGCTCGTCGAGCACCAGCAGGTTCGACGGCTTGGCGAATTCGCGCGCGAGCAACAGGCGTGACCGCTCGCCCCCGGACAGCGAACCGATCTTCGCGTCGACCATGTTCGGGTCGAACAGGAAGTCCTTCAGATACCCGTGGATGTGTTTCCGAACGCCGAGTACGTCGATCCATTCGCCGCCGTCGACGACGACTTCGCGGACGGTCTTCTCAGGCGCCATCAGGCTGCGCTGCTGGTCGATCACGACCGCGTCCAAGGTCTTCGCCAGCTTGATCGTGCCGCTGTCCGGTTCGATCTCACCGGTCAGCAGCTTCAGCAGCGTCGACTTGCCAGCACCGTTGCGGCCGACGATGCCGATGCGGTCGCCGCGGGTGACCCGGAGCGTCAGATCGCCGATGATCGTGCGGTCGCCGTAGGCCTTGGTGACGTTCTTGGCGTCGATCACGACCTTCGACTTGGTGTCGTCGCTGCTGGTGGTCAGGTTTGCCGAGCCCTGCGGCCCGATCATCGACGCGCGTTCGGCGCGCATCTCGTGCAGCTTGGTCAGGCGACCCTGGTTGCGCTTGCGCCGCCCAGTGACGCCGCGGAGCAGCCAATGCTCCTCCAGCTTGAGGCGCGCATCGAGCTTCTCGGCCTGGCGCTGTTCCTCGGCATAGACCTGTTCGGTCCACGCCTCGAACCCGCCGAAACCGATCTCCGCGCGTCGGATCGCGCCGCGATCGAGCCACAGCGTCTGCTTGGTGAGGCGCGTCAGGAAGGTACGGTCATGGCTGATGACGACGAACGCGCCACGGAAGCGCTTAAGCCAATCCTCGATCCACTCGATCGCGCCGATGTCGAGATGGTTGGTCGGCTCGTCGAGCAGCAGCACGTCGGGGTCCTGCGACAGCGCACGGACGATCGCCGCGCGGCGCCGCTCGCCTCCCGAGGCCGAGGCAGCCTCGCGCGACAGGTCGATGCCGAGCTGATCCGCGATCGAATCTGCCTCGTAGTTCACCGGCGCATCGTCGCCCGCCATCACGTAATCGCGAAGGGTTGCGAAGCCGCGGAGATCGGGCTCCTGCTCCAGGATCACGACGCGGGTGCCGGGGACGATCGTCCGACGCCCCTCGTCGGCGATCACGCTGCCACCGAGCAGCTTGAGCAAGGTCGTCTTGCCGGCGCCGTTGCGGCCGATCAGCGCGAGCCGGTCGCGCGGTCCGATGTGGATGTCGAGGTTGCGAAAGAGCCATCCCGAGCCCTGGACGAGTCCGAGGCCTTCGAATGCTAAGATTGGTGCTGCCATGTCCGCGCCACGTAGGGGGGCGAAGTGATGCAGGCAAGTTACACTGTGTCGCGACTGTGAGAGCGCCACCATTCACAGGCTGTTCAACGCGTGGCGGCTATGCCACGGCCATGAAGATGTTGCTTTTCCCTGCGACCTTGGCGGCAACCCTGGCTGCCGCGCCGTTCCTGATGGGCGCCGCGCCGATGCTGGCGGGCGGGGACCAACGCCGCAGCGACCAGATGTCGGCGTTGCAGGCGCGCAAGACCGGAGCGCCGTCGTTGCGGGAGATCGAGTCGCGCGTGATCCCGACGATGCGGGGCGCCCAGTATCTCGGGTCGGACTATGATTCGGGCAGCGCCATTTACACGCTGAAATTCCTGCGCGATGGAACCGTCATCTGGGTCGACGTCGATGGCCGCAACGGCCAGATCGTCGGCCGCACGGGTCGCTGAAAACCCCAATCGAGAGGATTATCATGCGCGTTCTGATCGTCGAGGACGAGCCGAATCTCGGCCAGCAATTGAAGAATACCCTGGAAGGGGCCGGCTATGCGATCGATCTCGCGGTCGATGGCGAGGAGGGGCATTTCCTTGGCTCGACCGAGAATTACGACGCGGTCGTGCTCGATCTCGGCCTGCCGGAGATCGACGGGCTGACGGTGCTCGATCGCTGGCGCAAGGAGGGCAAGACGATGCCCGTGCTGGTGCTGACCGCACGCGACAGCTGGTCCGACAAGGTCGCCGGGCTCGATGCAGGCGCGGACGATTACGTCGCCAAGCCGTTCCAGAGCGAGGAACTGATCGCGCGCCTGCGTGCACTGATCCGCCGTGCGTCGGGGAATGCCTCGTCCGAGCTGACCGCGGGCGACATCCGGCTCGACACGCGCAGCGGCAAGGTCACGCGTGCCGGCGAGCCGGTGAAGCTGACCGCGCAGGAATACAAGCTGCTGAGCTACCTGCTACACCACAAGGGCAAGGTCGTCAGCCGCACCGAGTTGATCGAGCATATCTACGACCAGGATTTCGATCGCGATTCGAACACGATCGAGGTGTTCGTGACGCGCATCCGCAAGAAGCTCGGCCAGGACGTGATCACGACGATCCGCGGCCTCGGCTATAGCCTCGAAGATCCGGACGCCTGATCGGTCCCGTCATGGACAGCGTGCCGACCCTTGCTCCCCTCAACGCGGAGGCGCCACTTCGTGTGCCCGCCGCCGTGAAGGGTTCGCTGTCGCGGCGGATGATCCTGATCGCGGCGGTGTGGATCGTCGTGCTGCTCAGCGGTGGCGGGTTTGCGCTCGACCGGGTGTTGTCGGCGGCGGTGACGCGCAATTTCGACGACCAGCTCGAATATGTGCTGCGGTCGCTGCTCAATTCGTCCGAGATCGGTCCCGACGGCGAGGTGATCTTCTCGCGCGAGGCCGCCGCCGACCAGCGCTTCGTCGAGCCGTATTCGGGGCTGTATTGGCAGGTGTCGGGCAAGGGGCGCGAGGATTTCCCGTCGCGCTCGCTATGGGATCGCCGGCTCGCGTTCGGCGGTCCGCATGACGACCGCAACGCGCATTTCTATGACAGCACGCAGTTTCCCGACGAGAAGCTGCGGGTGGTCGAGCGCGACGCGGTGATCCCCGGATCGAAGGTGCATTGGCGCTTCCAGGTCGCGCAGAGCCGTGACGGCCTCGACGCGCAGATCACGACGTTGCGACGCACGCTGGTGCGCAGCTTCGCGCTGCTCGCGCTGGGGTTGATCGTGATGGCGGCGCTCCAGACCTTCTACGGGCTCTGGCCGTTGCGTCGGGTGCGCGAGGAGATCGCCCGGATGCGCGCCGGCCAGTCGAACCGCGTGTCGAGCGCGATGCCGGTCGAGGTCGCGCCGATGGTCGAGGAACTGAACGCGCTGATCGAGCATAATGAGCGTCAGGCGGAGGAAGCGCGGCGGCATGCAGGGAACCTCGCGCATGCGCTCAAGACGCCGCTGACGGTGATCATGAACGCAGCGACGGCGCAGTCGGACGATCTCGCCGACACCGTCATTCGCGAGGCGCGGACGATGCGGCGCCAGGTGGATCACCACCTCGCGCGGGCTCGGGCGGTCGGGCGGCGTGGGTCTGCGCATAGTCGCGCGGACGTTTGGCCCAGCCTGGAGTCGGTCGAGCGGGCGGTTGGGCGGCTGTACCGGCATGTCCGCATCGACGTGACCGGGCCGCGTGGGCTTCAGGTGCATGTCGAGCGGCAGGATCTCGATGAGATGCTGGGTAATTTGATCGAGAACGCGGCGAAATATGGTGGCGGCAGCGTATTCGTGACGGTCGGCGCGCAGTCGGGTTTCGTGGAGTTCCTGGTCGAGGACGACGGCGTGGGGATTCCGGAGGAGGAGCGGGTGCGTATCTTCGATCGCGGTGTGCGGCTGGATACGGGGAAGCCGGGGACCGGGCTGGGGTTGGCGATCGTGCGTGACGTGGCGGAGATTTATGAGGGGACGGTAGCGCTTGAGGAGAGCGAGGACCTAGGCGGGTTGCTGGTGCGGCTGAGGTTGCCCGCGGCGAACTGAACTTCTCCCCTCCCTGAAAGGGAGGGGCCGGGGGTGGGTCGGCTAGCTTTAGCCCCAACGGTCGGGATGTGCGGAACCCGACCCACCCCCGACCCCTCCCTTTCAGGGAGGGGAGAAAGAAGGTCAGCCCGGGGGCGCGCTTGGCGGTATGTTCCCAGCACCCGCAGGCATTACGACTGCGCCTTCCTACGGCGAACTGACCTTCCCCCCTCCCTGACAGGGAGGGGCCGGGGGTGGGTTGGCCGGCTTTAGCCCCAACGGTCCGGATGTGCGGAACCCGAGCCCCCCCCAACCCCTCCCTTCCAGGGAGGGGGGAGGAAGGTCAGCCTCGCGGGCGCGCTTGGCGGTAGGTGCCTAGCACCCGAAGCCATTTGGAATGGAAGCCTAGCTCCTCCAGCGCATGGTCTAGGTTCGCGTCGCCCGGCTTTCCGACCACGTCCGCGTAGAATTCCGTCGCTGAGAAGCTGCCGTTGCGTTGATAGCTTTCTAGCTTGGTGATGTTCACCCCGTTGGTCGCGAAGCCGCCTACCGCCTTGTAGAGCGCGGCCGGCACGTTCCGCACTTCGAAGATCAGCGTCGTCATCCACGCTCCGCCGACCGGGTCTTGCGCCGCGGGCGGCTTGCTGCCGCGTGCCAGCACCACGAACCGCGTCGTGTTGTGGTCCGCATCGGCAATATCCGTCGCGAGCAGGTCCAGCCCGTAGAGCCCGGCCGCGGCGGGCGGCGCGAGCGCGGCGATCGCCGGGTCGCCCAACTCCGCCACCACCGCCGCAGCCCCTGCGGTGTCTGGATAGCTCACCGGTTCGATCCCGTGCGCCTTCAGCCAATGCCGGCACTGCCCGAGCGCCTGCGGATGGCTCATCGCCTGGCGGATACCGTCGCGCGGTCCGGGGCCCATCAGCGCATGACGGATCGGCAGGAAATGCTCGCCGGTGATCATCAGACCCGATTCGGGGAGCAGGAAATGGATGTCGGCGACGCGGCCATGCAGCGAATTCTCGATTGGAATGATCGCGCAATCGGCGCGACCGTCCTTCACCGCGTCGATCGCATCGGAGAAATCGAAGCAGGGCAGGGGCAGGCCGTCCGGGAACGCTTCGACCGCAGCGACATGGCTGTTCGCGCCCGGTGCGCCCTGGAACGCGACGGCGCGCGCCGGCTCGGCGGCGGCGGCCTCGGTCATCCGCGCGACGATCGGGCGGGCGGGTGCGGCGAAGTTTTCCATGCCTCCAGCGCCTAAGGCGGGCTGCTTGCCTGTTCAAGCCGCGTGAAGCGCCGGCCACCCCATACACGCGCGCCATAGACGCGCGCCATACAAGCGCGGCTTGCGGTGCGCGTCTGCGTTTTCTATGGCTGTCCCAAACAGAACAGGGCGGATGCGCAAGATGGACAATCGGACCAATACGATCGCCGGCTGGGTGCTCGCAGGCTGTGGTGCGGCACTCGGACTGTCGATCGTCGGTGGGATGATCTTCCACGGCGAGCGCCCCGAGAAGATGGGCTATGCTATCGAGGGTGTCGCGGCCGAGGGCGCGGAGGGCGGCGCTGCCGAGGTTCCGATCGCTTCGCTGCTGCCGACCGCCGACGCCGCCAAGGGCGCCGAAGTCTTCAAGAAGTGCGCCGCGTGCCACACCATCAACCAGGGTGGCGCGAACGGTATCGGGCCGAACCTGTACGGCACCATCGGCGAGGCTATCGCCAAGGGCAAGAACGGGTTCGCGTTTTCCGCGGCGCTGGCCGGCGTCGGTGGAACCTGGGACTTCGACAAGATGAACGCGTGGCTGACGTCGCCGCGCAAATTCGCACCGGGCACCAAGATGACGTTCGCCGGGCTGGGCAATGCACAGGATCGCGCCAACGTGATCTTGTATCTCAACCAGCAGGGTTCGAATCTTCCCCTGCCGGCGGCGCCCGCCGCGGGCGCTGCGCCGGCGGCTAAGGATGCGGCAGCGGAGGATCAGCCTGCGACCGCGAATGCGGCGGAGGCCGCAGCCACCGAAGGTGCGCCGACCGCCGACATCGCCAACACCGGCACGCCCGCCTCGGGTGCACCGTCGGTCGATCCCGAAGCAGCCCGCAAGGGTGCCCGCTCGGAGAAGTAGAGCGACCGACTCCCTCTCCCCTTCGGGGAGAGGGCTGGGGTGAGGGGCAGTACCGGGCGCTGCACTGCTTGGCGGGGCCCCCCCCCCCCCCCCCCCCCCCCGGGGGGGGGGGGGGGGGGGGGGGCGCCCCAGTACCGGGCGCTGCACTGCTTGGCAGCCCCTCACCCCGACCCTCTCCCCGGAGGGGAGAGGGAGTAGAAGGGGTGCCTTCACACTCCGGGAAACTCAGCCCTCCGCGGCTTCCTTCTCGGCGCGCTCGCGGTAGAACGATTGCACGGCGTCCCAGGCCTCGTCGGCCGTCTCGACGTAGCGGAAGATCCCGAGATCCTTCTCGCTGACGACGCCTTCCTCGACCAGCGCATCGAAATTGACGACCCGCTCCCAGAACTGGCGCCCGAACAGCAGCACGGGGATCGGCTGGATCTTGCCGGTCTGGATCAGCGTCAGCAGCTCGAACAGCTCGTCGAACGTCCCGAACCCGCCCGGAAACGCGGCGAGCGCGCGGGCGTGGAGCAGGAAGTGCATCTTGCGCAGCGCGAAATAGTGGAACTGCACCGACAGCGACGGGGTCACATACGGGTTCGGCGCCTGCTCGTGCGGGAGGACGATGTTGAGCCCGATCGACTCGGCGCCGACGTCGTCCGCGCCGCGGTTCGCCGCTTCCATGATCGACGGACCGCCACCCGAACACACCACGAACTGCCGCCAGCCACGCTCGTCGCGCGGCAGCACGCTGACCTTTGCCGCCAGCTCACGCGCGACGTCGTAATATTTCGACTTCTCGACCAGCCGCTCGGCGATCTTCTTCGACTTCTCGTCGGTTGCGAGCTTCAGCAGCGCCTGAGCCTTTGACGGCTCGGGAATGCGCGCCGAGCCGTAGAAGACGAAGGTCGAGCCGATCTTGGCCTCGTCGAGGACGAGTTCGGTCTTCAGCAATTCGAGCTGGAACCGCACCGGCCGCAGGTCTTCGCGCAACAGGAAATCCATGTCCTGGAAGGCGAGCCGGTAATGCGGGTGCTGCGTCTGCGGGGTGGAGACGGAGTCGCGGGCGGACTCGGCATCCTGGCTGGCGTTCGGAAAAACGCGCGATGGTACTCGTGTATCAGTCATTCAGGCGCGATTAGTGGAAACGGGAGGGCAGGGCTAGACTGCCGTTTTCCTGCGTACGCAGGAATTCAGGGTTACGGAGGACGGCGTTCGTGACCCTAGGCTCCTGCGTTCGCAGGAGAACATCAGCGGCAGAAACCCGCGCGATCGTCTTCGAGGTGGAGGTGGTTGCGGTGCGCGGCGTTGTAGTCCGGGCTCAGCACCGTGCCGAACCGCTTGCATGCCGAGGCGCGCACCGTCTGGAGAAACTGCCGGACCTGCGGATCGGACGAATTCCAGTCGTTGAGCACGGTGATACGCCGCCCGTCCTTCAGCACGAACCCGCCGATGTCGATCGCGTTGGCGATCGCATGCCCCGACCGCCGGCTCGCATTGCGTGCCGAGCCGACGACGTTGCGGCAGGAATAGCTCCCCATGCTGTCGATCCGCGCCAGTTCGCTGCCGAGCATCTGGTACGCCGCCGGCGCGACCGCGTTGCGCGTCCAGCCGATCAGCGCGCGCGCCGCGCCGCAGCGGACCGCGGTGAGGTTGGCGACCGGCACGCCGATGTCGACCAGCTTGACCGTGCCGGCGAGACCGCAACCGGGACCGGTCTCACGGTCGGGCAGGAGCTGGAACGATACGTGGAGTTGGCGAAGATCGGCAAGGCATTGCGCGGTCTCGCGATTGCTCGGCACCGACAGGTTGGGGCGGGTCTTGGTGGGGGCGGTGGGCCGATCGGCGCGTCCGCAGGCGGCGAGCAGAAGGGTGACGATAAGGAAACAAAATACGCGATACATGGGCGTATAATCCTCCCCTTGGCCATGATTGTCACCCTTTCTCCGTTCGTGCTGAGCGAAGTCGAAGCATCTCGCCGCACGGACGGGTCGCCGCAGGGACGGGATCCTTCGACTTCGCTCAGGGCGAACGGCAGGGGAAGAGGTTGACACCCCCGCGAACGCCGCTAGGTCCGGCGACGGGCCACGCGGTCCCAACGCCGCGCGCGCTCTCTGTGAGGAGAGATACATTGACGGATACGACCTACGCCCCCGCCACGGGTGCGCCTACGCTGCCGACGACCAAGCCGGCACGTCCTTTTTTTAGCTCAGGTCCCTGCGCGAAACCCCCGGGTTGGTCCGCGGACAAGCTTGCCACCGCATCGCTCGGTCGCTCGCATCGCTCGAAAATCGGCAAGACCCGCCTCCAGTACAGCATCGACCTGATGCGCGAACTGCTGAAGCTCCCCGATACGCACCGCATCGGCATCGTCCCCGGCTCCGACACCGGCGCGTATGAGATGGCGATGTGGACGATGCTGGGCGCGAAGCCGGTGACGGCGCTTGCTTGGGAAAGCTTCGGCGAGGGCTGGGTCACGGATGCGGTCAAGCAGCTCAAGATCGATCCCACCGTGATCCGCGCCGATTACGGCCAGCTGCCCGATCTGGGCGCGGTCGATTGGTCTAACGACGTGCTGTTCACCTGGAACGGCACGACCAGCGGCGTGCGCGTGCCGAACGCGGACTGGATCCCGGACGACCGCGAGGGTCTCTCGTTCGCCGATGCGACGTCGGGCGTGTTCGCCTACGACATCGACTGGACGAAGATCGATGTCGCCACCTTCTCGTGGCAGAAGGTGCTCGGCGGCGAGGGCGCGCACGGGGTGCTGATCCTGGGCCCGCGCGCGGTCGAGCGGTTGGAAACCTACACCCCCGCCTGGCCGCTGCCGAAGGTGTTCCGTCTCGTCTCGAAGGGCAAGCTCACTGAGGGGGTGTTCAAGGGCGAGACGATCAACACGCCGTCGATGCTCGCGGTCGAGGACGCGATCTTCAGTCTCGAATGGGCGAAGTCGCTCGGCGAAGATGGTCTGATCAAGCGCTCGGATGCCAATGCCGCGGCTTTGGACAAGATCGTGGCGGAGCGCGACTGGCTCGGCCATCTCGCGGTCGATCCGGCGACGCGGTCGAAGACCAGCGTGTGTCTCACGGTCGAGGGTGCGGACGAGGCGCTGATCAAGGCGATGGCGGCGGCGCTGGAGAAGGCGGGGGCTGCGTACGACGTCGCCGGGTACCGCGACGCGCCTCCGGGTTTGCGGATCTGGTGCGGCGCGACCGTCGACACCGCCGACATCGAAGCGCTCGGCCCCTGGCTCGACTGGGCCTACGCCACCGCCAAGGCCGCCTGATCTAAAGCCCTCTCCCCCTCGGGGAGAGGGTTGGGTGAGGGGCTGCCACGCAGCGCTCCGCCCGGAACAGCCCCTCACCCCAGCCCTCTCCCCGACGGGGAGAGGGAGCGATAGCGCCACCTCCCCGTACCACCCCTCACCCCGACCCTCTCTCCGGAGGGGAGAGGGAGAAGAAGGAAATCCCATGCCAAAAGTCCTCATTTCCGACAAAATGGACCCCCGCGCCGCCCAGATCTTCCGCGAGCGCGGCGTCGAGGTCGACGAGATCACCGGCAAGACGCCCGCCGAACTGATGGCGATCATCGGCGAATATGACGGCCTCGCGATCCGCAGCTCGACCAAGGTCACCAAGGAAATCCTTGAGCACGCCACCAACCTCAAGGTCGTCGGGCGCGCTGGCATCGGCGTCGACAACGTCGACATCCCCGCCGCCTCGGCCAAGGGCGTGGTCGTGATGAACACCCCGTTCGGCAACTCGATCACCACCGCCGAGCACGCGATCGCGCTGATGTTCGCGCTCGCCCGGCAACTCCCGGAAGCTGACGCTTCCACGCAAGCCGGCAAGTGGGAGAAGAACCGCTTCATGGGCGTCGAGCTGACGTCGAAGACGCTCGGCCTGATCGGTGCGGGCAATATCGGTTCGATCGTCGCCGACCGCGCGCGCGGCCTGAAAATGAAGGTCGTCGCGTTCGATCCGTTCCTGACGCCCGAGCGCGCGATCGAGATCGGCGTCGAGAAGGTCACGCTCGACGAACTGCTCGCGCGCGCCGACTTCATCACGCTGCACACGCCGCTGACCGACCAGACGCGCAACATCCTCTCGGCCGAGGCGCTCGCCAAGACCAAGAAGGGCGTCCGCATCATCAACTGCGCGCGCGGCGGCCTGATCGACGAGGTCGCGCTCAAGGCGGCGCTCGATTCGGGGCAGGTCGGCGGTGCGGCGCTCGACGTGTTCGTCGAGGAGCCCGCCAAGGCGTCGCCTTTGTTCAACACGCCGAACTTCATCAGCACGCCGCATCTCGGCGCGTCGACGACGGAAGCGCAGGTCAACGTCGCGATCCAGGTCGCCGAGCAGATGGCCGATTTCCTGATGTCGGGCGGCGTTACGAATGCGCTCAACATGCCGTCGCTGTCGGCCGAGGAAGCGCCGAAGCTCAAGCCGTACATGGCGCTGGCGGAGAAGCTGGGGTCGCTGGTCGGTCAGCTGACCACCGGCGCGGTGTCGCGGATTTCGGTGCATACCGAAGGCGCCGCGGCCGAGCTGAACGCGAAGCCGATCGTGAGCGCGGTGCTGGCGGGGTATCTCCAGACGCAGACCGCGACCGTCAACATGGTCAACGCACCCGTGCTGGCGCGCGAGCGTGGTCTGGAAGTCCGCGAAGTCCGCACCGAGCGCGAGGCGGACTACCACACGCTGCTCCGCGTTTCGGTGAAGACCGAGGATGGCGAGCGATCGGTGGCGGGGACGCTGTTCGGGGATTCTGCGCCGCGGTTGGTCGAGCTGTTGGGGATCAAGATCGAGGCCGATCTGGCGGGGCCGATGTTGTATGTCGTCAACGAGGATGCGCCGGGCTTTATCGGTCGTCTCGGGACGGCGCTGGGCGAGGCTGGGGTGAACATCGGCACGTTCCATCTCGGGCGTCGTTCGGCAGGCGGCGAGGCGGTGCTGTTGCTCTCGGTCGACGAGGCGGTCACGCCGGAGCTGTTGACGAAGGTTCGTGCGCTTCCTGGCGTGAAGACCGCGATGGGCCTCAACTTCTAACGGTGTTACTTACTTAGCCCTCTCCCCTCCGGGGAGAGGGTTGGGTGAGGGGCAGTTGGAGCGGTCAGCGCTCGCGGCGCCCCTCACCCCGGCCCTCTCCCCGGAGGGGAGAGGGAGCAGGAGCAGTGAAGGTCGACGACGTTCTACTCGATCGCGCCAAAGGGATGCGGCGCGAGCCCACCCCCGCCGAGGCCAAGCTCTGGCGTCACCTCCGTGGTCGACAGATAAGCAACACCAAATTCACCCGCCAGTTCGTCATCGGCGCGTACATCGCCGACTTTGCTGCGCGCGACGCCAAACTGATCATCGAGGTTGACGGCGATACGCATGTTGACCAAGCGCGCGACGAAAGCCGAACGGATTGGCTGCAAAGACAGGGATATCGCGTGATACGGTTCAGCAACGCCGACATCATGTCCGGGATGGACGGGGTTTGGTGCGTCATATCGGCAGCCCTCTCTACGGAGCATGCGCAGTGACCGCACTCCTCCCCGAAGGTTTCCGAGATCGCCTCCCCCCGTTCGCCGATTCGGCAGCGGCGCTGGAAGCTCGCGTGCTCGAAGCAGCCCGGCTCCACGGCTACGAGCGCGTCGATCCGCCGCTCGCCGAATTCGCCGACGGGCTCGAGATGCGGCTGAAGGCAGGCGGGCTCCACGACGCCGTGCGCTTCGTCGATCCTGTCTCGCAGCGTACGCTCGCGATCCGGCCCGACATCACCGCGCAGGTAGCGCGGATCGCCGCCACCCGCATGGGCCACCACCCGCGCCCGGTGCGCCTCAGCTACGCCGGCTCCGTCCTGAAGCTGCGCGCCTCGCAGCTCGCCCCCGCCCGTGAAACCCGGCAGATCGGCTGCGAACTCATCGGTCTCGACTCGGTCGCCGCTGCGCAGGAACTCGTCGCCGTCGCCGTCGACATGATCGCCGCAGCCGACGTCACCGGCGCCTCGATCGACTTCACGCTGCCCGATCTGGTACCGACGCTCGCCGCCGGACCACTCCCGGTCGCGCCCGAGCAGATCGCCACCTTGCGCGACCGCCTCGACGCCAAGGACGCCGGTGCCGTCGCCGCACTCGCGCCAGCCTATCTTCCCCTGATCGAAGCCGCCGGGCCGTTCGAGCAGGCGATGGACCGCCTCCGCGCGTTCGACACGACTGGCGCGCTCGCGTCGCGCCTCGACGGTCTCGCGCGGATTGCCGAGGCACTGGACGGGCGCGTGGCGCTGACGCTCGACCCGACCGAGCGGCACGGCTTCGAATACCAGAGCTGGCTCGGCTTCTCGCTGTTCGCCGACGGCAGCGCGCGTGAAGTGGGGCGGGGTGGCACCTACACCGTCGTTCACGAGAACGGCGCAGAGGAAGCTGCGACGGGCTTTTCGCTGTTCGCCGATGCACTCGTCGAGCGAGTCGCCACCGTTGATCGCCGCCGCCTCTTCCTCCCGTTCGGCACCCCCGCCACCGAAGGCGCCCAAATGCGCGCGCAAGGTTGGGTCACCGTTGCGGCACTCGAAGCCGGCGACACCCCCGAAGCACAAGTCTGCACCCATCTATGGGTAGCAGGCGAGCCCCGCGCGCTGTAGGCGCTGCGCGTAATCCTCAGGAGATAGAGTTTGGCCAACGTAGCAGTCATCGGCGCGCAATGGGGCGACGAAGGCAAGGGCAAGATCGTCGACTGGCTCGCCGAGCGTGCCGACATGGTCGTGCGGTTCCAGGGCGGCCACAACGCCGGCCACACGCTGGTCGTCGGCGAGAACGTCTACAAGCTGTCGCTGCTGCCGTCGGGTATCGTCCGCGGCACGCCGTCGTTCATCGGCAACGGCGTGGTGCTCGATCCCTGGGCGTTGAAGGACGAGATCGCCCGGCTTGGCGCGCAAGGCGTCACCGCGACGCCGGAAACGCTGCGGATCGCCGATACCTGCGCGCTGATCTTGCCGTTCCACCGCGATCTTGACGGCCTGCGCGAGGATGCGAGCGGCGCTGGCAAGATCGGCACCACCCGCCGCGGCATCGGCCCTGCCTACGAGGACAAGGTCGGTCGCCGCGCGATCCGCGTGTGCGATCTCGCCCACCTCGACGGTCTCGGGCCGCAGCTCGATCGCCTCACCGCGCATCACGACGCACTCCGCGCCGGCTTCGGCGAACCGCCAATCGATCGCGAGCGCCTCATCGCCGAACTCCGCGAGATCGCCGGGTTCGTGCTGCCGTTCGCCAAGCCGGTGTGGCGCGATCTCAACGCTGCGCGCTCGGCCGGCAAGCGCATCCTGTTCGAGGGCGCGCAGGGCGTGCTGCTCGACGTCGATCACGGCACCTATCCGTTCGTCACCTCGTCGAACACCATCGCAGGCGCAGCGGCCGGCGGGTCGGGCCTCGGGCCATCCGCGGTCGGCTTCGTGCTTGGTATCGCCAAGGCTTATACGACGCGCGTCGGTTCGGGGCCGTTCCCGACCGAGCTGGAGAACGAGACCGGCGAGCGGCTTGGCGTTCGCGGCCATGAGTTCGGCACCGTCACGGGACGGAAGCGCCGCTGTGGTTGGTTCGACGCGGTTTTGGTGCGTCAGGCGGCGGCGGTCGGTGGCATCACCGGGATCGCGTTGACCAAGATCGACGTGCTCGACGGGTTCGAGACCGTTTCGATCTGTACCGGCTACAAGCTGCGCGGCGAGACGCTCGATTATTTTCCCGCGCACGCGGCTGACCAGGCGCTGGTCGAGCCGATCTACGAGACGATGGAAGGCTGGCAGGAAACGACCGCCGGTGCGCGCAGCTGGGCCGACCTGCCCGCGCAGGCGATCAAGTATATTCGCCGCATCGAAGAGCTGATCCGCTGTCCGGTTACGTTGGTCTCGACCAGCCCGCAGCGTGCCGATACGATCCTCGTCCGCGATCCCTTCTCTGACTGATACGCAAAAAGCCGGGCGATCGCTCGCCCGGCTTTTCATTTACGTGAGAAGGGCTGGATCAGCGCGGCGTGGTCGTGCCACCCGTGGTCGAACCCATCGTGCCACCGGTGGTCGTGCCACCCATGGTCCCACCAGTGGTCGTGCCGCCCATCGTACCGCCCATGCCACCAGTCGTCGTGCCCGTGGTGCCGCCCATCGTGTCGGCGCCCATCGTGCTGCCGGTCGTGCCCGACATCGTGCTGCCTGTCGTGCCGGTACCACGGGTCGTGCCGTTCATCGTGCCCGAAGTCGTGCCCGAAGTCGTGCCACGCGTACGGCTACGTGCCGTGGTGCCACGTTGCGTACGCGTCGTGGTGGTCGACTGCGTGGTCGTCGAAGGATTGGCCTGATCCATCGTGCCGGTCGACATGCCGCCGGTCGTGCCGCCCATGGTCGAGCCACCCATCGTGCCGCCGCTCATCGTGCCACCCGTGGTGCCGCCCATCGAACCAGCGGTGCCGCCGGTCGTCTGTGCCATCGCCACGCCCGGGATAATCAGGGCTGCGGCTGCGATCGAAGTTAGAATGCGCATTATCACTCTCCTAAGTTATTGAAGAGCAAGCGCTTCAACGCTTCATATGTTCCGTGGTCAGCCGCACTGGCCCCTATGCAACAATGCTTGGTCGGCGAGAACGAGGGCGACCATCGCTTCTACGACGGGGACTCCGCGGATGCCGACACAGGGGTCGTGACGCCCCTTGGTGGCGATCGTCGCGGCCTCGCCGGTCGGGCTGATCGTCTCGACCGGGGTGAGGATCGAACTGGTCGGCTTGAACGCGACGCGCAGCCGGATCGGCTGGCCGGTTGCGATCCCGCCGGCTATTCCGCCAGCATGGTTGGCGAGGAATTCGGGGCCGTCGATGCCGGGGCGCATCGGGTCGGCGTTGGCTTCGCCCGACAAAGCGGCGGCGGCGAACCCGTCGCCGATCTCGATCCCCTTGACCGCGTTGATGGTCATGCAGGCGGAGGCGAGTTCGGAGTCGAGCTTGGCGTAGAGCGGCGCGCCCCAGCCGGCGGGGACACCGGTCGCCTCGCATGCGATCACCGCGCCGAGCGACGAGCCGGACTTCCGCGCGGCGTCGACGAGTGCCTCCCAGCGGAGCGCCGCTTCGGCATCGGGGCAGAAGAACGGGTTCTGGTCGATGTGCGCGTCGTCGAACTTTGCCGGATCGATAGCATCGCCACCAATCGCCTCGACCCAGGCGCGGACACGGACCTGGGGCACGACGAGCCGCGCGACTGCACCGGCAGCGACGCGCGCGGCGGTCTCGCGCGCGGACGAGCGGCCACCGCCGCGGAAATCGCGGAACCCGTATTTCGCGTCATAAGCGTAGTCGGCGTGGCCGGGGCGATACGCCTTGGCGACGTCGGAATAGTCCTTGGAGCGCTGGTCGACATTCTCGATCATCAGGCTGATCGGCGTGCCCGTCGTGCGGCCTTCGAACACGCCCGAGAGGATGCGGACGGTGTCGGGCTCGCGTCGCTGCGTGGTGAAGCGGGACGTGCCGGGGCGGCGCTTGTCGAGCCAGGGCTGGATGTCGGTCTCGCTCAGCACAATGCCCGGTGGGCAGCCGTCGACCACCGCACCGAGAGCGGGACCGTGGGACTCGCCCCAAGTGGTGAAGCGGAACAGCCGCCCGAACGTGTTGAAGCTCAAAACCCTCTCCCCTTGGGGGAGAGGGAGGGGCCCGCCGCAACGCGGTGGGAGGGTGAGGGTTCGTTGGCGACCGCAACAGTCGTCGCAGCCACGCCATCGATATTGGTCATCACGTCATCGTTCCCGAAGCGGCATACCCGGTAGCCTTCGGTCTCTATTAGCGCGGTTCGCCGTTTGTCATAGTCCTGTGCTTCAGGCGAGGCGTGCGTGTCGCCATCGATCTCGATGACCAACCGGACTTCGGCGCAGAGGAAATCGACGATGTAGGGGCCGAGCCATACCTGGCGACGAAACTTCAAACCGCTTAGCTGACGGTTTCGCAGGATCTGCCATAGCTGGTGTTCAGGTTCGGTAGGCACCTTGCGCGCACCGCGTTGACGATCACGCGGGGCGTTGCCGGGTGGCCGTTTCATTCCCTCACCCTCCCATGCTTCGCATGGGCCCCCCCCTCTCCCCTGAAGGGAGAGGGGTAGGTCGACGCGATCTCTCTCGGTTTATGCCAGTGCGATATCGGGGGCGTCTTCGGCTTTCATGCCGATCACGTTGTAGCCGGCGTCGACGTGGTGCGTCTCGCCCGTGACCCCAGAAGCGAGGTCGCTCAGCAGGTACAGGCCCGCACCGCCGACGTCGTCGATCGTCACGTTGCGCTTCAGCGGCGAGTTCAGCTCGTTCCACTTCAGGATCAGGCGGAAATCGCCGATGCCGCTGGCGGCCAGCGTCTTGATCGGACCTGCCGAGATCGCGTTGACGCGAATGTTGTCGCGGCCGAGATCCACCGCGAGATACTGCACGCTCGTCTCGAGCGCCGCCTTGGCCACGCCCATCACGTTGTAATGCGGGATGACCTTCTCGGCGCCGTAATAGCTGAGCGTCAGCATCGCGCCGCCCTCGGTCATCATCTTGGCCGCGCGCTGCGCCACCGCGACGAACGAATAGACCGAGATGTTCATCGTCATCAGGAAGTTGTCGAGGCTGGTATCGACGAACCGGCCGCGCAGCTCGTTCTTGTCCGAAAAGCCGATCGCGTGGACGACGAAGTCGATCGTCGGCCATTCTTCCGCCAACTTGTCGAAGGTCGCACCGAGCGCGCCCATGTCCGATACGTCGCAATCGAACAGCCGCGCGACGCCCAACTGCTCGGCAAGCGGGCGAACGCGCTTTTCCATCGTCTCGCCCTGGTAGCTGAACGCGAGTTCGGCGCCCGCTTCGGACAGCTTTTTGGCGATCCCCCAGGCTAGCGACTTATCGTTCGCCAAGCCCATGATCAGCCCACGCTTGCCCGCCATCAAACCGTTCACGCCATCCCCGCCTATACCTGCATATCCGTAGCGGGTTGCTCTAGCGTTGTTTCGGGTGGTTCCGCCAGTGCCGCGTTCAGATGCGCGCCGAATACCAGCCCGAGCCCGATGACGTAGAAAAACAACAGCATTATGACAACGCCGGCGAGACTGCCATAGGTCAGGTCGTAGCCACCGAGGCTGGAGAGCACGATCGGCAGCAACGCGGTGGCGCTGACCCACCAGGCGGTCGTGAACAACGCACCCGGCCACTTGCGGCATTTCGAGTAGCGATAGCGCGACGGCGTCACCGAATAGAACAGCAGGTACAGCGCCCCGAACATCAGCAGGCCCGGGATCAGGCGCGACAACCCGACCCAGCTCGCGGCGTTCTGCGCGAACGGGAGGAGACGGTAGATGAACTGCTCGGCGGCGGTCAGGATGCCCTGTACCAGGAACGAGAGCAGCGCGATGATCACCGAACAGACGATCACGAACGACGATCCCAGCCGCGACTTCCAGAACGGTGCGGTCGCCTTGATCCCGTAGGCGCGGTGGAAGATGTCGCGGATCGTCTCGACGAAACTGCCGACGGTCCACAGCCCGACCAGCGCCCCCAGCCACAGCAGCGACCCGGTCCGCGCGGCGAGCACGTCGGCGATCGGCTTGCGCAACAAGTCGCCGACATTGGGCGGCAGGACGTTGAGGAAGGACTCGACGGCGCGCACCGTCTCGACGCTCTGTCCGAAGACCGACAGGATCGCGGCGGCGACGATGAAGAACGGGAACACCGTCATCAGCGCGAGATACGCCAGATTGCCCGCGTGGATGAAGCCGTCGTTGAACACGCCGACCGCCGCGCGCTTGGTCACTTCGAACGCATAACTGCCCGGTCTGACCTTCGCCATGCCGCGATCGAGTCGGTTGCGGGCGGTGCCATGGTGGTGGCTCCGTGCTTCGGGCGTAAGGGTGCTTTCGTTCACGTGGGCTCAGACGCCCATGGCCCCTCGCGGGTTCCCGGCTTCGCGACCGTCCCAGCTTTCGACGAACGCGGTCAGCGCCGCATCGCTGGCGGGAATGTCGATCATCAGCGTGACCAGCTGGTCCCCCCGCGTGCCGCCCTTCTTGTGGAAGCCCTTGCCCTTGAGACGCAGCGTCTTGCCCGACGTCGTGCCCTTGGGGATCGTCAACATCACCGGCTTGTCGACCGTCGGCGCCTTGATCGAGCCGCCCAGGACGGCCTCGGCCAGCGTGATCGGCAGGTCGAGGCGGACGTCGTCGCCGTCGCGCGTGAAGAATTTGTGCGGCTGGACCTCGATCGTGAGGATCGCATCGCCGGCGCCGCCCGGACCCTGTTCGCCCTTGCCGGCGAGCTTCATCTGCGTGCCGGTCTCGACGCCGGCGGGGAGCTTCAGGTCGAGCGTCTTGCCGTCGGCCAGCGTCACGCGCTGCGGCTCCAGCGTCGCGGCTTCGACGAACGGGACCTGCAGGCGATACGCGGCATTCTCGCCCTTGGGCTGCGGCCGGCGACCAAAGCCGCCCGAAAAACCGCCGCCGCCGCCACGCTGCGCGCCGCCGAACAGCCCTTCGAAGATGTCGCTCATGTCGGGGCTGCCGGCGCCGGTCTCAAAACCTTCGCTGCGGAAGCCGCCGGGCTGGGGACGTCCGCCGCCACCGCCGAAGCCGAACGGTGCGGCCGGATTGCCGTCACCGTCGATCTCGCCGCGATCGAAGCGCGCGCGCTTGTCCTTGTCGTTCAGCAGGTCGTACGCGTTGGTCACCGTGCTGAACCGTTCCGACGCCTTCGGATTGTCCTTGTTGCGATCGGGATGAAGCTCCTTTGCGAGCTTGCGGTACGCCTTCTTGATGTCGGCTTCGGTTGCGTCGCGCGCTACACCCAGAGTCTTGTACGGATCGGCCACTTACGTCCCCATTCTTACTTGCGCGTCTATGTGGGGCGAGCGCCCGCGCAACGCAATTGCGCGTGTGCGTATGACGTGGGCTGGGGCGCTCAGATCGCGACGGCCTCGTCCAGCGGCGCCACGTCCACGCTGACATCCATGTTCTGCGCGCCCGACCCGAGCACCACGCCGTCGACCGGCGCGATCTCGGCATAGTCCCGGCCGACGGCCATGACGATGTGGTCGCTTGCCATCCAGATCCCGTTGGTCGGATCGACGCCGACCCAGCCGCGGACCGGCCCGCACCATAGCAGCACCCAGGCATGCGTTGCATCTGCCCCGACCAGTCGCGGCTGACCCTCGGGGGGGATCGTCCGGATATAGCCCGACGCATACGCCGCGGGCAGCCCCGCCGCGCGCAGCCCGGTGATCATGATCTGCGCGAAATCCTGGCACACGCCCTTGCGTTGCAGGAACGCCTCGTGCGGCGGCGTATCGACCAGCGTCGCGTCCGCGTCGAATTCGAACTCCTCCTGGATCCGCCGGGCGAGCGCGATCCCGGCCTCTAGCGCGCCGCGCGACGGATCGAGATCGACCGCGCAATAGTCCGCGATCGCCTGGTCGAGCGGGATCAGCGGGGATGGGTAAATATAGTTCGCCGGGCTCGCCGCGGAGAGATCGGTGCTCGCGCGCGCCATCGCCGCGACTTCGGCGAGCGTCGGGTCGCTCGTGTCGGGGACGGGTACGAGGCGGTCGACCGTCATCCGAGACCGGCTCTCAATCGTCAGGTGCCGCACCGGGCTGTCGACGACCAGCCGCGTGACGTTGGCAAGCCCCGCCTCGGCCCGCGCGGCGCTGGTGCGGCCGGCGGGGTGAACCGACAGCGCATAGGAATCCAGGTGTTGGCCCGGCCAGTCGATCGGCTTCAACCGGAGGTTGCAGCGAGCGAACTTGACGCTGGCGCCGTAATCGAACGTCGTTACGTGGCGGATATCGTAGATCATGAACGCAACCCGGTAGTGCACTTAGTCTTCTGGCTCCCTCTCCCCTCCGGGGAGAGGGTTGGGGTGAGGGGTAGTTCCGGGCGGAGCACTGCTTGGCAGGGCCCCAGCCCCCCCCCCCACCCCCCGGGGGGGGGGGGGTGGGGGGCCCCCCACGCGCCCCCCCAACACCCCACCAG
>NZ_JAXOJN010000001.1:450909-660789 GCF_036663715.1 Sphingomonas arabinosi
GGCGGGGGGGGGGGGCGTTCGCCCCCCCCCCCCCCCGGGGGGGCGCGGGCCGCGGCGGGGCGCCCCCCGCCGCGGGGGGGGGGTGGGGGGGGGGGGCCCCCCCGTTCCGGGCGGAGCACTGCTTGGCAGCCCCTCTCCCCGACCCTCTCCCCGGAGGGGAGAGGGAGTTCGGTCGCCCTCATCGCGCCGCTCCTCACGCCAACGTCAGCCCACTGGTCCGCAGCGGCTCCGCACCCTGCAGGAAATACCGCCGCGCCAGCGCGTCCGACACCGCCCCCAAGCGCCGCTCGATATCTCCCAGCGTCTCCGCATCCAGCTCCGCGGCGGTCGCGGTCATCACGATCGCCTGCAACCCGGTCGCCTGCGCCTGTTGCGGCTCCGCCATCTCGTCGTCGCTCAGCACAGGCAGCTCCGCTAACCGCGCCGCGATCCGCTCCGCCGAAAACGCCAACGAACGCGGGTTGCCTGGATCGAGCGCCACGAGATCCATCACCGGCACGCGTGCGATCCCGGTCGGATAACGCTGCCGATAACTGATCTGGCTGTCGGCAAGGTCGAGCAGCACGGACAGGTCGTCCGGCGACGCCCCCGGCATTCCGAACAGCCGGATCGCTCGCGCCATCGCCATCGCCCGCTCGACCCGCCGCCCGAGATCATGAAACCGCCACGCCGCGGTCCGGCCCATATGCTCCGCCGACAGCCCCGCAATCGCAGCATAGCGCCGTTGCAGCGACCCGGCGCGCTCCAGCATCCCGCGGTGGGTCGGGAAGGGCGCTTCGAGCAATCGCACCATGTCCGCCGACAACCGATCGCGCGACCCTTCGCCGATCTCGCGTGCGTGGCGGTTGAGCGTCAGGATCGACTGCCACGCCCCGTCCTCCATCGCGGTGCGTGCGAACGCGGTCAGGTCGGCGCGGCGCAGCGACGGCGGATGCGGTGCGCTGCCGGCGCCGACGATCAGCCCGACCAGCTTGCCGACGGTGGTGGGCGACAGCACCGCGCCCCCATCGACGTCGATCGAGTTGCCGAGCATCACGCGGATCGCGCCGAGCAGAGCCTCGCCCCGCTCCAGATAGCGGCCGAGCCAGTAGAAATTGTCGGCCACCCGGCTCGGCAACGTCCCCGGATTGCGGCGTACGTGGAGAGAATCCGGCGCGGTCAGCAGCGAGACGGGCGCGACCGGCTCGGCGCCGTAGATGCACACGTCGGCGGACCAGATGCCTTCCCCCATCACCGCCGCGCGCGCGTCGGGGTGCTCGCCGATCCGCGCGAAACCGCCGGGAAGGACGGTCCATTCGCCGTCGCCGTTACGCGCCGCGAAGACGCGCAGGGTGAAGGGGCGGGGGACCAGCGCGTCGCCGACGACGACCGGCATCGTCGAGAGCTGGACGAGTTCCTGCCCGACATAATCCTGCGGCCTGTTCGCCATGTCGGCGAGCAGGCGCGTCCGGTCTTCGCCGGTGATGTCGACGCCAGCGACCGGCCCGCCGGTCATGCCGAGCGGTCGGGCATGGAACGCCGGGCCGATCAGCAGGCGATCGAAATTCGCCTCGACCTGCGCCCGTGCGCCGTTCTGCCCGCACCACCACGTCGCGATGTTGGGGAGGCGCAACTCCTCGCCGAGCAATGACCGCGCCAGCTGCGGCAGGAACGCCGAAAACGCAGGCGCCTCCAGCACCGCCGAGCCCGGCGCGTTCGACAGTACGACGTTGCCGGCGGCATAGGCGTCGATCAGCCCGGGCACGCCGATCTGCGAATGCGTATCGAACGCCAGCGGATCGAGCAGGCGCGGGTCGAGCCGCCGCCACAGCGCATCAATCCGCTTGAGGCCACCGATCGTGCGGACATACACCTTGTCCTCGAGCGCGGCGAGATCGGCGCCCTCGACGAGCAACAACCCCAGATAGCGCGCGAGGTGTGCCTGTTCGGGATAGCTTGGGTTGAACCGGCCGGGGGTAAGCAAGCCGATCCGCGGGTCGCTGCGCTTGCACAGCGCTGCGATTCCGGCGCGGAAGGCGGCAAAGAACGGCGCGTGCCGCTGGACGTTCAATCGATCCTGCAACCCGCCAAGGGTACGGCTGACCGCGATCCGGTTCTCCAGCGCGTAGCCGGCGCCGGCGGGTGCGCGCAGATGATCGGCGAGCACGCGCCACTCGCCGGTCGGCCCGCGGCCAAGGTCGATCGCGATGAAATCGAGATGGCGGCCGCCGGGCGGGGCGAGCCCGACCATCGGCCGCAGGAAGAACGGACTGCCGGTGACCAGCGCGGCGGGGATGTGGCCGTCGGCGACCAGCTTTCCCTCGCCGTACAGGTCGGCGATCACGGTCTCCATCAGCGTCGCGCGCTGGATCACGCCGCGCTCGATGTCCGCCCATTCGCCGGCTTCGATCAGCAAGGGCACGGGAGAGACGGGCCAGGGGCGCTCGTCGGGTTCGTCGGCGATGCGGAAGCCGGTGCCGATGTCGACCGCATGCCGCTGGACGCGTTCGCGCGCGTGGCCGAGGTCGTCGGACGCGACCGTCGCAAGCTCGGCGAACATCGCGGCCCAGGCGGGATCGGCACTGCCGTCCTCGGCCGGGCAGAGCACGTCGGCACTGGTGCTGCGCGCGCAATAGTCTGCGATCCAGCGCTCGGCATGGATCATCGCGTCGAAAAGGGGCGCGGTTTGCGTCGCCGTGTCCAATGCCTCAAGCCCCCGAATACAGGCCGCGGTGTTTCACCTTTCGACGCGGCGGTGCAACATAAATTGTCGTGTGTGCGCCGTGTTAGTGAGGGGGAACCGTCGCCTGCACAAAAAGCTCCACCCCGGCGAAGGCCGGGGCCCAATTGGGGGACGTTGCTGATTGAGGGCATCGCTACGTTACGACCACCTTTCCAATTGGGCCCCGGCCTTCGCCGGGGTGGTGGTGATTGGGGAGGGAGGGCAAGCTCACAAATCCGGCAGCACCTGATCCGCTACACCCCAACCCGCCAACGCTCGCGACCCGGCCCGCGCGATCAACTCGGGCCCGTCCTTCACACCCCAGCGCGCCGCCGTCTCGATATCCCGCAACTCGGTCCACGACACCGGTGCCGCCACCGGCGCCCCCGCTCTCGCGCGTGCCGAATACGGCATCACCGCGGTCGCGCCGCGCTGGTTGCGCAGCCAGTCGATGAAGATCCGCCCCTTGCGCTTGGCCTTCGCCATCGTCGCGACGAAGCGCTCGGGCTCCGCCCCCGCCATCGCCCGCGCGAACCGGTCCGCGAAGTCCTTCACCGCGGGCCATTCGGCGTCAGGCGTGAGCGGCACGACGACATGCACACCCTTGCCTCCCGACAGCATCGGGAAGCTGACCAGCCCGAGTTCGGCCAACTGGTTCTTCAGATGCTCGGCGGCCTTCTTGGTGTCGCTGAAGTCGAGCCCCTCGTCGGGGTCGAGATCGAACACCAGACGGTCGGGCTTTTCGAGCGTCGCGTTCGACGATCCCCAGCCGTGGAACTCGATCGTCCCCATCTGCACGCACGCGACCAGTCCGTCCGCGTCGTCGACATACAGATAGTCTTCGGTCGAGCCGTCCTTCTCGCGGATCGGCACCTGGTGGACCGCGTCGCCGAAGCTGCCGGCGTCGTGTTTCTGGAAGAAGCACGCGCGCGAGCGGCCCTGGGGGCAGCGGACGAGGCTGATCGGGCGGTCGGCGGCGAACGGCAACATGATGCCCGAGACCGCCACGTAATAATCGGCCAGATCGCCCTTGGTGACGTGCGATTTGTCGAAAATCACGCGGTCGCGGCTGCTGACCTTTATGCTTGTCGCGGGCGCTGCGCTCTCTTCCACGTCCGGCAGCGGGGCAGGGGTCTCGGCGACGACGTCCTTTGCCGCCTTGTCCTCGCGCAGGCCGATGAAGCTCGAATGGCGCAGCACGCCGTCGGGGGTGACTTCGGCGAACGCGACCTCGGCGACAAGTTTCGGCGTCACCCATTTCGCACCGCGGACCGCTGCCTTGGGCGCCTCGACCGTCGGCGTCTTGCGGTCGAGCGCGTCGAGTTTGTCGCGGATTTCGTCCATCAGCGCCTGGTCGAACCCGGTGCCGACTTTCCCCGCATACCTGAAGCCTTTGCCCTCGCGGACGCCGAGCAGCAGCGACTTGAACCCGCGCTTCTTGTCGGACGGCAGCCAGCCGACGATCACGAACTCCTGGCGGTGCGTGCATTTGACCTTGAGCCATGCCTTGGTCCGCTTGCCGGCATAGGGCGCGTCGGCGCGTTTCGAGACGATGCCTTCGAGGCCCTCGCGGCACATCGTCTCGAACAATTGCTCGCCCGCACCGATCACGTGGTCGGAATAGCGGAGGCGATCTTCGTCCTCGGGGATCAGCGGTTGCAGGCGTGCCTTGCGGTCGAGGTTGGAGAGTCCGGTCAGGTCTTCGCCGTCGAGGGCGAGCAGGTCGAACGCGAACAGCGTCATGTCGCCGCCAGTGGAGATGGCGTCCTTCAGGGTCGAAAAGTCGGGGTGGCCGTCCTTGAACGCGACGATCTCGCCGTCGATCAGCGCGGATTTTGCCGGGAGCTTGCCGGCGGCTTCGGCGATCCCGGCGAACTTGGTAGTCCAGTCGAGGCCGGTGCGGGTGAAGACTTTCGCCTTGCCGTTGGCGACGGAAATCAGCGCGCGGTAGCCGTCGTATTTTACTTCGTGGAGCCACGCGGAGCCGGTGGGTACGGCGTCGACGAGGGTGCAGAGTTGGAGGTCCGTGAATTCCTCCCCGGCACGGGGAGGGGGACCGCCGCGTGCTTGCGCGGTGGTGGAGGGGGGCTTGCCGCTGACGAGGCCTTTACGGCTAGCGGTACTTTTGCGGCCCGCCCCCTCCACCAGCTTCGCTGGTCCCCCTCCCCGTGCCGGGGAGGATTTTCCCTCTTCGATCTCGACCATCGTCCGACCCGTCGAGACGCTCGTCAGGGCTTTCTCGACCAGCGTATCCGTCCCGCCAGTCTCCGCATCGTCGATCTTGCGCAACAGCCAGTTTTCGCGCTTCTCCTTCGCGCGGGGTTTCAGGCGGATCAGCAGCCATTCGCCTTTCATCCGCTCGCCATCGAGGACGAAGTGGAGGTGGCCCTTGTCGAGATCCTTGGCGGACTTGCCCTTGATCGGCGACCATGTGCCACGGTCCCACAGCATCACCGTGCCGCCGCCATATTCTGACGGAGGGATCGTGCCTTCGAAGGTGGCGTAGCTGAGCGGGTGGTCCTCGGTGCGGACCGCGAGGCGTTTTTCGTTGGGGTCGAGGCTGGGGCCTCGGGTTACGGCCCAGCTTTTGAGGACGCCGTCGATCTCCAGGCGGAAGTCCCAGTGGAGGCGGGTGGCGTCATGCTTCTGAACCATGAACGAATTGCCGTTGCCCGGGGCTAAAGTGCCAGCGGGTTCGGCGGTCTTGGTGAAGTTCCGCTTGGAATTATAGAGGGCGAGGGGATCGTCGACCATCTTTCACCCCTCCCTGGAAGGGAGGGGCCGAGGGTGGGTCGGCCGGTTGGCGGGCGAGACGCTGGTCCGGTGGGCGACCCACCCCCAACCCCTCCCTTCCAGGAAGGGGAGTTTAGGCACGCTTCTTCGCCGGCGTGCGTTTCGCAGGCGCCTTCTTCGCCGGCGTTTTCTCCTCCGCAGCCTTGGCCGGCTCCTTCGCTGCCATCGACTTCTTCAACGCCGCCATCAGGTCGACGACGTTCGAGCCCGTCTTCGTCCCCGTGTCCTTGTCCTCGATGATCTTCTTCCCGTTCGCCTTGCGCTTGCGTTCGATCAGGTCCTTCAACGCATCGACGTAGCGATCGTGGAATTCCTGCGGGTGGAAGTCGGCGCTGCGCTTCTCGATCAGGGCTTCGGCGAGTTCGAGCAGTTCCTCCGACGGCTTGTCGTCGGGTATTTCGCGAAAATAGCCTTGCGCCTTGTGCACCTCGTCGGCGTAGCGGAGCGTCTCCAGCACCATGCCGCGCCCGCACGGCTTAAGGCTCACGACATATTCGCGGCCGCGCATCGCGAGCTGGCCCAAGCCGACCTTCTTCGTCCGCTTCAACGCCTCACGCAGCACGATGAACGCTTCCTCCGCGAGGTCGTCGGCGGGCACCACGAAGTATGGCTTCTCGTAATAGAGCACGTCGATCTCGCTCGCGTCGACGAACTGGGTCAGCTCCAGCGTCTTCTTCGATTCGAGCTTCACCGCATCGATCTCGTCCTGCTCCAGCAGCACGTATTCGCCCTTCGAGACCTCATAGCCCTTCATGATCTCGTCGGCATCGACCGGGCCCACGCCGGTGACGACCTTGTCGTAATGGATCGGCTGGCCGGACGGCTCGTGGATCTGTTTGAACGACACCGCCGCGCCGGACTTGGTCGCGGAATAAATCTCGACCGGGATCGAGACCAAGGCCAGCCGGATCTGCCCCTGCCAATACGCGCGCGCTGCCACCTTGCGTGTTCCTTCGTTGCGGAAACGATTCGATTACCTGGATCAATCCTCGGCGAGGTAGAGTCGTTCCAAAGTTTCGTTCCGGGCCAAATCCGGCTATGGCGCGCGGCATGTCAGACGATCCCTTCACGCTGTTCGATAGCTGGTACGCCGAAGCCAAGGAGTCCGAGCCGAACGACCCGAACGCGGTCGCGCTCGCGACGGCCGATGCCGAGGGGCGGCCTTCGGTTCGGATGGTGTTGTTGAAGGGCCATGGGCCGGACGGTTTCGTGATCTACACCAACCGCGAAAGCCGGAAGGCGGGCGATCTCGGCGCCAATCCGCACGGTGCGCTGCTGTTCCACTGGAAGTCGCTGCGTCGGCAGGTCCGGATCGAGGGTCCGGTGACGCTGGCCACCGATGCCGAGTCGGACGCCTATTTCGCCTCGCGCGGTCGTGATTCGCGGATCGGCGCCTGGGCGTCGGAACAGTCGCGCCCGCTCGACAGTCGAGAGACGTTCGAACGTCGCGTCGCAGAGATGACCGCGAAGTTCGAGGGTCAGGACGTGCCGCGCCCGCCGCATTGGGGTGGCTACCGGATCGTACCGACTCAAATCGAGTTCTGGCAGGATCGCGCGCATCGTCTCCACGAGCGTCGGCTGTTCACACGCCGGGACGGCGACTGGAGCGAGGGGCTGCTGTTCCCATGACGCAGGACGAACGCCGCAAGTTCATCCCGTTGGCGACGCGCGCGGCGCTCGCCAGCGTTGCGATGGCGTGTTTCCTGCTGTTGCTGAAGGGCTTTGCAGCATGGTCGACGGGTTCGGTGGCCATGCTCGGGTCGCTCGCCGATACCGCGCTCGACCTGCTCGCATCGCTGGTCACGCTGTACGGCGTGCGGCTGGCGGCGACGCCGGCGGATCACGACCACCGGTTCGGGCACGGCAAGGCGGAGGCGCTCGCCGCGTTGTTCCAGGTCATGCTCATCACCGCGTCGGCGGTGGGTATCGCTTGGCGCGCGATCCTGGCGTTCAGCGATCCGCAGCCGACCACCGGCGCGGAGTTCGGCATCGGCGTGTCGATCATCGCGATCGTCGCGACGGTGTTCCTGCTCGCCTATCAGCGCAATATCATCCGCCAGACGGGATCGGTCGCGATCCTCGCGGACAACGTCCATTATCAATCGGACGTGCTGCTCAACGGATCGGTGATCGTCGCGCTGGTGCTCGATCAATATGTCGGGTGGAGCGGCGCGGATCCGATCTTCGGCATCGTCATCGCGCTGTGGCTGGCATGGGGTGCCTTTCAGGCATCGTCGAACGCGATCGACCAGTTGATGGACAAGGAATGGCCGGAGGATCTGCGGTCGCAGTTCCTCGACGTCGCCGCGCGCCAGCCCGGCATCCGCGGCATCCACGATTTTCGCACGCGCCGTTCGGGCAGCCACGATTTTGCGCAGTTCCACATGGAGGTCGCGCGCGACCTGACGGTGGCCAACGCGCACGACATCGTCGAGGCGGTCGAGCGAAACTTGCGTACCGCGTTCCCCAAGGTCGAGGTGCTGATCCATCTCGATCCAGAAGGGCATGTCGACACCGACAATCCGCTGGTCGAGGCGGATGTGACGCCGCATTGGTTTGGGAAACGCATATGAGAATACCGTTCGCGCAGATCGATGCGTTCGCCGACACTCCGTTCGGCGGCAACCAGGCGGCGGTGATGCCGCTTTCGGCGTGGCTCGACGACGCGGTGCTGCTGAACATCGCCCAGGAGAACAACCTGAGCGAGACGGCGTTCATCGTCGCGTCCGATGAGGAAGGCGTGGATTTCGACCTGCGCTGGTTCACGCCGGGGGCGGAGGTTGCGCTGTGCGGCCATGCGACGCTGGCGAGCGGGCATTTCGTGCTGTCGTCGGACACCGCGCTCAACCGGGTGCGGTTCCGGACGCGGCAGGCGGGGATGCTGGAGGTCGCGCGGGCGGACAGCGGGTACACCCTCGAACTGCCGGCGTGGGGTCCGAGCCCGAAGGCGATGCCGGAGATCGTCGCGGCGTTGAACATCGCCGAGCCAGTCGAGACGTTGTGGCACGAGAAGGGCTATGCGCTGGTGGTCGTCGACGACGAGGCGATTGTCCGGGACCTGAAGCCAAACTTCGTCGCGCTGGCGAAATTCCCGATCGTGGCGATCGTCGCGGCGCGGGGGGCGGCTACGGATATCGTCAGCCGGGTGTTCACGCCCTATTATGCGATCGACGAGGATCCGGTGACGGGGTCGGCGCATGCTGTGATGGTGCCGTATTGGGCGCCGACCCTTGGGAGCAGCTTCACGGCGTATCAGGCGAGCGCGCGGGGCGGGAAACTGACGTGTCGTCTCGAGGGAGATCGAGTCGTGTTGGGGGGCGCGTGCGTGACGACAATCGAGGGGACTTTCCTGCTGCCTTGATTGGGAAGGGCAGCGCGCGGGGTGCTCGCGGGCCGATCCGTTACTCTCTTCACCCCTCCCTGGAAGGGAGGGGGGCTAAGAAGTGCTACCGCTTCCGCCCCTTGGTCATCGGATCGGGCTTTTTTGGCTTCACCCAGCCCGGTGGCGGGGTCATGCGTTGCTGGCTCGTCCCGAGGCCCATCGCGCCGGGCTGTTGCCGCGTTAATCCGGCTGTGTCCGCGACCTCGCCACCGCCTCGCAACACGCTGATTTGGTCGCGCAGTCGACCCGCGGTCTCGAAGTCCATCGCGGCGGCGGCGGCTTCCATCTGGCGGCGTAGGTCTTCGATATCCATGCCGCCCCAACGCACCAGACCCGCAAAGGGCACGCGTCAGGCGGCTACGAGTGCCGCCTCGGTGTCCGCGATCCAGCCGCCGCCGAGCACCCGCTCGCCCGCATACAGCACCGCCGCCTGGCCCGGCGCGACGCCATATTCGGGCGCATCGAACACCACGCGGTCGCCGACCAGACGGGCAGGGACTGGCTTGGCCATCGACCGAACCTTGGCCGTCAGCGGCCCGGTGAAATCGCCGCCGAGCCAGTTGATATCGGTCATCCGTGCCGCCTCGACCGCGAGCGCGCGGCGGGGGCCGACGACGACCCGCTTCGTCTCGGGTTCGACACGGACGACGTAGAGCGGCTCTGGGCTGCCCCCGATCTCCAGTCCGCGGCGCTGGCCGACGGTGAAGTGGATCAGTCCGCGGTGCTCGCCCAGCTTCGCGCCGCCGAGATCGACGATGTCGCCTGCCGTCTCCGCGGCCTCGGGGCGCAGTTTCTTGACGAGCCCTGCATAATCGCCATCGGGGACGAAACAGATGTCCTGGCTGTCCGGCTTGGCCGCGACGCCGAGCCCCAGTTCGGCGGCGATCTCCCGGACGCGGGCCTTCGGCAGGCCACCCAAGGGAAAGCGCAGGTAATCGAGTTGCGCCTGCGTGGTCGCGAACAGGAAATAGCTCTGGTCGCGTGCGGGATCGGCGCCGCGATGGAGTTCGGCACCGTTTGCACCCTCGACCCGGCGGACATAATGGCCGGTCGCGAGGCAATCCGCGCCGAGATCGCGCGCGAGCTTCAGCAGGTCGGTGAACTTCGGCCCCATGTTGCACTGGACGCAGGGGATCGGCGTGCGGCCGGCGAGATATTCGTCGGCGAACTTGTCGACGACCTGCTCGCGGAAGCTGGTCTCGTGGTCGAACACGTAATGCGCGATCCCGAGTCGGTCGCATACCGCGCGGGCGTCGCGGATGTCGCGACCGGCGCAGCACGAGCCTGCGCGGCCGACCGCCTCGCCGTGATCGTAGAGCTGCAACGTCACGCCGATCGTCTCGGCGCCGGTGGCATGCGCGAGCGCGGCGACGACCGAACTGTCGACTCCGCCCGACATCGCCACGACGATGCGCTTTCCGGCCATGCCCGTACCGGCGCTGGCCCCGAGCTGAAAATCGGTCTGATCCATGCGGCGCTACATAAGCGCGGAGGCACCACGTTGCAAAAAGATGCGTCGATTAACCTCGATCAGGCCAAAGCGAGTGAAAAACGCGACCGAGGCAGGCCGGAATGTCAGAAATCGGCTGCTTCGCGACGGTTGCTTTACGCGGTCTTCATCCCCTTGGCGTAGACGGGGGTTTCCGAGAACGAAGCGAGTATCCCGTTGGACCTGAGTTTTCCCCGTTTCGATCGCGACACAGAGGTCACCGTTCTGCCGGGGGACCTGGCCGTCCTGATCGTCGGTATCGCCGCCCGACAGGCGGCGAGCCCGACAGCGGCGGTGCAGGCGGGATTCGCGCGCAGCACGATCGATCCGAAGCTGTTCGCGCCGCTCCACGGTGCGTTCAACGGGACGATGGCCGCCGCGTTGACCCGTTGGAAGGAGGAATGAAGATGCTGTTTACCGCAGCGTTTCAGCCGATCTTCAGGACCTGCGATTATGGGTCGAACGCGCATATCGAGAGGGGGCCACTCGCCCCGATCAGAGGTTTCAAATGATCGAGAGCCAGAAAACGCATCCCGGCAAGGTCATCGGGCCCTTGGGCGAACAACTGACTCTGGACAGCCTACCACCGCCGAGCACCACGCGCTGGGTCGTGCGGCGCAAGGCCGAAGTCGTCGCCGCGGTGAATGGCGGATTGCTGAGCGTCGACGATGTCTGCGCACGCTATGGCCTGACGGTCGAGGAATTCGCCGGGTGGCAGCGCGCGATCGATCGGTCGGGCATGCCCGGACTGCGAGTTACGCGGATTCAGCACTACAAGTCGTTGTACGAGCGCCAACAAAAGTATTGATCGGCAAAACTCAAAACGCGAGCGGAACAAAAAACGTCGCTCGCACGTCTTTCCGCCATCGCCCGGATACGGGTTCAACGGAGGGAAAATATCATGGGTCTCATTCTTTGGCTGATCATCGGCGGCGTCATCGGCTGGATTGCTAGCATGATCATGCGCACCGACGCGCAGCAGGGCATCTTCCTGAACATCGTCGTCGGCATCATCGGCGCATTCATCGGTGGCCTGATCCTGTCGGGTGGCTCGATCAACAACGCACCGCTCACGTTGACCTCGTTCATCGTGTCGCTGCTGGGTGCGATCATCCTGCTCGCGATCGTGAACCTCGTGCGTCGCGGTAGCGTCCGCTAAGAGTTCGCTTCGTCACGCGAAGTCGAAGAAGGGCCGTCCGGGCAACCGGGCGGCCCTTTTTTTCGTGTGTAGGGTTTGAACGAAGCCCGAGGGTCCCCCCCTCCCTGGAAGGGAGGGGTCGGGGGTGGGTCGGGTTCCATGTGTTCAAACGGTCGCGGCATGAGCGAGCCTACCCACCCCCGGCCCCTCCCTTCCAGGGAGGGGAGCAGTCGGAGGTCAGTTCAGCAGGAAACGTACCGACAGCGTCACCGTCACGTCTTTCTCACCCGGTGCGATCTGCGTGCTGTCCTTGGCCATTGCCCCGCGCGCCATCATGAACATCGGCTGTGGCGAACCGCCCGCATCCTGGCCCGATTCGGCGATCGAGACGATCCGCGACACGCGCAGCCCCGCCGCCTTGGCGTAGAGATCCGCGCGACGCTTGGCCTGTGCGATCGCATCGGTCCGTGCCTCGTCGAGCGCCGCGTCGGGCTTGTCGAGCGACAGGTTCGGCCCGTCGATCTGGTTCGCACCCTGCGCCACCAGCGCATCCAGGATCGTCCCCGACTTCGCGACGTCGCGGAAGCGGATCGAGACGGTGTTGGTCGCCTGATAGCCGGTGATCACCGGTGGCTGGTTCTCGGCATAGCGATATTGCGGCGCAAGCTGGACGTTCGAGGTGGCGACGTCGCGCGGCGCGACGCCTGCACGCTTGAGCGCCGCGAGAACCTTCGCCATCCGCTGCGCATTTTCGGTGAGCGCGGCCGCGGCGGTCGGCGACTGCGACACGACACCAGCGCGAATCGTCGCGAGATCCGGAACGCGTGTCGTGCGCCCCTCCGCGGTCACGTCCAGTACGGTCCCGGCGGCGGGCACCATCGGCTCGACGGTCGTCGGCGCGGCCTGGGCGTTGGCAGCGACGGCGGGCAAGCCGATCGCCACGGTGGCGAGGGCGCTCAGGAACGATGCTGTCTTCATTGTTTGTCTCCGGTAGGTCACGGCCTGCCTTTCGTCCTGCACAGGTCAACGCAAGCTGAACGGCATTGCGGATAGATCGGAATCGAAGCATGTCTGCGCGCCGCAATGGCCAAAGGGCTTGAGCGCGGTGACCTATTCAGATAACACAGCGTGCGAATGGCGAAGCGGGTCGAGACAAGACCGGTCGGAATTGGGATTGTGACGCGCATGGATTACGAGACGAAGATGATCGGTAGCGAGAGCGAAGACCAGCTGGCGTTGCCGGACTATAGCGCGCCGTCACATCGCCGCCGCAATGTCATCATCGCCGTGATCCTGGTGCTGGCGATCGCGGTGGCGGTTTATGCCTTCCAGTCCGGCAAGAAGGACGTCGCGGCCGCGACGCCCGGCGCGCAATTGCCGACCGTGTCGGTGGTCGTGCCGGGCCGGCAGGCGGTCGACCGGACGATCTCCGCGACGGGCACGCTGGCGGCGCGACGCGAGATGCCGGTCGGCGTCGCGGGCGAGGGCGGGATGATCACGCGCGTGCTGGTCGAACCCGGCACTTGGGTTTCGGCGGGCCAGGTCCTCGCGACGGTCGATCGCTCGGTCCAGAACGAGACCGCGGCGTCGCTTGCCGCCTCGGTCAGCGTCGCGCGCTCGGACGAGACGATCGCGCAGGCCGAACTCGATCGTGCCAAGCAGCTCGTCGACCGCGGCTTCATCTCGAAGGCCGATCTGCAGCGCAAGGCGGCGACCCGCGATGCCGCGGCGGCGCGCGTGAAGGTGGCGCAGGCGACGCTCGGCGAGGCACGCGCACGCAACGGCCGGCTCGATATCCGCGCCCCTGCCGCCGGTCTGGTCCTGACCCGCGGCGTCGAGGCCGGACAGATCGTCGGGCCATCGGCGGGCGTGCTGTTCCGCATGGCGATGGGCGGCCAGATGGAGATGCGCGCGCAGTTGAGCGAAGCCGATCTCACCGGGCTTCACGTCGGCGCACGCGCGACCGTCGTGCCGGTCGGCACCACGCAGGGCTATCCCGGCGAAGTATGGCAGGTCTCGCCCGTGATCGATCCGCAGACCCGCCAGGGCATCGCGCGCATCGCGGTCAAATACGATCCCGCCCTGCGCCCCGGCGGGTTCGCCGCGGCGACCATCGTCGGCGGCGTGACGCAGGCGCCTTTGCTTCCCGACTCCGCGCTGCAGAGCGACGAGAAGGGCAATTACGTCTATATCGTCGGCCCGGGCGACAAGATCGTCCGGCGCAACGTGAAGATCGGCCAGGTCTCCGATGCAGGCGTGACGATCATCGGCGGCCTCGACGGTTCGGAGCGGGTCGTACAGTCCGCAGGCGGCTTCCTCGCCCCCGGGCAGACGGTCAAGCCGATCACCAAGAAGGCGAGCTGAGCCCATGAACTTCCGCAACATCTCGGCCTGGTCGATCCGCAACCCGGTTCCGCCGATCGTCCTGTTCCTGGCCCTGATGCTTGCGGGCGTCGTCAGCTTCATGCGGATGGACGTCAACCGCGATCCCGACATCGATTTCCCGATCGCGATCGTCGTCGTCAACCAGCCGGGCGCGGCGCCGACCGAGATGGAGACGCAGGTCACGCAGCGCGTCGAGGCGGCGGTGCGTTCGCTCCAGGGCATCGACGAGATCAACTCGACCGTCACCGAAGGCAATTCGGAAACGGTGATCCAGCTCACCATCGGTACCCCGATCGACCGCGCGGTGAACGACGTGCGCGATGCGATCGCGCAGATCCGCAGCGACCTGCCCGACGGCATCCTCGAGCCGCAGGTCTACCGCGCGAACACCAGCGGCAACGACGTCGCGAGCTTCGCGGCGATCACCACCGACATGACCGTCGAACAGCTTTCCTGGTACATCGACGACACCGTCACCAAGGAATTGCTGTCGATCCCCGGCATGGCGACGATCAGCCGCAACGGCGGCGTCAGCCGCGAGATTCGCGTCATCCTCGATCCGCTCAAGCTCCAGAGCCAGGGGCTGACCGCAAGCCAGGTCAATCTGCAGTTGCGTCAGGTCAATCTGAACGCGGCGGGCGGGCGCGCCGAAATCGCCGGGTCCGAGCAGTCGATCCGCGTGCTCGGCAACGCGCGCAACGCGAGCGATCTCGGCCAGACGCAGATCAACGTGGGCAATGGCCGCACCGTGCGCTTGGCGGACATCGCGCAGGTTCGCGATCTCTATGCCGAGCAGCGCAGCCGTGCGACGGTCGATGGTCGCCAGGCGATCACCTTCGATTTCCAGCGTGCCAAGGGCGCGTCCGACGTCACAGTCTATCATCAGGCCGTCGACAAGCTGCGCGCGCTCGAAAAGCGCAATCCGTCGGTCAAGTTCGTCCAGCGCTACACCACCACCGAGTATACCGAAGCGCAGTATGAAAGCGCGATCCATGCGATGATCGAGGGCGCGATCCTCGCCGTCATCGTCGTCTTCATCTTCCTGCGCGACTGGCGTGCGACCGCAATTTCCGCGCTGGCGATCCCGCTGTCGGCGATCCCCGCCTTCTGGTTCATGGACCTGCTCGGCTTCGACCTGAACGGTATGACTTTGCTCGCGCTCAGCCTGGTCGCGGGTGTGCTGGTCGATGACGCGATCGTCGAGATCGAGAACATCGTCCGACACATGCGCATGGGCAAGTCCGCCTATCAGGCATCGATCGACGCCGCGGACGAGATCGGTCTCGCCGTGCTGGCGACGACGATGGCGATCGTCGCGGTGTTCATGCCGGTCGCGCTGATGCCGGGTATCGCAGGGCAGTTCTTCAAGAACTTCGGCCTGACGGTGGTCGCGGCCGTGCTGATGAGCCTCGCGGTCGCGCGGCTCGTGACGCCGATGATCGCGGCGTATTTCCTCAAGTCGTTCGGTCATGCCAGCCACGGCGAGGGCAAGATCATGGACTGGTACGTCCGCACGCTCCACTGGACGCTCGACAGCCGCAAGGCCGCGGCATGGCGCGCGCGCGGCGGCATCCGCAAGATGTTCAACCGCGTGATGGATCACCGGATGTGGGCGATCGGCGCGGGCGTGGTCGCCTTCGCGCTGACGCTGTTCATGTTCACCGTCATCCCCTCGCAGTTCCAGCCGACCCGCGACGAGGATGATTCGACCGCACAGATCGAGATGGTGCCCGGCACCACGCTGGCGCAGACCGATGCGGTGGTGGCGCGGGTCGGCGAGATCCTCAGCCAGCAACCCGAAGTCGCCACCGTCTATGCCCGCACGCGGGTCGGCAGCGGGATCGTGACCGCGAACCTGCGTCCCGATCGCAAGGAGAAGTCGGTCGATTTCGAGCGCCGGCTCGCACCGCAGATGACCGCGATCCCCGATGCCCGCGTGTCGTTCCGCTCGCAGTCGGGCTGGGGCGGCAGCGGGCGCGACGTGACGATCGTCCTCGGCGGCAGCGATCCCGCCAAGCTGCAAGAGGCGGCGGACAAGATCGTCGCCGAGATGGGTTCGCTCAAGTCGCTGACGGCACCGCGCGTTTCGGGCGGCATGCAGCGCCCGGAAATCGTCATCCGTCCCCGCTTCGATCTCGCCGCCAATCTCGGCGTGACCACCCAAGCGCTGTCGTCGGCGATCCGGATCGCGACGCTTGGCGATATCGACCAGAACTCGGCGCGCTTCTCGCTGTCCGATCGCCAGATCCCAATCCGCGTCGCGCTCGATCAGTCGGCGCGGACCAGCCTGTCGACGATCCAGAACCTGCCCGTGTCGACCGCGTCGGGCGGCTCGGTGCCGCTCAATCTGGTCGCGGATATCGGTCTCGGCTCGGGTCCGACCAAGATCGACCGGGTCAACCAGCAGCGCCAGATCACGCTCGGCGCCGATCTCGCGCCCGGCGTCGTGATCTCGAACGCGATGAAGCAGGTCCACGCGCTGCCCGCGATGAAAAACCTGCCGGTCGGCGTCAGCGAACTCACGCTCGGCCAGAGCAAGTGGCAGGCGGAGATGATCACCAACTTCATCACCGCGGTGATCGCGGGCACGTTCCTCGTGTTCGCGGTGCTGGTGCTGCTGTACCGCCGCGTGCTGCCGCCGTTCGTCAACATGGGGTCGTTGCTGCTCGCGCCGCTCGGCGGTCTGCTCGCGTTGTGGGCGACCGGACAGCCGCTGTCGCTGCCGGTGTATATCGGCCTGCTGATGCTGCTCGGCATCGTCGCCAAGAACTCGATCCTACTGATCGACTTTGCGCTGGACGAGATGAGCAAGGGCGTCGACGCCTTCACCGCGATCATCGATGCCGGGCACAAGCGCGCGCAGCCGATCGTGATGACCACGGTCGCGATGGTCGCCGGCATGGTGCCGACCGCGATGTCGCTCAGCGGCGATTCGTCGTCGCGCGCGCCGATGGGCACGGTCGTGATCGGCGGTCTCGCGCTGTCGACGCTGCTGACCCTGCTGATCATCCCCGCGGCGTTCAGCCTGGCGGTCGGGATCGAGCGCTATGTCGGGCCACGGCTGAGCCGCCGCCTGCTCACCTATCGTCCGGGCGACAATGGCGACGACGTGATCGGTATCGCCGGGCCCAATCCGGGGCCGTTGCTCGGCCCGGCGACGGGCAAGCTCGGCCACGGTCGCGATCACGGTGACGGCACGCAACCCGCCGAGTGATCGACCTACGACACGCCCCTCTGCTCCCGGGCACCCGAACCGCCGCAACGGCGTGAACATTCGGGGCGCCCGGGGATTGTTACGGGCATGACGCTTTTACCCCGTATGCGCCCGGCCGGCGAAGCACCTCCACCGGCGCTCGTCCGCATGCGGATCGTCGCCACCGGCCTTCTCGTGCTCATGGCCGCGACGTTCTTCGCCAGCCGCGCGCTCGTTCCCGTCCACCCGGCGTTCGGGTTCGTCCGCGCGTTTGCCGAGGCGGCGATGGTCGGCGGTCTGGCGGACTGGTTCGCGGTCACTGCCTTGTTTCGCCATCCGCTCGGCCTGCCGATCCCCCACACTGCGATCGTGCCGCGCAACAAGGATCGGATCGGCGACACGCTCGCGCAGTTCCTCCGCGCCAACTTCCTGATTCCCGTCGTGATCGCGCGCCGCACGCGGCGGCTCGACGTGGCGGGGGCGATCGCCCGCTGGCTCACCGATCCGCCAGAGGGGGCAGGGGGCCGCTTCCGGCAGGGCGCGTCGAAGCTGGTCGCGCAAGTCCTGGAGGGGCTCGACCCGGCGCGGCTGGGCGGCATGGTCAAGGCCGGGATCGGTGCGCGCCTGCGGGAAACCGAAGTCTCGCCGATCCTGGGTCAGTTGCTCAAGGCGGCAATCGCCGAGCGCCGCCACGCGCCCCTGCTCGAAAGCGCGATCCGCTGGGCGGCCAAGACGCTGGCGGCGAACGATCATCTCGTCCGCGCGATGGTCCACGACAAGGCGGGCTCGATCCTGCGCTGGACCGGGCTCGACACCACCGTCGCGGACAAGCTCATCAGCGGCTTCGACAAGCTGCTCGCCGAGATGGCCGAGGACCCCGAGCATCCTTTGCGCCTGAAGGCGGAGGAGGGGCTCGATCGCCTCGCCTGGGATCTCCAATACGACCGCCGCATGCGCGAGCGGGTCGAGACGATGAAGAACGACCTGCTCGACAATCCGGCGATGCAGCGCTGGCTGGACGGTTTGTGGGAACAGGCGCGCGGAGCCCTGTTGGCGATCGCCCGCGACCCCGAGCGCGCGATGGCCGGCAAGCTCGGCGACATCCTCCGCCAGCTCGGCGAGACGTTGCAGCACGATCCGCGCATGTCGCGCACGATCAACCGCTTCGTGCGGAGGGCTGCAGTCGGTGCGGCGGCGGATTACGGCGACGGTATCGTCAAGCTGGTGTCCGAAACCGTGCGTAGCTGGGACGCGGACACGATCACCAGCCGCCTGGAAAACGCGGTCGGGCGGGACTTGCAGTATATCCGGGTGAACGGGACGATCGTCGGGGGACTCGTCGGGCTGGTGATCCACAGCGTGGACGTGCTGCTGTAGGATCGCGGCGGGGAGAGACGGTCGCGCTGCCTCCCTCTCCCACCGGGGAGAGGGAAGGAGGAGCCGTAGGCGACGGGAGGGTGAGGGGTGGTTGGAACGGGTGTTCCGTGCCTCACGCCCCTCACCCTCCCCCACGCAAGCGCGCGCGGGCCCCTCCCTCTCCCCGGAGGGGCGAGGGTAATTTTGGATTGTTTTGCCAGAAGATACCGTTACGGAGTTGTCTTGTGCGATCATCACGTCGCGACTGTCACCAGCGCCGGCGCTCTTCTCTCGGCCGAGCCCTACCGCTCCCAATCCGGCATGGGCCACTTCTTCGCCGTCGCCAGCAACCGCAGCGGCCCATGCGCATTCACCGCGAACGGCTCGTCCGCCCAGTCGAAGGTCGGCGCGTCCGATACATGGTCCGAATAGAAGCGGACATGCGCGTCCTCCCGCGCGATTCCCTCGCGGTCCATCCAGGCCTCGATCATCCGCAGTTTGGCCGGGCCGTAGCAATTCTCGCCTTCGATGCCGGCTAGCAGTACGCCGTCGCCGTCGCGCAGGCTCTCCGTTCCGATCACCGCGTCGAAGTCGAGCCGTCGCGCGATCGCCTCGACGTAGAAGCGGTAGGACGCGGTCGCCATCACGAGGCGGTAGCCGGCCGCACGGTCTGCTTCGATCTGGGCTCGGGCGCTGGCAAAAACGCCGTCGCGCAGGACTCGGTCGGCAAAGGCGTCGGCGGCGCGCCGTTCGTCGGCGGCAGACATGCGCTTGCCCAGCAACATGCGCTGCATCACGTATTTCAGCCGTCCCCGGCTGATCAGCTTGCCGACATAGCCGAGCGCGGCGACCCCTGCGAACGGGACCAATGCCAGGCGCCACGGGGAACCACCCCGGCGCGCGGTGTGGAGCAGAAACGGCGTCCAGGTCGGCGCGTGCGTGATGGTCTTGTCCATGTCGTAGATCGCGAGACGGACGGAGGGGGTGGCGCCGGTGGTGGGGGAAGCCGGTGAAGAAAGAGTCATCGTCGTGGCTTACGCCGCATTCATCTTGCCGATCCAGTCACTTTGCCGCAAAGGTGCCCCCGATGAGCGCGATGGCCGATTTCCAGCAGGACGGTGCCGATACCGGCACGCTTCGCTTTACCGGCGATCTGTCGCTCGCAAAGATCGGCAATTTGCCCGATCGGCTTGAGGCGATCGACGCGGCTTCGGTGAAGCGTGTCGACCTGAGTGGCGTCGACCGGATCGACACGATCGGCGCATGGGTCGTCCACCGGTTCGCGGCGCGCAACGACGCGACGATCGAGGGGCTCGACGAGAACGACCAGGCGCTGTTCGACCAGGTCGTCGCGTCCGATCAGCCGATCGCCGCCCGGCCTGTAAAGGTCAGCGCGCTCTCCCGCGTGGTCGGTGAGATCGGCGACGCGGTCGTGCTGTCGGGCAAGACGATGCTCGGCCTGCTCGGGTTTCTCGGCGCGACTACGATCGCGTTCGGCAGCGTCATCCGTCACCCGCAGCGCTTCCGGTTCAACGCCGTGGTCCAGCGGTTCGAGGTCGTCGGCGTCGCCGCGCTCGGCATCGTCGGGCTGATGAGCTTCCTGATCGGCATGGTCATCGCGCAGCAGGGCGCGGTCCAACTGCGTCAGTTCGGTGCCGAGGTCTTCACGATCAACCTCGTCGGCCGCCTGACGATCCGCGAGCTTGGCCTGCTGATGACCGCGATCATGGTCGCCGGTCGTTCGGGTTCGGCCTTCGCGGCACAGCTCGGCACGATGAAGCTCACCGAAGAGATCGACGCGATGCGGACGATCGGCGTCTCGCCGATGGAGGCGCTGGTGCTGCCCCGCGTGCTCGCCGCGATCGTGATGATGCCGCTGCTCGGCTTCTACGCGTCGATCATCGCGATCATCGGTGGCGGACTGCTATGCTGGGTCCAGTTGGGTATCCCGCCGGTGACGTTCATCGCGCGTATCCGCGAAGTCGTACCGATCACCGACCTGTATATCTCGTTGATCAAGGCGCCGGTGTTCGGCGCGATCATTGCGATCGCGGGCTGTTTCCAGGGCATGCAAGTCGAATCGGACGCGGAGCAGGTCGGCCTGCGCACCACCTCCGCGGTCGTCCAGGGCATCTTCCTGGTGATCGTCCTCGACGCATTCTTTGCGGTGTTCTTTACCTGGCTGGGTTGGGATTGATGGCCCGCAAGACGAACAACAAGACCGACGACTTCATCATCTCCGTGAAGGGGCTGAAGAACGCGTTCGGCGATTCGGTGGTGCACGAGGGGCTCGATCTCGACGTACGGCGCGGCGAGATCCTTGGCGTGGTCGGCGGCTCGGGGACGGGCAAGTCGGTGCTGATGCGCTCGATCATCGGCCTCCAGACGCCGGTCGCGGGCGAGGTCACGGTCTTCGGCGAGCCCAATATCGGCCGTGAAGAAACCGAGGCGACCGAGATCCGCAAGCGCTGGGGCGTGTTGTTCCAGGGCGGTGCGCTGTTCTCTACGCTGACGGTGGCCGAGAACGTCGAAGTGCCGTTGCGCGAGTTCTATCCGGATTTGTCGCCGGCGCTGCTCGCGGAGATCGCGTCGTACAAGGTGGTGATGACGGGCCTGCCTGCCGATGCCGCGAACAAGTTTCCCGCCGAGCTGTCGGGCGGCATGAAGAAGCGCGCCGGCTTGGCGCGGGCGCTGGCGCTCGATCCCGAACTGCTGTTCCTCGACGAGCCGACTGCCGGCCTCGATCCGATCGGTGCCGCCGCGTTCGACGGGCTGACCCAGTCGTTGCAGAAGACGCTCGGGCTGACGGTGTTTCTGATCACGCACGATCTCGATACACTGTATGCGATCTGCGACCGGGTTGCGGTGCTGGCCGACAAGAAGGTCATCGCGGTCGGTACGATCGACGAGCTGATCGCGCTCGATCACCCGTGGATCGAAGAATATTTCAAGGGGCCACGCGGCCGTGCCGCGGTCGCGACTCAGGAGGCGCACGAGCGCGCCGACGAGGAAGCAGCCCGACACCCTACTGAAGTCCAGTCCAAGCAGTCCGCGCCGGACGACGCCGACGCGACATACGCCGAGAAAGAAGCAAGGACGCGCTGATGGAAACCCGTTCGAACCACGTCCTAGTCGGCGCCGTCGTGCTGATCCTGCTGGCCCTGCTGGCGCTGTTCACCGTGTGGATCGCGCGGATCGGCGGCAAGGAAGAGAAGGAATACGACATCTTCTTCCGCCAGTCGGTCGACGGGCTCGCGCGGGGCTCTGCCGTGGTGTTCTCGGGCGTCCCGTCGGGTCAGGTGAAGACGATTTCGCTGTGGAAGAACGATCCGCAGTTCGTCCGCGTGCGGATCAGCGTCAACGACGAGACGCCGGTGCTGCAGGGTACGACCGCGTCGATCTCGGGCGTCGGCTTCACGGGCGTCAGCCAGATTTCGCTCGATGGCGCACGCAAGGGCGCGCCGGCGATCGGCTGCCCGGAGACGAAGACGCCGACCGAGTGCCCGTACGGCGTGCCGGTGATCCCGACCAAGCTTGGTGGCCTGGGCGCGATCCTGAACTCGGCGCCGCAGTTGCTTGAGCGCTTGTCGACGTTGACCGAGCGCCTGACCGGCTTGCTGACCGATCGTAACCAGGCATCGATCGCGGGTATTCTCGAGAACACCAACCGCCTGACCGACGCGCTTGCCGATCGTGGGCCCGAGATTGCCGCGACGCTCGCGCAGACGCGGGTTGCTATCCAGCAGGCGGGCGATGCCGCACAACAGTTCGGCGTACTGGCTCAGACGACCAACGGTGTCCTGTCCGAGGAGGTGAAGCCGGCGATGGCGAACCTGAACAAGGCGATCGTGTCGGCGCAGACCAGCGCGGAGACGCTCAACGCTGCGATCGGCGACGCGCGGCCGGGCTTGCAGGCATTCTCCAAGACGACGATCCCCGAGGCCAACCGCCTGGTCCGCGACCTTCGGACGACTGCGGCAGCGCTGTCGTCGGTCGCCGAGAAGGTCGACCAGCAGGGTGCGAGTTCGCTGATCGGGCAGCAGAAGCTCCCGGATTACAAGGGTAAGTGAGGCACGCCATGAAGACACCGCTCATCCTGATCGCGATGCTGCCACTTGCCGGGTGCATCAGCTTCGGCGCGAAACCGCCCCCCACGCTGCTGACGTTGACGAGTGCATCGTCGGTGCCGGTCGGCCAGAACCAGGATTCGGCGACCGCAAAGTCGATCACGATCCAGGTCCCGGTCGTGCCGCAGTCGCTGGCGACCGCGCGCGTGCCGGTGCAGGCGACGCCGACCTCGATCGCGTACGTGACCGACGCGCAGTGGGCCGAGCCCCCGGCGCGGCTGTTCTCGCGGCTGGTGTCGGATACCGTTGCGGCGCGCACCGGGCTGGTCGTGCTGTCGACGGCGCAGTCGGTCGGCGATCCGGGTGGGTTGCTGGGCGGCGAGTTGCGATCGTTCGGGCTCGACGCGACGACTCGCGAGGCCGTGGTGACGTTCGATGCGTCGCTGACGCGCGTGGGCAAGACGACGGTCGAGAAGCATCGTTTCGAGGCACGCGTGCCGGTGTCGGCGATCGACGCACCGTCCGCTGCGGCTGGGATCAATCAGGCGGCGAATACCGTCGCGACGCAGGTGGCGGACTGGATCGGTCGGTGAACGCTGTCCTTGGTTGAGCGTTGACGCTTTCTGACGAGGAGAGCGGCGATGCCACAAGGCGACAAGAGCGCGTATACCGACAAGCAGAAGCGCAAAGCCGCGCATATCGCGAACGGCTATGAGGAGCGCGGCGTTCCTGGGAAGGAGTCCGAGGCGCGGGCTTGGGCTAGCGTGAACAAGGATTCGGGCGGGGGCAACAAGTCCGGCTCGGGTCGCGGCAAGGCCGATACGCATGCGGCATCGCACGAGGGCGGAAAGCGGGCGGCTGGGCGTAGCGATGCTGCGAAGTCGGCGGCTGCGAAGAAGGGTTGGGAGACTCGACGGAAGAACGCTGGATGAAGCTGGAGCGCATTATCGAAGCGATCCGTCATCCTGACAAAAGTCGAGATCAAAAGTAACGCATGGTGCACTTCATGGCTCTGGACCCTGACTTTCGTCAGGATGACGGAAGGTATCCCTGCGCCGCGCTCGTCGATGCTTCAGCGTGCGAGCGTCGCTTCAGCCTCGGCAAGATGCAGGCGTTCCACCATCTGACCGCCTAACCGGATCGCACCCTTGTCGGCATTCTCGGGCTCGGAAAAGGCGGCAACGATCGTGCGCGCCCAAGCCAACTCGTCTTCGCTCGGTCCAAACCCCGCGTTCGCGGCGACGATCTGACTGGGGTGGATCAGCGTCTTTCCGTCGAATCCGAGCATCGCGCCTTGCAAGCACTCGGTGGTAAAGCGGGCCGGGTCGTCGAGGGCGTTGCATACACCGTCTAGCGCCACGATGCCGGCGGCGCGGGCGGCCATGATCGTCGTGGTGAGCGCCGGGATCAGCGGCTTGCGGTCGGCGCCGAGGCGGCAGCGCATCTCCTTGGCGAGGTCGTTGGTGCCGGCGACCAGCGCGGTGAGGCGCGTTTCAGCCGCCGCTGCCGAGAGGGCGGGTAGCGCAAGGATGGCGGCGCAGGTCTCGATCATTGCCCAGATTGGCGGGCCATCTTCGCCGAGCGATGCGCAGACTGCGATCAGGTCCGCGACCGACGACACCTTGGGGACGAGCACCGCGTCCACGCCTATTGAGCAGAGCGCGGTGATATCGTCGGCATACCAGGGGGTATCGAGGCCGTTGACCCGTACGACCAGTTCGCGCTCGCCGAAGCCGCCTTCGCGGACCGCCTCGACCACGCAGTCCCGCGCCGCGGCCTTTTCGTCGGGCGCGACGGCATCCTCGAGGTCGAGGATGACGACATCGCAATCGAGCGTCCGCGCTTTCACGATCGCACGGGCGTTCGAGGCGGGCATGTAGAGCGCGCTGCGGCGGCGTCTGATCGTCATGCTATCGGCCGTCGCGGATCAGGTGATGACGTCGGGCGCGGTGCGGCCAGTGTGCTGCGCGATTCCCGCAATCGACTCTGCGGCGGCGACGATGCTGGCGAGCATCTCGCCGGTATCGCGGTCGAGATCGCCACCGACCGGTTCGTAGCGTTCGAGGTACACGCGCAGGGTCGCGCCGGTGGTGCCGGTGCCCGACAGGCGGAACACCACGCGGCTGCCGCCCGCGAACAGGATGCGGACGCCCTGGTTGCGGCTGATCGAGCCGTCGGTCGGGTCAGTATAGGCGAACTCGTCCGCGGTCTCGACGGTGAGGTCGCCGAACTGCTGGCCGGGGAGGGTGGCGAGGCTGGCACGCAGGGCGGCCATCAACGCGTCGGCACGCGGGGTCTCGACGCCCTCGTAATCGTGGCGGGCGTAATAGTTGCGGCCGAACTTTGCCCAGTGATCGCGGGCGATCGTGTCGACGCTTTCACCGCGCACCGCGAGGATGTTGAGCCACAGGAGGACTGCCCACAGCCCGTCCTTCTCGCGGACATGGTCGGAGCCGGTACCGGCGCTTTCCTCGCCGCAGATCGTCGCCATGCCGGCGTCGAGCAGGTTGCCGAAGAACTTCCACCCGGTCGGCGTCTCGTAGGCGGGGATGCCGAGCGCTTCGGCCACGCGGTCGGCGGCGGCGCTGGTCGGCATCGAGCGGGCGATGCCCTTCAGGCCGCCTGCGTAACCGGGCGCGAGGTGCGCGTTCGCCGCCAGCATCGCGAGGCTGTCCGAGGGGGTGACGAAGCGGTGCTTGCCGATGATGAGGTTGCGATCACCGTCGCCGTCCGATGCTGCGCCGAAATCTGGCGCGTCGGGGGCCATCATCGTCTCGTAGAGTTCGTGCGCGTGGACGAGATTGGGGTCAGGGTGGTGGCCGCCGAAATCGGGGAGGGGCTCGCCGTTGCGGACCGTGCCGGGCGCGAAGCCGAGGCGACGTTCGAGGATCTCGGTCGCGTACGGCCCGGTGACCGCGCTCATCGCGTCGAACGCCATCGTCAGTTTTGCGGCGCGGATCGCGTCGAAATCGAACAGCGTCTCCATGAGCGCGGCGTAATCCTCGACGGGATCGACGACCTCGACGGGCATGTCGCCAACCGTGACTTCGCCGTCGCTGTCGAGGTCGATGTCGTTGGCGTCGACGGTCAGCCAGCGATCGATCTCGAGCGTCCGCGCGTTGATCGCGTCGGTGACGCCCTCGGGCGCGGGGCCGCCATTGGCGATGTTGTACTTGATCCCGAAATCTTCGTCGGGACCACCAGGGTTGTGGCTTGCCGAGAGGACGAGCCCGCCGATCGCGCCACGCTTGCGGATCATGTGGCTGGCGGCGGGCGTCGACAGGATGCCGCCGCGGCCGACGATCACGCGGGCGAAGCCGTTCGCCGCGGCCATGCGGATCGCAACCTGGATGACTTCGCGGTTGAGGAAGCGGCCGTCACCGCCGATCACCAGCGTCGCGCCTGCCTTGTCCTCCACGACGTCGAACACGCTCTGGACGAAATTCTCGGCATAATTGGCCTGCTGGAAGACCTTCACCTTCTTGCGCAGGCCCGACGTGCCGGGCTTCTGATCGGTGTAGGGCGTGGTCGAAACGGTGCGGATCATGCGGGCTCCAGAAGGCTTGCGTAGAGGTTTGCGTAGCGGCGGCCGCTCTCGTCCCAGGAGAAGTCCGCGCGCATCGCATTGCGTTGCAACATGGCCCAGCGATCGGGGCGTGCATAGAGGGCCAGCGTTCGGCGCAGCGCGTGGCTGAGCGCTTCGGGCGTGACGCCGTCGTGCTGGATTCCGGTGGCGACGCCGGCTGCGATCGCGGCTTCGTTGGCGTCGATCACCGTATCGGCAAGACCGCCGGTGCGCGCGACGACGGGGATGCAACCGTAAGCGAGGCCGTAAAGTTGGGTCAGGCCGCAGGGTTCGAACCGCGACGGGATCAGGATCACGTCGGCGCCACCTTGGAGCAGGTGCGAGACGGGTTCGTCATAGCCGATGCGGACGCCGATCCGGCCGGGGTGGCGCTCGGCGGCGGCTAGGAAGGCGAGTTCGAGGTCCGCGTCGCCGGAGCCTAGCAAGGCGAGCCGGCCGCCGAGCGCGACGAGTTCGTCGAGCGCGCCGGCGAGCACGTCCATGCCCTTCTGCCCGGTGAGGCGGCTGACGACGGTGAAAAGCGGACCGTCTTCGGTATCGAGACCGAACAGCGTCTCGATCGCGCGCTTGTTGGTGCGGCGGCGCGCGAGTGTGCGTACGGTGTAGCGGGCGCGGAGGGCCGCGTCGGTTTCGGGGTTCCAGACGGCGGGGTCGATGCCGTTGACGATCCCCGTCACGCGGCTGGCGCGGTCATTGATCAGGCCTTCGAGGCCCATGCCGAATTCGGCGCGGCGGATTTCGGCAGCATAGGTCGGGCTGACGGTGGTGATCGCGTCGGCGGCTTCGAGTCCCGCTTTAAGATAGCCGACGCCGCCATAATATTCGACGCCGTCGAGCGCGAAGGCGATGTCGGGCAGCGCGATGTCGGCGAAGATGTCGTAGCCGTAACGCCCCTGGAACGCGATGTTGTGGATCGTCACGACCGTCTTGGCGGGCTTGGCAGGACCGGGGGCGTAGCGGAGATAGGCGGGGGCCATCGCCGCCTGCCAGTCGTGCGCGTGGAGGATGTCGAATTCGTAGCCGGGGACTGCGCCCGAGGCGAGATCGGCGGCGGCGCGGCTGAACGCGGCGAACCGGCGCCAGTTGTCGGGCCAGTCCGCGCCGGTCGCGTCGCCGTAGGGACCGCCGCCTCGGGCGAACAGCGCGGGGGCGTCGAGGACGAGGAGCGGGTGGTCGCCGATCTTCGCTTTCAGGATGCGCGCTTCGGTGCCGAGCAGGTCGGTGTAGCGGTGGACGACTTTTGCGCGCTTGGTGACCGCAGCGAGCGCGGGGTAGCCTGGGAGAAAGGTGGTCAGGGCGACGTTGTGCGGCGCCAGCGCAGACGGAAGCGCGCCGACGACGTCCGCGAGACCGCCGGTTTTTATGAGGGGATAGGCTTCGGAGGCTACCGAGAGGACGCGCATTATCGAGGCGCTCCGGTTGGTATGAGGCGGCTGCACCCCTCCCTGAAAGGGAGGGGCCGGGGGTGGGTCGGTATGGGGCGGGCGGAACGGTAGCCAATAGGCCGACCCACCCCCAACCCCTCCCTTCCAGAGAGGGGAGCAGGCAGCGCCAGATTGCTCACGCGATCAGCCGGTCGATCATCGATTTGGTCACGAGCGTCACACCGCTGTCGGTACGGCGAAAGCGTTGTGCGTCCGCCTCCGCATCTTCGCCTACGATCAGGCCGTCGGGAATTTCCACACCGCGATCGACCACCACCTTCGACAATCGCGCACCGCGACCGATCACGCAGTGGGGCAGGATTACGGCTTGATCGAGCATCGAATAGCTATGCGCTCGCGTACCGGTGAAGATCAGGCTCCGGTGGATCGACGAGCCGGAGATGATGCAATCGCCCGACACGAGCGACGACACTGCCTCTCCGCGGCGGCCGTCGTCGGCGTGGACGAATTTGGCGGGTGGCGTGACCTCCGAATAAGTCCAGAGCGGCCAGCTGCGGTCGTAGAGGTCGAGCTTCGGCACGGGGTCGGTGAGGTCGATATTGGCCTCCCAATAGGCGTCTACCGTGCCGACGTCGCGCCAATACGCCTCGACCTCCAGCCCGGAACGGATGCAGCTGTCGGAGAAACGGTGCGCGACCGCCTTGCCGTTCTTGACGAGGTACGGGATGATGTCCTTGCCGAAATCGCGCGCGGAACCAGGTGTCGCGGCATCGCGGCGCAATTCTTCGAACAGCAGCTTGGTCGTGAAGACGTAGATCCCCATCGATGCCAGCGCGATGTCCGGATTGCCGGGTACGGCGGGCGGATCGGCGGGTTTCTCGACGAAATCGGTCACGTTGTCGTGCTCGTCGACCGCCATCACGCCGAACGCGACCGCCTCCATCCGCGGCACCTCGAGGCAGGCGATGGTGACGTCCGCGCCGGTCTCGCAATGCTGCTGAAGGATCAGCTCGTAATCCATCTTGTAGATGTGATCGCCGGCCAGGATGACCATGTATTCGGGCGCGTGGCTCTCGATGATGTCGATGTTCTGGTAGACCGCGTCGGCGGTGCCTTCATACCATTGGAATTCGCTGATGCGCTGTGACGCAGGCAGGATGTCGAAGCTCTCGTTGCGTTCGGAGCGCAGGAAGTTCCACCCGCTCTGGAGATGGCGAATCAGCGAATGCGCCTTGTACTGCGTCGCGACCCCGATCCGGCGGATGCCCGAGTTGATCGCGTTCGACAGCGCGAAGTCGATGATGCGCGCCTTGCCGCCGAAATACACCGCGGGTTTCGCGCGCGTATCGGTCAGCTCCATCAGGCGACTGCCGCGGCCGCCGGCCAGCACATACGCCATCGCGTCGCGCGCCAATGGCTGTCCCCGCCGTTCCACCATGTCGTCTCTCCCGCCTTCGTTACCAGTTCGTTAGTACAACGCCTCGTGACCCCGAACCGGTTCCGGTCCTATTGGTCGAGCTTATTCCTCGAACTCCAGCATGATCGTCGCGAGCGGGGGCAAGGTGACCCAGGCCGCGCCGTCCTTCGCGACGACGCCGCCGAGATTGCCGAGGCCGCTGCCCCAATATTCATGCGCGTCGCTGTTGATGATCTCGCACCAGCGGCCGTCGAGCGGCAGCGGTATGCGGTAGGGGGCTCGCGCGATCGGCGTCATGTTAGCGATGATCGCGACCGGCTTTGCGCCCGGGGCCTTGCGCAGCCAAGCGAATACCGAGTTGGCGGCATCGTCGGCTATCAGCCATTCGAAGCCTTCGCCCTCGCAATCGCGCGCGTGTAGAGCCGGCTTCTCGCGGTAGACGGTGTTCAGGTCGCGGACGAGGTTGCGGACGCCCTCATGGCTGCGACTGTTGCGCAGGCACCAATCGAGCGCGCGCGCTTCCGACCATTCGCGGCGTTGCGCGAATTCCTGCCCCATGAAGAGCAGCTTCTTGCCCGGATAGCCCCACATGAACGCATAATAGGCGCGCAGGTTTGCAAATTGCTGCCAGTCGTCGCCCGGCATCTTGGTCAGCAGCGAGCCCTTGCCGTGGACGACTTCGTCATGGCTGAGCGGCAGGACGAAATTCTCGCTGAACGCGTAGACGAGCCCGAAATTGATCTCGCCGTGGTGGTGCTTCCGGTGCAGCGGATCGCGCGCCATGTACTGGAGCGTGTCGTGCATGAAACCCATGTTCCACTTGAACCCAAACCCCAAGCCGCCGCTCTTGCCGTCGTCGCTGACGGGCGCGGAGACGCCCGGCCACGAAGTCGATTCCTCGGCGATCGTGAAGACGCCCGGGTGCTGGCCGTAGATCTCGCGGTTCATGTCGCGGAGGAACGCGACGGCCTCCCAGTTCTCGCGGCCGCCTTGCTCGTTGGGTATCCATTCGCCAGCCTTGCGCGAATAATCGCGGTACAGCATCGATGCGACCGCGTCCACGCGGATGCCGTCGATGTGATAGCGCTCGGCCCAGAACAGTGCGTTGTTGACCAAGAACGACGCAACTTCGCGCCGCCCGAAATTATAGATCGCGGTGTTCCAGTCGGGGTGGAAGCCGAGCCGTGGGTCCTCGTGCTCGTACAGCGCGGTGCCGTCGAAATGCGCCAGTCCGAACGCGTCGGTCGGGAAATGCGCGGGCACCCAGTCGAGCAGCACGCCGATCCCAGCGAGATGCGCGCCGTCGACGAACCGCGCGAACCCTTCGACGTCGCCGAACCGCGCGGAGGGCGCGTAGAGGCCGGTGGTCTGGTAGCCCCAACTCGGGTCGTACGGGTGTTCGCTGATCGGCAGGAATTCGATGTGCGTAAAGCCCATCTCGACGACGTACGGGATCAGACGGTCGGCAAGCGCGTCCCAGGTGAGGAACCAGTCATTCTCGTCGCGGTCCCAGGAGCCTGCGTGGACTTCGTAGATGCTGATCGGCACGCGACGGGGATCAACCGAGGACCAGTGCTTGCGGTGATCGGTGTCGGCCCACTTATGCGCGAGTTTTCGCGTGATCGAGGCGTTGGCGGGGCGTAGTTCGGACGCGAAGGCGAACGGGTCGGCCTTGAGCGGTTGCACCCGCCCGTCGGGCCCGACGATCTCGTATTTGTAGGCGCGATATTCGGCGATGTCGGGGATGAAGATCTCCCACACGCCGACGTCGCCGCGCTTGCGCATCGCGTGGCGGCGGCCGTCCCAGTCGTTGAAGTCGCCGACCACCGACACGCGCTGCGCATTGGGGGCCCAGAGCGCGAAGTGGACGCCGTGTGCGCCTTCGTGCTCGATCAGGTGCGCGCCCATCTTGTCGTGGAGACGTCGGTGCGTGCCCTCCGCCATGAGCAGGTCGTCGATCGGGCCGAGTACGGGGCCGAAGCTATAGGGGTCGGTGACCCACCACGACGTTTCGCCCGCCTCCGCATGGTATTTCACGGGCTGCGGATCGCCCTCAATAGGCCCCTCGAACAGGCCACGATCGTCGATGCGAGGCAGGGTGCCGAGTGCGGTGCCGTCGAGCGCGTGCGCCTCCGCCTTGTCCGCGCCGGGCAGCCAGACGCGCGCGAACACGCCGGTCGGCCCGTTGTGGACGCCGAGCAACGAGAAGGGATCGTCGTGACGCCCTTCGAGGAGGGCAACAATGGCGCCTTCGGGTGGCTTCACATTACCGTCCAGATTTCGCGCGCATATTCGCGGATCGTGCGGTCGGACGAGAACCAGCCGACACGCGCGACGTTGCGGACGGTCGAGGCGACCCATGCATCGCGGTCGTTCCAGCGCGTGTCGACCGCGCGCTGGGCAGTGGCATAGCTGTCGAAATCGGCGGCGAGCATGAACCAGTCGCCCTCGTACAGCCCGCCCATCAGCCCGGCGTAGCGTGTCTTGTCGTCGGGCGAGAACACGCCGGACGCGATCGCGGACACCGCTTGGCGGAGTTCGTTCGAGCCGTCGATGATGCTGCGCGGATCATAGCCGTTGGCGCGCTTCGCCTCGACCTCGTCCGCGGTCATGCCGAAGATGAAGATGTTGTCGTCGCCGACGCGGTCCTTGATCTCGATATTCGCGCCGTCGAGTGTGCCGATCGTCAGCGCGCCGTTCATCGCGAACTTCATGTTGCCGGTGCCCGACGCCTCCAGTCCGGCGGTCGAGATCTGTTCGCTGAGGTCGGCGGCTGGGATGATCTTCTCGGCCAGCGACACGTTGTAATTGGACAGGAACGCGACCTTGAGCAGGCCACCGACCGACGGGTCGGCGTTGATCCTGCGGGCGACGTCGTTGGCCAGTTTGATGACGAGCTTCGCGTTGTGATAGCTCGATGCGGCCTTCCCCGCGAACAGCTTCACGCGCGGCGTCCAGTTGCGTTCGGGATGGCTGCGAATCTGGTCGTACAGCGCGACCGTCTCGATGATGTTGAGCAACTGGCGCTTATATTCGTGGATGCGCTTGATCTGCACGTCGAACATCGCGTCCGGATCAACGCGGAGCCCCATGCTCTCCTTGATGTGATTTGCCAGTGCCACCTTGTTCGAACGCTTAACCGCCGAAAAGCGCTCCCTGAAACCGGCATCGTCGGCAAAAACATCGAGATCGACCAGCTTTTCGGCATCGTCGAGGAAGCCGTCACCGATCGCATCGCGGATCAGCGCGGTCAGGCCGGGGTTGCACTGCTGGAGCCAGCGGCGCGGGGTGATGCCGTTGGTCTTGTTGTTGATTCGCGTCGGGTAGAGCTTGTGGAGGTCGGCGAAGACCGTCTTCTTCATCAGCTGCGTGTGCAGCGCGGCCACGCCGTTGACGCTGTGCGAGCCCGCAAAGGCGAGGTTCGCCATCCGCACGCGCCGCTCGCCACCCTCGTCGATCAGGCTGATCGCGGATATCGCGCGGTCGTCTATGCCATCTGTGCCGCGCGCTTCCCGCAGTAGCTTGGCGTTGATCGCGTAGACGATCTGCATGTGTCGCGGGAGCAGGCGCTCGAACAGCGGTAGCGGCCAGCTCTCCAACGCCTCGGGCAGCAGCGTGTGGTTGGTGTAGCCGAAGGTCGCGCGCGTGATCTTCCACGCTTCGTCGAACGCGAATTCGTGATGGTCGATCAGCAGCCGCATGAGCTCTGCGACCGATACCGCGGGGTGCGTATCGTTGAGCTGGATCGCGGCCTTGTCGGGCAAGGTGCGGATGTCGCCGAAATACTGGACGTGGCGGCGGACGATGTCCTGGATCGACGCGGACGAGAAGAAGTACTCCTGGCGCAGGCGGAGTTCCTGCCCGGCGGCGGTGGAGTCGTTGGGGTAGAGGACACGGGTCAGCGTTTCTGCGCGCGTCTGATCGGCAAGGGCACCTGAGAAATCGCCGGCGTTGAACCGGTCGAGCTTGATCGGATCGAATGCGCGGGCGGTCCACAGCCGGAGCGTATTGACGTGCTTGCCGCGCCAGCCGACCACGGGGCTGTCGACCGCGGTCGCCTCTACCGCCTCGGACGGACTCCAATGGACCTGGCCGGTGTCGGATGCCGTGACTTCGCCGCCGAAGCCGACGAAATAGGCGCTCTCGCGACGTTCGAACTCCCAGGGGTTGCCGTGCGCGAGCCAGTTCTCGGGCATCTCGACCTGCCACCCATCGTCGATCCGCTGGCGGAACATGCCGTTCACATAGCGGATGCCGTAGCCGTAGGCGGGCAATGCGAGACTCGCCATGCTTTCCATGAAGCACGCGGCAAGACGACCGAGCCCGCCATTGCCAAGCGCTGCATCGGGTTCGATCTCCTCCAGCTCGGCGAGGTCGACGCCGTGCAGCGCCAGCGCCCGCGTGACTTCGTCGTTGCGCTGGAGGTTGGTCACCGCGTCGCGCAGCAACCGGCCGATCAGGAATTCGAGACTGAGATAATAGACGCGCTTGGCACCCGCCGCATGTGCCGTCTTGGTCGAGGCCATCCAGCGCTCGACGATATCGTTGCGGACCGTCAGGATCGTCGCGGCCAGCCAGTCGTGCGGCCGCGCGGCCTGCGCATCCTTGCCGATGCGGTGTACGAGCGTGTCGAGGATCGAATCGGCGAGATCTTGGGCGGGCTGCTGTACGGCGGTGTCTGAGGTCACGCGGCTTCCGAAATCGTTACGGTCGCCGTGATCCTAACCCTCCACGAGCCGATGTCACGCGCACTTCCTTCCGGGGGCGGAAGAACTTGCTGTCGAAAGTTTTGGGATCGTGTGCATCACCGCTCTGGGGCGGTGGTGGACAGGGTAGGGTTCGAACCTACGTAGGAGAAACTCCGGCAGATTTACAGTCTGCTGCCTTTAACCACTCGGCCACCTGTCCAGGCCGCTCTTGCGAACGTCGCTCTCTCAAGCGAGGCGGCTCAATGGCGAAGCGCGCCCGGTGTGTCAACGCAGCTTTTGCGAAGTTTCGTGGTTCATAGTTGCCGCGGGAGCGGAATGCCGACAAGGACGCCCCATACACAGACACGATAGAGAGCGAATATGGCACGCAAGGGACACAGGCCGAGCAAGGCACCGGCAGGCCGCCCCCGCTTCTGGGGCAAGCACGCGGTGGGCGCTGCGCTCGCCAATCCAGAGCGCACGGTGCGGAAAATCCTCGGCACGCGCGAGGCGCTGGCCGGGTTCGACCTGCCTGCCGACGTGCCGGTGACTTATGCCGAGGCGATGGATCTGGCGCGGCTGGTGCCGGGCGATGCGCCGCACCAGGGCGTGGTGATCGAGGTCGAGCCGCTCGAGGACATGTGGCTCGCCGATCTGCTGGAGCACGGCAAGGACGACAATCGCCCGCTGGTGATCCTCGACGGGGTGACCGACCCGCACAATGTCGGCGCGATCATGCGCTCGGCGGCGGCATTCGATGCGCTGGGGATCATCACGCCGGATCGTAATGCGCCGCCGGAATCGGGGACGATCGCTCGGGCTGCTTCGGGTGCGTTGGAGTCGGTGCCGTGGATTCGGGTGGTGAACCTTGCGCGCGCTCTGGAAGAGATCGCGGCGGCGGGGTTCTGGCGGATCGGGCTCACGGGCCACGCGACGCAGACGCTGTCGGAAGCCATGGGCACGCAGCGCGTCGCGATCGTGCTCGGCGCGGAAGGTGAGGGCATGCGTCAGAATACCGAGCAGCATTGCGACGAACTGGCGAAACTGCCGATCTCGGACAAGGTCGAGAGCCTGAACGTCTCGAACGCGGCGGCGATCGCGCTGTACGCGATTACGACTAGGTGACCCAAACTCCCTCGCCTCTGCGGGGAGAGGGAAGGGGCCCGCCGCACTTGCGGTGGGAAGGGAGAGGGGAGTGAGGCTCGGGACGATTCATCCCAAAGCCCCTCTCCCTTCCGGCGCAAGCGCGCCTCCCTCCCTCTCCCCGGAGGGGCGAGGGACAAGGGAATTAATCTTCCGCTGCAATCTTTACCTTCAACCCATCCAGCCCGTCGGTCAGCTCGATCTGGCACGACAATCGCGAAAACTCGTCGCGATCACTCGTCGAATCGAGCAGGTCATCCTCGTCCGGCCCCATCGGCTTCAGTTTGGCCGCAAAGTCCGGGTCGACATGGACGTGGCAGGTGGCGCACGAGCAACAGCCGCCGCACAGCGCCAGGATCTCGTCGATCCCGGCGTCGCGAATGACTTCCATCACCGATAGGCCCGCCTCGCCGATGATCTCGCGTTCTTCCCCTTCGCGCGTCACGACGATAAGCTTGGGCATGTCATTCTCCGAAAAATCTTCTTGCGTTCATGCCGTTGCGCGGGCCCGGGATCAAGCATCATGGAGCCGAGTCTTATGGGCCTGAGCGCAGACCAACTCGAAACCGCGATGGCAGCGTTGTGCGCCATCGAGCCGGCGTTCGCGGTCGCGGTCGGCAATGCCGGCCACCCGGCGCCGCGGATCAGCGAACGCGGCTTCGCGACGCTGCTGCGCACGATCGTAGGCCAACAGGTTAGCGTCGCCTCGGCGGCGGCGGTGTGGAACAAGCTCGACGCGGTGGTCGGCGGCGCGGGTGACCCATTGAAAATCGCCGCCGCCAGCGACGAGACGCTCCGCAGCGCGGGCCTCTCGCGCCAGAAGCTCGGCTACGCACGGAGTCTGGCCGACGAAGTGACGAGCGGCCGGCTCGATCTCACCAACCTGCCTGAGGACGACGAGGAGGCGATCGCCGCGCTGGTCCGCGTCAAGGGCATCGGCCGCTGGTCCGCGGAAATCTACCTGCTGTTCGCGGAAGGCCGTACCGACATCTGGCCGGCGGGCGACCTCGCGATCCAGATCGAGGTCGGGCGCATCCTCGGCCACGAAACCCGTCCAAGCGAGAAACTGACGCGCGAAGTGGCGGAAGCCTGGCGCCCACACCGCGGCGCGGCGGCGATCTTCGCATGGCATCATTACCAGGCGGACATGAAGGTGATCTGACCTCCTTCTCCCCTCCCTGGAAGGGAGGGGCGGGGGTGGGTCGGGTTCCGCATGATCGGACGGTGGTGGCTTGATCGGGCCGACCCACCCCCAGCCCCTCCCTTTCAGGGAGGGGAGTAGTTTGGCTGCTCTTCCTTTCACACCTGCCCGCCCGTCATCCAGCGAAAGCCGGGATCTCCACGATCGGGTAGCGATACCTGCCAACCGGGATACCCTCGCTTTCGCTGGGGTCACGGATAGGGGGCGAGTGCATTTGGCGCCCGACGTGCCAGCCACGCCTTGTCCCACCCCGTCCGTTCCGGCAAAGCACCCCCCGATGTCAGCCCCCAATCTTCCCGCATCCGGCTTCGCCAACTCGCTCGCCGAGAGTCACCGCACCGTCGTCATTCCGGAAGGTGCGTCCTTCTGGCGCCGCCTGTTCGCGTTCGTCGGCCCGGGCTATCTCGTCGCGGTCGGCTATATGGACCCTGGCAACTGGGCGACCGACATCGCCGGTGGCTCCGCATTCGGCTACACGCTGTTGTCGGTCGTATTGCTGTCGAACCTCATGGCGATGGTCCTGCAAGCCCTCTCCGCCCGCCTCGGCATCGTCGCCGGCCTCGACCTCGCCCAGGCCTGCCGCGCGCATTACTCGAAGCCGGTCTCGGTCGTGCTCTGGTTCCTCTGCGAGATCGCGATCATCGCCTGCGACCTCGCCGAAGTGCTCGGCACGGCGATCGCGCTGAAGCTGCTGTTCGGCCTGCCGCTCGTCTACGGCGTCGTCCTCACCGCGCTCGACGTGTTCCTGATCCTCGCGCTGCAACGTTTCGGCTTCCGCAAGCTGGAGGCCTTCGTCGTCGCGCTGCTGGTGATCATCGCCGGCTGCTTCATCTTCGAGCTGTTCCTCGCGCAGCCCGAATGGGCGGGCGTGCTCGGCGGGCTGGTGCCCACCACCGAGATCGTGACCAACCCGGCGATGCTCTACATCGCGATCGGCATCCTCGGCGCGACCGTTATGCCGCACAACCTCTACCTCCACTCGTCGATCGTCCAGACCCGCGCGTTCGCCAAGGACGCAGCGGGCAAGCGCGACGCGATCACGATGGCGACGATCGACGGCACCGTCGCGCTGGGCCTCGCCTTCTTCATTAATGCCTCGATCCTGATCCTCGCCGCCGCGACCTTCCACGTCGCTGGCCGCACCGACATCGCCGAGATCGACCAGGCCTATGAACTGCTGGCCCCGATGCTCGGCATGGGCGCGGCAAGCGTGCTGTTCGCGGTCGCGCTGCTCGCGTCGGGCCAGAACTCGACGGTGACCGGCACGCTCGCCGGCCAGATCGTGATGGAGGGATTCCTCAACCTGCGCATGCCGGTCTGGGCTCGGCGGCTGGTTACGCGGTTGCTCGCGATCGTTCCCGCCGTGTTCGTCGTCGGAGCGACCGGCGATTCGGGCGCGACCAAGCTGCTCGTGCTGAGCCAGGTCGTACTCAGCCTCCAGCTCCCGTTCGCCGTCGTACCGCTCGTCAAGTTCACCGGTGACCGCACGATCATGGGCGAACTGGTCAGCCCCGCGTGGCTGAAGATCCTCGCCTGGGTGATCGCCGCAGTGATCATCGGCCTGAACGGCACGCTGCTCTACGGCATGCTCTGAATACGAAAGCGGCGGCCGATCGCTCGGCCGCCGCTTCGTCATTCGCTCAAGCTTCCGTCGAAGCTCAGCGGCACTTCACGTTGCCGCGGTCGACCGACCGGCCGAGCAACGCACCGCCACCGGCACCCGCCAGCGTGCCGAGCGTGCCGCCACCGATCAGGTTCGCCAGCGCGCCGCCGCCGAGCGCACCGATCACCAGACCGGTCGTGCCGTCGTTGCGCTTGCAGTATGCGCGGCCATCCTTGCCACGATAGATCCGATCGTTGCGACCCAGGCGGCGCTCACGATAGTTACCGTTCTGATAGCTACGCGACGGATCCCAGTTGCGGTCGTCGCCACGCCAGTTCCGATCGTTTCCACGACGGTCGTTGTTGAAACGACGGTCGTTATTGTCGCGACGATCGTCGTAACGCTGCGCAGTCGCGGCGGTCGGCAGCATTGCCGGCGTCGCAACTGCGACCGACATCAACGCTGCGATAAGATGCTTCTTCATGAACTTTGCTCCTGATGCGTGACACGGTAACCCATGCAGCACCGGAAAAGTTCAAACGGCCAAGTTCAGACGGGCAAGTTCAGACGGTCGCCGAGTCCGCCATCGAGCAGTCATGGTCATTGCCCGTCTCGACCTGCAACGTCGCGTGGCCGATGCCGAATTTCTCGTGAAGCATCGTCCTGGCGTCGCTCAGGAAGCGATCGCCGGGGTGACCGGCGGGCATCACCAGATGCGCCGTCAGGACGGGTTCGGTGGTACTCATCGGCCAGATGTGGAGATCGTGGATCTCGGAGACACCAGGCAGACCGCACAATGCGTCGTCGACATGGTCGAACTGGATCCCGCGGGGGACGGCGGACAGAGACATCTCGACGGTCTCGCGGAGCAGGCCCCAGGTCTGCCAGAAAATGAGGATGGCGATGATGATGCTCACGGCCGGGTCGATCCAGGTCAGGCCGGTGCGCCAGATCACGAGGCCGGCGATCACCACGCCGGCCGAGACGAGCGCGTCGGCGGCCATGTGGAGATACGCGCCGCGGATGTTGACGTCGCCCTTGCGGCCGCGTGCGAACATCCATGCGGTGATCGCGTTGACGGCGATGCCGACGCCCGCAACCATCGAGACGGTGAGGCCGGCGGTCGGGGCCGGGTCCGAGAACCGCTGCGACGCTTCCAGCACGATCGCGCCGAGTGCGACCAGCAGCAGCAACGCGTTGGTCAGCGCGGCGAGGATCGTCGAGCCCTTCAGCCCGTAGGTGAAGCGCTTGGTCGGCGCGGTGCGCGCGAGCATCGTCCCGCCCCAGGCGACGACCAGCCCCAGCACGTCGGACAGATTATGGCCTGCATCCGCAAGCAGCGCGACCGAGTCGATCCGCAAGCCGACGATCGCCTCGACCGCGACGAAGACGATGTTGAGGCCGATCCCGATCGCGAACGCGCGGTCGAACGAGGCTGGGGCGTGGCTGTGGCCTGCGTGCGAATGGCCGCCGCCGTGGCTCGCGTGCGCGTGGCCATGTGAATGCCCGTGATGATGTCCGCCCAAAGCCCGCGCTCCGCTAATCCGGCCGCCGCCTAGCATCAGCGTATCGTGAGATACTAGGACGCGAACGCGATTACGAGGACGCAACGGACTCCCCTCCCTGGAAGGGAGGGGCAGGGGGTGGGTCGGCCTGCTCGAGCCACACCGGCAAGGATATGCGGAACCCGACCCACCCCCAACCCCTCCCTTCCAGGGAGGGGAGCGGTCACCCCTCGTTCGCCAGCGCCTTCAACCGGTACAGCGCGTCGAGCGCCTCCCGCGGGCTCATCGCATCGATGTCGAGCTTGGCCAGATCCTCGCGCAGCACGTCGCACGCCACCTCTTCCACCTGCGCCGCCGCCGCAAACAACGGCAGGTCGTCCAACCCGGCCGCCAACCCGCCGGTCTTCGCGCGCCCGGCCTCGAGCTTCGCCAGCACCGCCTTCGCGCGCGCCACCGTTACCGGCGACATCCCCGCCAACCGCGCGACCGCCAGCCCGTAGCTCCGATCCGCCGGCCCATCGGCGAGCTCGTGAAGTAGCACCAGCTCCCCCTTCCACTCGCGCGCACGGACGTGGTGCAGCGACAGCGCCTCGCAGCGTTCGGCAAGCCGGGTCAGCTCGTGATAATGTGTCGCGAACAGGCAGCGGCAGCGATTGTCCTCGTGGATCGCCTCGACCACCGCCCACGCGATCGCAAGGCCGTCATAGGTCGACGTGCCCCGCCCGACCTCGTCGAGGATCACGAACGACCGCGGCGTCGCTTGCGCGAGGATTGCCGCGGTCTCGACCATCTCGACCATGAAGGTGGAGCGGCCACGCGCCAAGTTGTCAGAGGCACCGACGCGGCTGAACAGGCGATCGACTAGCCCGAGCGTCGCCTTGGTTGCGGGCACGTACGACCCGGCCTGCGCGAGGACCGCGATAAGCGCGTTCTGGCGGAGGAAGGTGGATTTACCGCCCATGTTCGGCCCGGTGACGAGCCACAGTCGCGAGCTTTCCGACAAATTGCAGTCGTTCGCGACGAACCGGTCGCCCGATTTCGCCACCGCCGCCTCGACCACCGGATGCCGCCCGCCCTCGATCTCGAAACACGCGTGATCGACCAGCGACGGCCGCGCCCAAGCCCCTTCCGCCGCGCGTTCCGCCAGCCCGGCGGCCACGTCCAACCGCGCGAGCGCATCCGCCGTTGCCGCAATCGCGTCGCGTCCTGCCAAAGCCTGCGCAGTCAATTCCTCAAGATGCGCCGCCTCCGCCGCCAGCGCATGCGCGCCCGACTGCGACACCTTCGCCGCGACCTCGTGCAACGCAGGCGTATTGAACCGCACCACGCCCGCCAGCGTCTGGCGATGCGTGAAGCCGCTCTCGGGCTTCATCAGAGGATCGGCGGCGCGCGCGGGCACCTCGACATGATAGCCGAGCACGCCGTTGTGGCGGATCTTCAGCGCGGTGACGCCGGTCGAGGCCCGAAACTCCGCCTCCAGCGCCGCGATAGCCCGCCGTCCACCAGCGCCCGCATCGCGCAGGTCGTCGAGCGCGGCGTCATAGCCCGCCGCGATGTACCCGCCATCGGACGCCTCGATCGGCGGCGACGGCACCAGCGCGCGTTTCAAAAGGTCGATCAGCGCGCCGTGTCCGCGCAATCTTGGCGCGATCTCCCGCAACAGCACCGGCGGATCGACGATCGCGTCCATCCGCTCGCCAAGGCTCCACGCGCCGTCGAGCCCATCGCGCAACTGCCCCAGATCGCGCGGACCACCACGCCCAGCCGCCAGCCGCCCGAGCGCCCGCCCGATGTCCGGCAAAGCGCGCAACGTCGACCGCAACTTCTCCCGCGCGGCCTGGTCGTCATGGAACAACCGGACCAGATCGAGCCGCGCATCGATCGCAGCCTTATCCATCAACGGCGCGCCGAGATCGGCACCCAGCAGCCGCGCCCCGGCCCCCGTCACGGTCCGGTCGACCGCATCGAGCAGGCTCCCTTTACGCTGGCCGCCGGTGGTGCAGGTCAGCTCCAGGCTCTCGCGCGTCGCCGCGTCGATCGCCATCGTCTCCGCCGCCCGCCCGATCCGCGGCGGCCGCAGGAAGGGCATCGCGCCCTTCGCATTGTGCTCCAGATACGCGATCAGCCCGCCCGCCGCGGCCAGCCCCGCGCGCCCGAACTGCCCGAACCCGTCGAGCGTCGCCACGCCGTACAATCGCTTCAGCCGTGCCTCGCCCGCGCCACTGTCGAAGTCGATCTTCGGCCGCAGCGTCGTCGCCGCCTCTTCGAAAGCGCTCGCCTCCGAAGCGACAACCTCGGCCGCGGCAAACCGCGCCAGTTCCGCCTCGACCGCATCGCCCGCAACCTCGACGATCTCGAACCGCCCCGTCGACACGTCCGCCGCGGCAATGGCGACGGACCCGCCAGCCTCGCCAATCGCCACGCACCAATTGTCCGACCGCGCGTCGAGCAACGCCTCCTCGGTCAGCGTCCCCGCGGTCACCACGCGGACGATCGCCCGCGCCACCAGCGCCTTCGAGCCGCCGCGCGCCTTCGCCTCCGCCGGGCTCTCGACCTGCTCGGCGATCGCCACCCGGTGCCCCGCCTTGATCAGCCGTTGCAAATACACCGTCGCCGCATGCACCGGCACGCCGCACATCGGGATCGGTTTGCCCTCATGCTCGCCACGCGCGGTCAGCGCGATGTCGAGCACCCCCGCCGCGATCCGCGCATCGTCCATAAACAATTCGAAGAAATCGCCCATCCGGTAGAACAGCAAGCAATCCTGCGCCTCCGCCTTCAGGCCGAGATACTGCGTCATCATGGGGGTAGGGGCGGGGTTCGACATGAGCGGCGGGTAGCGAAAACCCGCCGCCCATAAAACCCCTCTCCCCCCGGGGGAGAGGGAGGGGCCCGCGCGAAGCGTGGGAGGGTGAGGGGAGTGAGGCTCGGGCGCGCACCCCAACCGCCCCTCATCCGGCGCATGCGCGCCACCTTCTCCCCGAGGGGGAGAAGGAGTTCCAATCGCCGGCGCCCCTGCGTAAAGACACAGGCCAAAGAGAGAGGTCCCCGCCCATGTCCGACGAAACGCTGCAATTCTCCGAACGCGAAGCCTTGCTCTTCCACTCGGAAGGCCGTCCGGGGAAGATCGAGATCATCGCGTCGAAGCCGATGGCGACGCAGCGTGATCTCGCGCTCGCCTATTCGCCCGGCGTCGCGGTGCCGGTGCAGGCGATCTACGACGATCCCGCCACCGTCTACGACTATACCGCCAAGGGAAACCTCGTCGCGGTGATCTCGAACGGCACCGCGATCCTCGGCATGGGCAATCTCGGACCGCTCGCCAGCAAGCCGGTGATGGAAGGCAAGGCGGTGCTCTTCAAGCGCTTCGCCGACGTCGACGCGATCGACATCGAGCTGAAGACCGAGGACGTGAACCGCTTCATCGACGCGGTCGAACTGATGGAGCCGACCTTCGGCGGCATCAACCTCGAGGACATCAAGGCGCCCGAATGCTTCATCATCGAGCAGGCGTTGCGCGAGCGGATGAACATCCCGGTCTTCCATGACGACCAGCACGGCACCGCGATCATCACCGCCGCCGGCCTGATCAACGCGTGTTTGCTCACGGGGCGGAAGCTTTCCGAGGTCAAGATTGTCGTCAACGGCGCCGGTGCCGCGGCGATCGCCTGCACCGAACTCGTCAAGGCGATGGGCGTGCGCGGTGACAACGTCATCCTGTGCGACCGCAAGGGGGTGATCTACCAGGGCCGCGAGGGCGTCGACCAGTGGAAGTCCGCGCACGCCGCCGTCACCGAGACGCGCACGCTGACCGAGGCGCTGGTCGGCGCCGACGTGTTCCTGGGGCTCTCCGCGGCGGGTTCGCTGACGCCCGAGATGGTCAAGGACATGGCCCCCGCGCCGATCATCTTCGCGATGGCCAATCCCGAGCCGGAGATCCGCCCAGAGCTGGCGATGGCCGCGCGCCCGGATGCGATCGTCGCCACCGGGCGTTCGGATTATCCGAACCAGGTCAACAACGTGCTCGGCTTCCCGTTCATCTTCCGCGGTGCGCTCGACGTCCGCGCGACCGGGATCAACGACGCGATGAAGATCGCCGCCGCCAACGCGATCGCCGAGCTCGCGCGCGAACGCGTGCCCGAAGAAGTCGCTGCCGCGTATGGCGTCAGCCACAGCTTCGGCCCCACCTACATCATCCCGGCCCCCTTCGATCCGCGCCTGATGGAAGTCGTCCCCGTCGCGGTCGCCAAGGCGGCAATGGCGTCGGGCGTCGCGACCAAGCCGATCCTCGACATCGAAGCGTATCGCCATTCGCTGCGCGCGCGCCTCAACCCGACCACCTCGGTGCTGTCGATGGCCTATGAAGGCGCACGCGCGCACCCGAAGCGCGTGATCTTCGCGGAAGGCGAGGAGGAGGTCGTCCTCCGCGCCGCGATCGCCTTCAAGGAAGGCGGCTACGGCACGCCGGTGCTGGTCGGCCGCGACGACGTGCCCGAGCGGTTGCGCGCGCTGGGCGTCGCCGATCCCGAGAGCTTCGAACTGCACAACAGCCGCGTCTCGCCGCTGGTGCCCAGGATGGTCGACTTCCTGTATTCGCGGCTCCAGCGGCGCGGGTATCTGCGCCGCGATTGCGAGCGGATGGTCAATCAGGACCGCAACATCTTCGGCGCGCTGCTGCTTCAGCTCGGCGAGGGCGATGCGATGATCACCGGCATCACGCGAACGTACGGCGAGACGATGCGCCAGATCCGGCGCGTGATCGATCCCGTCGCGGGGAAAACGCCGTTCGGCATCCACCTGCTGGTCGGGCAGAGCCACACGGTGTTCATCGCCGACACCACGGTCAACGAGAGGCCCACCGCCGAGCAACTGGCGGACTTCGCGGAACAGACCGCGGCGGTTGCGCGGCGGATGGGGCATGAGCCCCGCGTGGCGTTCCTGAGCTATTCGAACTTCGGTAATCCGAAGGGCGAATGGCTCGACAACATTCGCGATGCGGTGACGGTGCTGGATGGTCGGCAGGTCGGGTTCGAGTATGAGGGCGAGATGGCGCCGGACGTCGCGCTGAACCCGAAGCAGCTTGCGAACTATCCTTTTGCGCGGCTGTCTGGCCCGGCGAATGTGCTGATCATGCCTGGCCTGCAATCCGCGCATATCTCCGCGAAACTGCTCCGCGAACTAGGCGGGGACTCAGTCATCGGCCCCATGCTCATTGGCATGGAAAAGCCCGTCCAGGTCGCCCCGATGACCTCGACAGCGAGTGAGCTAGTCACTCTGGCCGTACTCGCCGCCGGCGGGATAGCGCGGTAACTCCCTCGCCCCTACGGGGAGAGGGAAGGGGCCCGCGGCGCTTGCCGTGGGAAGGGAGAGGGGAGTGAGGCTCGGGACGGTTCATCCCAACCACCCCTCTCCCTTCCGCAGCCAAGCGGCTGCTCCCTCCCTCTCCCCGGAGGGGCGAGGGAAGCGAAGCTCAGGCGTCGATGCTCGTCCCCAGCGACGCGTGCACCAGGCCACCATCCACCGTAATCGTCTCCCCGATCACATAATCCCCAGCCCGGCTCGCGAGATAGATCGCAGCGCCCGCCATATCCTCGTCGACCCCGACGCGCTTCGCCGGGATCCCCTGCGCGACCGCATCCCCATGATCCCGCGCCGCCTTGTTCATGTCGCTAGCAAACGCCCCCGGCGCGATCGACGTCACGTTGATCGAGTCCGTCACCAGCCGCGCCGCCATCCGCTTCGTCAGATAGATCAGCGCCGATTTCGACGCATGATAGCTGTACGTCTCCCACGGATTGAGCCGCTGGCCGTCGATCGACGTGATGTTGATCACTTTCGCCGGCCGCGCCCGCGATCCCGAAGCCTTCAACGCAGTATGCAAAGCCTGCGTCAGGAAGAACGGCGACTTGACGTTCAGGTCCATGACCTTGTCCCAGCCGATCTCCGAAAATTCCTCGAACGGTACGCCCCACGCCGCCCCCGCATTGTTCACCAGGATATCGAGCTGAGTCTCATGCTCGGCGAACTGCGCTGCCAGCGCCTTGCAACCCGCCACCGTCGAGACGTCCTGCGGCAACGCGATGCAGTTCGGCCCGAGTTCCGCGGCCGCCGCCTCGCAGACATCGGCCTTGCGCGACGAGATATACACTTTCGCCCCCTGCGCGATGAAGCCGGCGGCGATCATCTTGCCGATCCCGCGGCTGCCGCCGGTGATCAGCGCGACGCGGCCGTCGAGCCGGAACAGGTTGGTCGTATCCATCACGCATCCTCCGAATGTTTGGCCGCTTGGTATCGCCGAGCGGCGTCCGCCGCAAACCCGTTTTTCGAACGCGCCGTCATTGACGAGTGTAGAAGCCATACTATGCTCGCAAAAAAGAGCAGGAGAGTGCGTGTGAGGTTTTCAGGCAAGCGTGCCGTCGTGACCGGCGGCGCGTCCGGCATCGGCCGAGCGACCGTGCTCCGACTCGCTGACGAAGGCGCCACCGTCCTGATCGGCGACATCGACGAAGCCGGTGGCCACGCGCTCGCCGACGCATCCGGCGGCCGCATCATCTTCCAGCGCACCGACGTGCTCCAGGCCGGCGACATCGAAGCGCTGATGCAGACCGCCGACGACGCAGGCGGGCTCGACATCCTGTTCAACAACGCCGGCGCCGGCGGTTCGCGCGACCCGATCGGCGAGATCTCCCCCGAGGACTGGGACCGTACCCAGGCGCTCCTCCTCCGCTCGGTCGCGCTCGGCATTCGCTACGCAGCACCGCTCATGGCCAAGCGCGGCGGCGGAGCGATCGTCAACACCTCGTCGGTGTCCGCGCTCGGCACAGGCTACGCGCCGACAGCCTATTCCACCGCCAAGGCCGGCGTCCTCCACCTCACCAAGCAGGCAGCCGCCGATCTCGCGCAGCACAGGATCCGGGTGAATGCCGTCGTCCCCGGCTTCATCGTCACCAACATCTTCACGCGCACGCTTGAACTCGATGAGGACAAGACGACCAAAGCGGATGCAATGATCGCGCATATCGCCGCCGACGCGCAGCCGATCCGCCGCCCCGGTACGGGTGCAGACATCGCCGCCGCGGTCGCGTTCCTCGCCAGCGACGACGCCAGCTTCATCACCGGCACGCACATCCTGGTCGACGGCGGCATGACGATCGGCACGCGCCCAAGCTGGGACCCCGCGCAACCCTCGCTGTTCGCAATTCTCGACAAACTGAAATGACCGCCGCGTCATGAGCGCTCAGGGCCGCCGCCTCTCGAACGGCACGATGGCGAGCTACGGCTTCGGCGCGGTAGCTTACGGGGTGAAGGACGCCGGGTTCGGCACGTTCCTGCTGCTGTTCTACAACCAGGTCGTCGGGCTGCCTTCCGCCACCGTCGGTCTCGTCATCATGATGGCGCTGCTGATCGATGCGTTCGTCGATCCCGCGGTCGGGTTCTTCTCCGATCGCACGCGAACCAGATGGGGCAGGCGGCATCCCTGGATGTACGCCTCCGCGCTGCCGATCATGGTCGGCTGGCTGCTGCTGTGGAATCCGCCGTCGGTGATGTCGGAGCCGCAGACGCTGGTCTGGCTGTTCGCGATGGCGGTGCTCGTGCGCAGCGCGGTGAGTTGCTACGAGGTCCCGTCGGTCGCGCTGACCCCCGAACTCACGTCCGGCTATGACGAGCGCACGCGGATCATGGCGTATCGTTATCTGTTCGGCTGGGTCGGCGGGCTGCTGATGCTGCTGTCCGCGTACCAGTATTTCCTCGCGCCGACGGCGGCGTTCCCGAACGGCCTGCTCAATCGCACAGGCTACAGCGGCTTCGCGCTGGCGGGCGCGCTGTTCATCGGCGTCGCAATCCTGGTCTCCGCACTCGGCACGCACCACGAGATCAAGCACCTCCCCAACCCGCCAATTGCCAAACAGACGTTGCGCGAATCCTTCGCCGAACTCCGCCAAACCGTGAAGAACCGCGCGTTCGCGATCCTCATGGCGGCGGGCGTCTGCGCGTACACGATCCAGGGCATCAGCTATGCGATGTCGAACTACCTCTACACCTATGTGTGGGGCTTCAAGGGGCCGGTGTTCGTCTACCTGACGATCGCGTTGTTCTCTGGCGTGTTCCTCGCCTTCCTCGCCGCGCCCCGGCTCGGCAAGACCGGGAGTAAGCCCAAGGCTGCGATGGGCGCGGTACTATGCGGTGCGGCGCTCAATACCACGCCCTATTGGCTGCGCATGCTCGGCGTGTTTCCGGAGGTAGGCGATCCCTCGCTGCTGCCGATGCTGTTCGGGTTCTTCATCCTCGGCACCGCGTCGAACGTCACCGGGTTCATCCTCGGCGCGTCGATGATGGCCGACGTGGTCGAGGATTCGGAGGCGAAGACGGGACGAAGGTCGGAGGGCGTGTTCTTCGCGGGCTCGTTCTTCGTCCAGAAATGCACGAGCGGGATCGGGATATTCTTCGCCGGCATGATCCTCGCGGTGGCGGGCTTCCCGGCCAAGGCTACGCCGGGGACGGTTCCGGTGGGGACGATCGACCGACTGACGCTGATCTACGCGGGGCTCTACATCGCGCTGGCCTGCGTCTCTGCGTTCTTCTTCTCGCGTTTCCCGTTCGGGCGGGTGGAGCATGAGGCTCGGTTGGCGAGACTGGCCGGCGCGCCCAGCCTCGACGCAGCCCCACGAGAACCCTGACTTCCCCCCTCCCTGAAAGGGAGGGGCCGGGGGTGGGTCGGCCGCTGGGGAAGCGCTTCGTCAGCCAACAGACCGACCCACCCCCAACCCTCCCTTCCAGGGAGGGGAGCAGGACGGTGACAGTTACCCTTCCAGCAAGCGGACCCGCACGGTAGGACCGAGGCTTGGCCGCCCCAATCGCCGGGCAACGGCACCATCGGAGTTCCCATGCGCATCCCCGCACTAGCCACCGCCCTCGGTCTCGTTCTCGCATCCCCCGCCGTCGCACAGACGATAGCCCCGATCCTCACCACCCCCGACGCGCGCGACCCGCACAGCTATGCCCGCCCTACCGAGGCCCGCGTCACGCACGTCGCGCTGGATCTCGCCGCCGATTTCGACACCCACGTCATCCGTGGCATCGCCACCCTGTACATCCTCGCGGCCCCCGGCGCCAAGCAGGTCGTGCTCGACGACAACGGCCTGAAGATCGTCAACATCACCGACATGGCCGGCAAGCCGCTCCCCTACTCGGTCGGCGCGGTCGACAAGATCCACGGCGCACCGCTGACCGTCACGCTGAACGGCGCGAAGAAGATCCGCATCGCCTACGCCTCGTCGCCCGACGCGAAGGCGCTGCAATGGCTCACCCCCGCGCAGACCGCCGGCAAGAAACAGCCCTTCCTGTTCAGCCAGGGCGAGGCGATCCTCAACCGCAGCTGGATCCCGACGCAGGACTCCCCCGGCATCCGTCAGACCTGGGAAGCCAAGATCGCCGTCCCCAAGCAGCTGACCGCGGTGATGAGCGGGGACCGTGTCGCCGATGCGGCGGGTAAAACCTGCACCGCCGATCGCTGCACCTTTGAATACAAGATGGACAAGCCCGTCGCGCCGTACCTGATCGCGCTCGCGGTCGGCGACATCGCGTTCAAGTCCACCGGCCCGCGCACCGGCATCTGGGCCGAACCCGCGACGCTCGCCAAGGCCGCTTACGAGTTCGGCGAGCTCGAGAAGTTCGTCGCCGCCGCCGAGGGGCTGTACGGCCCGTATCGCTGGGGCCGCTACGACGTGCTGGTCCTGCCGCCGTCGTTCCCGTTCGGCGGCATGGAGAATCCGACGCTCACCTTCGCCACGCCGACCGCGATCGCCGGCGACCGCAGCCTCGTCTCGCTGATCGCGCACGAACTCGCGCACAGCTGGTCGGGCAATCTCGTGACCAACGCGACCTGGGACGATTTCTGGCTCAACGAAGGCTTCACCAGCTATTTCGAGAACCGGATCATGGAGGCGCTGTACGGCAAGCGCCGCGCCGACATGGAGGCCGATCTCGCCTGGACCGACATGCTCGCCGCGGTGAAGGAGGCCGGGGGCCCCGCCGCGAAGGACACGCAACTCCACCTCGAGCTAGACGCCTCGCGCGATCCCGACGACGGCATGACGCAGATCGCCTATGACAAGGGCGCGGCCTTCCTCCGCACGATCGAGAAACAGGTCGGTCGCGCACGGTGGGATGCCTATCTCCGCAGCTATTTCGACCGCCACGCCTTCCAGCCGCAGACCAGCGCCGGCTTCCTCGCCGACCTGAAATCGAAGCTGCTGACCCCCGCCGAGGCAAAGACGATCGGCGTCGACACGTGGGTCTACAGCCCCGGCATCCCGGCGAACGCGGTGCACGTGACGTCCGCCGCGTTCCCCGCGGTCGATGCGGCGGCGAAGGCGTACGCGGCCGGTGGATCGGTGTCGGGCGTTCCCGGCAAGGCGACCACGCAGGAGATCACGCGCTTCATCACGCAGTTGCCGCGCAAACTCCCGACCGAGCGGCTGAAGACGCTCGACGACGCGTTCGGCTGGAACACAACGGGCAATTCGGAAATCCGCTTCGCCTGGCTGCAACTCGCGCTCGCCAATCACTATGCGCCCGCCGACGCCTCGGCTGAGCAGTTCCTGACCTCGCAGGGGAGGCGCAAGTTCGTCGCGCCGCTGTTCCAGCAGATGATGGACTCGGGCGACTGGGGTCACAAGCTGGCGATGGACATCTACGGCAAGGCGCGGCCGGGCTATCATGCGGTCACGCAGGTCACCGTGGATCGCATAATCGGCTGGAAACTGATGAACTGAGCCTGACGGGGCCGTATTTCGGGCGTTGGTCGGCGCGGTAACACGCTTCGTCGGATATGGTTCCGCCGTGTATTTCAATTAAATCGAACCTCCCGTAGCCAGACTGTGACGAACGGGTTTTGGCCGGGGGGTCTCGATGAATTTCAAGGCGTTAGCAGCGCGTTTTGCGCTGGTGGTATCGTGCGGCCTGATGACGGCCACACCGGCAGCAGCCCAGTTCTGGCAGTGTGTGACGTTTGCGCGCTCGGTTTCGGGGATCGAAATCCGCGGCAACGCAAACACCTGGTGGGATCAGGCCGCTGGCCGCTACGAGCGCGGCCACAGCCCTAAGGCCGGTTCGGTCCTCGCTTTCTCGCCGACCTCGCGGATGCGCGTCGGCCATGTCGCGATGGTCTCGAAGGTCGTCAGCGACCGCGAAGTCCTCCTCACCCACGCCAACTGGTCGCGCCCCGGCGCCGTCGAGACCAACGTCCGCGCGATCGACGTTTCGGACGCCGGCGACTGGAGCAAGGTCAAGGTCTGGTACGGTCCGCAGGGCGACCTCGGCACCTCGGTCTACCCGACCAAGGGCTTCATCTACTCGGGCCACGCGCCCGCCGGCGACACGCTCGATGCGCAGCCCTCGTACCAGATGGCCAGCGCCACCCGCACCATCACCGCAACGCAGCGCGCCAACGCCGCACAGCTCGCCACGATCCAGCACGGCCCGACCGACCCCCGCGGCATCTTCACGCTGGTGAACGAGGCGAACTGAGCCTTACGGGCCCTTCTGCCCGACCGGTTCCGGTAGTGATAATCGCTCCGTTTTACTGCCTGAATTCACCTTGCACCCCAACCAAGGCGGTCGGCCCCCACTCAGATATACCACCCCGGCGAAGGCCGGGGCCCAATTGGTAAGGTCGACGTAACATCGGACTACCGGTAGTTACATCGGTCCCCCAATTGGGCCCCGGCCTTCGCCGGGGTGGTGCTTTTGCTGAATTTAATACAGTCCATGGTAGCCCAGACTAGGCCGTCCCCCCGCGAAGGCGGGGGCCCAGGATCAAGCAGCGCTGCCCTAAGTAATCCTGGACCCCCGCCTCCGCGGGGGAACCGGCAGAGCGAGGGGTGCCTTCAAACAGCAATCCTCTATTCGCCCTCTACCGCGCCTCAAGCCGCCTTGAACGTCAGCGCATCGCCATTCATGCAATACCGCTTGCCCGTAGGCTTTGGCCCATCATCGAACACATGCCCAAGATGCCCCCTGCACCGCCGGCAATGCACCTCGGTCCGCGCCATCCCAAGCGTCGAATCCACCCGCGTCCGCACGGCATTCGGCAAGGGTTGCCAGAAGCTCGGCCACCCCGTCCCGCTCTCGAACTTGGTCTTCGACGAAAACGCCGGCAACGCACACCCGCCGCACGAGAAAATCCCCGCGCGATGCTCGCCATTCAGCGGGCTGGAGTAAGGCCGCTCGGTACCCTCCTTGCGCAGCGTGTTGTACGCATCCGGCGACAGCTTCTTCCGCCACTGCGCGTCGGTCAGCGTCACCTCGAACCGCTCGGCCGCTTGCGCAGGCTGCGACGAGCACCCCCACAAGGCAAAGCCAGCGGCACCCGCCCCGGCAAGCGTAAGGAAAGCGCGGCGATCTGGGGACGTGTTGGTCATGGACATGATATAAGAACGATTCCGTCCGCGAACAGGATGCGACACAGACCCCGTCATCCTGACAAAAGTCAGGATCCAGAGTATCAGGCGCGCCATGCGTGGCTCTGTATCCTTGGTCGAGCCCAGGATGACGGGGGCGGCCGTCAGTATTTGCTGATCTCGACCGGCAGCGTCCGATACCCGTGCACGAAGCACGCGGCGACCCGCGTAGGTTCGGCCAGCACGTTGATCCGCATCCGCCGCGCCGCCATTTCCTCCAGCAAAATCGCGATTTGCATTTCCGCCAGCCGTGCGCCGACGCAGCGATGGATGCCGTGCCCGAATGCCAGATGCCGCCGCGCGTTGGGCCGATCCACCACGATCGCATCCGCATCGTTCCCGAACACGCTCTCGTCGCGATTCGCCGAGATGTACCAGAGCGCAAGCTTGTCGCCCGCCTTGATCTGCTGCCCCATCAGTTCCGCATCGGCGGTCGCGGTCCGCCGCATGTGCGCCAACGGTGTCTGCCAGCGCAGGATCTCACTGACGGCGTTGGGGATCAGCGTCGAGTCCGCCTCCAGTTTCGCACGTGATTCCGGAAATTTGTCCAGACCGTACGCCAGCGCGGACATCGAATTGCGCGTCGTGTCGTTGCCGCCGACGATCAGCAGGATGAGATTACCGATAAATTCGTTGTGATCCATGTGGCTCATCGCGTCCGAGTGGATCATCATCGAGATCAGGTCGGGCGTCGGCTCCTTGTCGATCTTCGCATCCCAGAGGTTTTTGAAATACGAGCCGCATTCGAACATGTGCGCAAGCCGCTGACCGCGCAGTTCCTCGTTCTTCACGATCTCGATATCGCCCGCCCAGTCCGACCACAAAGTCAGCTTCCGTCGATCCGCCCACGGAAAATCGAACAGGATCGCCAGCATTTGCGTGGTCAGTTCGATCGCGACGGTATCGACCCAGTCGAACGGCGTATTCCACGGCAGGCTGTCGAGCATGTACGCCGTCCGCCGCCGTATATCGCCCGACATCCGCGTCATCTCGCTGGGCGTGAACGCAGGCGCGACGGTGCGGCGCTGACCTGTATGCACTGGCCGGTCCCGCGCGATGAACATCGGCATGCGAACGTCGCGCTCGGCGACGAAATCGGCAATCGTGATTCCGCCCGCTTCGGAGGAATAGAGATCGGGGAGCGACTCGACCTCGACGATGCCCTTGTAGGTCGAGACGGACCAGTACGGCCCGTAGTCGGAATGCTCGACATAGTGGACCGGCGCCTCGGCGCGCAAAGTCTTGAACGGCGCTTGCCAGAGGTCGTCGCGGTACAGCTCGGCACGGCTCACATCGAGCGGATCGACCGCGTGTTGCGCCACGTCTCTCACCAGAGTCGCCATCGTCTCTCTCCCGTGTTTTGCCACAGGAGAGGCTTTGCTGACACTTATGTCAATAGGGTCCTAACTTCCGTTCGTGCTGAGCGAAGTCGAAGCATCTGCGCTTGGGGCGTACCCTTCGACTTCGCTCAGGGCGAACGGGAGAGGGGCGGGGGAAGTTTGTAGGACCCTACGCCGCTCCCTTCGCCTTGCGCCGCCAGAACGGCCGCGCGCTCCCCGATTGCAACACCCCCCGCCGGAACAGCCGCGCCCCGACCGTGATGAAGATCGTCACCCACAACGCCTGCCACGCCAGCGCCGCGACATGCGGCCACAGCTCGGCCGAGTTCGCCGCACGCCCGGCCATCGCGAACGGCGACGACAGCGGGAACAGTTCGGCAAACGTCGCGATCCAGCTTCCCGGCCGCGAGACCGCCGCCGACGACAGCCCGAACATCGCCACCTGCAGGATCGTGATCGGCAACGACAGCATCTGGATCTCGCGCATCGTCGACGCCTGCGCGCCGACGCCGAGGAACACCGACCCCAACAGCAGGTACGCCATGCTGAAATAGCCTGCGAACAGCAGCGCGAACATCGGACCCCCGACCGCGGGCGTCAGGTCGCCCAGCGCGACCGCCGCGGCGGCGGGCATCAGCGACGTGATCTGCGTGACCACCGTGCCCCAGAACGCGACGAACAGCACCGCCACGCCGAACATCCCGATCAGCTTGCCGAAGAAAACGGACTCCAACGGCACCGCGGCGGCGAGCACCTCGATTACCTTGTTGTTGCGCTCCTCGGCCATCGTGCCGACGACTTGTCCCGACAGGAACAGCGTCAGGAAGAAGATCCCGAACACCGCGAAGAAGGCGGATTGATGCTGGCCCCCGACCGAGGTGGTCGAGCGCGTGACCTGCGTCTTGGTCGCGGCGATCGTCGGCAGCGTGCCACCCAGCTTCTCCGCCGCCAGCGTCGTCTGCGCCAGCAACCCGAGATAGTCCGCAGAGCGCTTTCCGCGCGGGCCATACAGGATCTGTGGGGCATCCAGCGGACCATAGATCACCGCCGACGCATCGATATCCTTCGTCTCGAACGCCGCACGCGCCTGCGCCGCCGGATCGGCCAACGGCGCGACGGTCGCCAGTTCAGGCGGAGCTTCCTCGTCGCGGAACATGCCACGCAGCCGGGCGTCGGCCTCGTCGATCGGTCGCGCGGTGGAGGCGGGGACGATCGCGATGATCCGCGTCTTGTCCTGCGCGCCGCCGCTGACGCTCGCCGCGCCCAGCCCACCGATCGCGCCGAACGATCCCATGATGACCGGCGCGAACAGGAACAGCAGGAAGATCGGCGTGAAGACGGTAGCGATGAAGTCGCGCCGCGCGATCGTGAAGGTCTGGCGGAGCGTCCGACGGAAGCGGCTCATGCCGCATCCTCCTTCGCGACGGGGGCATGCTGACCGACGATCCGGACGAACGCCTCGTGCAAACCCGGCCGCTCGATCGACAGCCCCGAAATCCCGTATCCCGCGTCGATCAACCTCACGAGCAAACTCTCGATCCCCTCGTTCGGTAGCTCGAACCGCCAGCTATCCCCGTCCGCCACGGCATCCGCCGGCAGCACGCCCCGGATCGCCGGATCGGGACGATGCGGCGTATAATGCACCCGCTGCGGCAGGATCCCGCGCGCGTCCGCCACGGTCCCCTCGAACCGCCGTTTGCCGCCGGCGATGATCGCCAGCCGGTCGCACAGTCGCTCCGCATGGCTCATGATATGCGTCGAGAACAGGATCGTCGCGCCGCGATCCCGCTCGGCGAGGATCAGCGCCTCGAGCCGCTCTTGGTTGACCGGATCGAGCCCCGAAAACGGCTCGTCGAGCACGAGTAGATCGGGCTGGTGCACCACCGAGCCGAGCAACTGCACTAGCTGCGCCATGCCCTTCGACAGCTTCCGGATCTTCTCGTCGACCGCATGGCCGAGCCCGGCGGCTTCCATCAGCACCACCGCACGCTCGCGGCCCGTCTTCCAGTCGAGCCCACGAAGAGCCCCCAGGAACGCGATCGCCTCGCGCGCCTTCATCGCCGGATACAGCCCGCGCTCCTCGGGCAGGTAGCCGACCCGGTCGCTCGCATCGCGCGGATTGTCATAGCCAAGCAGCGTGCGCGATCCCTCGTCGGGCTCGATGATCCCGAGCAGCATCCGCAGCGTTGTCGTCTTGCCCGCGCCATTGGGCCCGAGCACGCCGTACACCGAGCCGCGCGGCACCATGATATCCACCCCATCGACCACGCGCCGATCGTCGAACCGCTTCACGATCCCGCTCGCAGTGACCGCCCATTCATCGTTCACGCGCAATCTTCCTCCCGAGGGTGACGTCGTGGTAGCGGTCGGACGTGGCGCAAGACAAGCTGGAACACCGACTTAAGGCCAAAGCGGCCGAATTGGGTTTTGCCGCTTGCGGAATCGCGCATGCCGATGCCGCGCCGCGCGCCGGCGAGCGCCTCCACCAATGGCTCGCGGATGGCCGTCACGGCGACATGATCTGGATGGAGGAGCGCAAGCACCACCGCGAAAGCCCCGCCGGCCTCTGGCCCGAGGTCCGCAGCGTGATCGCGCTCGGCATGAGCTACGCGCCGAAGGACGATCCGCTGCGGCTCGCGGACGAGGGCGGGGTAGGGCGCATTTCGGTCTACGCGCAGGGCCCGGACTATCACGACGTCGTGAAGCGCCAGTTGAAGGCGCTCGGTCGCTGGCTGGCGCAGGAAGCCGGGCGCGATTTGCCGCCGTTCGACCTGAAGGTGTTCGTCGACACCGCACCGGTGATGGAAAAGCCACTCGCCGAAGCCGCCGGGCTGGGCTGGCAGGGCAAGCACACCAATCTCGTCAGCCGAGAGCATGGCAGCTGGCTGTTCCTCGGCGCGATCTACACCACGCTCGACCTGGAACCGGACCGCGGCGGCGTCGACACCTGCGGCAGTTGCGACGCGTGCCAGACCGCCTGCCCGACCGACGCGTTCCCGCGGCCATACCAGCTCGACGCCCGTCGCTGCATTTCCTACCTCACGATCGAGCATGCCGGCCCGATCCCGCACGAGTTCCGCGCCGCGATCGGCAACCGCATCTACGGCTGCGACGATTGCCTGGCGGTGTGCCCTTGGAACAAGTTCGCCGCCGCCGCCAACGCGAACCTCGCCTTCCACCCCCGCGCGGAACTGGTCGCCCCCGAACTCGCCGACATCCTCGCGCTGGACGACGCCACCTTCCGCACGGTCTTCGCCGGCTCCCCGATCAAGCGCATCGGCCGCACCAAGATGATCCGCAACGCCCTGATCGCGGCGGGCAACAGCGGCGATCCGGCGCTGGTCGACGCGGTCGCCGCGTTGCTCGACGACCCTGCCCCCTCGATCCGAGGCGCTGCGATATGGGCGCTGGCCCGGCTCGACGACCTACGCTGTCGGACCGAGCGCCGCCGCCGTCTACCCCAGGAAGCCGACGACTCCGTCATCGCCGAATGGACCTGCGCGGCGTAGACGCGTGACGATCAAGCGACGTCCGGGATGGGAGGTTGGCGGAAGAGCTGTTTCGAGAAGGCAGGTGGCAATAACCGACATTGCGGGGCTACCGTTTTGACTGGTATGATTGAGAGCTTGGGAATGGCAGGGTTTGGGCATAACGTTCCTCGCCTGTCGCAACCAATCTCAGTTCTAGTGATTTTAGGACTAAGGTTATTTGATACGGTCCATCTAGGAAGGGCGCTCACAATGAGGACTCTGATTGGCTTAGCTTTTGTGTTGGTAACAGTCCCGGCTTCCGCACAGATTACGGGCCCCGCCATGAGCATGAACGGTCCTAATTACAGCATGTTGCTTCCTAGCACGACTGGTAGACTTGGTCTTTCAGAGACACCGACTATGCGAGCAAACAAGCTGGAACGTGCTATTGCCTTACGTGCTGAAGCAGACTCCCTGTTAGAACAAGATGGTGGCAAGCTCACCGCTACCCACGAAGCTTATGTGCGTCGAAAGGCTTGCGCTATTCTTGGCGACTCGCGCTTGCCGGCAGGATCACTCGTTCCCGAACGGCGCTGTACCTAACTCGCCTACAGTACGTGCGCTAGATATCCTCTCATTGGCGCAATTGCCAAGGCAGGCGCGGTAATTAGCTCCCCGACTGGTTGCCTGCGTCAGGCCGCCTTCGCAGGCAATTAATGGTTATCTGAATGAACGACCGCTTGTGAGAATATCCTGAGGCGCTTGAATGTCGGGACTTTGGGCGATGCCTGCGCTACTTGCCCCCTTCGCGCCTGGTCAGCGCGGCGACACAACTCGCGCGGTCGATCGTGCTGCCGTCGGGTTCGCGCGCGTCGAGATAGGTGACTCGGGGGGCGTCGGATCCCTTGGGATACAAATACGCGTCGAGGACGCAGATCCCGCTCTGGAACTGGAGTTTCCGTGCCGAGCCCTCACGTACGTCCGCATCGGGTTGGCCGAACAGCTTGGTCAGGCCGGCGGCGTCCTGGCCCAGCACGCGTTCGAGGCCGACGCTGGTATAGGGGATCGCGGGGCGTCCGATGGCGGGCTTGGCGACCGGCGCCGCGCAGCCCGCCAGTCCGCCGCCGAGCGCTACCGCGACGGCTATAGTGGTCAATCGCGTCATGGCCGGCCTTTGCGAGAATATCGGGCGTGGAAGTAATGCGTCGCCATCGCCGCGCCGAGAACCGGCGCGGCGATGTTAAGGACCGGAACCACGAACAGCCCGGTGTTCGCAAGCCCCAGCACGAACCGCCCGCTCTTGGTCGTCGCACGCCAGCCCCGCATCGCCGCCGCATCCATATGCCGTGCCGCCACCATGTCGCCGAGATCGCGCCCGAGCAGCCAGCCATTCACGACGAAGAACGCGGCCGCCGTGCCGACCCCGGTGACGAGCAGCGCGATGTAGACCGGCAGCATCACCAAATTGACGAGAACGACGCGACCCGCCGAGCGGAGCCCCATGGCGAGGCTGCGCGCGAAGGGCACGGGGCGGGCGGTGCGCAGGGCTTCGGGATAATGCCGCGCCTCGACCGCCGCGACCACCTCGTCGGCGAAGATCCCGACGACAGCGATCGCGACCGCGCGGAACAGCAGCCACAGTGCCAGGATCGTGACGAACAGCGCGAACGCCGCGGCAAGGCCCCCGGCGTGCCAGTCGAGCCACGCGGCCAACGCGGCTTGCGTGCCCCACCACGTGCCGGCGCCGAGCAGCGCGAAGACGAGCAGCGTGGTCAGCATCGACTTCGCGAACACGCGCAGAACGGGCGGGTCGGTGAGTTGGCCGAGCGAGAGGGCAAGGGCGCGGAGCATCGGCTCTGGATGGCGCCGCGTCGAGGGAAGGTCAACGCGGCTTCGCTTCGACGCGGATCTAGCTTTCCCGCATACCGCTCCTCCTCGGTTCCCCCGCGGACGCGGGGGCCCAGCTAAACCACAACCACCGCCCGATACCCTGGACCCCCGCGTTCGCGAGGGAACAGCAGGGGTGCTGCTGCAATGCGGGCATGGAGCGACCAATCGCATCGCCGTAACCGCCAGAACCGCCGTAACCGCCAGAACCGCCGTAACTGCGAGAACCGCTAGAACAGCCGCGACGGCTAGAACCGATTAGATCGCGGAAACCAGCAACCAAAAACCACCACCCCGGCGAAGGCCGGGGCCCAAATGGGGGACGCCAATGACGTAACGAGGAACTCCGTTACGACTACCTTTCCAATTGGGCCCCGGCCTCCGCCGGGGTGGTGCTTATCGGGATGGCATCCGCTCCGGCAGCTCCACAGGCCCCGCCTTCACACGTACCGTACCCCCCACACCAGTTGCACCAATCCCCCCCGCCATTTACGGCAAGGCTTTCCCGCATCCCCGGAGTTCCCTCTTGTCCAACCCAACTTACGACGTCGTCGCGATCGGCAATGCCATCGTCGACATCCTCAGCACCGCCGACGACGCGTTCATCGAAGAGATCGGCGTCGCCAAAGGCTCGATGCAGCTGATGTTCTCATCCGAGGACGCCGACGCGCTCTACGCCAAGATGGGCCCGGGCATGGAGATCTCCGGTGGCTCCGCCGCCAACACCGTCGCCGGCATCGCCGCGCTCGGCGGCAAATGCGGGTTCATCGGCCAGGTCGCCGACGACCAGCTCGGGCAGGTCTTCGCGCATGACGTCCGCAGCATCGGTATCGAGTTCGCCACCCCGGTCCGCGAAGGCGCCCCGACCACCGGCCGCTGCCTGATCTTCGTGACCCCTGACGGCCAGCGCACGATGAACACCTTCCTCGGCGCAGGGCAATTCCTCCCCGCCGCCGCGATCGACACCGCGATGATCGCCGACAGCGCGATTCTTTATCTCGAAGGCTATCTCTGGGATCCGGAAGAGCCGCGCGCCGCGATGCGCGCCGCGATCGATTGCGCACGCGGGGCAGGGCGCAAGGTCGCGTTCACGCTCAGCGACGTGTTCTGCATCTCGCGCCACGGCGGCGATTTCCGCCAGCTGCTCAGCGACGGCCTGATCGACATCCTCTTCGCCAACGAGAGCGAACTCGCCGCGCTCGCCGAGACGGACGACTTCGACGCCGCCGTCGCCAAGATTTCGGCCCAGGTCCCGACCCTGGTCGTCACTCGCGGCGAGCACGGCGCCTGCGCACTCCAGAACGGCAATCGCGCCGAAGTGAAGGCCGAGCCGATCGCCAAGGTCGTCGATACCACCGGCGCCGGCGACCTGTTCGCGGCGGGCTTCCTCCACGGCCAGGCGCAGGGCTACGACCTGCACGCATCGCTGAAGCTCGGCGCAGTCTGCGCGGCCGAGATCATCAGCCATGTCGGCGCCCGCCCGATGGTCGACATGAAGGCGCTCGCCGCCAAGCACATCGGCTGACCTAAGCTTGTGTCCCCGCGCAGGCGGGGACCCAGACTGGGCTCCCGCCTTCGCGGGAGAACAAGCTTTGGTGACGACGAGACACAAAAAAGGGCCGCGGGAGTTTCCTCCCGCGGCCCTTTCTGCGTCCAGTCTCAGTGCGAGCCCGGCGGTATCATATCGATGTCATCGCCACCATCCGTCATCCCACGACCGAGATAGCTCATGCGGCGACCGTAAAGGAAGTAGAGCACCAAGCCGGCGGCGCCCCATAGCGGTAGAACCAGCATCGCCGCGGATGGCAGGTTGAAGAACAGGAAGACGCAGCCAGCGATCGTTGCTGGGGCGACCAGCCAGATCGCAGGCGTTCGGAACGCCCGCTTCCGGTCGGGTTCGGTGCGCCGTAGGATCAGCACCGCGATCGCCACCATCATGAAGGCGTAAAGCGTACCGGCATTGGCGATGTCGGCCAGTTGCCCGACGGGGAGGAATGCCGCAGCGAGGGCCACCGCCGTACCGGTAATTGCGGTAACGATATGTGGCGTCTTGAAGCGCGGATGAACTCGGCTGAGCACTTCCGGCAGCAGTCCGTCACGGCTCATGACGAAGAAGATTCGCGTCTGGCCGAACATCAACACGAGGATGACCGAGGGTAGAGCCACGAAGGCGGCGATGCCCAACATGTTCCCGACCGTACTAAATCCGATCACGCGCAAGACATGCGCCAACGCCTCTTTCGAGCAGACCAGCGCCTCGCCATATTGCGGCAACGCGCACTGACGGGCGAGTTCCTCGGATCCGGCGGGGAAGGGGATGCCGTTCGGTCCCATGATCGGCTGGCCACCGATCGTGCCGATCGCACCCGCCGCGACGAGTATGTAGAAGACGGTGCAAAATAGTAACGAGGCGATCAGTCCGATCGGTACATTGCGCTGCGGGTTCTTGGTTTCCTCGGCTGCGGTCGAGACTGCGTCGAAGCCGACATAGGCGAAGAAAATCGTCGCTGCAGCGCCCACCGCGCCTACCCCTGTGCCGAACCCCCCGAACACACCCGCAGGCAGGAAGGGATTAAAGCGGGCAGTATCGACGACGGGCAGCGTAAGGATGATGAACGCGGTCAGCGCGGTCACCTTGATCGCGACCAGCACGGTGTTCAGCCGTGCGCTCTCGGTCGTGCCGACGATCAGCAAGGCCGTGATGCCCATCGCGATGACGATCGCGGGCAGATTGACGAATCCGCCTGGCGAGCCGCCCAGCGCGAGCGGACCGGCACCGAGCCATGTCGGCAGATGGATGCCGAGAAATTCTCGTAGCACCGTCCCCTGGAAATAGTCCGACCACGTCACCGCCACGGCGGAAGCAGCGACGGCATATTCGAGAACGAGGGCCCAGCCGACCGTCCACGCCAGCAATTCGCCCATGACCGCATAAGTATAGGTATAGGCAGAGCCGGCGACTGGGATCATCGACGCGATTTCTGCATAGCACAGCGCTGCTACGATGCAGATCGCGCCAGCGATGGCAAAGGCCAGCATCAAGCCGGGCCCGGCCTTTTGAGCGCCTGCGGCCGTCAGGGCGAAGATACCCGTGCCGATCACGCAGCCGATGCCGAACAGAGTAAGCTGGAACGCGCCCAGCGATCGGTGGAGCGATTTCTTCTCCGCCGTCGCCAGGATGGCGTCCAGTGATTTCACGCGACCAAAAATCAATTCGGTACCCCCCGGGGATTACAGGGGCCCGGTCAGAAGGCCCCCTTGCTCAATCCCGCGAGCCTAATGGCAATTTTATTACGTGCAATGCTTTAGTGGCCGAAAGCTGCCCTATCGCGTCAGCATCGGACCCAGAGGACGCCCGCCGAAGACATGAACGTGCAGATGCGGCACCTCCTGATGCCCGTCCTGGCCGATGTTAGCGAGCAGGCGATAGCCTGGCTCGACCAGCCCGGCGGCCCGCGCCACAGCACCGACCGCGCGGATGAACCCGGCGATCTCGGCATCGGGCGCCCGCGCGGAGAAGTCGTCCCACGAGACGTACGCGCCCTTGGGGATCACGAGCAGATGCGTCGGCGCCTGCGGATTGATGTCGTGAAACGCGATCGCGACATCGTCTTCGTACACCCGCTTCGACGGGATCTCGCCGCGCAGGATCTTTGCGAAGATGTTCTGGTCGTCATAGGGCTGGGTGGCGTCGATCGGCATCTAGCAGGGCTCCTTTTCCCGAGCATACTCAATTTCGTCATCCCCGCGAAGGCGGGGAGCCATATCCTCGAACGCCGGTGATCCTGTCGCACGGCCAGCCATTATGGGTTCCCGCCTGCGCGGGAATGACAAGACTGGTCGGGTCAGCCGGTCCGCCCAGCCTTCTCGACCAGTCCGCCGACACCCTCGCGCCGTTGCAGTTCAGCCCGCACGTCGTCCAAGCTCAACCCCGCATCCGCCAGCAGCACAGCGAGATGAAACATCAGATCCGCCGCTTCCGGTACGATGCTCGCCTCGTCGCCCGAGCATGCCGCGATCACCGTCTCGACGGCTTCCTCGCCGAGCTTCTGCGCGATCTTCGGGCGGCCCTTGGCGAACAGGCTCGCAGTATAGGAAGTGTCGGCGGGCGCATCGCGACGCGCGCGGATGGTCGCCTCGAGGCGGTCGAATACGGGGTCTGCCATATCGGACTTGCTGGCGTAGCAGCGCAGGCGGGTCAATCCTTCTCGGGCAGTTTGGTCCGGGCAAACCGCTTCCGCAACGCCCGCCGCACCAGCCACACGCCGACCGCGGCAAACCCGAAGAGCGCGATGTCCGACAGTTCCGCCCGGTCCGTGGATGAACGATGCCGCTATGCCCCGACTGCACCGCGAGTAGCGGCAGGGCGATCATCGGATCAGGCCGGCTGGTATCGTTCAGGGCGATCCGGCGAACGAACCGGGATCCCCGCCGCCGCCAGCGCGGCATGCGCGTCGCCGATCGACGCCTGCCCGAAATGGAAGATCGACGCGGCCAGCACTGCGCTCGCATGCCCGTCACGAATGCCCGCCACCAGATCGTCGAGCCCGCCGACCCCGCCACTCGCGACGACCGGCACGCTTACACGGTCGGAAATCGCCCGGATCAGGTCGAGGTCATAGCCACTGCGCGTCCCGTCGCGGTCCATCGAGGTGACGAGCAGTTCGCCCGCGCCGAGTTCGGCAAGCTTCAGGGCATGTGCGATCGCATCGATCCCGGTCGCGCGCCGGCCGCCATGCGTGAAGACTTCCCAGCCTTCCCCGGACCGCCGCGCATCGACACTCGCGACGCAGCACTGGCTGCCGAACCGTTCTGCGATATCCGCGACCAGTTCCGGCCGCTCGACTGCCGCCGAATTGACCGCCACCTTGTCCGCCCCCGCCAGCAACAGCGCCCGCGCATCATCTGCCGTCCGGACCCCGCCGCCAACCGTCAACGGCATGAAACACACCGCCGCCGTCCGTCGCACCACGTCGAGGATCGTACCCCGACCCTCATGGCTCGCACCGATATCGAGGAAGCACAGCTCGTCCGCCCCGGCCGCATCATACGCCCGCGCCTGCTCGACCGGATCGCCGGCGTCGCGCAGTTCGACGAAGTTCACGCCCTTCACCACGCGCCCATCGGCGACGTCGAGACACGGAATGACGCGCGCACGAACCGTCATGCGCCGAGCCGAAGAAATGGTTCACGCGGAGACGCGGAGACGCGGAGACGCGGCAAAGCCGCTAAGAATTTTTCGCGCAGAGGCGCAGAGGACGCAGAGAAGAAGGCGGGAACTCGGGCGGGCAGGACTCCGTCGCCAGTGAGGAAACAATGAATGCTGCCGCGCACTGCCTCCGCGCTCCCTACGCCTCTGCGCGAAGAGCTCTCGCTTCCTCCGCGTCTCCGCGTCTCCGCGTGAATCATCCTGCTGCCTTCGCTACACTCAACGCCGCCGCCAGATCGAGCCGGCCGTCATACAACGCCCGCCCGGTGATCACGCCCTCGACGCCATCCCGCACATGCAAAGCCAGCACGTGGATCTCGGCAATCCCCTTCACGCCACCGCTGGCAATAACAGGAATATCCACCGACCGCGCCAGATCGACCGTAGCGTCGACGTTGCACCCCTTCAGCATCCCGTCACGCCCGACATCGGTGAACAACAAAGACGCCACCCCAGCATCCTCGAACCGCCGCGCGAGATCGACGGCAGTCGTGGTGGACACGTCCGCCCAGCCCTTGGTAGCGACCATGCCGTCCTTAGCGTCAACCGCGACCACGATCCCGCCCGGAAAATCCTTGGCCACGCCGCGCACGAATTCCGGATCCTCCAGCGCCGCCGTCCCGATCACCACGCGAGACACGCCCAGGTCGAACCAACCCTCGACACTAGCCCGCGTCCGGATTCCACCGCCAAGCTGCACATGCCCCGGAAACTGCGAAACGATCGCCCGCACCGCGTCGCCATTGACCGAAGCCCCCGCAAACGCGCCGTCGAGATCGACCACGTGCAGATGCTCCGCGCCCGCGTCCGCGAACAGCATCGCCTGCGCCGCCGGATCGTCGCCATAGACGGTCGCCCGGTCCATATCGCCCTCGGCAAGCCGTACGACCTGCCCCGCCTTGAGGTCGATCGCGGGAAAGATAATGAGGCTCACGGCCGCCACTCCAGAAATCGTTCGAGCAAGGCCAGGCCGTAGCGCTGGCTCTTCTCAGGATGAAACTGCACGCCGATCATGGTCTCGCGACCGATCGCCGCGGTGACCGCGCCGGCATGCTCGGTCGTCGCGAGCACGTCCGAGCCCTCGAACGCGAAACTGTGCAGGAAATACGCCTCGCCCGGCTCGATCAACGGATGCGGCGTGGTTGGGACGACGTCGTTCCACCCCATGTGCGGCACCTTGGCTTCCATGGTCCCCGGCTCCAGCCGTCGCACGCGTCCGGGCACCCATCCGAGTCCGGCATGCATCCCCATCTCTTCACCCGCATCGGCCATCAACTGCATGCCGACGCAGATCCCGAGAAACGGCGTAGCCTCGTCCCGCACGCGTCTGTTGAGCGCCTCGACCATTCCCGGCACCGCCCGCAACGCCGCAGCACACGCGCCATAAGCCCCAACTCCCGGCAGCACGATGCGCTCGGCCTTGGCGACCACGTCAGCGTCCGAAGTCACGACCAGATCGACACATCCGGCCGTCCGCAGCGCGTTCTCGACCGAGTGGAGGTTCCCCGCGCCGTAATCGATGAGGGCTAACATAACCCCCCTCCCTGGAAGGGAGGGGTAGGGGGTGGGTCGGCCAGTTGGCAGGTGATGAGCGTCCCTAGCGGCCGACCCACCCCCGGCCCCTCCCTTCCAGGGAGGGGGGAAGTCACAACATCCCCTTGGTCGACGGAATCGCGTCCGCCTTCCGCGGATCGATCTCGATCGCAGTCCGAAGCGCCCGCGCGACACCCTTGAACGCCGCCTCGGCAATATGGTGGTTGTTGCTACCGTACAGCGTCTCGACGTGCAGCGTGATCCCCGCCGCCTGCGCAAAGCTGTGGAAGAAATGCTCGAACATCTCCGTGTCCATGCCGCCCAAGCGCGTCTGCGAGAACAGATCCTTCCACACCAGCCAAGGCCGCCCGGAAATATCCAGCGCCACCCGCGTGAGAGTCTCGTCCATCGGCGACAGCGCATCGCCGTACCGCGTGATGCCGCGCTTGTCGCCGAGCGCCTGCGCGAACGCCTGCCCGATCGCGATGCCGGTATCCTCGACGGTATGATGCTCGTCGATATGCAGGTCACCCTTGGTCCGCACGCGAAGATCGATCAGCGAATGACGCGAGAGTTGCTCGAGCATGTGATCGAAGAAGCCGACCCCGGTCTCGACGTCGTACACGCCGGTCCCATCGAGGTTCACGGTGACGTCGATCGCCGTCTCGGCGGTGGAGCGGGTAATCGTGGCGGTGCGCATGCCACCTCCCATAACGTGCGCCACGACGCATGCAATCTTGACCGCCAATCGAATGACGCTACCCAAGGGAAATGACCGATGGACTGCCCGATAGCCTGATTCCCTACGACGAGATCGTACAAGAAGCCCTGCGTGCCGTGGTCGGCCGCGTGCTTGGCTCCGTTGCGGACGCCGGCGGGCTTCCCGGCGAGCATCATTTCTACATCACCTTCAAGACGCAGGCGCCCGGCGTCGACATCCCGAAACGCCTGATCGAGCGTTTCCCGGACGAGATGACGATCGTCATGCAGAACCGCTATTGGGACCTCATCGTCGATGACGAGCGCTTCTCGATCGGGCTGTCGTTCAACCAGGTGCCTTCGAAGCTGGTCATTCCCTATTCGGCGATCACCGCGTTCCAGGATCCCGCGGTAAGCTTCGAACTCCGCTTCCAGGCGCAGGACGGTGCGGACGACGCACTTGGCGACCACGACGAAGCGGAAAACGACGGCCCGACCGCAGTCCCGATCGAAGATGGCTCGAACGTCGTAGCCGTGGATTTCAAACGGAAGAAGTGACCCAAACTCCCTCGCCCCTACGGGGAGAGGGAAGGAGCCCGCCGTACTTGCGGTGGGAAGGGAGAGGGGCGTTGGGACACGCGTCCTAAGCCCCAAAGCCCCTCACCCTTCCGTCGCCTGCGGCTCCTCCCTCCCTCTCCCCGAAGGGGCGAGGGATCCCGAGCACGCTACGGAAGGTTGATCCCGCATGACCCAAACCCGCACAGAAACCACCCGCACAGAAACCGACACGATCGGCCCGATCGAAGTCCCCGCCGACGCCTATTGGGGCGCCCAAACCGAACGCTCGATCGAAAACTTCCCCTTCGGCACCCGCGAACGCATGCCGATCGAGATCGTCCATGCGCTAGCCCTCGTCAAACAAGCTGCCGCCCGCGTAAACCGCTCGCACGGCCTCGACGAGAAAATCGCCGCCGCGATCGACTCCGCCGCACAGGAAGTCATCGACGGCAAGCTCGACGACCAGTTCCCCCTCGTCATCTGGCAGACCGGCAGCGGCACGCAGTCGAACATGAACGCGAACGAGGTCATCGCCGGTCGCGCCAACGAGGTCCTCACCGGCACTCGCGGCGGCAAGTCCCCGGTCCATCCCAACGACCACGTCAACATGAGCCAGTCGTCCAACGACAGCTTCCCGACCGCGCTCCACATCGCCGCCGCGATCGCCACCACCCACCGTCTCATCCCCGCGCTCGACAAGCTCCACGCCGCGCTCGACGCGAAGGCCAACGCCTGGGACGACATCGTCAAAATCGGCCGCACGCACCTGCAGGACGCGACGCCGCTGACGCTCGGGCAGGAATTCTCCGGCTACGCGAACCAGCTCTACCGCTGCCGTCACCGCATCGAGCCCGCGATCAGCCACGGCATGGTCATTCTCGCGCAGGGCGGCACAGCAGTCGGCACCGGCCTCAACGCCCCCACCGGCTTCGGCGACGCAATCGCGCACGAACTCGCCGAAATTACCGGCCTGCCATTCGTCAGTGCACGCAACAAGTTCGAGGCGCTGGCGTCGAATGACCCGCTCGTGCATCTTTCGGGCACGCTCAACACGCTGGCGGTCGCGCTGACCAAGATCGCCAACGACATCCGCTTGCTCGGCTCAGGCCCGCGCTGCGGCTTCGGCGAGATCGACCTCCCCGCGAACGAGCCCGGCAGCTCGATCATGCCGGGGAAAGTGAACCCCACCCAGTGCGAGATGCTGACGATGGTCGCCGGCCAGGTGATGGGCAACCACGTCGCGGTGACGGTCGGCGGGATGCAGGGCCATCTGGAACTGAACGTGTTCAAGCCGCTGATCGGCGCCAACGTGCTCCGCTCGATCGACTTGCTCGCCACCGCGATGGAAGGGTTCGCGGAGCGCTGCGTCGACGGCATCGAACCGAACCGGGGCCGCATCGCCGAACTGCTCGACCGCTCGCTGATGCTGGTCACCGCGCTCGCCCCGGAGATCGGCTACGACGCGGCCGCGAAGATCGCCAAATATGCGCACGCCGAAGGCCTGACGCTGAAGGAAGCCGGCCTCGCCCTCGGTCTGGTCGACGCGGAAACCTTCGACAGAGTCGTAAAACCCGAATCGATGCTCGGCCGCTAACGCGCGTGCGTACGTCCCAAATCCGTTCGTGCTGAGCGAAGTCGAAGCATCCCTGCTTAGGACACACCCTTCGACTTCGCTCAGGGCGAACGGAAGGTCAAGGGGTAGCCGCGCCACTCAGTCGGGAACCCAAACGCCCGTCGCGCGCTAACCCGCCACACGAGCAGGAGAAATTACGTGGGCGCAACGACCATAGGCGCGCTGATCGGCGCAGGCATCGACTCGCTCAGCGGCGACGACGGCAACGCAGACGGCGCGATCATCGGTGCGATCACCGCCAACGTACTCAAGATCGTCGTGCCCATGGCCGTGACCTACGCGATCGGCTGGGCGGTGCTGCGCGGTGCAGCGGAACTCAAGGACCAGGTTTTCGGAGAGGTGAAATCATGATCGGACGTATTATCAGCGCATTGGTTGGCCGCGAAATGGGCCGTCGCGACGGTTCGGGCGGCACCTCGGGTGCGGTCAAGGGCGTGGTCGCAATGAGCGTACTTCGTCGCATGGGTCCGCTCGGCATGGTTCTCGGCGGCGGCTACGCAGCCAAGAAGGCCTATGACCGTAACAAGGCGCGCAAGGCAGGCTATTAATCCGCCTTCGTAATACCTCGCGCGGACTGCGCATGGGTTGACGCCCATGCGCAGTCCGCGGCAAGGGCGCGCATGCCCCACACACTTCCGTCCGACCCACATGGTTTCCGTCGCCGCGGTGTCCTGTTCGTCCTGTCCTCACCGTCCGGTGCCGGCAAGTCGACCATCGCGCGCAGATTGCTCGCGGACGAGCACGAGTTGGAGATGTCGGTCTCGGTCACGACCCGGTCGATGCGACCCGGCGAAGTCGACGGCAAGGACTACCATTTCACCGACCTCGAGGGCTTTCGCGACATGGTCGCGAAGGACGAGTTCCTCGAATGGGCGCACGTCTTCAACCACCGCTACGGTACGCCGCGCGCGCAGGTCGAGGAGATGCTGGCCGCCGGCAAGGACGTCCTGTTCGACATCGACTGGCAGGGCGCGCAACAGCTGTTTCAGATCGCCGGCGGCGACGTCGTCCGCGTCTTCATCTTCCCGCCCTCGATGGAAGAACTCCACCGCAGGCTCACCAGCCGCGGCACCGACTCGACCGAAGTAATCGAAGCTCGTATGTCGCGCGCGGCCAACGAAGTCAGCCACTGGGACGGCTATGATTACGTGCTGGTCAACGACGACGTCGACAGCTGCATCCGCGGCGTGAAGACGATCCTGGCCGCCGAACGCCTCAAACGCTCGCGCCAGACCGGCCTCATTGGTTTCATCCGCAGACTGACCCGCTGATCTTCCCCCCCTCCCTGAAAGGGAGGGGCCGGGGGTGGGTCGGCTGCTTGGGGATCGGTGGTTCAGCCAACAGGCCAACCCACCCCCAACCCCTCCCTTTCAGGGAGGGGGGCAAGTCAGAGCAGCTCTAGAAACTTCACCCCGAACCCGAACTCGACCCGCTTCAACTCGCGCAGCTGAGTCGCCTGCCAGTCCTCACCCCACATCTCGACCGACCAGTCCTCGTCGATCCCCGACGCAGCCCAGGCCGCGTCCGCATCGATCTCGCCCTCGATCAGCGCCAGCCCGATCACCAGCGACCCAGTCAGCGTCACCACCGGCGACAACCCCGCCAGCCGGAAATCGTCATACGCCGCGACCGCCTCGTGCAGCCGCGCGACCGTCGCCGCCGGCTGCGCGACATGCATCACGCCCGCCGTCACCGCGAACGTCACGTCGTAGCGCCCCCGCGCCCACGCCAGCAGCGGATCCCACGCCGCCGCCTGCCGCTCGACCAGCAAAGGCGGGCCGTCGGCGCGGTAACACAGCAGGTCGCTCTCGCCATACGCCGCCAGCCGCGCGGCAAACTGCGCAGGGTCGTTCGCGATCGGATCCGTCGCCGCGTTCGCCAAGCCCGTCAGCGGCATCGTCCGCGGATCGATCGTCTCCCCAACCGCGCGCCACTCCTCCGCCACCGCCTCGGCCAGCGCATCGCTCGGCAGCGCCAACGGTCGCCGCCCGGGCGTCCGCACCGGCTTGCCGTCGAGCGTCACCACCCGGTCGGCATCGATCGCCACGTCTTTCCAGAACCGCTTCATGCGCCCATTCCATTCATTCAGGCGTCCGCCAGCGATGTGCCAGGCTGCGCGGGACCAGTCCGATCATCAGCAGCGCCGAAAATACGATCGCTATCCCTAAGATTTTCGGTGCAAAGTCGTGCGCGCGCGCCACCAAAATCAGCCCGAGCAATGCCCCCGCCACGCCGGCCAGTCGTATCCCGACGAGCATCATCCAGCGCCGCTGCGCCAATTTGTCGGCTTCGGTCATGGACGCGCCACCATGCGCAGCAAGTCCGGCACCGCGGTCGCGACGACATCCGCACCCGCGTCGGAAAGTTCGTGCACGTCGTGATACCCCCAAGCGACTCCGACCGCCCGCACTCGCGCCGCCCGCCCCATCGCCATGTCGAAGCTCGTATCGCCAATCATCGCGGTCGTCTCCGCGCTCGCGCCAGCCTCCGCGATCGCCGCCAGCAACATCGCCGGATCGGGCTTCGACGGATGCCGGTCCGCGGTCTGCAACGTCACGAACCGATCGGTGATCCCGTGCGCGGCAAGGATATGCGCGAGCCCGCGATCCGACTTCCCCGTCGCCACGCCGAGCGCCCAACCGTCGTCGGCCAGCGTCTCGATCACCTCGCCGATTCCCTCGAACAACGGCTCGTCCGCCAGTTCGCCACTCGCCCGCATCGCATGGAACGCGCCCTTGTAGTCGCTGGCGAGCGACCGGTGCAGCGCGTCGTCCGCCTCCGGCAACAGAACCTGCATCGCCTCGACGAGGCTGAGCCCGACGATCCGCCGAATGGCCGCGCGCGGCGGTGGGATCAGCCCGGCGCCCTCGAACGCCCGTTCGCACGCGACGCAGATATTCGCCTGGCTGTCGACGAGCGTCCCGTCGCAATCGAACACGGCAAGACGGGTCATGAGATTTTCCAACGCATCCCCGCCCCGTAGATCACGCGTGCACGTGAGGGAACGCCAAACCGGAACGCGCGCGCCGGCAAACGGTTCGTGCTGGATACCTCTGGAGACTGACGATGACGGACGCACCGACCGACACCCCGAACATCTGGGCCGCCGCTGCTGCCGGCCTGGTCGCCGGCCTCGCCGCGTCGTTGGCCATGGACCTGTTCCAGGCCGGCATCGCCGCGCTGTCCTCGTCGGAAAGCGATGCGGAACCCGCGACGCAGAAGGCGGCGGACAAGGTGTCGCAGGTCGTGGTCGGGCATGAGATCCCCGACGATCGCAAGCCGCTTGCCGGACAGGTCGTACATTACGCGCTCGGCGCAGGGCTGGGGGTCGCCTACGCGGTGGCGGCGGAATACCGGCCGGCGGTGACGGCGGGGTTCGGGACGGCGTTCGCGGCGGTGACGACGGCGGTGCTCGACGAGACGGCGGTTCCGGCGGCAGGGCTCGGCGATGCGCCGTGGAAGACGTCACCAACCACGCATCTGTATAGCGCGACGTCGCACATCGTGTTCGGAACGGTGACCGAGGGTGTGCGTCGGTTGCTGCTGGGCTGGCTGAAGTAAGGCGCGATCTACACTATTTTCCCGCGCAGGTGGGGGCCCAGGAATCAAGCAGCGCTACGATCGTGGCCCTGGACCCCCGCCTTCGCGGGGGAACGGTAGAGAGCTTAGATCACCCATCCCCCCCAAACGCCACCCCGGCGAAGGCCGGGGCCCAGTTGGAAAGGTGGCAATAACGGAGCGCCGCCCTCCGTTAGCAACGTCTCCCAACTGGGCCCCGGCCTCCGCCGGGGCGGTGCATGCGTTTAAACCCTTACCTTACCCATCGTCGCTCTCCCTCTCCCCCCGGGGGAGAGGGAAGGGGCCCGCGGCGACTCGGCCGTGGGAAGGGTGAGGGCACGCGTCACCCGATAAGCGTCACCGAGTCCCAGGACCACTCCGAGGCCCAGGCTTCCCAGCCCCACCCGGACGACCCCGCCCAGCCGGCTTAGCCCCCTCGACCCGAGGCCCACTCCGAGGCGCCCCGAACTTCGACCCAGCCCCAGTCCGAGGTCCGCCCGTCTTAGGCGCCCCCGGCTTGGCAGCCACCTTCTTGTCCTCGACGACCCCGCGCCCACGCCGCTCCCCACGACGCTCCTTCCGAACAGACTTCGCATGCGCCTTGGCCCGCGCCTTCACCTGCTCGCGCGTCGGTGCCGTCTTCTCATCCAGCACCAGCGCGTCGCCCAGCGACTCCTCGAAGCCCAATTGCTTCAGGCTCTCCTCGAAATGCGTAGGCAACCCAGCCGTCACGTCGATCGACCCGCCATCCGGATGATCCACCTTGATCCGGCGCGCATGCAGATGCATTTTCCGCGAGATTCCGCCGGTCAGGAACGCCGCAGCGCCGCCATACTTGCCGTCGCCGACGATCGGATGCCCGATCGCCGCCATATGCACGCGCAACTGGTGAGTCCGCCCCGTAAACGGCTGCAACTCGACCCACGCCGCGCGGTTGCCGGCCCGCTCGATCACGCGGTACCGCGTCCGCGCCGGCGCGCCCTCGGCCTCGTCGATGTGCATCTTCTCGCCGCCGGTGCCCGGCTGTTTCGCGATCGGCAGCTCGATCATGCCGTCCTCGATCGACGGCACGTCGACCACCAGCGCCCAATAGACTTTCCGCGCGGTCCGCCCCGAAAACGCCTTCGCAAAGAACGCCGCCGCGCGCGACGTGCGCGCCACCAGCAGCGCACCCGACGTATCCTTGTCGAGCCGGTGGACCAGCTTCGGCCGACCCTCATTGTCATACTGGAGCGCATCGAGCAGCCCGTCGACATGCTGCGTCGTCTTGGTCCCGCCCTGCGTCGCGAGGCCCGGCGGCTTGTTCAGCACGAACGCCTGGAAATCCTTGTGGATGACCATGGACTGCGCGAGTTCTGTCTCTTCGTCCGACAGGATCACGCGTTCGCGGACGCGCTTGGGCTTGTCCGGGTGGGCGGTGGCCTTGTCGGCCTCGGCGGGCGGCACGCGCAGCATTTGGCCCGCCGCGATCCGGTCGCCCGGGGTCGCGCGCGCGCCGTCGACGCGCAGCTGCCCGGTGCGCGCCCACATCGCCACCGTCGTGTAGCTCGTATCGGGCAGATGCCGCTTGAACCACCGGTCGAGCCGGATGCCGTCATCGTCGAACCCGACGTTGAACTCGCGGAAACCCATATCGCTATCGCTTTTGCCCGCAGTCATGCGACGGCCCTTACTGCGGAGAGACCCGCGAACAACGCGGCGACCGAACCGATCACCGACACCAAAACATACCCGAGCGCGACGCCGAATGCGCCTCGCTCGATCATCGTGACGACCTCCAGCGAGAACGCCGAAAAGGTCGTGAATCCCCCAAGCACGCCGACCGCAAGCAGCAGGCGCCAGTGCTCCGACGCGCTGTTCCGCGCCAGCACGCCGACGAGCAGGCCCATCAGCAACCCGCCGACGATGTTCACCGCCAGCGTCCCGAACGGATAGTCCGGCCCGAGCAGCGCGGTCATCGCGCTACCCGCCAGATAGCGCGCGCCGGAACCGACCGCGCCACCGACCATGACGTAGAGAAGGGGAAGCATCCCCGCGCCCTAGCGTGAATCGGGGAAAACGGAAAGGTGCGGTTGGGGAGGGGTATGCGGCCCCTGCAGAACAAGGTTAGGGGAGGGGAACGCTACACCAATTCACCACCACCCCGGCGAAGGCCGGGGCCCAATTGGAAAGGTCGCAGTAACGAAGGACCGCGCTCCGTTAGCGACGTTCCCCAATTGGGCCCCGGCCTTCGCCGGGGTGGTGCATTTCAAAGCGATGGAGGAGGGGGCGAACTCACCCTTCAGCGTTGGAAACCAAATCCACATCGCTCCCACCACCGGCCCGCGCCGTCACATACACCACATAAGCGTCGTTCCCCCGAACCCCGCCCATCGTAGGATCGCGCGCCGCGGCGTTGGTAAGCTCCGCATCCAGGCTGTTCAGGTCCTGCTGGTCGGTGGAAGGCCGGTCGCACGCGGCGAGCGCAAGCAGAAGAAGCAAGGCGGAGCGCGCGGGAAAAGTCATCACCCGTATCCTATGCAAGCCCGACGGTGAAGAAAGCCCTTTCCACGCACCCCCAATCCTCCCCCGACAGGGGGAGATGGCTGGCACTTGCCAGACGGAAGGGGAGGTAAGGGAAACGCCGGTTCCGTGTCCTCCTCCCTTCGTCACCTTCCTCAGGCAAGGGGAATCGTAAGACTCTGCCACACACCCGAAGACTTGTCCCAACCCCTGCAACTCGCCATGTTCACGCCATGCTGAACATCGCCTCGATCCTCATCGGCCTCGTCACTTTGGTGCTCGGCCTCGTCGCCTTCATTCCGCTGCTCGGCTGGATGAACTGGCTCGTCATTCCGATCGGCATCGTCGGTGCAGCCGTCGGCGCGCTCTCGTCGAGCAACGGCGGCCGCAATCTCAACATCGTCCTGATCATCATCTTCGCGATCCGCCTGAGCCTCGGCGGCGGTATAATCTGACGGAAGGTGGGCTCGGCGTTTCCACCGGGCGCACCCACCTCAAGCTAACGGTCGCTCAACGGCAGCGGACGTTGCCACGGTCGATCGACGATCCGAGCAATGCCCCACCGCTGCCGCCGATCAGCGTCCCAAGCAGGCTGGAACCGCCGCTCGAGATCAAATTGCCGAGCACGCCGCCCGCCAGGCCGCCGATGATCAACCCGGTCGTCCCGTCGCTGCGCCGGCAATAATAGCGCCCGTTACTCCCGCGATAGATCCGGTCGTTCCGACCCAGGCGTCGTTCCTGGTAATAGCGGCCGTCACGGTAATAGCGGTCGGCGAAATAGCCCCGCTGGCCGCGCTCGTACCGATTATAGTCATAGCCGCGATACTGCTGCCAATTCCCGTTGCGGCCCCCAGCGCCGACACCGTCGCGGCGGATGTCGCGAATATCCCCGCGTCGATCCTGCCGCGCGTCGCGTACCTCGTCACGGTATTCGCGGCGAGCATCGCGCACAGTCGACTGCGCGGTCGCCGGGATCGTCCCGAACGCGCTAGCGGCCAAGGCTGCCGAAAGGATGGCGATACGCGGCATGGCGTCTCTCCCGGTACTGTAGGTAAAGGTCGGCCGACCGCATGCTACGTCGCATTCGGCCGACCGACAGGTCGTCAGGCGCTTTTATGCGGCCAGATTGTGCTCCAGCGTGATCTCGGCGTTGAGCACCTTCGACACCGGGCAGTTCGCCTTGGCATCCGCGGCGATCGCCTCGAACTCTTCCTTCGAGATGCCGTCGACCTTCGCGTTCAGCGTCAGCGCCGACTTGGTGATCTTGAACCCGTCGCCATCCTTGTCGAGCGTCACCTTGGCCGACGTCTCCAGCGTGCCCGCCTCATAACCCTTGCCGGCCAGCGCGAAGCTCAGCGCCATCGTGAAGCACGACGCATGCGCCGCCGCGATCAGTTCCTCGGGGTTGGTGCCGGGCTCGTTCTCGAACCGCGTGTTGAAGCCGTAGGGGCTGTCGGACAGCACGCCCGACTGGGTCGAGACATGACCCTTGCCGCTCTTGCCAAGGCCTTCATACTTTGCCGAACCGCTGCGTGTGGTCATCGTTTTGATCCTTTTGGACGAGAAAAAAGGCGCCGCGGTTTCCCACGGCGCCCTTCCTGAACGCGCAACTACCGAAATAGCGGCGCAATTTCTTTTAGCGGCAACGACGGTTGTTGTTGCTCGTGCCCTTGTCGATCGCGCGACCGGCGAGACCGCCGAGTACGGCGCCGCCCAGCGTGCCGACCGTGCGGTCGCCGCGGGTGTCGACCGTGCGACCGAGCAGTGCACCGCCGACGCCGCCGATGATCGTACCGGTCGTACCGTTGCTCTTCTTGCAATAGACCCGACCGTCACGACCACGCCATTCGCGACGATCACGCGCGTCCGCGGCCGAAACCGGGATCAGGACGGTCGGCAGGACCATCGCGCTGCAGCCGAGTGCCAGGATGAACTTACGCATGATTAAACTCCCAAGTGATTTGATCTGATGGTGTAACGAGCCTTGTATACGGCCGGTTGCATGAACGAAAAACAACACTTCGTTCATGCTGGCGTTCATGTTCGCTACCGCGTCGAATGCTACCATAGGGCAAAGCAAGGTCATTCGGCGGTCGCGCTTTACGCTGGATAGCCGGCCGGTTACGCCGCCCTGATGTTGCCCGTCCCGCTCCCCGTCGAGATCCTGCCCGTCGCGGCACCCTGGTTCGACCTCGCCGGCCTCGCGGTGTTCGCCGCCTCGGGTGCGCTCGCGGCGGCAAAACGCGGTCAGACCTTCGTCACGCTCGTGTTCTTCGGGCTGATCACCGGAGTCGGCGGCGGCACGGTCCGCGACCTGCTGATCGGCGCACCGGTGTTCTGGGTCCACGACGCCCGCGCCGCCACCGTATGCCTGGGCATGGCGCTGCTGATCTGGGTAACCCCCGAGCGATGGTGGAAGGGCGAGGCACTCGGCTGGTTCGACGCGGTCGGGCTCGCGGCGTACGCGGTGTACGGCGCTGCCAAGGCTTTGGGCTACGGCGTGCCCCCGGTGCCGGCCGCGCTGATGGGCGTGATGACCGCCTGCGTCGGCGGCATCATCCGCGACGTGCTGGCGGGCGAGCCGTCGATCCTGATGCGGCCGGAACTGTACGTGACCGCTGCGGCACTGGCGGCGGCGAGTTACGTCGGGCTGGTGTTGCTGGGGGTCCCGCTGGCGTGGGCAGCGGTGATCGCCGCGAGCGCCGGGTTCACGCTGCGCGCGGCGGCGATCCGTTTCCATCTCGCGCTGCCGGCGTATGGCGGCCGGCGCTAACTCACGCAGCTTGTTACTCTATCACTTGTTTCTCCGCGAAAGCGGGGACCCAGCCTGGGCTCCCGCCTTCGCGGGAGAACAAGGAGGAGAGGGCCGGCGTGCGGACTGAAGCCGACGGCTCTCCCGCGCCAATTTGCTTCCGAACCACCATCTAGCCTAGCAACCACCACCCCACCTCCCAAGCACCACCCCGGCTCCCAACCACTACCCCGGCGAAGGCCGGGGCCCAATTGGGTGACGTCGCCAACGACGGACCGCGCTCCGCCACTGCAACCTAGCCAATTGGGCCCCGGCCTCCGCCGGGGTGGAATATGTGCTTATGCCGGGGCTCAGGCGATCACCGGCTGCGGCCGCGATCGCACGACGAACAGTGATAAGACGCTAAGGCACCCAACACCCCAAACCGCCCCCCTCCCTGAAAGGGAGGGGCTGGGGGTGGGTAGGCCCGCTCATGTCCCCACTGCCGAGACACAAGGAAACCAACCCACCCCCAACCCCTCCCTTCCAGGGAGGGGCGAAGAAGACGACGCCCTACTCTTCAACAAGGGACTGCGCCTCGGGGAGGAACTGCGCGTCGGGGAGGAATTGCGCCTCGAGGAGGAACTGCTCAGGCAGGCAGTCAGGTAGAAACCGCTACGTCAGGCACCGCGCGCTCCCAAGATCCTGTCGCATCCCCGCGACCAAGAACCAGTCCACCAACGACACAAACCATATCACCCGCGCCAAACCAAACACCGACCCAGCCACTACCCCCGAACAACCCCAACATCCGCAAACCGCCGCGGCTCGACCGGCGGCACCGCAGGTTCGTTCAGCTCGCACTGCCAATGCCCCACGTCGATCCACTGCCCGTTCTTGTACCCGACCTCGCGGTACACCCCCGCGCGGCGAAACCCGACCGCCTCATGTAGTTTGATCGACGAGTCGTTCGGCAGCGCGATCGCCCCGATCGCCTGCGTAAACCCTTGAGCCCGCAGCGTATCGATCAGCGCCTCGTACAACAGCCGCCCCGCACCCTGTCGCTGCGCCGCGTCCGCGACATACACCGTGGTCTCGCACGCGAACCGGTACGCCTCGCGCTTGTGGAACGCCGAGGCATAGGCATAGGCCAGGACGCCACCCTCGGTTCCGATCGTCGCGACCAGCCAGGGATACAGCCCGTCCGACGCCGCCATCCGCGCCCGCATCTGCCGCGCATCCGGCGCCTCGGTCTCGAACGACACCGTCCCGACCAGCACGTGCGGCGCATAGATCGCCGCGATCGACGCGGCATCCTCGGGCCGCGCGGCTCGGATGACGATCCCGCCCCCGTTGCCCAACGTTGCCCGAGACGCGGGAACCATCAGAACCCGATCCGCGCCAGCAACAGGTCGAGCAGCTTCGCATCGCCGATGCCCGCCATTGTCGGCCCCATCCCGCCACACTCCAGGCACCGCGCCTGGATCGAACCCGAAGTCGCCAGCCGCTTCATGTCACCCACCGCCCGCGCGAGCATCTGGCGCCGGTCCGCCGCGACGTGCGCGAACGCGTCGCCGCCGGTCGCTCCATCTGCGGCATCATCCTCGTCGCCACCGAAATCCTGTGCGATCGTCGCGAGGAAGCCCGGCTTTTTCTCCAGATACTCCGCGTGTACCTTCGCCGGATCGAGCTTGGCACGCTTGGCCGCCTCATCGATCGCGTCCTTGAGCGTCCCGAACCGGTCGACCAGCCCGATCTGACGCGCGGTGCCGCCATCCCAGACGCGGCCCTGGCCGATCGCGTCGACCCGCGCCGGCGTCATCTTCCGCGAGGCGGCGACGCGCGAGACGAACTGGCGATAGCCGTTCTCGATCCCCGCCTGCGCGATCGCATCGAACATCGGCGTGGTGCCGCCGACGATATCGGGCTGCCCCGACAGCGGCGTGGTCTTCACGCCGTCGCTGGTCACGCCGATCTTGGCGAGCGCATTCTCGAAGGTCGGGATCACGCCGAAGATGCCGATCGAGCCGGTGATCGTGCCGGGCTCGGCGAAGATCACGTCGGCCGGCGTCGACACCCAGTATCCGCCGCTCGCTGCCAAGCCGCCCATCGACACGACGATCGGCAGCTTCTGCCGCTTGGCCTCCAGGATCGCGAGCCGGATCTGCTCCGACGCCAACACCGAGCCGCCCGGAGAATCGACGCGCACGACCAGCGCCTTCAGCGTCTTCTTGGCGAGCCCGTCGAGCACCGCCTTCTCGATCGTCTTGCCCGCCGCCTTGCCGGGGCCGCTCTCGCCATCGACGATCTCGCCGGCGATCGTCAGCACGCCAATCGAGTCGCCAGCGGTCGGCAGGGGGTTGGCCTTCACCCAGGCGTCGTATTTGATCGTCGTGAAATTGCCTGCCGGCTTGGAATCGTCGCTGCCGGCATATTCGGCCACGCGGCGCCCGAACGCGGTCCGGTCGCCGAGCTTGTCGACGATACCCGCGCGCAAATTCGCTTCGGCGATGTTGCCGTTCGACGCGAGAATCACCTTGTCGGGCGCGTTCATGAACTGCGCGATCTGCGCCTTGGGCCGTGCCTTCGCGACGGCCTCGCGCCACTGCGCGAACAACGTACCGTACAGCGCGGTGCTGGCCGCCTTGGCGTCCTCACTCTGGTCCGTCCGCGTGTAGGGCTCGACGAACGACTTGTAGCGGCCGACGCGGTAGACGTGTGCGTTCACGCCGAGCTTGTCGATCAAGCCCTTGTAATAAAGCTGGTTTCCGCCCGGTCCCATGAAGATCGTACCGCCTAGCGGGTTGACCCAGACCTCGCTCGCATTGGCCGCGAGACGGTAGCCGCTATCGGTGTACGCGGTCGCATAGGCGAGCACCGGCTTGCCGCTCGCGCGCACCCGCGCCAGCGCATCACCGACTTCGCCCAGCGCCGCGGGATACGCGCCGCCGAAGCTGTCGAGATCGAGCACCACCACCTTCACGCGCGCATCGGTCCGCGCGGTATCGATCGAGCGGACCACGTCGCGCAGGCGAAACTGCCGCGTCCGGCTCTGCCCCGACAGCGCGGCGAACGCGGCCTGTTCTTCCGGCTGCTCGACGATCGAGCCATTGAGGTCGAGCACCAGCGCACCGTCCTTGATCGCCGTGGTGCTCTGCCGCGCGTTCAGCGCCGCGAAGATCAGCCCGAAGAACAACAGCATCGCGATCAGGACGAGCGCATCCTTGATCGCGACAAGGAACTTCCAAACACCCCGCACCAGCCGCCATTTCTTCCGCGGCGGCCGGGCTGGATCAACATAGGAGGGGGCATAGGACGGCGCAGCGGTATCGGTCATGACACGAGAGCTAGAGCATGCGCGGACAGAGGTAAATGCCCTGTATTACCGTGCCAACACAGACAGCGTTCGAGCCCGAACATTTGTGTCAGGACGCAACAGGGTCCCCCTTCCGCTTGCGGGAGGGGTCAGGGGAGGGGCGTCCCACGAATGTCTCGCCCGGAACTGCCCTCCCCCAACCCCTCCCGCAAGCGGAAGGTGAGCAGAAGGCAAGGTCCACTTGGCTTCGTGTTCTCCTGCGAACGCATGAGCCCAGGATACCAAGCGCCGCCCTCCGTTACCCTGAACTCCTGCGTGCGCAGGAGAACGGCAGTGCGGTCCGTAGCGTCGCCACCACCCCTCAGCCACGACGCCCGAAACCCAAGCTCGCCCGAAAAAATTTCACCCGCGGAACCTTTGACATGAGCTTGGTGCAGGCACATATGCCGTCCGTTGGCACTCGATAACCTCGAGTGCCAGAAATCTGTCACAATCCAAAAGGACATGGACCCCATGAACTTTCGTCCGTTGCATGATCGCGTGCTGGTGAAGCGCCTCGAAGCCGAAGAGAAGACGGCTGGCGGCATCATCATCCCCGACACCGCCAAGGAAAAGCCGCAGGAAGGCGAAGTCGTCGCCATCGGCACCGGCACCCGCGCCGAGAACGGCACGATCACCCCGCTCGACGTCAAGACCGGCGACAAGATCCTGTTCGGCAAATGGTCGGGCACCGAGGTCAAGGTCGACGGCGAAGACCTTCTGATCATGAAGGAATCTGACATTCTCGGGATCGTCGGCTAACCCCGATCGACCTCAGGATCATCGGTTTTCAGACCTGATCTTGGCCTAACCCGGCCTAACCTTCTTTTTCTATATCTCATCTGAAAGGGCAGCTGACATGGCTTCCAAGGACGTGAAATTCGGTCGTGACGCGCGTGAGCGCATCCTCCGCGGCGTCGACATCCTCGCCGACGCGGTCAAGGTGACCTTGGGCCCCAAGGGCCGCAACGTCGTCATCGACAAGAGCTTCGGCGCACCGCGCATCACCAAGGACGGCGTCACCGTCGCCAAGGAGATCGAGCTCAAGGACAAGTTCGAGAACATGGGTGCGCAGATGCTGCGCGAAGTGGCCTCGAAGACCAACGACATCGCCGGCGACGGCACGACCACCGCGACGGTCCTCGCTCAGGCGATCGTCCGTGAGGGCATGAAGTCGGTCGCAGCGGGCATGAACCCGATGGACCTGAAGCGCGGCATCGATCTTGCCGTCATCAAGGTCGTCGAGGACGTCAAGGCACGTTCGAAGCCGGTTTCGGGTTCGAAGGAAGTGGCGCAGGTCGGCATCATCTCGGCCAATGGCGACCGTGAAGTCGGCGAGAAGATCGCCGAAGCCATGGAGAAGGTCGGCAAGGAAGGCGTCATCACCGTCGAGGAAGCGAAGGGTCTCGAATTCGAGCTCGACGTCGTCGAGGGCATGCAGTTCGACCGCGGCTATCTGTCGCCGTACTTCATCACCAACCCCGAGAAGATGACCGTCGAGCTTCAGGATCCCTACATCCTGATCCACGAGAAGAAGCTGTCGAACCTGCAGGCGATGCTCCCGATCCTGGAAGCCGTCGTTCAGTCGGGTCGTCCGCTCCTGATCATCGCCGAGGACATCGAGGGTGAGGCTCTCGCCACGCTTGTCGTCAACAAGCTGCGCGGCGGCCTGAAGGTCGCAGCGGTCAAGGCACCGGGCTTCGGCGATCGTCGCAAGGCGATGCTCGAGGACATCGCGATCCTGACCAAGGGCGAGATGATCTCGGAAGACCTCGGCATCAAGCTCGAGACCGTCACGCTCGGCATGCTCGGCACCGCCAAGCGCGTCACGATCGACAAGGACAACACCGTCATCGTCGACGGTGCCGGCGATCACGACACGATTAAGGGCCGCACCGAAGCGATCCGCCAGCAGATCGAGAACACGACCAGCGACTACGACAAGGAGAAGCTCCAGGAGCGTCTCGCCAAGCTTGCCGGCGGCGTTGCCGTGATCAAGGTCGGTGGTTCTTCGGAAGTCGAAGTCAAGGAGCGCAAGGACCGCGTCGACGACGCCCTTCACGCAACCCGTGCAGCCGTCGAAGAAGGCATCGTCCCCGGCGGCGGTACGGCTCTGCTGTACGCAACCAAGGCGCTTGACGGCCTCGAGGGTGCGAACGACGACCAGACGCGCGGTATCGATATCGTGCGCAAGTCGCTGACGGCTCTGGTTCGCCAGATCGCGCAGAACGCAGGTCATGACGGTGCGGTGGTTTCGGGCAAGCTGCTCGACGGCAACGACTCGAACATCGGCTTCAACGCTGCGACCGACACCTACGAGAACCTGGTGGAAGCCGGTGTGATCGATCCGACCAAGGTCGTCCGCACCGCGCTGCAGAACGCAGCATCGGTCGCAGGCCTACTGATCACGACCGAAGCGGCTGTGAGCGAAATGGCCGAAGACAAGCCCGCCATGCCCATGGGCGGCGGCGGCATGGGCGGCATGGGCGGCATGGACTTCTGATTTCGGACGGGGCCAGCGAGAGCTGGTCCCGACACGAAATCAGAACGGCCGGCGGGCTGGCGGCGCAAGCCACCAGTCCCGTCCGACGACAAGGGCCGGCTTTGCCGGTCCTCCGTTCCGAACAAACGACCAAAGCAAAGGGCCGGGGAGCAATCCCCGGCCCTTTGTTTGTCCGTAGACAAGTGGTAAAACCCACCCATGCGGCACGATCCCCTCTACAAGAAGATCACGGTCGACGAGTTCCTCGCAATCGACTTCGGCACGGACCGCAAGTTCGAACTGGTCGACGGCGTCATTCGCATGATGACGGGCGGCACCCCTGCGCACTCGCGCGTGGCAAGCAACATTCTCGCATTCCTCCACGGAAAGCTCCGCGGCACCGGCTGCCGAGCCTATAATTCGGACATGGGCGTGTGCGTCAACGACACCGATCTGCGTTACCCAGACGTCAGCGTATTCTGCGGCAATCCCGCGACTCGTGAGCGCGAAGAGCAACGTGCCTTCACCGATCCCAAGGTGATCTTCGAAGTCCTGTCCGGCTCGACCGCAAAGATCGACCAGGGCAGCAAGCTGGCGGAATACCGCGAACTCGCATCCATCGACACGATCGTCTTCGCCGACCCCGAGAACGAACTCACCCGCGTCGTCCAGCGTCTCGGCCCAACCACGTGGCGCGACGACATGTTCGCCCAGCCGCACGACGTGGCCCTGCCGTCGCTAAACCTGACGATTCCCCATGCCGAGATCTTCGCCCGCGACTAGCATCGCTACTTGGCTGCCGCTTCCCGTCCATACAGACCGGGTCTCGTGTCCACTGGCATCGATCATCTCAACGCAGATACGAGGCTCACCCCCTCTCCCGACCACCAGAACCTCCCTCCAATTCAACGGTTTGTAATTCTGTTTCCTTGATCGCCACGCGAAGGGTGCAACCGTCATAGGTTCACGCTACCATCACGGCATGACCGCAGGACGCATCGATCAGTTGACCGAAGCCCAACGCGCCTGTCTCCGGCTCGTACTGACGCATCACAACTCCAAGGAAATCGCACTGATCGTCGGCGTGTCGCCGTCGGCGATCGACAAGCGGATCGAGCGTGCGATCCAGATCCTCGGCGTCGGCACGCGGTTCGAGGCTGCGCGCCGGCTGCAGGACCATGAGCGTGGCGGGACCGAGCATCAGCGTAGCGGGACCGAGTATGCCACGCCGGTCCGCGATCGCCCGTCATCCGACCCTCGCGCCGCTGCCCACACGCGCGTCGCTACCGACCCTGCGTCGCCCTTCGAACAGGCGTCGACATACGAACGGCTACCATCCGAACCACTCGACATTCCCTTCCCTCGCTTAACGTCTGCAAGCAGTGCTCAGATCGAGCCGTGGGGGTTTGTTCGCCGCTTCCTCGGACTATCCGGTGGCAGCGGATCGGCGGGGGTGGCGCGCAATCGGTTTTCGCTCGGCGACAGAATATTTCGACTGCTCGCACTCATGGGATTGATCGCCGTCACGTCGATGGCGGTCGTCAACATGGCGATGACGTTGACCACGCTGTTACGATCGAACCGAGACCAGAGCGCTCCCGTACACGGCACCGCAACGTCGGTGCCTAGGGGAGGACTTTCGATGTTGAGGGAACGACGCCGCGCTGCCGACAGGGTAGCCAATGACTTTCTCGAGGCAGAGGCCGCGGTCGACAAGGCCGCGATGCTCACCGCTTCCTGCATGGCGACGCTGATGCAACAGCGCGTCGCGGCGAACCTGCCGCTCGGCACCGGTGCCGCCGCGTTGCAGATGGTATCGCAGGCATCGTTCGAGATGGTCGCCGTCCGTCAGCGTTTCATCGAAGCGCACCGAGCCCTGGTCGATGTCCGTACCGAGATCGGCCTCGGCCAGTTCTATGGCTATGGCGACACCGCGGAATGCCCGCCGAACGAGGGCGCGATACGCATCGCTACCGGCTTCGACGCCCCCGTCCATCTGGCCCCGATCCACCTGGCCCCGGTCCATCTGGCTGCGGCCGCCTGAACGACCGGCTACGGTCCTGCGGAGGTAAGAGTTGGATCGGGTCTGGGTGTTCTACGCGATACAGTTGACTGCATCCGGCTATGCGCTCCTGCGGGGCGGAGCGCCGGAGCGGTTGACGGGCCTGGCCCTGGTGCTGGCGGCGCTCTCCACCAGCGTTATCCAGCGCGACATCCCGGTGCTGTTCGCCGGGATGGAGGTCGGGGTGATGATCGTCGACCTGATCCTGCTCGTCGTGATGATCGTGATCACGTTGCATGCCGATCGCTTCTGGCCAGCCTGGGTCACCGCGCTCCACGCGTTGGGGACGGGGGCCCATCTGGCCAAGGCGATCAGCCCCGACGTCATCCGCCTCGTCTACGCCGTCCTCTCTGCCGTCTGGAGCTATCCCATCGTCCTGCTTCTCGTGATCGGGACGGTCAGGCATTCGCGACGGATCCAGGCCAGGGGCTGGGATCTCGACTGGAGTCGCCAGGACCAAACTATCCGATAAGCGAATTCGGAAGACGTTTATGACTTACGCACTTGCCGTAACGCCGATCAACATCGCCAAGCGCACGACGCCGTTCGCCGTACCGGACACAATTCTGGTCGATATGGCGCGGCGGCTGTACGAACTCCGCAAGGTCCGCGATGCGATGCTCGGGGACGCGCTGTTTTCGGAGCCTGCCTGGGATATCCTGCTCGACCTGTTCATTTCGGAACACGAGCAACGCCGGCTGAGCGTCTCGGCGGTCTGCATCGGCGCGCGCGCGCCATCGGCCACCGCGCTACGCTATCTGACGATGTTGCAGGACGCCGACCTGGTCGAACGCATCCGCGACGCGCGGGACGGCCGCCGTTCGCACGTTCAGCTGACCGCGCTCGGTCGACTGCGCATGACGAACCTGCTGGGACGCTTGATCGAGGCGTAGCCGGCCGGGAAAACGCGAAGGCGTCTGCGAGCATGTCCGGTGCGCGATCGGGGTGCCATCCGACACGTGGTCATACAATTAGTCCCAACCGTACCGGTATGACCGGGCATAGTGCGACGATCGGGACGCGGTGATGTCGCACGGGGTAGGCTAGTTGCTGCCGATCAGGCATGGCATCCGCGTCTAACGAGGTAAGCGAGCAGATGGACGACCGAGCGACGATGCCGCGGATTGCGGGGCCCGAGGATCATGTCGTCGTCGTCGGGGGCGGGTTCTCCGGTGCGTTGTTCGCGGTCAATCTGATCCGGCACGAGGGGCCGCGCGTGACGCTGATCGAGCGGCGTGACCGGCAGCTCGCACGGGGCGTTGCCTATAGTGCGGCGCATCCGGATCACCTGCTCAACGTCCGCGCCGGGAACATGAGTGCGCTCCCGGACGATCCCGATCATTTCGTTCGCTGGCTGGAGGCACGCGGCAAGGGCGACCGCAAGACCTTCGTCCCGCGTACGACGTACGGCGCATATCTGCGCGAACTGCTCGATAGGGCGATCGCGGAGTCGAACGGGCGGCTGGTTCATGTCGAGGGAGAGGTCTGTGCGATCGATCCGATGACCGGCAACGGCAACGGCAACGGCAACGGCAACGGCAACGGCGACGGCAACGGCAACGGCAACGGCGACGGCAAGGGCAACGGCAACGGCGACGGCGACGGCGACGGCGACGGCGACGGCGTCACGCTAACGATGGCTGACGGGCGGAAAATCACCGCCGACACCGCCGTGCTCGCGCTCGGCAATCTGCCACCACACACGCCGCCGGGCTTGAAGCCGGAGGCCTTGCCCGCGGGTGTGTATTGTGCGGACCCGTGGGCGGCCGATCTCGCCGAAGGTCTGGGCGGCGGCGACACGGTGGTGCTGGTCGGAACAGGGCTGACCGCGATCGACGCAGCGCTGTTGCTCGATGCGCAGGGATTTGCAGGCCACATCCTCGCCACCTCGCGCCGTGGACTGTCGCCGCGCCGCCATGTCGACGGCGCCCCCGCGCACCGCGGCGTGTCGGACAAGCCGCAGGGCGGGCTGACCGACCTCGTCCGTCATGTCCGTGCGCGGACCGAAGACGGTGGCTGGCGGGCGGCGGTGGACGAACTTCGTCCCGTTACGCAGATGCTGTGGGCGGCAGCGTCGCAAGACCTGCGCGGCCGTTTCCTCCGTCACCTGCGCCCCTATTGGGACGTTCACCGTCACCGCCTCGCGCCTGCCGTCGCCGACCGCGTCGAGGCGCTTGTCTCGACCGGTCGACTGACCTTTGCAGCGGGCAAGATCGTCTCCGCCGAGACCGACGGGCCGCACGCAAAGCTGACCTGGCGACCACGCGGCGAGACCGCCACCGTCGTCACGCACGCCGCGCGGATCGTGAACTGCACCGGGCCGCAGGGCGATCTGTTGCGATCGGAGGAGCCGCTCGTAAAGCACCTGCTGGCTACGGGCGCGATCCGGCCCGATCCGCTGCGGCTCGGTGTCGACGTTGACGCGCAGTCGCGGGCGATCCGCGCCGACGGCACGCCCGACGACCGGATCCACTGCATCGGTCCGATGACCCGCGGCGGGCTGTGGGAAGTCGTCGCGGTACCCGATATTCGCGTCCAGAGCTGGGACCTCGCCCGCCGCCTGTCCAACGCACAATGGGTCGGCGGCGAGGGTTTGTAATCGCGGCGGCGAAAGAGGGCCGCGCCACTTAATAATTCCGACAATACTACGCGAAACATATGCTCCGGCCCGGCAATCGATCTCGAATTGCTACGTCGCCGGAGCCTAATTGCCAGTCCTCGCGAACCGCCATCCTTTCGGCGGCGCGCGCATGGGGACCATATGCACATTCTTCGTTTCGCCGCCGCCGCCGGTATCCTGACCGGCCTCGCCACGCCCGCGTTCGCGCAGGATACCGCGCCGCCGTCTCCCGTCACCGTCTCCGGTTCGGTGACGCTCGCGACCGACTACCGCCTGCGCGGCGTGTCGCAGTCGGACAAGAACGGCGCAATCCAGGGCGGGCTGACGATCGCGCACCAGAGCGGCGTGTATGTCGGCGCCTGGGGATCGAACCTGTCGGGCTGGGGCACGTTCGGCGGCTCGAACATGGAGCTCGACCTGATCGGCGGCTACAAGCACAAGCTCGCGGACAACGCGACGCTCGACGTCGGGCTGACCTGGTACATGTATCCGGGCGGCGCCTCAAAGACTGATTACGCCGAGCCCTATGTGAAGCTCAGCGGCACGACCGGCCCGGCGACGCTGACCGTGAGCGCGTTCTATGCGCCGAAGCAGCAGGCACTCGGCAAATGGTATCGCACCGGCGCCGATGCGGCCGCGGGCGTCTACACCAATCCCGGCGCCAAGACCGACAATCTCTACCTCACCGGCGACGGCGCGTTCGCGATTGCCGGCACGCCACTGACTGCCAAGGCGCATATCGGCCATAGCTGGGGCAATGACGGCCTCGGCCCCAACGCGACCAGCGTGACGCCGACCGGCGAGTACTGGGACTGGTCGCTCGGTGCGGACGCCACGTATCGAAACCTGACGTTCAACGTCAGCTATGTCGACACCGACATCACGCGTCGCAGTGCAGCGTATCTCCAGCCGAGCTTCTCCCGCGGCCAGGACGGTACCGGATCGATCGCCGACGGCACCGTGGTTGCCTCGCTTACCGCCGCCTTCTGACGAGGAACGACCGATGCAGGATCTACTCTGGATAGCGATCATGGTCGGGCTGGTGGCGGCGACGCTCGCTTATGTCCGCCTGTGCGACAACGCATGAAAACCTCGGGCGTGAGGACGCAATCATGACCCTCGACCTCTGGCTCGCCGCGATCGTCGCGCTCGGGCTGCTGTTTTATCTCGTGGCGGTGCTGATCCGTCCCGAACGTTTTTAGGAGCGCGCTCCCATGACATTCCAGGGATGGATCCTGATCCTCGGCTTCGTCGGCATATTGCTGGCGCTGACCAAACCCGTCGGCATGTGGCTGTTCGCGCTGTACGAAGGCCGCCGCACGCCGATCCACGCCGTCCTCGGCCCGGTCGAAACGGGTTTCTACAAGCTCGCCGGGATCGACCCGAACCAAGAGCAGGGCTGGCGTCGCTATGCGCTGCACATGCTCCTGTTTAACGCGACGTTGATGGCGCTCACGTACGCGGTGTTGCGCCTGCAGGGCGTGCTGCCGGGTAACCCGCAAGGCCTCGCTGGCCTCGCGCCGCACCTCGCGTTCAACACCGCGATCAGCTTCACCACCAACACCAACTGGCAGAGCTATGGTGGCGAATCCACCATGTCGAACTTTGCCCAAATGTTCGGCCTGACGATCCACAATTTCCTGTCGGCCGCCACCGGCATCGCGTTGGCGTTCGCGCTGTTCCGCGGCTTTGCGCGGCGATCCGCCACGACGATCGGCAATTTCTGGGCGGATGCGACGCGCGTCACATTGTACCTGCTGCTGCCGATTTCGATCGTCTACGCGCTGTTCCTGATCGTCAGTGGCGTGCCGCAGACGCTCGCGGGTGTCGTCGACATCCAGACGCTGGAGGGCGCGAAGCAGTCGTTGCTGCTCGGCCCGGTGGCGAGCCAGGAGGCGATCAAGATGCTCGGCACCAATGGTGGCGGCTTCTTCAACGCGAACTCGGCGCATCCGTTCGAAAACCCGACCGCGCTGACCAACCTGATCCAGATGCTCTCTATCTTCGTCATCGGTTTCGGGCTGACCTGGACGTTCGGCAAGGCGGTCGGCAACACCCGGCAAGGCTGGGCGATCCTCTCGGCGATGGTCATCCTGTTCCTCGCCGGCGTCACCGTCACCTATTGGCAGGAAGCCGCGGGCAATCCGATCCTCCACCAGATCGGCGTCGCGGGCGGGAACATGGAGGGCAAGGAGGTCCGCTTCGGGATCGCCGCATCCGCGCTGTTCTCGGTCGTCACGACGGCGGCATCGTGTGGTGCAGTCAACGCGATGCACGACAGCTACACCGCGCTGGGCGGCATGATCCCGCTGCTCAACATCCAGCTCGGCGAGGTCGTCATCGGCGGCGTCGGCGCAGGCATCTACGGCTTCCTGCTGTTCGCCATCTTGGCCGTGTTCGTGGCAGGCCTGATGGTCGGCCGCACGCCCGAATATGTCGGCAAGAAGATCGAGAGCCGCGAAGTGAAGCTGGCGGTGCTGGCGATCGCCATCCTGCCGCTCGTCATCCTCGGCTTCACCGCGCTCAGCGCAGTGCTGCCGGCCGGGCTCGCAGGACCGCTCAACAAGGGGCCGCATGGGTTCACCGAGATCCTCTACGCCTTCACCAGCGGGGTCGGGAACAACGGCTCGGCGTTCGCGGGTCTCACCGCCGCGACGCCCTATTATGACGGGTTGCTGGGGGTCGCGATGTGGCTCGGGCGCTTCTTCATCATCGTGCCGATGCTCGCCATCGCCGGGTCGCTCGCGGCCAAGAAGCACACGCCGGAAAGCACGGGCTCGTTCCCGACGACGGGTGCGCTGTGGGTCGGCCTGCTGGTCGGGATCATCCTGATCGTCGGCGGCCTGACCTTCCTGCCGAGCCTCGCGCTCGGTCCCATCGCCGATCATCTCGCGATGATCAGCGGCAAAACCTTCTGACGGGACAAGCCAAAATGGCACGCACCCCTACCAAGTCGCTGTTTACGGCCGACTTGATCATCCCGGCGATCGGCGACGCTTTCCGGAAACTCGACCCCCGGCAGTTGATCCGCAACCCGGTGATGTTCGTCACTGCGGTGGTCGCCACGCTGTTGACGATCCTCGTCAATTTCGGCGGCGACGGGCTGTCGGTCGGCTTCAAGATCCAACTGGTGATCTGGCTGTGGCTGACGGTGCTGTTCGGCACCTTCGCCGAAGCGCTCGCCGAAGGTCGCGGCAAGGCGCAGGCCGCGTCGTTGCGCGCGACCAAGGCCGAACTCACCGCCCGCCGCATGAAGGTGGATCAAGTCGAGTCCGTCCCCGCGAGCATGCTTCGCTCGGGCGACATCGTGCTGGTGACGATGGGCGACCTGATCCCGGCGGACGGCGAAGTCGTCTGGGGCGTCGCCTCGGTCAACGAAGCCGCGATCACCGGCGAGAGCGCACCGGTGATCCGCGAGGCGGGCGGCGATCGCTCCGCCGTCACCGCGGGCACGCGCGTCATCTCCGACGAGATCCGCGTGAAGATCACCGCCAACCCCGGCGAAGGCTTTCTCGACCGCATGATCGCCCTGGTCGAGGGCGCCGAGCGGCAAAAGACGCCGAACGAGATCGCGCTGACGCTGCTGCTCGTCGGCCTGACGATCATCTTCCTGATCGCAGTCGGGACGATCCCCGGGTTCGCCAGCTATGCGGGTGGCCGCGTGCCGGTCGCGATCCTGGCGGCTCTGTTGATCACGCTGATCCCGACCACGATCGCGGCGCTGCTGTCGGCGATCGGGATTGCGGGAATGGACCGTCTGGTGCGCTTCAACGTGCTGGCGAAGTCTGGCCGTGCGGTCGAGGCGGCGGGCGATATCGACGTCCTGCTGCTCGACAAGACCGGCACGATCACGATCGGCGATCGTCAGGCGAGCGAGTTCCGCTCGGTCGGTGGCACGCGTGACGAGGAGCTTGCCGAGGCGGCATTGCTGGCGAGCCTCGCCGACGAAACGCCCGAGGGCCGCTCGATCGTCGTGCTGGCCCGCGAGAAGTTCGGCGTGACGACGAGTGCGTTGCCGGGCGATGCGGAAGTCATCCCGTTCACGGCTCAGACTCGCATCTCGGGCGTGAAGGTCAATGGCTCGCTGATCCAGAAGGGCGCCGTCGACTCGATCCTGAAGGCCAATCCGGGAGCAGGGGCGACCGCCGCCGCGACCGAACTGCGCCGCATCACCGACGAGATCGCCCGCGCCGGCGGCACGCCGCTGGCGGTGGCCCGCGATGGCCGCTTGCTCGGCGCGATCTTCCTCAAGGACGTCGTCAAGGCGGGCATCCGCGAGCGTTTCGGCGAACTGCGGGCGATGGGCATCCGCACGGTGATGATCACCGGCGACAACCCGCTCACCGCTGCCGCGATCGCTGCCGAGGCTGGCGTGGATGACTTCCTCGCGCAGGCGACGCCGGAGGACAAGCTCGACCTGATCCGCAAGGAACAGCAGGGCGGTAGGCTGGTCGCGATGTGCGGCGACGGCACCAACGACGCACCGGCTCTGGCGCAGGCCGACGTCGGCGTGGCGATGAACACCGGCACGCAGGCAGCGCGCGAGGCGGGCAACATGGTCGACCTCGACAGCGATCCGACCAAGTTGATCGAGATCGTGGGGCTCGGGAAGCAGTTGCTGATGACGCGCGGTGCATTGACGACCTTCTCGGTGGCGAACGACGTGGCCAAGTATTTCGCGATCATCCCGGCGATGTTCGTTGCGCTCTATCCGGGATTGGGCGTGCTCAACGTGATGCGGCTGGGCTCGCCCGAAAGTGCGATCCTGTCGGCGATCATCTTCAACGCGATCATCATCCCGATGCTGGTGCCGCTCGCGCTAAGGGGCGTCGCGTACAAGCCGATGGCGGCGGGGCCGCTGCTCGCGCGAAATCTCGCGGTGTACGGCCTGGGCGGCCTCATCGCGCCGTTCGTGGGGATCAAGCTGATCGACCTTCTGGTCGGCGCGCTGGGGCTGGCATGATGATCCAGACCAGTCCGTCGGGTGCAAATGCACCCTCGCACCGCGAACCACCACCCCGCGAGCAACCACCCCGCGAGCCACCACCCCGGCGAAGGCCGGGGCCCAAGTGGAAAGGTCGAGGTAACGAAGCGCAACTCGAGTGGGCGACGTCACCCAATTGGACCCCGGCCTTCGCCGGGGAGGTGCCAGGTGGGAACGCGCACGATGCAACCTCCACCAACCTCACCCCAAAAAATTGTTCACCCGCAAAGGCGGGTGCCCAGACCCTGTCCCCACCTACGCACGGACACATGGAGACGACAGAATGACCTCCGATTTCACCTCCGCCCTCCGCCCAGCATTCGTCATGACGATCCTGTTCGCGCTCCTGCTCGGGATCGTCTACCCCCTCGCCATGACCGGCATCGGACAAGCCATCTTCCCAACCCAGGCGAACGGCAGCCTCGTCATGGCCAACGGCAAGGCGATCGGTTCGACCGTCGTCGGCCAGGCCTTCACCACCGATCGCTATTTTCAGACGCGCCCCTCCGCCGCCGGCAAGGGCTATGACGGCCTAGCCTCCTCCGGCTCCAACCTCGGCCCGACCAGCCAGGCACTCGTCGATCGCACCAAGGCCGACGTCGCCAAGCGCCGCGCGGAAGGCGTGACCGGGCCGCTCCCCGCCGATCTCGCCACCGCATCGGGTTCCGGCCTCGACCCCGATCTGTCGCCAGCCTCGGCCTATGCTCAAGTCGCGCGTGTCGCGCGTACCCGCGGTCTGGCCGCAGACCGTGTCCGTGCGCTGGTAACCGCCAACGTCGATGGCCCGCTGCTGGGCATCCTCGGCGAGCCGCGTGTCAACGTCCTCGCCTTGAACCGCGCGCTGGACGCGACGGGCGCACGTTGAACGACGACGGACGACCATCACCCAAAGCCCTCTTGCGGCAGGCGTCGCAGGAGGGTCGCGGCCGTTTGAAGATCTTCCTCGGCGCCGCCCCCGGTGTCGGGAAAACCTACGAGATGCTCTCCGAAGGCGCCGAACGCCGTCGCGCCGGCGTCGATATCGTCATTGGCGTGGTCGAGACGCACGGCCGCGTCGAAACCGAAGCGCTCACGCGGGGCCACGAGATCATCCCGCGCAAGGCGATCCCCTACGAAGGCCGCACGCTCGACGAGATGGACCTCGACGCGATCCTCGAACGCGCCCCCACGCTCGTCCTCGTCGACGAACTCGCCCACACGAATGCGCCCGGCAGCCGCCACCCCAAACGTTACCAGGACGTCGAGGAACTGCTCGCCGCGGGCATCGACGTCTATTCGACGATCAACATCCAGCACATCGAGAGCCTCAACGACGTCGTCGCCTCGTTCACCCGCGTCCGCGTCCGCGAGACCGTCCCCGACAGCATCGTCGAGGCCGCCGAGATCGAAGTCGTCGACATCCCGCCCGACGAACTGATCGAGCGGTTGAAGGCGGGAAAAGTGTACCTCCCGCAAGAGGCCACCCGCGCCCTCTCGCATTTCTTCTCCAAGTCGAACCTCTCGGCGTTACGCGAACTCGCGCTCCGCCGCGCCGCGCAAGCCGTCGATGCGCAGATGCTCGAACACGTTCGCGCGCTTGGCGTCGGCGGCACCTGGGCGGGCGGCGAGCGGATCGTCGTCGCGATCAGCGAGCTGCCCGGCGCATTGGGCCTCGTCCGCGCCACCAAGCGGATCGCCGACGCGATGCACGCGCCGTGGACCGCGGTGTATATCGAGACGCCGCGCGCGCAGACCTTCGGCGAGCCCGAACACCGGCAGCTTGCCGCGGTCTTCAACCTCGCGACGCAGCTTGGCGGCGATGTCGCCACCGTCCCCGCGACGTCGGTGGTCGACGGCCTGAAGACCTTCACCGCCGAGGCGCGCGCGACGCAGCTGGTGGTCGGCAAGTCGACCCGCTCGCGCTGGTTCGAACTCCGCCACGGCTCCGTCGTCGACCAGATGGTCCGCGAGACGCCGGGGATCGCCGTCCACGTCCTGCCGATGGAGGCGGGCACCGTCACCCGGAGCAAGCGCGCGCACAGCGGCGGCTGGGGCAGCAAGGCGGGCTATGCCTGGACGACAATGATGGTGGCCAGCGTCACCGGCATCGCGAGCGCGCTGTTCCACATCCTCAACCTCGGCAACGTCGCGCTGCTGTATCTGCTTCCGGTGATGGCCGCGGCGAGCCTGTTCGGCCTGCGCACCGGACTGTTCGCGGGGATCGCCTCGTCGATCGCATACAACTTCTTCTTCCTGCCGCCGACCGGCACGCTGACGATCAACAATCCCGAGAACGTGATCTCGATCCTAGTCCTGCTCGGCATCGCCTTCGTCACTAGCCAGCTCACGTCGCGGGTCCGCGCACAGGCCGATATCGCCGCCGCCAGCGCTCGCACCAACGCCTCGCTCGCCGGGTTTTTGCGCCAACTGACCTCGCTCAACGAGCCGGTCGCACTGGCGCGCGCGATCTGCGAGGAAATCGGCCGGTTGTTCGGCGTGCGCGCGGTGATCCTCGTCGCGGAGGATACCGGTCTCGCGGTGCAGGCGGCGAACGGCGCGGATTACCGGCTCGAGACGATGGAGATGGCGGCCGCGCAATGGGCCTATGACAGCGGCGTGCCGGCGGGTCGCGGGTCGGGCACGCTGGCGGCGTCGGAGTGGTTCTTCCAGCCATTGCGCTCGGGCGAGCGGACGCTGGCAGTGCTCGGGCTCGCGCGTGAGGCGGGTGGCGATCCGGTACGGTCGGACCAGTTGCCGCTGTTGATGAGCTTGGTCGATCAGGCATCGCTTGTGCTTGAGCGCGCGCGGCTCGAGGTCGAGATGCGCGACGTCGATGCGGTGCGCGAACGCGATCGGTTGCGGCAGGCGTTGCTGTCGTCGGTCAGCCACGACCTGCGCACGCCGCTGACGTCGGTGATGGCGGCTGCCGCCGAGCTGCACCGCGGCGTCACGCCCGAGCTGATTGCGACGATCGAGAGCGAGGCGGCGCGACTGAACCGGTTCGTCGGCAATCTGCTCGACATGGCGCGGGTCGAGGCGGGGGCGCTCCGGTTGCGGTTGGAGCCGACCGACCTGACCGACGCCGTTGCGGGCGCGGTGCACGACACAAAGCGGGTGCTTGAAGGTCATGCGATCGAGCTCGATGTGGCGCCGAACCTGCCTTTGGTCCGCGTCGATCCGCAATTGCTCCACCACTGCCTGCTCAACCTGCTCGACAATGCCGGGCGCTATGCCGATCCCGGCACGCCGATCATCGTGCGTGCCGAGCACCGCTTCGGGATGCTCCGGCTGTCGGTGATCGATCAGGGGCCAGGCTTGCCGCCCGGCCGCGAGAACGAGGTGTTCGAGACGTTCCGCCGCCTCGAAGGCTCCGACCGTGCGATCGGCGGCACCGGCCTCGGACTTGCGATCGTCAAGGCCTTCGCCGAAGCAATGGAAATGACCGTTGAAGTCACCAACCCCCAAAACCCAACCGGCGCGCAGTTCAGCCTGTGCTTCCCCGTGGCCCTGCTCGTCCGCGACACCGATGGAGCGAATCTATGAGCGTGCAGACGGTCCTGATCGTCGACGACGAACTGCACATCCGGCGGTTGTTGAAGAACACGCTGGAGCGCGCGGGCTACGGCGTCGAGGAGGCGGTCGACGCGCGCGAGGCTTTGCGGATCGCGGCGAGCCGGCCGTTGACTGCGGTGCTGCTCGACCTGGGATTGCCCGATCGCGATGGGTTGGAGCTGGTACCGTTGCTGAAGAAGCTCGGCGATCCGATCATCCTCGTCGTCTCCGCGCGCGAGGCGACCGACCAGAAGGTGGCGGCGCTCGATCTGGGGGCCGAAGATTATGTGACGAAGCCGTTCGATACCGAGGAGTTGCTTGCACGGTTGCGGGTGGCGTTGCGGGGGCGCGGCGAGGCGACATCGCGGCCGACGGTATTGCGCGCGTACGGGGTGGAGATCGATTTCGAGCACCGCCTCGTCCGCCGCGGGAACGAGGAAGTGCATCTGACGCGCAAGGAGTTCGACGTACTGTCAGCGCTGGCGGCGCATCCTGGGCGGGTCGTTACGCACCAGCGGATTCTCGAGGCGGCGTGGCCGACCGATCATGACCGCCGGATCGAATATCTCCGCATCGTGGTGCGGAACCTGCGGCAGAAGCTGGAGGGGGCGGGGGGCGTTGGCACGGTGATCGCGAACGAGCTCGGGATCGGATACCGGCTGCTGGTCGACGCCTGAACGTCTCCATAGGCAGAAAGCTTGTTTTCCCGCGAAGGCGGGGATCCAGACTGGGCTCCCGCCTTCGAGGGAGAACAAGGAAACGGGCGGTCCGCTCGTTATCCTGCGCAACTAGCCGTCACGCTAACCAACCCAACCGTCACCTCAGCGAAAGCTGGTCTCCCTTCAACAGGTCGCCCCTGCCGCGCGAGGTCCCGGCTTTCGCCGGGATGACGGGGTTGCGCACTACGCCAACACTATGGCTCCCCAGCAAAATCGATCTCGAACGCTTATGAGGCAAGCGATAGCTCAAACGTCGCATGACCGACTCTCGCCGCCTCCGCACCGACCTCAGCCTCCGCGCGAGCGGCGTCCGGGCGCTGACGATCGCCGCCACTCCGATCCACACGCTCGTCCGCCTCCACCCACAAACAGGCGCACTCGCATTCCTGCTCGCCACGATCGGCTTCCTCTGCGCGAGTGGCGGCGCGATGCTGGTGATCGTCGGCCACCATATCCACGACCGTGTTCAGGTCAGCGCTCGCTGGCAGCGCGCGGCGAGGTAGGCCGCGCCGGGGGCGGGACCTGTCGACGCGCGCGCGCGATGTCCTTATGCTACCGCGTTGCAGCATGATGACGAGGGAGCGCTCTGCATGATCGGTCGACGCGAAGTAATGACCGCGCTGGGTTTGTTGGGTGTCCTCCCGCAGGCCGCCGCGGCGATGCGTGCAGCGCCTGGCAAGGCCGAGCCGTTCTCCTGGGAGGCGCTCCAGCAGCGCGCCGCGACGCTCGCCGCCAAGCCGTATCAGGCCCCCGTCAAGGTCGCTGCCGCCGCCGCGATCGATTACGACAAGGTCGGCAGCATTCGCTTCCGCGCCGACAAGACGCTGGCGGGCGGCATCCGCCTGTTTCCGCTCGGCCGCTATGCGCCGATGCCGGTCGCGATCAACGTCGTCGAGAACGGGCAGGCACGCCGCATCGCGTTCTCGCGCGACCTGTTCGAGGCCGAAGAGGGCCATGCCGCCGCGCTCGGCATCGCCGGCTTCCGCGCGATGGCGCCGGGCGGGACCAGCGACTGGATGGCATTCCAGGGCGCCTCCTATTTCCGCACCGCCGGCTCGCAGGACCAATACGGCCTGTCTGCGCGCGGGCTCGCGATCAACACCGGGCTCCCCGGCCGCGAGGAGTTTCCCGACTTCACCGAATTCTGGATCGAGCGGACCGGCGCCGACGCGTACACGATCTACGCGCTGATGGACGGCGCCAGCGTCACCGGCGCTTACCGCTTCCAGTCGCGCCACGTCGCGGGTGCGGGCGTCGAGCAGCAGGTCTCGTCCGTCCTGAACGTCCGCCGCGACATCGAACGGCTCGGCGTCGCGCCCGCGACCAGCATGTTCTGGTACGGCGAAGGCAATCGCGCGGCTGCGGTCGACTGGCGCCCCGAGATCCACGATTCGGACGGCCTCGCGCTGCTGACCGGCGCGGGCGAGCGTATCTGGCGGCCGCTCAACAACCCGCCGCACGATACGCTGGACAGCTTCGCGGATCAGGCGCCGAAGGGCTTCGGGCTGATCCAGCGCGACCGGAATTTCGATCACTACCAGGACGATGGCGCGTTCTACGATCGCCGCCCGAACCTGTGGGTCCAGCCGCAGGGTGACTGGGGCAAGGGCGCGGTGATGCTCTATGCGTTTCCGACCAACAGCGAGACGGTGGATAACGTCGTCTCGTTCTGGACGCCCGCTGCACCGGCCAAGGCAGGGCAGCGGTTGCAGTTCGATTACACGCTGTCGTGGAAATCGAGCGACCCGACCGCCATCGCCGCGACCGCGCATGTCGTCGATTGCTGGCAGGGTGTCGCCGGCCGACCGGGCGCGGAACCGGTCAAGGGCGCGCGAAAGCTCGTGGTCGATTTCATCGGCGACGGTCTTGCCGGGCTCGACCGGCAGAGCGGCGTGACCGCGAAGATCGACGTCGTCCGCGGGAAAGTGCTCGCCAACGCGGCGTATCCGGTGGTCGGCCAGAAAAACCGCTGGCGCGTGACCGTCGACGTCGCGCCGGATGCGCAGGGCCCGGCCGACGTCAGGTTGTTCCTCACGCGCGGCGGTCGCGCACTCAGCGAAACCGTGCTGACGCCGATCTTCTGATGCCCGACCTTCCCGCCATGATGCCGGGCGAGTCGCCGATCGAGATGCTCCCGCAGCGTTTCGACGGGCCGCCGCCGCCCTGGTCCGCGCCCGAGCCCGGGCCGGGCATGGTCGTCTCGAACGACGATATGCTCGCGCGCCGGATCATCCTCATCCTGATGACGGGGCTGCTCGCCACCGCGGCATCGTCCGCGGTGCAGGAATCGCTGCTCGCCGACGGGCTGAGCCTGTGGGACGCGGTGTTGCTGGCGCTGTTCTTCCCGTTGTTCGCGTGGATCGCGTTCGGCTTCATGAACGCGGCGATCGGCTTCGTCCTGCTGATGACCGGCGGCCATCCGGGGTTTGTGCCCACACCGCGCCAGTCCGAACCGCTCGAAGGGCGCACCGCGATCCTGATGCCGGTTCATAACGAAGACATCGACGCCGTGTTCGAGCGGATCGCGTGGATGGCGCGCGCGATCGCGGCTGGCGGCGTCGCCGACCGGTTCGATATCTTCATCCTGAGCGACTCGGGCGAAGCGGCGGAGGCGGCCGAGGTCGCGGCGTGGCAGAGGCTCGTGCCGACGCTCGACTGCGCGCTCTATTATCGGCGCCGGACCGTGAACGTCGGCCGCAAGCCGGGCAACGTGGCCGAGTGGATCCGGCGGTTCGGCGGCGGTTATCGCTACATGCTGATGCTCGACGCGGACAGTTTGATGGGCGGTAACACGATCATCGGCATGGCGCAGGTGCTCGAACGGCGGCCGGCGGTGGCGCTGCTTCAGACCGTGCCCGCGGTGATCAACGGCGTGACGTTCTTCCAGCGCTGGATGCAGTTCGCCAGTCGGTTGTACGGCCCGATCTCGACCGCGGGACTCGTCTGGTGGTCGGGTTCGGAGGCGACGTTCTGGGGCCATAACGCGCTGATCCGGATCGAGGCGTTCGCGGCGAGTTGCGGTCTGCCCGACCTTCCCGGACGCGCGCCGTTCGGCGGCGTCATCATGAGCCACGACATGGTCGAGGCGGCGCTACTCCGCAGGCGCGGCTGGCGCGTGCACATGCTGATGACCGAGGAGACGTTCGAGGAATATCCGCCGACGCTGATCGACGCGGCGGTGCGCGATCGGCGCTGGGCGCAGGGCAATATCCAGCATCTGAGTCTGCTGACCTCGTCGGGGTTCCACTGGGTCAGCCGGCTGCAATTGCTGATGGGCGCGTCGGCGTTCATCACCTCGCCGGTGTGGCTGCTGATGATCGCGACGAGCGTGGTGCAGGCGCTGATCGGCGAGCGCAACATCGTCGAGGCGCAGACTTCGCTACAGGTGCTGGTGGTCACGCTGCTGCTGCTGTTCGGGCCGAAGCTGCTGAGCGTGATCTGGGCGATCTCGAACGCGGAGCGGCGCGCGGGGTTTGGCGGGCGACGCGGGATCATGCGGTCGGTGCTGGTCGACGTGCCGTTCTCGATGCTGTCCGCGCCGGTGATCGCGCTGACGCAGACGATGGATCTCGCCGGGATATTGATGGGGCGCAAGTCTGGCTGGGCGCCGCAGAACCGCGACGCGCATGAGTTGTCGCTGGCGGACGTGATGCCGCGCTATCGCTGGCATGTCGGGGTGGGGGTTGCGCTGTTGCTGGTCACGCCGTTCGCACCGATCACCGCGGCGTGGCTTGCGCCGGTGACGCTGGGGCTGTTGCTTAGTCCTTTCCTGACGATGCTGACGGCGAGCGAGAAGGCGGGGCGGTGGGCGGAGTCGCATGGGATGTTCGTTGAGCCAGGCGAGCATGTGTCCGTCCTCTCGCGGCCTTCGCTGCCGGCACCGCAGGTCTGATACCTACTGCTTCCCCCCTCCCTGGAAGGGAGGGGCCGGGGGTGGGTCGGCTTTCGCATAGTTGGACGGGCAGTGGCACAAGCCGGCCGACCCACCCCCAACCCCTCCCTTTCAGGGAGGGGGAATGTTGCGTCTTGCTACCCCCGGTGCCCGCTCAGGTCCGCCCCGGCATCGACCGCGAAACGTCGGTTCCAGATAGTCGCCGACGCCGACACTGCGGTCACCACCAGGAACGCCAGCGTGAAGTTCGCTAGCGCCGGCCGGGTCGCGCCGGTCCCCAGCATCCCGACATGCAGCGACGCCGCCCCTACGCAGATCCCTAGCGACAGCATCGGCCAGTCGGGGCGGAACAGGCCGGCGACCGCATAGCCGGAGCTCGCGCAAAGGCCGCCGACGATCAGGCTGTTGCGGAAGCCGAAGTGGCGCAGCACGCGCGGTGCGAGGCTCTTCATCATCAGCGAGCCGATCGCGCCCGCGATCGTGATCGCGCCGCTCGCCGCTGCGGTCATGCCGAAGCCCAGTTGGAGCATCATCGGCAAGAGAAACGGCTGCGCGCCCTGCGTGATGCGCGTCAGCGATCCTCCGATCACCGACAGGCGGAACGTCGGGATTCGCATCAGCGACAGGTCGAGGATCGGGTCACTGCGATGCTTGGCATGGTGGATGTAGGCGACGCCTGCGACCAGCCCGACCGCGATCAGCACGACGGCCCGCGCGAGTTCGCCGGTGCGGCTCGTCATTTCGAACCCGAACAGCAGGCAGCTGAGCGACACGCCCGACAGGATGAAGCCGGGGACGTCGAAACGCGCCGGTTTGTCCTCGCGGACCTCGCCGATGTAGCGCGTCACCAGCACCACCCCGAGCAGCCCGATCGGTACGTTGAGGTAGAAGATCCAGCGCCAGTCGAGATAGGTGACGATCGCGCCGCCGACCGGTGGGCCCAGGATCGGGCCGATCAGCGCGGGCATGATCAGCCACGACATCGCCTGGACCATGTCCTCCTTGGCGACGCTGCGGAGCAGTACGAGGCGGCCGATCGGGATCATCATCGCGCCGCCGAGCCCTTGCAGGAAGCGGGCAAACATCATGAACGGCAGGCTCGTCGCCTGGCCGCACAGTATCGATCCGCCGACGAAGGTCAGGATCGCCGCGCGGAAGATCGTGCGCGAGCCGAACCGGTCCGCGAGGCGACCGCTCGCCGGGATGAAGATCGCCAGCGCCAGCAGATACGAGGTCAGCGCCGAGCTCATGCTGGTCGGCGGCACGCCGAAATCGCGCGCCATCGTCGGCAACGCGGTCGCGAGCACGGTCGAGTCCATCTGCTCCATGAACAGCGCGCAGGCGATGATCAGCGCGGTGACGCGGTAGTTGCTCGGGGTGTGCGGCAGCGCATCCGGGTCCTTCGCCACCCGCGCGATGGTATCGGCGGCGGGCATGATGCCGTCGCGGATTTCGCTGTTGATCGACGCCAGCCCGCGGCGACGCAGCCTCAACTCTGCCAACCCCCGCCGAGCGCCTTGAAGACGTCGACCTGGCGGTCGACCAGCAACGCATCGGACGCGGCGAGGTTGGCCTGCGCGGTTGTCAGCGCGGCCTGTGCGGTCAGCAGCGAGAGGAAATCGGTGCGGCCGAACCGGTAGAGCGTGCCGGCCTGATCTGCGGCGCGCGCGGCGCTGGACTGCGCACGGCGGAGCGCGGCGTTGCGATCGCCTTCGCGGGCATAGGCGGACAGTGCGGTCTCGGTCTGGCGGAGCGCTTCCAACGTGGTCGAGTCGAACTGGGCGAGCGCCTGGTCGGCGGCTGCGCCGGCCTGGGCGATCTGCGCGCGGACGACCGGGCGGTTGGGGAAGCTCCAGCTGATCAACGGCCCGAGCCCGAGATGGAATGCGTTGCCCGAGCCGAGCGACGACACCGGCCCGGTGAACCCGGCCGACCCGCCGAGGCTGACTTGTGGGTAGAGGTTGGCGGTCGCGACGCCGATCCGCGCGGTCGCGGCGGCGAGCGAGCGCTCGGCGCCGCGGATGTCGGGGCGGCGGCGGATCAGCGCGCTGCCGTCGCCGATCGGTAGCGGGCGGGTGAGCGCGGGTGGCTTTGCGCAGGTGGCGACGTCCTTCGGGTAATCGGCGGGCGCGCGGCCCATCAGCGTGGCGAGTCTGTAGAGCGCGGCAGTGCGCGTCGCGACCTGCGACGGGATCAGCGCCTCGCTCTGGTCGACCGCGGTTCTTGCGCGCGTCACGTCGAACGCGGTGCCGCGGCCGCCGCGTTGCAGGCGCTGCGTGACGTCGAGCGTCTGGCGTTGCAGCGTGAGGATCCGGGTGTTGGCGGCGAGCACCATGTTGGCGGTGCAGGCGGCGGCATAGCTGCGCGCGGTTTCCGCGGCGACGGTGACGCGGACATTGTCGCGCGCGGCGGCGACGGCCTCCGCGTCGCCTTGGGCCGCCCCGATCCCGCGGCGGATGCGGCCGGAGAGGTCGAGCGGATAGGCCAGCGTGATGCCGAGGTTGTAGTCGAGCGTACCGGGGAGGTTGCCGCCGGTCGTGTAGGGCCGGTCGAGCGAGGTGCCGCCGCCGAGCACGGTCGACAGCGTGCGACCGGCGGCGACTTCGGCGACCACCGCATCGGCACGGCGGAGGTTGGCATCGGCGGCGCGCAGGTCGGTGTTGGCGGTGAGCGCTTCGGTAACGAAGCCGTCGAGGCGGGGGTCGCCGTAGAGCTGCCACCAGTGATCGGGGAGCGGGGTGTCGACGAACGCCGTCTCATTGCCGCTGTCGAAATTGCCTTGCGCGGAGGGGATGTTGACGGCGGCGCGGTCGGGGAGGGCGTAGTTCGGACCGGCGGTCGTGCAGGCCGCGAGGGCGAGGGCGCAGGCAGCCGCAACTGCCCCCCTCCCTGAAAGGGAGGGACTGGGGGTGGGTAGGCCGGCTCGTGGCACAACGGTTCGAACGTGCGGAACCCGACCCACCCCCGGCCCCTCCCTTCCAGGGAGGGGGGAAGAGGGCGCGCTGCTGAGCGAAGCGTGGCGGGTATGTGCGCGCATCATGCTGTCGTCCCCGGCGTGACCCGCGGTTCGACCGTCACCGTCGCGGTGCGGCCGACGATCAGTTGCACCCCCTTCGGCACCTGGGTCAGCTTCACCCGCACCGGGATGCGCTGCGCGAGGCGTACCCAGTTGAAGGTCGGGTTCACGTTTGGCAGCAGGTTGGTGGTATTCGTCCGCTCGCTGTCGTTGATCCCCGCGGCGATGCTGTCGACGCGACCGTGCAGCGCCTGCGGTTCGCCCATCAGGTGGACGATCACTGGGTCGCCGAGATGAATGCTGCCGAGCTTAGTTTCCTCGAAATAGCCCTCGACGCGCAGCGAGTCGGTGTCGACTAGCGCCATCGCCTGTGCGCCTGTCGCGATGTAGTCGCCGGGGTGGAGATCGAGGTTGGTGACGATCCCGTGTACCGTCGCGCGTACCGTCGTGCGGGCGAGGTTGAGCGCGGCGGTCGAGCGTGCGCTCTGTGCTTGCGCCAGCGCTGCCGATGCCGTCGCGACACGCGCGACGTTCTGCTCGTGCGTCTCCTTCGCCACCAGATCGCCGAGCGCGAGATCGCGCTGCGCTTCGCGGCGTGCCTGCAACAGCGTCGCACGGGCGCTCGCGATCGAGGCGTCCGACTGCGCCAGCGTCAGTTCGAAGCGCGGGCGATCGACCACGAACAGCACGTCGCCGGGCTTCACCGCCTGGTTGTCGTGCACCGCGACCCGCGTGACGAGGCCAGCGACGTCGGGCGTCACGCGGACGATGTCGGCGCGGATATGCCCGTCGCGCGTCCACGGATCGGTCTCGTACCGCTTCCACAGCCACAGCGCGACCAGCAGCGCGAGCGCGACGATCACGATCGTGACGGCGGAGCGGCCAAGGGGGGCGAGCAGCGATTTGAGTCGGGTATTCATGCGGAAGGTCCGGTCAGCAGGGCGAGCAGCCCGAGGATGAGGATGAACAGCGCGAGGTCGACGAGCGGCCGATACGTCACCGCCCGATAGACGCCGGCGAAGGCGAGCAGTCGTGTGGCGATGCCGGTGAGGATGACGGCAGCCACCGCGAGCAGCAGGAGGCTCGGCAGGTAGACGCCGCCGATCGAGATTTCGCCGGTCATGCCGCCACTCCGTACGTTGGTGCCAGATAAGGCGGCGCCGACGCGAACAGGTTGCGACGCAGCGAGGTCAGCGCGAGCATGCTGGTGCGGTGACGGTCTGGCGTGCTGGTTGCGAACCCGGTCATCGCGGTGTCGATCCCGGCGAGCAGGTCGGGCTCGGGCGGCGCCGGCTCGTTGGGGCGCAGCGCGCGGTAATGCGCGCCGATCCCCTTGAGAACCGGCGTGATCAGCGCGGCTTCGTTCGGTGTGCCGTCGAGCCGCAACTGGCGCAATTCGCCGACCGCGACCCCGACACGCAGGTCGGTCAGCGCGTCCAGCAACGGTTTGCCGGGGTCCTCGCCCTGCAATGCGAGCCGCGGCGCGAGCAGCCCGATCCGGTCGAGCATCCGGGCGATCCAGCCGGCGGCGTCGGGCCGGCCGGGCGAATCGCTGCGGGTCGCCAGTTCGCGCCAGCCCGCGCGGATCAGCCGCCGCGCGCTGGTGTCCGCGCCGATCGTCTGGAACAGGCCGACCGTGACGACCGCGAACAGCGTGCCGATCAGCTGCGAGATGCCGCCGTTGAGGAACGCGTCGAAGCCGCCGCCGAAGCGGTCGTTTAGCCCGACCGTATTCAACCCGCCGAGCAGCGCGCCGAGCGTCACGAGCAAGGTCGAGGGCCGCGCGAGGAACATGCCCCCGATCAGCATCGGGGGGGCGAGGACGGCGGCCAGCGTCACGAAATCGGTCACCCGCGGCAGGATCGCGAAGGCGTAGACCGCGGACACGACCAACCCCAGGATGGTCCCGTAGAAGAACGCCTTGATCGCCGGGGCGGGGTTGTCGCTGTTGCCGAACAGCGCGCAACACACGCCGGCGATCAGCACCGCGCCTGCGCCGTCCGACCAGCCGGTGCCGATCCAGAAGGCGCAGCCCAGCAGGATCGTCATGATCGTGCCGGCGGCGGCGCGTAGTGCAATCCCGCGGTCGCGGTGTAGCGGGCGCTTGGCGGTGCGCGCGAGCAGGCGGGCGACCGCGGGCGTGACGGGCGTGCGCGACGGCGAGCGCATCTGATCGCGCAGGTCGCGAGCGTTGCGGTGCGCGTCGACCAGTTCGCCGAGGCGGGCGAGCAGGCTCAACCGCAACGCATCGCGCCAGATCAGCGTATCGTCGACCGGCGGCTCTAGCGCGCGCGCGCGGGCGATCAGCGCGTCGGCGGTCGCGGCGCGCTCGGTGGCGGGTGGCGGATCGCGCAGCCACTCGCGGACGTCCTCGATCAGCGCGAGCGCCTCGGGGCGGGGGGCGTCGGCGCCGCGCTTCAGCTCGACGATCCGGTCGTCGACCGCGCTCGCGAGCGGCAGCAGCATCGACAGTTCGGCCTGCAACGCGCGCAACGTCCGGACGCGCGGCAGCAGGCGCGCGGTGTCGAACGGCAGATGGATGGAAAGCTGATGCAGCTCGTTGATATCGAGCGCGAGGCGGCGGCGGTCGCGATCGAGCTGGGCGTCGGATTCGCCGGCGAGCGAATCGCGCGACCAGCGCTCGGCATCCGCTAGGATCGCGTCGATCCGGCCGAGCAGCGCGGCGGTCACGGTCTGCGGAAACACGAGCCCGTGGATCAGGCTGCCGCAGAGGATCCCGATCGTGATCTCCTGCACGCGCAGCGCGGCGGTGGTGAACACCGCGCCGGGGGTCGCGACCGAGGGGAAGCCGATGATGCTGGCGGTATAGCCGGCGAGCAGGAAGACGTAGGCGCGCGGTGTCCGGTCGAGCAGCGAGATATAGAGGCACAGGCCTAGCCACAGCGCGAGGCCGAGCGACAGGAGTTCGGGCGCGTTGACGAGGTTGGGGACGAGTACGACCGCGGCGATCGCGCCGAGCACCGTGCCCGCGACACGGAACACCGCCTTCGACAGCACCGCGCCGGCCAGCGGTTGGGCGACGATATAGGACGTCGTCACCGCCCAATAGGGGCGCGTCAGGCCGATCCTGAGCGCGATGTAGTAGGCGAGGAACGCGGCGATCAGGCATTTGACCGAGAAGAGCGCTTCCTTCGCGCCGAACCGGGCGAGGATCATCGGGTCGGGCTCATCGCGCGCGATCCGCCATGAACCGCGCGCCGAGTTGCTCCGCCACGCGCAGGGCGGTGGCGAGGTCGTCGTCGGTGACGCCTTCGAGCATTTCGTGGCGCAGGGTGGTGAACTTCGCCTCGATCGTGGTGACGAGCGTGCGGCCGCGATCGGTCAGGCGGATCCGGCTGACACGCGCATCGGCCGGATCGCGGCGGCGCTCGACGAGGCCGGCGGCGGTCATCTGGTCGATCGAGCGGACGAGCGAGGCCTGCGTCACGTCGAGCTGGGTGGCGAGATCGGTCTGGCGCACGTCGTCGCCGAGCCGGCCGACCTGGACCAGCGCCCATCCCGACGATGCGGACACGCACATGTCGCTGAGCGCCCGATCCGCCGCCTGGCGCCACAGTCGGGCGAGCGGCAGCAGGGTGCGGGCGTATGAGGATTCGAGAGTGGCACGGGAGGAAGTCATTAGCGTGCTAAGTAATGGCGTTTACTTATGCTGCAATGCGGAATCCGTAGATGACAAAAAAGTTAAAAAGGCGCGCGCCCGCCTACGTCATCCTGACGAAAGTCAGGACCCAGAGCAAAGCAGGGCCGCGTTCCATTACCCTGGGTCCTGACTTTCGTCAGGATGACGGGGGGCGGCGGAGCGACTGATCGGACGGCGCGGCTCAGTCGAGCAGCGCGACGATCTCCTCGGCTATCTCGGCGGGCGCCCGCGACGCGGCGTCCTTCACGGTCGAAACGGTCGCCCACCGTCCGAGCAACCCAGCCTTCGCCATCGCGGTGTAGTTGGTCCTGACCCGGTCCTGCAGCCCGGTATCCGCCTCGTACGCGTCGAACGCATCGTCGGTGTAGGACCGCTTACGCTTCTTCAGGATCAGCCCGCGCGCGATCTCGGCCGGCGTGTCCAGATAGACCGACAGGTCGGGCTTGGGTAGCGCGAACGACCCCGTCTCCAGGTCGGCGATCCACGCCATCATCGCGTCCGCCTCGTCCGCCGGGACCTGCGCCGCCTGATACGCCATGTTCGAGGCGATGTAGCGATCGAACACCACCACGTCGTTCGCCGCCATCGTCGCCAGCAGGTGATCGCGCGACTCCATCCGGTCGAGCGCGTACAGCACCGCCGCCGCTTTCGGCGACGTGCCGCGCGGGAGCGTCCCTGCCAGCATCGCGCCGAGCGCCCAGCCGCCGACCGTCTCGGTATAGCGCGGAAACGACACGACGTCGGCGGTGCGACCGGCGACGCGCAACTGCTCGACGACCAATGCCGAGGCGGTGGCCTTGCCCGCGCCGTCGGCGCCTTCGATTGCCAGGAGGAAGCTCATGGGGGAGCCCTAGCAAGCCTTACCGGCTCACCAAAGCCTGCAAATCGATCAGCCCGTGCAGCAGCGAGGTGCCGCCCGGCGAGGCGATGTAGCGCGGCGTCCAGTTCGGGCGGAACTTCTCCTTGTAAGCGCGCAGGCCGGCGAACCCGTAGAACCGCTCGCCATGACGGAACAGGAACGCAGCGACCTTCGACCAGGCCGGCGACAGCCGCCGTGCTTCGATCCCCGACAGCGGCGCCATGCCGAGCGAGAAATTGCGATAGCAGTGTTCGTGGCCCCACAGCATCAGCCGCGTGAACAGGAAGTCCATGCCACCCTGCGGCATCGACTCGGCGTGGCGCATCAGGTCGACCGACAGCTCCTGCTTGTTCGGCGTGCCCCAGACATTGGCGAAGGCGACGATCCGCCCTTCGATCCGCACCACCGCGCAGTCGAACTTCGCCATATACCCCGGCTCGAACCGGCCGACGCTGAACCGCTTCTCGGCGTGGTTCTTGTCGGTCAGCCACCAGTCGGAGATCGCGTGCAATTCGGGCATGATCGCGGGCATCTCGGCGGCGGGCACGACCGCGAACTCGGCGCCGGCCCGCTCGGCGACGCGGCTCGCCTTGCGCACGCTGCGCATGTCCGGCGTGTCGAGCGTGAACCCTTCCAGCTCGACGGTCGCCTCTTCGCCGTATTTGACGAGCTTCAACCCCATCTCGATCGCGATCGGCACGATCCTGAGGCCGATCTGGTACAGCAGCAGCCGGCCCTGCGCGGCGTCGGCGCGGGCGCGGACCGCCCAGAGGAGTTCGGACCACGCCTCCGCGGGGCCGACCGGATCGCCGATCACGATCCAGCTCGCGCCCTTCACCTGGTACATCAGGAACGCGTCGCCGCTGTCCGACACCAGGAACCGCTTGTCGCCGGTGAAGGCGAGCATCGCATCGGTGCGGTCGGCATGCGCGAGCGCCGCCTCGGCGACGTCGCGCGGCAGTTCGTCATGGATCATCGGCACGGGCACGGCCGCGAACAGCCGCCAGATCGCCGCGCCGATCAGCAACAGCCCGACCGCCAGGCTGGTGCGCAGGAAGCGCGAGGCGTTCGCGTCGGTCTCGAACCGCCACCACAGGTCGCTCGAATAGCCGACATGGCGATAGGCGAAGAAGCCGATCAGCAAAGACAGGCCGATCGCGGCGCCGACGCCGACCAGCCATTCGGGCGACAGCGGCTCCGCGGTCAGCCGCGTCCGGCGATAGAAGGCCGCCCGTGTCCATTGCAGCGCGGCGGCGGTGAGCACGAGCACGGTCGCCTCCTCGTAATCGAGGCCCTTGGCGATCGACAGCAGCGTCCCCGTGACCAGCAGCAGCCGCGCCGCCCAGAACGCGCCGTCGAGCCGCCGGTACAGCCCGAGCGCGACGAACAGCAGCATCACGCCGACGAGGCTCGCCGCGACATGCGCCATCTCGCTGATCGGCAGCGGCAGGACGCTCGCCAGCACGTCCATCCGGCCCGGCGCGGCGGGCAGCGCGCCCGAGACGAGCAGCATCGCGCCGCACAGGAAGACCAGCACGCCCAGCAGTAACGGCGCCAGCGGCAGCGCGATCGCCAGTGGATCGGTGCCGCGACGCTCCTGTCCGGCGGTGCGGTCGCGACGGCGCCATTGCCGGCCCTCGTGGAACGCGAGCAATACCGCCGCCAGGATCAGCGGCGCGACGTAATAGATGATGCGATAGGCGAGCAGCGCGGCGAGGATGGTCGCGTTGTTCTGTGGCATGGTCGCGATGATCACCGCCTCAAACACGCCGAGCCCGCCCGGCACATGGCTGATCAGCGCGACCACGATCGCCACCGCATAGCCGAGGAACAGCACCGGATAGAGGTCTGGCGAGGCACCCGGCAACAGCACGAACAGCGCCGCGCTCGCCGCGGCGAGGTCGACCGTCGAGACCAGCACGAGCGCCAGCGCCTGCCGCGCATCGGGCAAGGGCAGTCGCCAGCCGAACAGTCCGATCGCCCCGCCGCGGCGATACCGCAGGACGATCGCCAGCATCGCCAGCGGGATCGCGATGCCGATCGACCGCTCCAGCAGCGGCGGCATGGTCCAGCGGACGATCGGCAACATGCCCGGATGCAGCGCCATGGACAGGCAGGCGACGGTGATCACGCCCGCCCAGAACGTCACGCCGGCGATCAGGACGACGCGCGCGACGGCGGCTTCGTCGAGGCCAGCGCGACTGTAGACCCGGTAGCGCGCCGAGCCGCCGGTCAGCATAGCGAGGCCGAGATTGTGGCTGATCGTGTAGCTGGTGAACGAGGCGATCGCCGCGGTGTGCCACGGCAGCGGGTGGCCGATCACCCGGAGCGCGATCGTGTCGTAGAAGGTGAGCGCGATGTAGCTGACGATCGTCAGCGCGATCGACGCGGACAATTCGGGCCAGCCGAGTGCCGCGAACGCCGCGCGGACCTCGGACAGGCGGATCTCCGCGGTGAGCTTGTGGATCGCCGCGAAGCCGAGCACCGCGACCACCAGCACCGCGAGCGCGATCAGCGTGCCGCGGCGATGCGCGATCCAGTCGCGGATTCGGGCCCAGTCGCGGATCCGGGTCACGCGCGTCAACCGCGTCGCCACGTCTGCGTCTTGCACAGGAAGCCGCCGATCAGGCACCCCTTCACGTCGATCGTGTCCGCGTCGACCAGCGTCAGCGTCGATCCGAAGGTGCGGCCCATGTCGGGTACGAAGATCTGCCCGGACCATCGGTTGCGACCGTTCGGACGGTATTCGCGGAGCAACGCCGTGCCGATCAGCTTCGGGGTGCCGCCATCGCGCGCGTCGGCTTGCGCCTCGTCGTCGGCGCGGACGACCCAGCCGCAGAGTTTGCTGCCGCCGGTCTTGTCGGGGCAGGCGCCGGTCTTCACCGCCACGCTGTTCTTCGGATTATGCCAGACGCCTTCCACCGCGGAAGCGGGAGCGGGGCTGCCCGCGGCCATCGCGAGCGCCATCAGTGCAGCAACCATCGGTCGATCCTCAATCCGCGAATACGAACCGCGATAGCACGTCGTAGAGTGCATCGGCGTCGCGGTGAAGCGGGTGTCCGCCGGGCAGGGCGACCCGCCGTGCATTGGCCTGGGTCAGCAACGGACACAGACTCTCGGTCTCCTCGACGCCCTGCACGCACAGCAGCGGCGCCCAGTCGAGGCGGCGGGCGGTCGGCACCGCATCGGTGGTCGGCGTCCAGTAATCAAACACTTCGCTCGGCGACGCGCGGAACTGGACGGTGTTCTCGGGCACGATCAGCGCGACCTTGGCGATCTTCGCGCGCAATTGGGGGGCGAGGTCGACCAACCCGACGTGCAGCATGTCCGCGCCGAACGACTGGCCGATCAGCACGACCCGGTCGGTCTGCCCGAACCGCAGCGCCCGCTGTTCGGCGCGGGCGATCAGCATCGTGATGTCCGCCGGCGTGCGCGTTTTTCGCAAGTAGGTGAGCGTGTTGACCGCAACCACCGGCACGCCGTCCGCCGCGAGCCGCCGCGCGATCTGCGGTGCCATGCCGATCTTGTAGCCGAGATCGCCGGTCAGCAGCACCGCGGCGAACGGGCGGCGGGGCTTTGCCGGCGACGTGATGGCGGGGACGTCGGTGAACAGCTGGCCACCGAAATAGCCGAGCCAGCCCATGAAACCGGTCGCGGCGATTGCGAGCACGGCAAAAGCGAGCAACGATCGTCGAAACCACGTCATTCGCAACCGATTGCACGCCTTTGAATGATCGACAAATGGAGCAAGGGTGACGTTTTCGTCATTCTGCTGCTCCCCTCCCTGAAAGGGAGGGGCTTGGGGGTGGGTCGGCCAGCTCATGGCAGGGCGGTCTGATATGCGGAAACCGACCCACCCCCGACCCCTCCCTTCCAGGGAGGGGAGAAGACCCAGTGAAGGGACGAGGAACCGTCTTTGCCTCCTTAGCTCCCCTCCTTGGAAGGGAGGGGCTAGGGGTGGGTGGGCCAGCTTGTGTCGTAGTGGTCCGATATGTGGAAGCCAACTTACCCCCGAACCTCCCCTCTCAGGCAGGGAAGAGAATCGCCCCTCAGGCGGGATCGTGCGCCAGCCGCTCGTGGTGGCGGATCACCTCGTCGATGATGAAGCGCAGGAATTTCTCCGAGAACTCGGGGTCGAGCTGTGCCTCCGCCGCCAGATGCCGCAATCGGGCGATCTGGCGTTCCTCGCGGCCGGGATCGGCGGCCGGCAGCCCGTGTGTTGCCTTGTGCCGGCCGACCGCCTGGGTCACCTTGAAGCGCTCGGCGAGCATGTGGATCAGCGCCGCATCGATATTGTCGATACTTTGGCGGTATCCGGTCAACAGGTCGTCAGCCACCTACCTACCCTTTCCTTGGTTCGGGGCGCCTTTTGCGGGGCCGCGGCCGGATCGGCAAGGTGTCGCACGGCAGACTGGGGCGAGCCGGGGCACGCTGAGGGTCGGCAAGGGTTGCTTTGCAGGGGCATAGGCGGCAGAGGCTCGGGCAGATGAGCGCTACCGTCCACCGCCTCGACACCCTTCGTCCCAATCCCGAGTCACAGCCCTCGCTGGACCCGATGGTCAAGCTCGTCACCGGCGATATGGACCAGGTCAACGCGGTGATCCGCGGCCGGATGCAGTCCGAGATACCGCTGATCCCCGAACTGGCCGGTCACCTGATCGCAGGCGGCGGCAAGCGGATGCGGCCGATGCTGACGCTCGCGAGCGCGCAACTGATCGATTACAGCGGTACGCAGCACCACCTGCTCGCCGCCGCGGTCGAATTCATCCACACCGCGACTTTGCTCCACGACGACGTCGTCGACGGCTCGGACCTGCGCCGGGGCAAGCGGACCGCCAACATCATCTGGGGCAACCCGGCAAGCGTGCTGGTCGGTGATTTCCTGTTCAGCCGCAGCTTCGAACTGATGGTCGAGGCGGGCAGCCTCAAGGCGCTGAAGATCCTGTCCTCGACCAGCGCCGTGATCGCCGAGGGCGAGGTGAACCAGCTCACCGCCGCGCGCCGCGTCGATCTCGGCGAGGAGCGCTATCTCGACATCATCGGCGCGAAGACTGCCGCGCTGTTCGCCGCGGCCTGCCGGATTTCGGCTGTCGTCGCCGAGCGTCCCGAAGCCGAGGAGGCCGCGCTCGACGCCTATGGCCGCAACCTCGGCATCGCGTTCCAGCTGGTCGACGATGCGATCGACTATGTCTCGGACGCGGACACGATGGGCAAGGACGCGGGTGACGACTTCCGCGAGGGGAAAATGACGCTCCCGGTGATCCTGGCGTATGCGCGCGGCTCGGCCGAGGATCGCGCATTCTGGAAGGATGCGGTCGAAGGTCGCCGCGACAGCGACGCCGACCTGCAACACGCGGTCCGCCTGATCCGCTCGACCCGTGCGATCGACGACACCTTCGCGAGGGCCCGCCATTACGGCCAGCGCGCGATCGACTCGATCGGTGGCTTTGCCAATGGCGACGCCAAGGACGCGATGGTCGAGGCGGTCGAGTTCGCGGTAGCGCGCGCTTACTGAGGACCTAGAGGACCGGCGATCCGGTCTGCGGTAGCGCGGGTTCGACGGCTTCCGGCTTCTTGCCGAACAGCGCGCGGTCCGCGGGACCGAACGCGTATTTCCACAGGATGTAGAGATAGGTCGCGGCGATCGCGGGTTCGCCGATCGCGAGCTCGACCCATTCGTAGCGCTTGGGCAATGCGGTGAACGCGCCGCCGACGATGATCGCGGCGCCGGCTGCCCAGACCAACGGCCAGCGCCACGGCGAGACCCTTGCACCGAGCAGATGGCCGAGCAGCTTCGCCTTGATGATCGAGGTCACGCCCACCGACAGCATCAGTGCGATCGCCGGGCCTGCTGCCTGGTAATTGACCGGATAGCCCAGCGCGCGGATCGTGAAGATCAGCGCGAAACTGAGCCCGACCTGGAAGGCGAGCATTGCCGCGGAAATCATCAGGTTACGGTGGCGGGCGATGTATACGAGCGCGGATTCGCTCACCGCGCCGGTCGAGGCGAGCACTTCGGCGGTCAGCAGGAACGCGAGCGCGGCGGTGCCGGCGACGAACTGCGGGCCGACCACGCCCATCACCGCTTCGCCGGGGATCGAGCCCATCAGCGCGAGTCCGCCTTGTGCGGCCATGATCCAGAACGCGACCTGGCGCACCTGGTTGGCGATGGCGGCGCGGTCGTTGATCGCGAGGCTGTGGGTGATGACGGGGCCGAGGATCGGGTCGAAGCTGGTCTTCAGTTTCTGCGGCAGGCTCGCGACTTGCTGTGCCATGTAGTAAATGCCGACGACCTTCGGCTCGAACATCACGCCGAGGATGAAGCGGTCGACGTTGCGGCTGCCCCATTCGAGGATGTCGGCGCCCGCGAGCGGCACGTTGGCGCGGGCGAGCGCGTAGAGCGGGCGAAGGTGTGGCGGCCAGCCGCGGGGCACGCCGTAGCTGCGCAGGAACGGCACGAGGCTGGCGATCAGCGCCGCGGTCATCGACGCGACGTAGCTCAGCACGAGGCCGTCGCGGATCGTGAAATACGAGAACGCCCAGGCGGCGATCGAGATCGTCCACGGCTCGACCACCGCGCGAGCCGTCACCGCGGCCTTGACGTTGAGGCGATAGGCGAGCGCGGCGAGGCTGACGTCGGACCACGCGATCGCGACGATGATCAGCGGCAGGAACCGGTCGAGGCCGGTGATCGCACTGTTCGGATACATGATCTGCGGGAAGGTGCAGAGGACCGCGCTGGCGATGAGAGATGCAACGAACGCGACCGCCATCGCGTCCCAGACCACGTTGGCATGGGGGCGGTCGGCACTGCTGAGCGCCTGGGCGAGGCCGCGTTTCAGGCCGAGCGTTGCCAGCAAGGCTGCGAGTTCGACGACCACGACTGCGATGGCGAACCGGCCGACGAGGTCCGGCCCGTAGATGCGGCCGGCGATGAACAGGAACGGGATGCGCGCGGCTAGGCGGAGGACGAAGCCGGCGATGTTGGTCCGACCGCCCTTAGCGAGCGTGTCGATATCCTGCGTGGCCTCGGTCACGCTTCCCCCCTCCCTGGAAGGCAGGGGTAGGGGGTGGGTCGGCCCGTGAGGTTCGGTTGCGCCTGCCTCAGGCCGACCCACCCCCGGCCCCTCTCTTCCAGGGAGGGGGGAAGGTTTTCGGGCATCGACTGGCTCAATGCGCGGCGCCCCAGCTGAGGCCGGTGCCGATCTCGATGCCGAGGGGTACGTCGAGTGTTACTGCGGGAAGTGCAGCGGTTGCCATGACGCGTTCGATCACAGGCTTGGCTGCATCGACGTCCCCTTCCGGTAACTCGAACACGAGTTCGTCGTGGACCTGGAGGAGCATGCGGACGTTGGGCAGGCCGGCTTCGAGCAACGCGGGGCCCATGCGGATCATCGCGCGCTTGATGATATCCGCGCTGGTGCCCTGGATCGGGGCGTTGATCGCAGCACGTTCGGCACCCTGGCGTTCGTGCTGGATTTTCGACCGGATGCGCGGGAAGTGCGTTTTGCGGCCGAACAGCGTGGTCGTGTAGCCGGTTGCGCGGACGCTCTCCGTCGTTTCGACGATGTAGGTCGAGATGCCGGGGAAGCGATCGAAATAGCGGTCGATCATCGCCTGCGCTTCGTCAGCGGACACGTCGAGGCGTCCGGCGAGGCCCCAGCGCGAGATGCCGTAGAGGATCGCGAAGTTGATCGTCTTCGCGCGGCCGCGGGTGTCGCGGTTGACCTCGCCGAACAGTTCCTGCGCGGTGAGGCTGTGGATGTCGTCGCCGTTGGCGAACGCCGCCTTCAGCGCGGGGACGTTGGCCATGTGCGCGGCGAGCCGCAGCTCGATCTGCGAGTAATCCGCGGCGAGGATGACGTTGCCGGGCTCGGCGACGAACGCGTCGCGGATCTGGCGGCCGATCTCGGTGCGGATCGGGATGTTCTGCAGGTTCGGATCGGTCGACGACAGCCGTCCGGTCTGCGCGCCGGTGAGGCTGTACGACGTGTGGACGCGGCCCGTCGCCGGGTTGATCTGCGCCTGTAAAGCGTCGGTGTAGGTCGACTTCAGCTTCGACAGCTGGCGCCAGTCGAGCACTTTCCGCGCGATAACGGCGCCAGGCGAATCCTTGTCGGCGGCGATCCGTTCGAGTTCGTTGACGTCGGTCGAATAGACGCCGGACTTGCCTTTTCGGCCGCCCTTGATGCCCATCTTCTCGAACAGCACGTCGCCAAGCTGCTTGGGGCTGCCGATCGTGAACGGCGCGCCGGCGAGCGCGTGGATTTCGGTTTCCAGGCTCGCCATCTGGCCGGCGAACTCGGTCGATAGTTTCGACAGCTTCGCCGCGTCGACCTTGATGCCGTGCATTTCCATCTGCGCGATGACGGGGACGAGCGGGCGGTCGACCATCTCGTAGACGCGGGTCGAGCCTTCCGCGGGAAGGCGGCGCTTGAACCGGCGCCACAGGCGAAGCGTCACGTCGGCGTCTTCGGCGGCGTAGCGGGTGGCGGCCTTGAGGTCGATTTCGTTGAAGGTGCGCTGCGTCTTGCCGGTGCCGACGACGTCCTTGAACGCGATGCAGCTGTGCGAGAGGTGCGTGGCGGCGAGCTCGTCCATGCCGTGGCCGTGCAGCCCGGCGTCGAGATCGAAGCTCATCACGATCGTGTCGTCGAACGGCGCGATCTGCACGCCGCCGGTGGGCGCGTAGGCGCGGCCGAGGACGATCATGTCGTATTTGAGGTTGTGGCCGATTTTCAGGATGCTCGGATCCTCCAGCAACGGCTTCAGTTTCGCGAGCACGAGTGCGCAATCGAGCTGGACCGGGTTTTCCGCGAGCAAATCCGTCCCGCCATGCGCGATAGGTACGTAGCAGGCGAGGTTCGGATGCAGCGCCATGCTGATCCCGACGAGATCGGCACGGGTCGCGTCGATGCCGGTGGTCTCGGTGTCGACCGCGATCCATCCCTGGTGCTTGGCCACGGTGATCCAGCGATCGAGCGCGGCTTCGTCGACGACGGTTTCATAGTCGTCGTGCTTGCACGGTTCGTCGTCGTCCATGTCCGCGACGACGGGCGATTCGGCGACGGGGGCGTCGGCGACCGCGGAGAGCTTGGCGAGCAGCGACTTGAAGCCGTGATGCTCGAGAAACGCCCGCAACGGCGCGTCGGGAATGCCCTTGAGTTCGAGATCCTCGAGCGGTTCGGGCAGCGCGACGTCGCATTTGAGCGAGACGAGCACCTTCGACAGCCGCGCCATCTCGGCATGCTCGATCAGATTGTCGCGCAGCTTGCCCTTCTTCATGCCGTCGGCCGCCGCCAGCACGGATTCGAGATCGCCGTGTTCGAGGATCAGCTTCGCGGCGGTCTTGGGGCCGACGCCGGGGACGCCGGGGACGTTATCGACGCTGTCGCCCATCAGCGCGAGCACGTCGCCGAGCTGCGCCGGTGTGACGCCGTGGAATTTCTCCGCGACGTGCTCCGCGCCGAGCCGGCGGTTGTTCATCGTGTCGTACATGTCGAGCCCGGGCTCGATGAGCTGCATCAGGTCCTTGTCGGAACTGACGATCGTGACTTCCCAGCCCTGCGCGAGCGCGGCCTTCGAATAGCAGGCGATGATGTCGTCGGCTTCGAGTCCTTCGGTCTCGATGCAGGGGAGACTGAACGCGCGCGTGGCGTCGCGGATCATCGGGAACTGCGGGACGAGGTCCTCGGGCGGTGGTGGACGCTGCGCCTTGTACTTGTCGTAGAGATCGTTGCGGAAGGTCTTCGATGATTTGTCGAGGATGACCGCCATGTGGGTCGGGCCGTCGGCCGCGTGGACCTCGTCTGCGAGCTTCCACAGCATCGTCGTATAGCCGTACACCGCGCCGACCGGCTCGCCATGCTTGTTGGTGAGCGGCGGCAGCCGGTGATAGGCGCGGAAGATATAGCCGGAGCCGTCGACGAGATAGAGATGGGGCATCGCGCGCGGTCTAGCGGATGCGCGCGCCTGCACCAATGGGCGAAGCGTGGTTGTTGGGTATCAGGTGGGGAGAAAAGCGGTGGGGTGTTTGGGGGCGCGGCCGTTCCTATGACGAACCGCCACCCCGGCGAAGGCCGGGGCCCAGTTGGGGGACGGTGATAATGAAGCGATGCGTATCGTTACTGCAACCTTTCCAACTGGGCCCCGGCGTCCGCCGGGGTGGAAGAGGAAGGTAGTAGCGGAGGTTTGGGGCGTGCCCGGAATCGCAATCCACCCCCGCCAGGGGGAGGTGGCGCCGAAGGTGACGGAGAGGGAGGGAAGCGGAACGGCGGTTACCCTTTCCTCCCCCTCCGTCTGGCGAGCGCCAGCCACCTCCCCCTGGCGGGGGAGGATCGACATGCCTCGCCCTACTTCTTGATCAGGCCGATCTCGACCAGCCGCTCGTACAGGTAATCATGCGCGGTGATCGGGGTCGGATAGCGGTTCGCGTTGTCCGGCGTGACCGTCCCGGGCAGCGTCTCGATCAGGAAATCCGGCGCGGGATGCAGGAAGAAGGGCATCGAATAGCGCGAATGGCCGCGGCGCTCGGGCGGTGGATTGACGACGCGGTGCGTTGTCGAGGGCAGCACGTTGTTGGTCAGGCGCTGGAGCATGTCGCCGACGTTGACGACCATCGCGCCCTCGGGCGGCTTGATCGACAGCCAGCGGCCGTTGGCGCGGTCGAGCAGTTCTAGACCCGCTTCTTCGGCACCGAGCAGCAGCGTGATGAGGTTGATGTCCTCATGCGCGCCGGCGCGGACGCCCTCTGCATCGGCGGGGATCGGCGGGTAATGCAGCAAACGAAGGATGCTGTTGCCGTCCTTCACCGCCGGATCGAACCAGTCGGGCTTGAGCTTCAGGTGGCGCGCGATCGCAGACAGGAGCTTATCGCCGGCGCGGTCGAATGCAGCGAAGAGTTCGAGGAAGACCGGCTTGAACCCCTCGGGTCGCGTCGGCCAGACGTTGGGCGCCATCGTGTCCGCATAGCGATGGCCCTCGGGCAGTTCGCGGCCGACGTGCCAGAATTCCTTGAGGTCGACGACCTTGGCATCCTTGGCGATCTCGGTCTTGAACGGCGTGTAGCCGCGCGCGCCGCCGCCGCCGGGGATGTGATAGCCGCGCTTCTCGTCCTCGGGCAGGTCGAACAGGAGTTTCGTCTCGGCCCAGGCGCGCTCGATCAGGTCGGCGGGAATGCCGTGGTCGGCAACGATCGCGAAGCCGAACCGCTCGAACGATTCGCCGAACGCGGCGGCGAAGCCGTCGGGGTCGGTGTCCTGCGTGGCGAGGCTGAGCGTCGGGACCTGGGCGGCGGGGGTGTCGAGCATGGGGTTCGTGTCCGGATTGGGGGACTGCTGATATAGGGGATCGGCCATGCCGTGCCAAATGCTTGGGTTAGGGTGAGTTGAGATTTACGCATCCCTGTCATCCCTCTTACGCCTTACCCGCTGATGACGATCGTCCCGGTCGCCTGGTCCTTGCCATCCGGAGCCAGTTCGAGGCGGAAGGGTTTGTTTTCGTCGGTCGTGCCGATCAGGTTCGCCCCCTCGGGATGCACCTGATAGCCGACCTTTCCGAGCCGTTGTGCAAACCAGTCGCGCACAACTAGCGGCGTCGCAGGGCTGGCGAAAGCCACGCGGAGCCCGCCGGCCTTTTCGTTGCCGACGATGTTGAGGGTCTTGATCGTCGAACCCGGGTAGAGTCGCACGCCGTTGAGATCGAAGTTGCTCGTGTCGATCTTGATCTTCGGCAGCTTCACCGAGCCTTGAAAGCCGGGGACGTCGATCTTCATCTCTCCGGTCTCGCCGTTGATTGCGCCGAGCACATTGCCGCCATCGGCGTTGATCGACACCGATGCGCCTTCGTTCGAGCGGTCGCAGGCGGCTAGCGCCAGCACGCCCACGAGACCGACGGTGGCGAGAAAGAGCGGGCGGATCATGGCTATCTCCGAACTGTGTTGTTCTGGCAATACAGATAGGAGGCATCGGCGCATCGTGCAATCATGGCGGAACCGCGCCGGTTAGCGGGTTCCGTGCGATCGCCCGAGCAGGTAAAGGCGCACGCATCATGCAGACCCAGGATCCCCAATCCGACGCGCCGGCGATGCGTGGCGCGCCGATCGGCTTCGTCGAATTCGTCGCGCTCGTCGCCTCGCTGATGTCGCTCACTGCGCTCGGTATCGATTCGATGCTCCCCGCGCTGCCCGCGATCGGCGACTCGCTTGGCGTCGCGTCGGAGAACGGTCGGCAGTTCGTGGTGACCGCGTTCGTGATCGGCTTCGGCGTCGCGCAGCTCGTCCACGGGCCACTGGCGGATCGGTTCGGACGGCGGACGGTGCTGTTGTGGTCGCTGGTCCTGTACATCATCGCGAACGTCGCCTGCGCGACCGCGGGCAGCTTCACGCTGTTGCTGGCCGCGCGGGCATTTGGCGGGGCGGTCATTGCCGCGGCGCGGGTAGCGACGATCGCTTTGGTCCGTGATTGCTATCATGGGCGGGCTATGGCGCGGGTCATGTCTATTGCGTTCATGGTGTTCATGATCGTTCCCATCCTCGCGCCGACGTTCGGGTGGACGGTGCTCCAGTTCGGCGACTGGCGGGCGATCTTCTGGACGGTCGCGGTACTGACATTGGGCGTGCTGATCTGGTTCTACCTGCGGATGCCGGAGACGCTGGCGGCCGAGAACGTATTGCCGATCACACCGGGGCGGATTTTCAGCGACTGGCGCCAGACGCTCGGCGACCGCAATTCGCTTGGCTATACGCTCGCCTCGACCGCGTTGCTGGGATCGTTGTACGGCTATCTCAATTCGATCCAGCAGATCATGGCGGACGTGTTCCACAAGCCGTCGCTGCTCGCACTGATCTTCGCGACGACGTCGGTGACGATGGCAATCTGCAATCTCCTCAACTCGCGGATCGTGATGCGGCTGGGCACCCGCCTGATCAGCCATGGTGCGCTGTCGCTGATGATCCTGGTCTCGCTGGTCCACTTGTTTGCGATCGAGATCGGCTTCGAAACGCTGGTCAGTTTCGCGGTTTTCCAGGCGCTGACGCTGGGCTGTTTCGGGCTGGCGACGTCGAACTTCTCGGCGATGGCGATGGAGAATATGGGGCGTATCGCCGGCACCGCGTCGAGCGTGCAGGGGTTCCTGAGCGTCACCGTCGGCGCAGTGTTCGGCGCGCTGATCGGGCAGGCGTTCGACGGCACCACCGTGCCGCTGGTCGGCGGGTTCCTGATCGCGGGGCTAGCCGCGCTCGTTTCCATCCTGGTCACCGAGCGGGGTCGCCTGTTCCGGCCGGCATCATCCGCACCCACGCGCGCTTGAAGGAACCACCGCGCACGTCCACCGTTCGCATCCGGTAAGCCCGCAACGTGCGGGCGTCCTGGAACGAGGGAGTGTGACCATGGGCGGACATCAGGTGCCGAGTGCCGGTTCGGGCGACGACGGCTACGACGAAGAGGGCTATGACGAGAGCCAGCGCGCCGAGATCCTCGAGGCCACGCGCAACGGCCCGAGCGACGGCATCATCCTGACCGACCTCGAACCCGACCTGGGCGAAGACGACACCGACGACGAGTCGATCGACGAGACCGGGATGGACTCCGAAGAGGTCGGCGAGACGGATTCGTCGGTCACGATGGACGAAGCCGACATGGACGAGGACGATGTCCAGGACGAACTCGACGACGACACCATCGACGACGACGAAGACCTGAAGGACGCCGACGACGTCGCGCTGAAGCCCTGAACGATCCGCGACGCGCCCGTGATGGGCGCGTCGCTCCTAGCCTGAGACGTTTCCCGACGGTGCGTCACTGGCCGCCCACAGAATCCCCGCCGACCGGAACAGAGCCGCCCGGCGGCTGCGGAAAAGGCGGGAAAACTCCATTCATGCTGCACCGCACACAGCAGATCATCAGCCGCTAGGCAGACGACTCTGAAATCCGAGCGAACTGCTTTTTGCCGCTTTTCCGCTGTATTTCTGCCTAGTCCGCCCCAGCACTGCCATGCTTCGTTCATGTAAATGACAGGAACCGTTGCTGTAACGCAACACAGCCGAACAGTTCCCCGAATGTGACATTTTTTGTGCAACCATGTGGCCGCCGGCCTGTTTCGACTTGCCTGGACCAACCGACGCACCGTGCAGTCGGGGATCCACGCAACACACGGTATAAGGTCAAACTCATGCGTAAGCTTTCCCTGGCAATCGCCCTCGCCGCCGCAACGGTCGCAGTTCCCGCCTTCGCGCAGGATATGTCGGCACCGGCACCCGTCGACAACAGCGCACAGCCCGGCGAAGCAGCAGCTCCCGACGGCTCGAAGGCATTCGGCATCGAGCCGTACTTCGGCGTGATGGGCGGCTGGGAGCAGTTCGACAACGAGCGCGGCCACGGCATCCCGCAGGCGCTGAACGCTGACGGTTCGACCCGTCGCGGCTACAAGCCATCGGGCTCGCTGGTCCAGGGCGTGCTCGGCGTGAACGTGCCGCTCGGCCCGGTCTTCGTCGGCGCAGAAGGCAACGTGATTAAGGGCATCGAAGGCAACATCGATTGGGAATACGGCGCAGCAGGCCGCTTCGGCTTCCGCGCTGGCGACAGCGGCCTGATCTACGGCAAGGTCGGCTACCAGTGGGTCAACTTCGACAAGTTCTCGGCACGGTCGACCAACGGTGGCAACACCAACCGTGACTACAGCGCGATCACCTACGGCATCGGCGCAGAAGTCGGTCCGCAGAGCATCGGCCTGAAGGGCATCACCGGCAACGCAGGCTTCCGCATCCGCGCCGAGGTCAACACCTTCGGCGACGCGCAGAGCTTCCGTCCGATGCTCGGCATCATCACGCACTTCTAAGCCTGTGCCTCGAAAGAGGTTCAAGCTGGACGCGTAACGGGGGCGGGGAGTGGCTAGGGCCATTTCCCGCCCTTCGTGTGTCTGGCGTTTCCAGTGGGTTGGTGAGTGAAGTATAGGAAGTATAGACGCTGGCGTGATGATCGCGGGAGGGGGCGCAGGGCGTACGAAGGGCGGGGGGTGGCAGCAACTTTCCCGCCCTTCGTGTGTCCGGCGTTTCCAGTGGGTTGGTGAGTGAAGTATAGGAAGTATAGGCGCTGGCGTGGTGATCGCGGGAGGGGGCGCAGGGAGCACGAAGGGCGGGGGTGGCAGCACTTCCCGCCCTTCGTGCGTCTGGCGACTGCGGGTGTCGGGGAGTGAAGTATAGGAAGTATAGACGCTGGCGTGGTGATCGCGGGAGGGGGCGCAGGGCGTACGAAGGGCGGGGAGTGGCGGCACTTTCCCGCCCTTCGTGCGTCCGGCGCTGCGGGCGTCGGGGAGTGAAGTATAGGAAGTATAGACGCTCGCACGATGATCGCGGGAGGGCGCAGGCCGGTAGGATCGCGGGGGTGTGTGCTCGTCGCGCTGGGGTGGGGTGAGGGCTGGCACGCATCGAACTGGGCACGTCGGCCCCGTGTAGGACAGCGGAAACTCGTGCGTTTGCGGGACGGGGGCATTGTCGGTCCGATTCCTCCGAGACGGGACAGGTAAGATGTTCACGATGCGTTCGCCTCGTTTCCGACTCCGCTGGCCGCAAGTCGGGGCTGCGGCGAGGTGACTTCCGCGCGCGCGCGCGTAGGCGCGGGCGATGATGGAGTATGTGTTTGATTTCATGCGGTTGCTGGGCGGCGATCGCGCTGGCGCCACGCGTGGGCGCGGGAGTGCCGGACGCGGGGGTGCCGGGCGCGGCGCCAAGCCGGGAGTCCTGCTGCAACTTCGCCTGGTGTTCTACGGCGTGCTGCTCGGGCTGATGATTCCGGTGATCCGCCAGGTCGACTGGTCCCCGCTGGTGCCGCCGGGATTGAAGGTCGAATGGCCGACCGGGTTCGGCATCGCCTGGCCCGCCGGGCATCTGCGCGTGCCGGGCGGCTGGGGTTGGGGTAGGGACGCGGCCAAGACGGGGGTGTCGTCCGATGCGGCCGCCGCCGGAACTGCGAGGAATGGCGGTGCCGCCACGGGCGGGGTCACCACAGGGACCTTGGCCACCGCAGCGGGTGTCGCCAGCGCGGCGTCCACCGCCGCTGCCGCCGCATCCGCGCTATCGGGGGGCAAGCCGGTATCGGCGCGCTTCACGATCTGCGGCCGTGCCAAGCGGATCAACTGCATGGTCGACGGCGACACCTTCTGGATGGCCGGCACCAAGATCCGCATCGCCGACATCGACACCCCGGAAACCCACCCACCTCGCTGCGCGCGCGAGGCGCGGCTGGGGCGGGCGGCGACGGTAAAGATGCAAGGGATGCTGAACGCCGGCCCGTTCAAGCTGGCCCCGATCAAGCGTGACGTCGACCGCTACGGGCGCAAATTGCGGATCGTTGAGAGGGGCGGGGTGTCGCTCGGCGCATTGCTAGTCAGGCAGGGCCTCGCGCGGCGGTATGGCGGGGGCAAGCGCTCGCCTTGGTGTTAGCGGGCGTGAGTTGCCGCTGGTCGTGATTGGCGCTGGGGTGTATCTCTGACGAGTGACCCGTGAGAACGCCTTGCTCGATACTAGTGATCAAGCCGCGGAGACTGAGGCCGACGCGCGTGCATATGCAGACGTACAAAACGGACGATTGATCAGCCACGAGGCGGTCAAACGCTGGCTATCGTCATGGGGTTCGACCGAACCTCTGTCCCGACCTGACATTGGCGATTAATTGCGCATCGCTTGAACAAGATTTTGACTATCTACCGCAAATAGCGCTCCGCCAAATCATTATTAAGCCGCGTTTCGCACGTCAAAGCAATCGTAAATAATAATCTTCTTCAGCCGTCCGTCGTTGTGTTTAATTGGGGAGAATTTAATATTAACGCGATCGCCATTGCCTTGCGCATAGCGACGTAGGTAAGTTGATAAATTGGCAACGGTTCTTGATTCTGCATCTCGAGAAACGGCATAAGGAACGGTCCTGCCTAAATCAAACATGTATACGCGACCGCTTCGGTTGTTAACATTTAGCGCGGCAACCGACACATCTTGATTTGAAACCTCTCCCACGACCTCTTCAGTTACAAAATCTTTAGTTCTTGAATTCATTTCAACTTTATCATCGCCATCGATGATGCTAATAGTTTTATCGTCATCGTCTATCCAGCGATGCGCAGATATTAACGCCGATTCTGAAGCCTCTGACATTGCTGCCAAATCGCCGTCTGGTATCTTCGTCCCTGGCACGACAATTACATGCTCATCATCTTGTCCAGTTCCTAATGAAACTAGCTTTGAGAAAAGCGCCTCGGATCGACGCTTGGCGGCGTCTCCCGAAACCCGGTCTGCAAATTTAGATATTTGATCAAAGATGAACTCAAAACTGCCATTTTTAACGCCGGATAATTGTACCTGTAACATCGGCGAATAAGGCGCTCTAAAGCGAACCTCGTTTGTTGCTGCGTAATGGGCGGCTATGGTAGCAACGCGGACTATGCCATCTAGAGACTTGAGCCCTTCGTAAGCTTCAAGTCGATGGTGTTCGGCCTCTGAACCAGAAAAGCTGATCCGCATCAATCTGGTTCCTTTTAGTCGCGGTCAACTGTTCTGGTCCAGGACAGGACAATGAATGACAGAGCTGATAAAATTGCCAATAAAAGAGTTGAGTATCTCCGTATTTCTACAAATTCCGAGCCCAACGTGTAACGCTCTGTCCAAATGTGAGATATGCCAATCAATGTAGGAAGGAAAAAAATTGCTAGTGTGAGTATGCTAAATAGAGCAAGTGTAGTATATTTAATAACTGCAATTATTATGTTTGATTTAACCGATACAATGCCTTGGCCAAATGGTTCAGCCCATGCTTCGTCATTTGGAAAGCTTAAGTATATAAGCTCCGATTTTTCGATGTCTTTTGTATCACATGCAAATTTCAGTCGGCGGTCAAAATTCCGCGAGTCGCATGAGCGAATCATAGATACAATCGATAAAGAAAGTGAGCAGATACAAAATATATATAAGCCGTAAGGTATATCCTTTAAAGGATATCCTGCCACTGATAAGGTCTGACCGATACCCTCAGATCGCAGCATGTACAAAATAGAAAAACAGAGCGAAATAATCATCAGGCGATTTGCGCTCTTAGAGCTCAAGTTTCTCGCGTCAGCTAGGCGTTTAAGGCTCTCGTCTGAGTGTAATTCTGGGCAGCCACTATTGGGTAGCGATGCCCTGTACCAGTCGCGCAGTGCAGACCGTGTCGCTAAATTGTCATTTGCTTCCACGGTCCGCAAGCTACACGTCTATTATTCTGCTGCAACCCCCACATCACTGAACATATCACGAACCTCGCTCAGGTCCACATTAGCCGCAGGCCCCTTCTTCGCGGTCTGGCGCTTGTCGAACGAGTCCCAGACGTCGTTCCACTGGCCCTTGGTCGCGGCCTTCGAATACTCGGTCGCGCGCTGTTCGAAGAAGTTGGCGTGCTCGACGCCGTTGAGCATCGGGGCGAGCCAGGGCAGCGGGTGCTCGTCGATCATGTAGATCGGCTTCAGCCCGAGCTGGGTCATGCGCCAGTCGGCGATGAAGCGGATGTACTTTTTGATCTCCTTGGGGGTCATGCCGTTGACCGGGCCCATCTCGAAGGCGAGATCGATGAAATTGTCCTCGAGGCGGATCGTCGTCTGGCAGACGTCGGCGATGTCGTCCTTGACCGCCTTGGTCAGGCACTGGCGCTCCTGACAGAAGGTGTGGAACATCTTGATGATGCCCTCGCAGTGGAGGCTCTCGTCGCGGATCGACCAGGTGACGATCTGGCCCATGCCCTTCATCTTGTTGAAGCGCGGGAAGTTCATCAGCATCGCGAACGACGCGAACAGCTGGACGCCCTCGGTAAAGCCGCCGAACATGGCGAGCGTGCGGGCGATGTCCTCGTCGTTGTCGACGGTGAACTTCTGCATGTAATCATGCTTTTCCTTCATCTCGGCATATTCGAGGAAGGCGCCATATTCGCTTTCGGGCATGCCGATGGTGTCGAGCAGATGGCTGTAGGCGGCGATGTGGACCGTCTCCATGTTGCTGAACGAGGTCAGCATCATCTTGATCTCGGTCGGCTTGAACACGCGGCCGTACTTCTCGTGGTAGCAATCCTGCACCTCGACGTCGGCCTGCGTGAAGAAGCGGAAGATCTGCGTGAGCAGGTTGCGCTCGTGGTCGCTGAGCTTCTGCGCCCAATCGCGGCAATCCTCGCCCAAGGGCACTTCCTCGGGGAGCCAATGGAGCTGCTGCTGGCGCTTCCAGAACTCGAACGCCCAGGGGTATTCGAACGGCTTGTACTGCTTGGAGGCGTGAAGGAGGGACATGGGGTAAGCCTTTCGGGAATGGGTTTTATATCGGGAAACTGGGGGAATCAGGTCGCGGGTTTCATGTCTCGGTGCTCCATTGCCACATCGCGGCGGCGGACATGGCGAGGACGATCGCGCCCGAGGTGAGCATGATGCCGATCATGCGGAACGCGTAGGTCTGTTGCTCGGTGACGCTCGGGCTGCGCAGACGGAGCAGCATCGCGGTGCCGACGATTCCGAGCACGCCCGCGACCACGAACATGATAGCTGAACCATATGTCATGCGGCGAACTCGCATGACGTGCGTTGAGATGCCGAGCCCCGTATCGGGGAACCCACCACAGGAGAACGACCATGGTCGATGCAACCCAGATCCAGGAACATGCCGAAGTCATCGGCGCGGACGGCGTCCATGTCGGCACCGTCGACAAGGTCGAAGGCAACCGCATCAAGCTGACCAAGAAGGACTCGGGCCCGCAGGTCGTCGAGGGCAAGGGCCGCCATGAAGGGCATCATCACTTCATCTCGCTCGGGCTGGTCGCGGATATCGAGGACGGCAAGGTCCGGCTTTCCGCCAACGCCGACGTGGCGGTGACGTTCGAAGAAGAAGCCTGATCCTCCAGCGGCGCGTGTCGTACGCGCCGCCGAGACTGCCTGGACCCCGGTCCGCTTCGCACGGGCCGGGGTTCGTTGCGTCAGGCGCGCCCCGGTCCGTGTTTCACGGGCCGGGGGCACCTGTGGCAGCCGAGGCGCCTTACTGGCAGGCAAGGCACTCATCGTAATCCTTCGACTCGACGTCGATCTGGCGCAGGTCGATGGTGTTGTCGGCCTCGACCCCGCCGGCGAACCCGGCGCGCTGGACCGACTTCGAGCGGAGGTAGTAGAGCGACTTGATGCCGAGCTCCCACGCGCGGAAGTGGAGCATGAGCAGGTCCCACTTTTCGACGTCGGCCGGGATGAACAGGTTCAGCGACTGCGCCTGGTCGATGTAGGGGGTGCGATCCGCCGCCAGTTCGAGCAGCCAGCGCTGGTCGATCTCGAAGCTCGTCTTGTAGCAGTCCTTTTCCTCGACCGAGAGGAAGTCGAGATGCTGGACCGAGCCGCCCTGCTCGAGGATCGAGTTCCAGACCGCGTCCGAGTTCTTCGACTTCTCGCTCAGCATCTTTTCGAGGTACGGGTTCTTGATCGAGAAGCTGCCCGAGAGCGTCTTGTGCGTGTAGATGTTCGCCGGGATTGGCTCGATGCACGCCGACGTGCCGCCGCAGATGATCGAGATCGACGCGGTCGGTGCGATCGCCATCTTGCAGCTGAAACGCTCCATCGCGCCGACATCGGCGGCATCGGGGCAGGGGCCGCGCTCGATCGCGAGCTGCATCGAGGCTTCGTTAGCCTGGCTGCTGATGTGCTTGAACATCCGCAGGTTCCACGACTTCGCCATCGCGCCCTCGAACGGGATGCCGCGTGCCTGGAGGAAGCTGTGGAAGCCCATCACGCCGAGCCCGACCGACCGCTCGCGGCCGGCGGAGTAGGCGGCGCGTTCCATGCCGGGCTCGTGGCGGTCGATATAGTCCTGCAGGACGTTGTCGAGGAAGCGCATGACGTCCTCGATCAGGCCCTTCTCGTCCTTCCACTGATCCCACGTCTCGAGGTTCAGCGACGACAGGCAGCAGACCGCGGTACGCTCGTTGCCGAGGTGATCCTTGCCGGTCGGCAGCGTGATCTCGGAGCACAGGTTCGAGGTCGAGACCTTGAGGCCGAGTTCGCGGTGATGCTTCGGCATCGCCTTGTTCACGTGATCGGCGAAGACGATGTACGGCTCGCCGGTCTGGAGGCGGGTCTCGACGAGCTTCTGGAACAGCGAGCGCGCGTCGACGGTGGCGCGGATCGCCTGATCCTTCGGCGAGCGGAGATGCCATTCGTCGCCGTTGCGCACGGCTTCCATGAAGTCGTCGGTGATCAGCACGCCGTGGTGGAGGTTCAGTGCCTTGCGGTTGAAATCGCCCGAGGGTTTGCGGATTTCGAGGAATTCCTCGATCTCGGGATGCGAGACGTCAAGATACACGGCGGCCGAACCGCGGCGCAGCGAGCCCTGGCTGATCGCTAGCGTCAGCGAATCCATGACGCGAACGAACGGGATGATGCCGCTGGTCTTGCCGTTGAGGCCGACCGGCTCGCCGATGCCGCGGACGTTGCCCCAATAGGTGCCGATGCCGCCGCCGCGCGAGGCGAGCCAGACATTCTCGTTCCAGGTGTCGACGATGCCGCCGAGGCTGTCGGGAACCGAGTTGAGGTAGCACGAGATCGGCAGGCCGCGACCTGTGCCGCCGTTCGAGAGAACGGGGGTGGCTGGCATGAACCAGAGCTTCGAGATCGCATCGTAGAGGCGCTGGGCGTGGCCGGCGTCGTCGGCATAGGCCGAGGCGACGCGGACGAACAGGTCCTGATAGCTCTCGCCGGGCAGGAGGTAGCGATCCTTGAGCGTGTCCTTGCCGAATTCGGTGAGGAGCGCGTCGCGGCTGTGATCGACCTCGACCGGGTAGATCTGTGCGCGCACGGAGTGGCTGTCCTGCGCCTGGCGCGGCGCCTTGGGGGCCTCGGCTTCAGGCGTGGCAGTGGTTTGTTCGATCGTGTCTGTGGTCATGTCGCTATCCCGGCTGCTGTCTCTGAAATCCATCGAAACCGCTCCTAGTGTTCTGTATTCGTTCGAATCGGCGTCATGTCGCCATGCTACCATCGGACGGCCCCTAACGGGAGAACAAAAAGTGACCATCGCGGCGGTGGAAGGCGCGCTTACGGTCATATCGCATATGGCTATGCGAGGGTTGTTCTACCAGCGATTGGGTCCGCCCCCGAACGCAACCCCAAGAGATTGTGCCAAAGCGCGAAGAGACGCAAGGGGGTGTGGGGGTGGTTCGGGGCTCGGTTCGTCGCGTTCACGTGCGGGTTGGACGAGCGGGATATTCGCGACGCGTGGAGTTCTGCGGGGTTCGCGAAGCGCAAGGGGGCGAAGGGGGAACGAAAAATTATTTAAGGGCGGGAAGTGGCAAATGTTGCTTTGTGGGGGGGGTACGAGGGGGGGTCGATTTTTCGTTAGGTGCCGTCGCTTCTAGCTCCCCCGCTGAGGCGGGGGCCCAGGAGTCACGAACGTCGTCCTGCTTGATTCCTGGGCCCCCGCCTTCGCGGGGGAACGGGATGGGGCGGCTCCATCTCCTACTTACCATCCGAGCATTACCCCGGCGGAGGCCGGGGCCCAGTTGGGGGACGTTGCTAACCGAGCGCGGCGTGTTATTACTGTGACCTCTCCAACTGGGCCCCGGCCTTCGCCGGGGTGGTGGTGATTGGGTGGGGGTGTTCTGCCTCAGCCCCCGATCATCGTCCGGATCTGCGTTGCGAGCGCTTCCATCGCGAACGGTTTGGTGATCATCGACATTCCCGGTTCGAGGAAGCCCGATGCCAGCGCGGCGTTTTCCGCGTAGCCCGTCATGAACAGCACGCGGAGGTCGGGGCGGAGTGCTCGCCCCGCATCCGCAACTTGACGCCCGTTCAATCCGGGGAGGCCGATGTCGGTGACGAGCAGGTCGATACGGTCCATCGTCTGCAGCTTGTCGAGCCCGGCGGGACCGTCATGCGCCTCGACCGCCTGATAGCCGAGTTCGCCCAGCACCTCGACGATCAGCGACCGGACCACCACGTCGTCCTCGACCACCAGCACGATCTCGCCCGCGTCGGTGACGTGCTCCTGGGTCAAGCCTGGAAGCGCCTCGTCCCGTTCCGCCACGCCGTAGTGGCGCGGCAGATACAGCTTGATCGTCGTGCCTTGGCCGACCTCGCTATAGATCCTCGCATAGCCTTCGGACTGGCGCGCGAAGCCGTAGACCATCGACAGGCCGAGCCCGGTACCCTGGCCGAGCGGCTTGGTCGTGAAGAACGGCTCGAACGCCTTGGCGATGGTATCGGCGGACATGCCCGTGCCGGTGTCGGACACGCAGACGCAGACGTAATGGCCGGGCCGGACATCGCGCTGGCTGGCGGCGAAATGGTCGTCGAGTTGTGCGTTGCGGGTCTCGATCGTCAGCGTGCCGCCGTGCGGCATCGCGTCGCGTGCGTTGATGGCGAGGTTCAGCAGCGAATTCTCGAGCTGGTTAGGATCGCACAGCGTCGTCCAGAGCCCCGTCCCGAGCACCATCTCGAGTTCGATCTGCTCGCCGGTCGTGCGACGGATCAGGTCCTCCAGCGATGCGACCAGCGGATTGACCTTCACCGGGCGCGGATCGAGCGGCTGGCGGCGCGAGAAGGCGAGCAGCCGGTGGGTGAGTGCCGCGGCGCGATTGGCGGCGGCCGTAGCGCCTGAAATAAAGCGGTCGAGTTCGCCCACGCGGCCCTGCGCGACGCGGCGCTGGACGATCTCCAGGCTGCCGGTGATGCCTTGCAACAAATTGTTGAAATCGTGCGCGATGCCGCCGGTGAGCTGGCCGACCGCCTCCATCTTCTGCGCCTGGCGGAGCGCCTCCTGCGCCTCGACCAGTTCCTGAGTCCGATCGCGAACGCGCTGTTCGAGGTCGGCGTTGAGCGATTGCAGGTCGCGTTCGAGCATCTTGCGATCGGTGACGTCCGCGCCCTCGACGAAGATGCCGACGACCGCGCCGGTCGCGTCGCGGATCGGCTGGTAGACGAAATCTAGATAGCGATCATCGACCGAACCGCCCGGCGCGGCCTGTACCGCGTAGAGCATGCCGGACGCGGTAAACGGCTCTCCGGTTGCGTAGACATGGTCGAGCAATTCGAGAAACCCTTGTTCGACCGCGTCGGGCAACGCCTCGGCGACGGTGCGGCCAAGTACCTCGCGGTGGCCGACGAGCTTGCTGTAGCCGGGGTTGGCCAGTTCGAACCGGTGCTCGGGCCCGCGCAACATCGCCATGAAGGTCGGCGCCTGCGCGAACATCTGGCCCATCCGCTCGCGTTCGTCGCGCAATGCGCGCTCCGCCACGACCCGTTCGGTGCTTTCGTAGGTCGAGCAGAACATGCCTGCGACCGCGCCGCTCTCGTCCCGCACCGGCGAGTAGGAGAAGGTGAACCACGCCTGCTCGTCATAGCCCTTGCGATTGGTGACGAGAGGCAGGTTCTCGAAGAACGAGGCTTCCCCCGCGAGCGCCTTGTCGACCAGCGGGCTGATGTCCGCCCACACGTCGCCCCAGATGTCGCTGAACCGTCGGCCCAGCGCATGCGGATGCTTGTCGTGCAGCAGGCGCGCATAGTGATCGTTGTAAAGGAAGCCCAACTCCGGCCCCCAGGCGGCGAACATCGCGAATTCCGACGCGAGCATCAGCGATACGATCGAGCGAAGCGATTGCGGCCAGTGCTCGATCGGCCCCAGCGGCGAGGCCGACCAGTCATGCGCGCGGATCATCGCGGCCATCTCGCCGCCGCCGGTCAGGAAATCGGCCTCGGCCGTCTGTGTCGTCATCTCAAGTTCCTGCCGGGTCGCACGCCGGGTCGAATTACACGTCCGCAGTCGGTCGATACGGGGTCGGTGGACACGGGGGCGGTCGATACGGGGTCGGCGAATAGGGGGTCGGTGGATACGGGGTGGGGCCGCGCGTTACCATCGGTGCGCGCGGCAGGTCGGCGGGTCATCGGCACAGTTCGTCGGCCAATCGCGTCAGGCTGTCGACGCCGAACTCCCAGTCCTGAGCGGCATCCGCGTCGGGCGCGGGGCGGCCACCATATTCTAGCGGGCGATCGACATAGGCGGTCTGGAGGCCGGCAGCGCGTGCGGCGGCAAGGTCGCTATGGTGCGCGGCGACGAGGCACAGCTCGGACGGTTCGATCGCCAGCATCCGCGCGGTGGCGAGGTACGCTTCGGGGAGCGGCTTGTAGACGCGGCTGACTTCGGCTCCGAGGATCGCGTCCCAGGGGAGGCCGGCGCGGCGGGCCATCTCCAGCATCGGCGCGATGTTGCCGTTGCTCAAGGTGACGATCGGGTAGCGGGTCTTGAGGCGGGTGAGACCTTCGATGGAATCGGGCCAGGGGTCGAGCCGGTGCCAGGCGTGCGTAAGATCGGTGAGCGTCGCCTCGTCGAGCGCTGCGGGGTCGATGTCGTGATGGCGGAGCAGGTCTTCGAGCGCCTCGCGGTGGAGCGTGTCGAGGATCACGAACGGACGCCGTCCGCTGCGCACCTCCTCCAGCGCAGGCTGATAGCGTTTGCGCCAGCCGTCGGCGAACGCGTGCGGGTCGATATCGGTGCGGCCGAGGCGGGCGAGGATCGGGGCCGCGTCGCGTGCGATCCCCGAGCGCCAGTCGACCACGGTGCCGAACACGTCGAAGGCGAGGGCTTTGATCGGGGGGCGGTGTACCATGCGGGAAAGACGGTGGGGGTGGCGGTTGGTTCCCGGGAGCGGGGGGCTTCTGGGTCTTTGTGGACGCTGGCGGTGAGCGGGGGGGCGGCACTCGTTCAGCCACCACCCCGGCGGAGGCCGGGGCCCAATTGGGAAACGTGGATTAGCGAACGCCGTGCTTCGTTACGGCGACCTTTCCAATTGGGCCCCGGCCTTCGCCGGGGTGGTGGGAACTTCCGTTTTCCTGCGAAGGCGGGAGGCCGGGAGTTTCGGACGGTGGCGCTGCTTGGTCCTGGGCCCCCGCCTGCGCGGGGGAACCAGGAGCGGAGGTGGGCGACGCTTCAGTCCGTTTCCGCTCTTGGTGCGCCGCTCATCGTCACTGGGCGCGGACCGCCTGCCGTAGCCTCGAGCGTCGAATCGCCGCCCAGCACCCGGTACAGGGCCACGCGATTGCTGGCCCCGACGAGCTGCGTCGCGACGAGATTGCGCTGCGCGGTATAGAGCGAGCGCTGCGCATCGAGCGAGGTGAGGAAGGTGTCGATCCCGCCGCGGTAGCGCGCGTCCGACAGGCGGTAGGTGTCCAGCGCCGCCTCCGAGAAGTTCTGGTTCGCCCTGAGCTGCTCGGCGATCGTGCCCTGGCGGGCCAGCGCGTCGGCGGTTTCCTGGAACGCGGTCTGGATCGTGCGCTCGTAGGTCGCGAGCGCGGCATCGCGTTGCGCCTGCGAATAGGCGACCCCGGCGATCCCGGCCCCCGCACGGAAGATCGGGTAGCTGACCGACGGCGCGACCGAATAGTTGAACGCGCCGCCGCTGAACAGCGAGGTCAGCGACGTGCTGGCGAACCCGAGGATACCGGTCAGCGAGATGCGCGGGAACAGTTCCGCACGCGCCGCGCCGATCTCGGCGTTGGTGGCGCGGAGCTGGTATTCCGATTCGACTACGTCCGGACGCCGCAGGAGGATGCTGCTGTCGAGTCCGGCCGGTAGCGTGGCGACGGTCGGGAATGCCTGCTCGATCGATGCTGGCAACAGGCTGGCGTCGACCGGCGCGCCAACGAGCAATTGCAGCGCGTTGACGTCCTGCGCGAGTGCGGTGCGCTGTTGTGCGAGGTCGGACTGCGCGGTGAACAGGATCTGCTGCGCCTGCCGAAGATCGGTGCGCGGAGCCACGCCGCCGCGGAGGCGTGCGTTGGTCAGGGTGACGCTGCGCTGCGAACTGGCGACGGTGTCCTGCGCGATCTTGAGCAGGCTCTGGTCCGACGCGTAGGTGAGCCACGCATCGGCGATGTCGCCGACGAGCGTCAGGCGGGTCGCGCGCGCGGCGGCTTCGGTCGCGAAATAGCGATCGAGCGCGGCGCTGGTGAGCGAACGGATGCGGCCGAACAGGTCGAGCTCGAACGCGGTGGTACCGAGATCGACCGAGAAGGCGCTGTTCGAGCTGGACGAACTGACTACTGAGCCAGTGCCCGTACCGGTGCCGACGCCGGTGCCCGTACCGACGCCGCCCGTGCCGGTACCGGTGCCGGTTCCGGTGTTACCGGTGCCCGTATTGCCGCCCGTTCCGCCGCTCGTAACCGTGTTGCGGGTGCCGTTGCCGCCGCCCGAATAGCTGTAGCGGCCGCTGGCATCGACCTGCGGCAACAGGTCGGCGCGCTGGATGCGGTATTGCGCGCGGGTCGCGGCGATGTTGGCGGCGGCGACACGGAGATCGCGGTTGTTCGCCAGCGCCTGGACGATGATCTGCTGGAGCCGTGGATCGCGGAACACGTCGCGGTAGGTGATCGCGGGCAAAGTCGCCTCGGACTGGCGGAGGTACGAATCGCCGACCGGAAGGGCCGGCGGCACCGGGAGTTCGGTCCGCGCGTATTTGGGCGCGAGCGAGCAACCGGCGAGCGCGGTCGACGCGGCGAGGATCAGGACTAGCGAGCGCATCATGCGGGCTCCGGCCGGCGAGGGCCCTGTGGTTCGGGCGGACCCAGATGTTCGTTGCGATCACCATCAGGTCCGTGGTCGTCGTCATGGCCCTGGAAGCCGGTCGGGCGACCGCGCAGCTTGGCGATGCCGTCGCGTGCGCCGCGGCGGACGAGGACGAAGAACAAGGGGATGTAGAAAATTGCGAGGATCGTCGCGGTCAGCATGCCGCCGACCACCGCGGTGCCGATCGCGATGCGGCTGTTGGCACCCGCACCGGTCGACAGCGCCAACGGCAACACGCCGAGGATGAACGCGAACGAGGTCATCAGGATCGGGCGAAGTCGAATCTTCGCCGCGGACATCGCCGCCTCGATGACGCGCTTGCCCTTCTTTTCCTCCTGCTCGGCGAACTCGATCATCAGGATCGCATTCTTGGCGGCCAGACCCATCGTCGTGAGCAGGCCGATCTGGAGATAGACGTCGTTGATCAGGCCACGCAGCGTCACCGCGAGGATCGCACCGACCAGGCCGAGCGGAATGACGAGCAGCACCGCGATCGGGATCGTCCAGCTTTCGTAGAGCGCGGCAAGGCACAGGAAAACGACGAGCAGCGACAGGCCGTAGAGGATCGGCGCCTGACCCGAGGACAGCCGCTCCTGATAGGACAGACCCGACCAAGCGACCGACGTGCCGGGAATCTGGCCGGCGAGTTCGGCGATCTTCGTCATCGCGTCGCCCGAACTGACGCCGGGCGCGCCCGAACCCTGGATTTCGTAAGAGGCGATGCCGTTGAAGCGCGACAGCGTCGTCGGCGCCTGGCCCCAGCTGGTCTTCGCGAACGACGAGAACGGCGCCATCTGGCCGTTCGAGCCGCGCACGAACCACTGGCTGAGGTCCGACGGCTGCGCACGGAACTGTGCATCGCCCTGGACATAGACGCGCTTGACGCGACCGCGGTCGATGAAGTCGTTGACGTACTGGCCACCCCAGGCGGTCGACAGCGTCGAGTTCACGTTGGCCTGCGTCAGCCCCAGCGCGGACAGCTTCTGCTGATCCGCATCGACGCGCAGGGTCGCGACGTCAGGCAACTCGGTGAGGCGGATCGCGGTGAGCGACGAATCGGCGCGGGCGAGCGCGAGCAACTTGTCGCGCGCGGCATTGAATTGGACCTGCGAAAGGCTGCCGCTGTTCTGAAGCTGCATCGTGAAACCGTTCGACGAACCGAGGCCGCGGATCGCGGGCGGAACGAGCGAATAGACCTGCGCGTCGCGGAAGCCGGCAAACGCCTGCGAAGCGCGACCGGTGATCGCGTCGGCGGTGTTTTCCTTGCCCTTGCGCTCGTCCCAGGGCGCGAACGAGATGAAGCCCTGGCCGGTGTTCTGGCCGCTCGCGCCGCCGCCGCCGCCGCCGCTGACGGTGAACATCGTCCCGACGTTCGCCTTCTCGTTGGTCAGGTAATATTGCTCGATCCGCTTTTGCAGCGCGAAGGTGCGGCCTTGCGTGGCGCCGGCTGGAAGCTGGAACTGAACGATGCCGGTGCCCTGGTCCTCGGTCGGCAGGAAGCCCGTCGGAAGGCGCAGGAACAGCACGGCCAGCAAGGCCACGGTCCCTGCGTAAATCAGCAGGAACAGCCATTTGCGGTCGATTACCGACTGCACGCCACGGGTGTATTTCTGCGTGCCCTTCTCGAACGCCGAATTGAACTTGTCGCCGGCGCGCGTGAAAAAATGCGCGACCTTCGGGAATTTGCGTTCGCCCCAGCTCTTCTCGGTGTTGCCCTCCGCGTCCTTCTTCTTCTGCTTGAGCAGGGTCGCGGTGAGCGCGGGACTGAGGATCAGCGCGACCAGCACCGACAGCACCATCGCCGACACCATCGTCAGCGAGAACTGGCGGTAGATCACGCCGGTCGAGCCGCCGAAGAACGCCATCGGCAGGAATACCGCCGACAGCACGAGCGCGATCGCGACCAGTGCGACGGTGATCTCGTTCATCGACTCGATCGTTGCCTCCCGAGGCGTCATCTCGGGATTCTCTTCCATCAGGCGCTCGACGTTCTCGACCACGACGATCGCGTCATCGACCAGGAGGCCGATCGCGAGCACGAGCCCGAACAGCGTGAGCGTATTGATCGAGAAGCCGGCGAGATAGAACACGCCGAAGGTGCCGAGCAGCACGACCGGCACCGCGATCGTCGGGATCAGCGTCGCGCGCCAGCTTTGCAGGAACACGAACATCACGATGACGACGAGGATGACCGCCTCGATCAGCGTCTCGACGACCTCGTCGATCGACAGTTTGATGAAGTTCGTCGTGTCGTTGGCATAGGCGTATTTCAGGCCGGGCGGGAAGCTCTTCGCCGCGTCGGCGACATAGGCCTTGACGAGCTCTGCGGTCTTGAGCGCGTCGGCGCCGGGCGCGAGCAGCACCGCGATGCCGGCACCGGGATGCGCGTTGATGCGGCTGCGTGCGTTGTAGTTCTCGGCGCCCAGTTCGATCCGGGCGACGTCACGCAGCTTGACGGTGGCGCCGTCGTTGGTGGTCTTCAGGATGATGTTGGCGAACTGCTCGGGCGTCTGGAGACGCGACTGTGCGGTGACGGTCGCATTGAGCATCTGCGTGTCTGGCTGCGGCTGGCCGCCGAGTTCGCCGGCGGCGACCTCGGTGTTCTGCGCCTGGATCGCGGTCGTCACGTCGCTCGGGATCAGCTGGAAGCTGGCGAGCTTGTTCGGGTTGAGCCAGATCCGCATCGCGTACTGCGCGCCGAAGACGTTGCTGTCGCCGATGCCGGGAATGCGGCCGAGCGGATCCTGCAGGTTCGAGACGAGATAGTCGGACACGTCCTGGTTGGTCAGCTTGTCGGTCTCGTCATAGACGCCGACGATCAGGAGGTTGTCCGGGTTCGACTTGCGGACGACGAGGCCCTGTTGCTGGACCTGTTGCGGCAGGCGGGAGATCGTCTGCTGGACCTGGTTCTGGACCTGGACCTGCGCGATGTCGGGATCGGTGCCCTTTTCGAACGTCACGGTGATCGACACCGAGCCGCGCGACGACGAGGACGAGCTGAAATAGATCAGCCCGTCGATCCCAGTCAGCGATTGCTCGACGACCTGCGTGACGCTGTTCTGGATCGTCTGTGCGTTGGCGCCGGGGAAGCTGGCGCGGATCGAGACCTGCGGCGGCGCGACGTCGGGATATTGCGCGATCGGCAGCGCCATGATCGCACCGATGCCGCCGAGCATCACGATGATCGCGAGCACCCAGGCGAAGATCGGGCGATCGATGAAGACACGGGATAACATAAGGGCTTAGCCGGCCTTTTTCTGGCTGGACTGGCCACCTGAGGAATCACCCTTGGGCGCTTCGATCTTTTGCTCGGTGTTTTCCGGCACCGGCTTCACGCCCTGGTTCGGGGCGATCTTCGACAGCCCCTGCGTGATGATCCGGTCGCCGGGGTTGAGCCCGCTGGTGACCACCCAGAACGCGCCCTGCGTGCGGTCCGCCTTGATATTCTTCTGTACCGCCTTGTTGTTCGCATCGACGACATAGACCGTCGCGTTGCCCTTGGCATCACGCGAGACGCCCGCCTGCGGCACGAGGAACGCGCGCTGGTTGATCGCCTGCGCGAACTTGGCCTGGACGAACATGCCGGGGAGCAGAAGCCCCTGCGGATTGGGGAAGCGCGCGCGCAGCGTCACGGTGCCGGTCTGGGTGTTGACGAGCGCCTCGGCGAACTGGACCGTGCCGGTCGCGCCGTATTCGCTGCCATCTTCCAGCGTCAGGCGAACCTGGGCCTCGGTCGGGACGATGCCGTTCTGGCCGAGCGACCGGCGTAGCGCGAGCAGGTCGCCGGACGATTGCTGGATATCGACGAACATCGGATCGAGTCGCTGGATCTGCGCGAGCGGATCGGTTTGCGTGGCGGAGACGAGCGCGCCGACGGTGAACAGCGACCGCCCGATGCGACCGGTGATCGGCGCAGGGACGGTCGTGAACTTGAGATTGATCTGCGCGGTCTCCAGCGCGGCGCGGGTCTGCGCGACCGAGGCCGTGGCCTGGCGCGAGGTGGCGACCGCGTTGGTATAATCCTGTTTGCTGATCGCCTCCATGTCGGCGAGCGGCTTGTAGCGCTCGGCGAGGATGGTCTGCGCCTGCTGGTTGGCGCGCGCGCTCTGGAGGTTGGCCTGCGCTTCGTTGGCAGCGGCGCGATAGAGGCGGGGGTCGATCTCGTAGAGCGGCTGGCCCTTCTTGACGAGCGTGCCCTCGGTGAAGAAGCGGCGGCGGATGATGCCGGTGACCTGCGGCCGCACGTCCGAGCTTTCGAATGCGGTGGTGCGGCCGCTGAGCTCGGTGGTCATCGCGACGCTGGTCGGCTGGACGACGACATAGCCGACGGTGGGCGTGCCCTGGCCGGGCTGGCCGCCGCGACCGGCCTTGCCTTGTGCCTTATCGTCGCCGCCGCCGGAACAGGCCGCGAGCGCCAGTGCGGGCACCAGCAGGACGGCGCACCGCCGTGCAGAGAATCGTGTGGCTATCAAGTTTGGTATCCGCTCGCGATCGGTGGGGGCAGCTGTTGGTCAGGCTAAACCACGAGGATGTACCAGAAGTGTGTCAGTTGAAAAGCGGAGGTGATAAATAGGGTAGAAAGAGTAACCTGGTTTGTTTGTGCGGGGGGGGGGGGGGCGAGACTGGGCTCCCGCCTTCGCGGGAGAACTAGGGAGGGATGCTCCGCCTCCAAACGCACCACCATGCAGCCGCCGCACCACCATTCAGCCACGGCACTACGATGCAGCCACGGCACCACCCTGTAGCTCCTGCACCACCCCGGCGGAGGCCGGGGCCCAATTGGGAAGGTCGTTGTAATGAGGAACTGCGCTCCGTTGGCGCCGTCCCCCAATTGGGCCCCGGCCTTCGCCGGGGTGGTGGCAGTGCTGGCGGTGGCATGTTGATGGTGGCGGTGTGGCGGTGGCGGGGCTCGGACGGACTTTCGCGCACGCCGTCATCCTGACGAAAGTCAGGATCCAGAGTTGCGAGGGGATTGTTTGTGGCTCTGGGTCCTGACTTTCGTCAGGATGACGGATGGTGCGTCGATGACGGATGGTTCGTCAGGGTAACGGGTGATTCGTCAGGATGACGGACGGGCTTTTTGGGGCGGCTGCGATGATCGATGACGACAAGAAGGCGGCGGCAGTCGCTGCCGTGCAAGAGGTTCGGGCCGGGATGCTGGTCGGCCTTGGCACCGGTTCGACCGCTGCGTTTGCGATCCGGGCGCTCGGTGAGCGAGCCGCGGAGGGCTTGGCGATCCGGGCAGTGGTGACGTCTGACGCCAGCGGCAAACTCGCGCGCGAAGTCGGGATCGATGTCCTCGACTTCGCCGACATCGCCGCAGTCGACCTGACGATCGACGGTGCGGACGAGATCGACTTGCGGTGCTTCGCGATCAAGGGCGCGGGCGGGGCGATGTTGCGGGAGAAGATCGTCGCCGCGTCCTCGGCACGGATGATCGTGATCGCGGATGGGTCGAAGCAGGTCGATCGGATCGGCGCGGCCAAGCTGCCGGTCGAGGTGCTGCCGTTCGCGTTGGCCTATGTGATGCGCGTCCTTACCGACATGGGTGCGGCGCCGGTCATCCGCGACAACTACCGGACGGATCAGGGCAATCTCGTCGTCGACTGCTACTTCGCCACGCTAGAAGACCCGCGTGCAACCGCCGCCGCGCTGTCCGCGATCCCTGGTATTCTCGGCCACGGGCTGTTCCTCGACGAGGTCGACGCAGCATATATTGCAACGAATGGCGTTGTTACGCGACTGGAACGGGTGGGTGCATCCGACTAAAGGCGTCCTATGTTGGCAACCAGATCGGATGCGCGGCGTTCGGTCACCGTCTAGAGCGAGGCTTTTCCATGACCGATATCGCAACCGCCGCCCCCAAGGCGGACCCCATGCTGCACGAGGACGGCTCGCCCGAGCGTCTGGCGATCGATACCATTCGCACGCTGTCGATGGACGCGGTGCAGAAGGCGAATTCGGGCCATCCCGGCACGCCGATGGCGCTGGCGCCGGTCGGCTACACGCTCTGGTCGAAGTTCCTGCGCTACGATCCCAAGCACGCCGACTGGCCCAATCGCGACCGTTTCGTGCTGTCGGTCGGCCATGCGTCGATGCTGCTCTATGCGCTGATCCACCTCGCCAAGATCGAGGAGATCGGCGCGGACGGCGAGAAGAGCGGCAAGGAAGCGGTCAGCCTCGAGGACATCAAGCAGTTCCGCCAGCTTTCGTCCAAGACCCCGGGCCATCCCGAATATCGTCATACCACCGGCGTCGAGACGACGACGGGCCCACTCGGCCAGGGTTGCGGCAACTCGGTCGGCATGGCGATCGCCGAGCGTTGGCTTGCGGCGCGCTACAACAAGGACGGCTTCACGCTGTTCGACCATGACGTCTACACGATCTGTGGCGACGGCGACATGATGGAGGGTGTCTCGGCCGAGGCGGCGAGCCTTGCCGGGCATCTGAAGCTTTCGAACCTGTGCTGGATCTACGACAGCAACCATATCTCGATCGAGGGCGCGACCGATCTGGCGTTCGACGAGGATGTTGGCCTGCGCTTCGATGCGTATGGCTGGAACGTCATCCATGTCGACGACGCGAACGACACCGCCGCGCTGACCCGTGCGATCGAGACGTTCAAGGCGACCAACGACAAGCCGACCTTCATCGTCGTGCATTCGGTGATCGGTTACGGCAGCCCCAAGGCGGGCAGCGAGAAGGCGCACGGCGAGCCGCTCGGCGACGAGAATATCCGCCTTACCAAGCAGGCTTACGGTTGGCCCGAGGACAAGTCGTTCTACGTGCCCGACGGCGTGATCGAGCATTTCAACGGCGCGATCGCCGAGCGTGGCGCGAAGCTGCGCGACGAGTGGGTCGCGCTGACCGACAAGTATCGTGATGCCTATCCAGAGTTGTCGGCCGAACTCGATCTGCTACTCAAGGACGAGCTGCCTGAGGGCTGGGATGCCGACATCCCGACCTTCGAGGCGGATCCCAAGGGCGTCGCCAGCCGTGACTCGGGTGGCAAGGTGCTCAACGCGATCGCGGCTAAGGTGCCGTGGCTGATCGGCGGCTCGGCTGATCTCGCGCCGTCGACCAAGACCGACATCAAGGGCCAGCCATCGTTCGAAGGCGACAACTACGCCGGCCGGAACTTCCACTTCGGCATTCGCGAACATGGCATGGGCGCGATCGTCAACGGCATGGCGCTGTCGCACCTGCGCTCCTACGGCTCCACGTTCCTGGTGTTCGTCGATTACATGCGCGCGCCGGTGCGCCTGTCGGCGATCATGGAAGTCGGCGCGATCTGGGTGTTCACGCACGACTCGATCGGGGTCGGCGAGGATGGCCCGACGCACCAGCCGATCGAGCATCTCGCCACGCTGCGCGCGATCCCCGGCCTCGACACTATCCGTCCGAGCGACGCGAACGAAGTCGTCGCGGCGTGGAAGGCGGTCCTGAAGGATGCCAGCACGCCCGCTGCGCTGATCATGTCGCGCCAGGCGCTGCCAACGCTCGACCGGACCAAGTACGCTAGCGCGGACGGGCTCGAGAAGGGTGGCTATATCCTCGCGGACAGTGACGGCACGCCCGATGTGATCCTGATCGCGAGCGGCAGCGAAGTGTCGCTCGCGGTCGACGCGCACGAGAAGTTGCTCGCGGACGGCGTGAAGAGCCGGGTCGTGTCGATGCCGAGCTGGTATCGTTACGAATTGCAGGACGCCGCGTACAAGGAAAGCGTGTTGCCGCGCGAAGTGCGGGCACGCGTTGCGATCGAGATGGCCGGGTCGATCGGTTGGGACCGCTATGTCGGGCTCGACGGGGCGACCGTGACGATGTCGACGTTCGGGGCTTCGGCACCGCTCGCCAAGTTGCAGGACAAGTTCGGGTTCACCGTCGACAATGTCGTCAAGGTCGCCCGCCAAGTGATGGAGACCAAGTGATGGGTGCGCTCAACAATCTCGAAGGCTTCGGCCAGGCGGTATGGCTCGATTTCGTCGATCGGAAGTTCCTGGAGGCCGGTGGTCTCCAGAAACTGGTCGACGAGGACGGCCTGACCGGCGTCACGTCGAACCCGTCGATCTTCGAAAAGGCGATGGGTCACGGCGATGCGTATGACTCGACGCTCGCCGAATACGACAAGCAGCATGCCGGCGCGGCGACGATCGACCGTTACGAGCATCTCGCGATCCAGGACATCAAGGCTGCGGCGGAGACGCTGAAGCCGGTGTACGACAAGCTCGGCGCGAAGGACGGCTATGTCAGCCTGGAGGTGTCGCCGTATATCTCGGACGATACCGATGCGACGATCGCCGAGGCGAAGAAGCTGTGGGCTGCGGTCGACCGGCCGAACCTGATGATCAAGATCCCGGGGACGCTTGCGGGCGGTCCGGCGATCTCTTCGACGATCGCGAGCGGCATCAACGTCAACGTCACGCTGCTGTTCGCGCTCGACGCGTATATCCGCGTTGCCGAGGCCTATGCGGCGGGACTCGAGGAGCGCGTCAAGCAGGGGCAGCCGATCGACAAGATCGCCAGCGTCGCCAGCTTCTTCGTCAGCCGGATCGATGCATCGATCGACAAAGAGATCGATGCGCGGGTCGAGAAGGGCGATGCCGAGGCGGAAGCGCTGAAGGCGATCCGCGGCAAGGTCGCGATCGCCAACGCAAAAATGGCCTATCAATGGTATCTCGACTTCCTGAAGTCGGACCGCTGGCAGGCGCTCGCTGCCAAGGGTGCGCAGCCGCAGCGGCTGTTGTGGGCATCGACAGGCGTGAAGGATCCGAGCTATCCCGACACGCTGTATATCGACACGCTGATCGGCAAGGATACGGTCAACACGATGCCGCCGAAGACGATGGACGCGTTCCGCGACCACGGCACTGCGGCGGAGACGATCACGCAGGACGTGGATCAGGCGAAGCATGTGTTGGCGGAAGCCGAGCGGCTGGGGCTCGACCTCAACGGCGTGACTGGCAAGCTGGTCGAAGAGGGCGTCGCGTCGTTCGTGAAGGCGTTCGACGATCTGCTCGGCTCGATTGCGAAGAAGCAGCCCGCGACGGCGTAAGCTTCTGCTCCCTCTCCCCGGAGGGGAAAGGGAGAAGACAAGGATTTCACCATGAAGATCGGACTGATCGGCCTCGGCCGGATGGGCGGCAATATCGCGCGCCGTTTGATGAAGAACGGCCATGAAGTCGTCGCCTATGACCGCGACGCCGAAGCCGTGAAGAAGCTCGCCGCCGATGGCGCGATCGGCGCGGACTCGCTTGACGACATGCGCGGCAAGCTCGACACGCCGGCGATCTGGTGGGTCATGGTGCCTGCGGGCGAGCCGACCGAAAGTACCGTCCAGGCGATCGCAGCGAAGGCTAACGACGGCGACATCATCATCGACGGCGGCAACAGCTTCTACAAGGACGACGTCCGTCGCGCCAAGGAACTGGCCGAAAAGGGCATCCATTACGTCGACGTCGGCACGTCTGGCGGCGTGTGGGGCCTCGAGCGCGGCTATTGCATGATGATCGGCGGCGACAAGGAAACGGTCGATTACCTCGATCCGATCTTCGAGACGCTCGCACCGGGCATGGGCGACATCGTCCGCACGCCGGGCCGCGTCGAGGGTCAGGCCGATCCGCGTGCCGAGAAGGGCTATATCCACGCAGGCCCATCGGGCGCCGGGCACTTCGTCAAGATGGTCCATAACGGCATCGAATACGGCCTGATGCAGGCCTATGCCGAGGGCTTCGACATCCTCAAGGGCAAGTCGGGCGAGCATGTCGCGGAGGACGAGCGCTTCGACATCAACCTGACCGACGTCGCCGAAGTCTGGCGTCGCGGCAGCGTGATTTCGTCGTGGTTGCTCGACCTGTCGGCGATCGCGCTGGCGAAGGACGGCAAGCTGGAGGCGTTCAGCGGCAGCGTCGCGGACTCGGGCGAGGGCCAGTGGACGATCGACGCGGCGATGGAGGAGAAGGTGCCGGCCAACGTGCTGACCGCCGCGCTCTACGCACGCTACCGCAGCCGGGTCGACCATACGTTCGGCGACAAGCTGTTGTCGGCGATGCGCTATGGCTTTGGCGGTCATGTCGAGATGCCGCAGTGAGTGCCCAAGTGAGTTCTGGTATCAAGCTCCTCGTCTCCGATGTCGACGGCACGCTCGTCGACAAGGAGAAGAAGGTAACGCCGGCAACGGTTGATGCAGTCGAACGGCTGAAGGCGGCGGGCCTCGGCTTCACGATCATCAGCGCGCGGCCGCGGTCGGGGATGATGCCGATCGCCGAGCTGCTCGGCATCGACGAGCCCATGGGCGCGTTCAATGGCGGGATCGTGTTCAAGCGCGACGGCACCGTGATCGAGCATCACATGATCGACGTGGACGTCGTGCGGGGCGCGATGGAGATCGTCGGTGACGCGCCGGTCGACACTTGGTTCTTTGCTGACGACGTATGGTATGCCAGCACCGATCAGGGTGGGCATGTCGGCAGCGAGCGTAAGGCGTCGGCACAGGATCCGGTGATCGTTTCCGACTTCTCCGATCTGCTGGCCAAGGCGGACAAGGTTACCTTCGTCAGCGATGACGAGGAGTTATTGCGCGACTTGCATGCCAAGGTCGCGGCCAAGTTCGATACGCAGGCGACGATCGTCCAGTCGCAGACCTATTATCTCGACATCACGCCGGTTGCCGGCAACAAGGGCAGCGGGATCGAGGAACTGGCGGACGCGTTCGGCATCAGCTTGACGCAGACCGCGGCGATCGGCGATCAGGCCAACGACATCGCGATGCTCAAGCGCGCGGGCCTCGCCATCGCGATGGGCAACGCGCCGCAGAATGTCCGCGACGTCGTCCACCAGATTACCAGCGCGAACGATGCTGACGGCGTCGCGCACGCGATCGACAATTTTATCCTTACTGGAGTTTCCGCATGAAAGAGTTGGTTGCCTTCGACCTCGATGGAACGCTGGCCGAGAGCAAGCAGCCCCTGCAGGAGCCGATGGGCGAGGCGCTGGCGAACCTGCTCGACGTCGCGCATGTCGCGGTGATCTCGGGTGGCGACTGGCCGCAGTTCGAAAAGCAGGTGGCTTCGCGGTTGCCCGAGCGTGCCGATCGCACCAAGCTGTGGCTGATGCCGACGACGGGGACCAAGCTGTACCGGTTCGATGGCGAATGGCGCGCGGTGTATGCCGAGCTGTTCGAGGAGGACGAGAAGCAGAAGATCCTGAAGGCGTTCGACGAGTCGCTCGAGGCGACCGGTTTCGTACCGGAGAAGACCTGGGGCGAGCGGATCGAGGATCGCGGTAGCCAGATCACGTTCTCGGCACTCGGCCAGGAAGCACCGATCGATGCCAAGCACAGCTGGGATCCGGATTTCGCCAAGCGCAAGGTGATCCAGGCCGATCTGCGCAAGCGCCTGCCGGGGCTGTCGATCAACATGGGCGGTGCGACCTCGATCGACATCACGCGTGAGGGTGTCGACAAGGCGTATGGTTTGAAGAAGCTCAACGAGGCGAGCGGCATCGCGCTCGACAAGATGATGTTCATCGGCGACGCGATCTTCCCGGGCGGGAATGATTATCCGGCGGAGCAGCTTGGGTTGGACGTCGTGAAGGTGAAGAACGTCGATGGCACGCTGGCGGCGATCGCCGGGATCGTCGCGTGTCTGAAGTAAGGTCATGAGCGTCGCTTTCCGTCGCGAGAGTGACGAGGAACATCTCGAGCCGAAGTTCGAACAGCCGATCGCGCCGGGGCCGAATCTGGTCACGGCGCGGGGGTTACGGCTGATCGGCGAGCGGGTCGTGGAGATCGAGGCTGCGGTTGCGGCGGAGACCGACGAGGAGGCGCGGAAGCTTCTGCTGCGTGACCTGCGGTATTGGCATACGCGGCAGACGACCGCCGAGATTGCGCCTGAGCCTGAAGAGGACGAGGTCGGGATCGGCTCGCGGGTTCGGGTTCGGATGAATGGGGCGGAGCGGGTGATTTCGATCGTCGGTGGTGACGAGGCCGAGCCTGGTGATGATCGGCTGGCGTTCTCGGCACCCTTGGCACGTGCGTTAATGGGGGCTGCCGTCGGGGAGACGGTCGCGTTTGCGGACAAGGCGGATGCGATCGAGGTGCTGGCGATCGACAAGGATGACGGCTGATGGCTGAGGCGAAATTCGAGCGGCATCGTCAGGCTTGGACGCAGGACGAGATCCAGAAGCTGCATACGCTGGCGAAGAAGGGCATGGCGCTGAAGGCGATCGCCAAGGCGCTGACCCGGAGCGAGGAGTCGGTGAAGGTGCGGGCGAAGGAGGATTCGCTGAATATCGCGAAGCTGCGGTAGGCTTATGAGGCAAGAAGCCCTCTCCCCTCCGGGGAGAGGGTTGGGTGAGGGGCTGTTCCGGGCGGTGCGCTGCTTGGCGGCCCCTCACCCCGGCCCTCTCCCCGGAGGGGAGAGGGAGAAGAAGGGCGGTGGCGTTCTCGCTTCGCTATGTTCCACGGCGCCATCGGATACTGTCGCCCTTTCACTCCCCACTATCTAGAGGGCCACCACCCCGGCGAAGGCCGGGGCCCAATTGGAAAGGTCGCCGTAACGAGGCGCAGACTGCGTCATTGCCGTCCCCCGATTGGGCCCCGGCCTTCGCCGGGGTGGTGCTGTTTGGCGAACTGGAATGCGAGTCTGAAAGGCAGATCACCACCACCTATGTCGCCGATCCCGAACGCGCTACAGCGGCCACCCCTTGTTCTCCCGCGAAGGCGGGAGCCCGGTCTGGGTCCCCGCCTTCGCGGGGAAACATTCTAATTGGCGGCTCCCGACCTGAGCCTTACGGAGCTACACTTGGCTGATTACGACGCGATAATCCTCGGAGCCGGTGCCGCCGGCCTCATGTGCGCCGCCGTCGCCGGCCAGCGCGGGCGGAAGATGCTGCTCGTCGATCACGCCGACCAAGCCGGCAAGAAGATCCTCATCTCCGGCGGCGGGCGGTGCAATTTCACCAACGTGCACACCGCCGCCGACCGCTACATCTCCGCCAACCCGCATTTCGCCAAGTCCGCGCTCGGCCGCTACACCGCGCAGGATTTCATCGCGCTCGTCGAGTCCTACGGCATCGCGTGGCATGAGAAGACGCTCGGGCAACTCTTCTGCAACGGCTCCGCGAAGCAGATCGTCGAGATGCTGCTCGACGAATGTGACAAGGGGCGAGTCGATCTGTCGCTCGGTCGCGCGGTCACTGGAGTCGAACACGCAGACGGCCGCTACCGCGTCTCGCTCGACGGCCGCACCGTCACCGCCTCCGCTTTAGTCATCGCCACCGGCGGGCCATCGATCCCGAAGATGGGCGCGACCGGGTTCGCCTATGATCTCGCGCGGCAGTTCGGGTTGAAGGTCGTCGAGCCACGCCCCGCACTCGTCCCGCTGACGCTCGGTGGCGACGAGATCCTGTTTCGCGAATTGTCGGGCGTTGCCGCCGACGTGGTTGCGACCGCCGGCAAGACAGCCTTCCGCGAGGCGGCGCTGTTCACGCACCGCGGCCTGTCCGGTCCTGCGATCCTCCAAGCATCGTCGTATTGGCGCCACGGCCAGCCCGTCGGGATCGATTTCCTCCCCGATCGCGAGTCCGGCTGGCTCCCCGCCGCCAAGCGTACCACGCCGCGCGCGACTCTCCGGAAACTGCTCGGCAGCACACTGCCGGACCGACTCGCGGAGACTCTAAGCGACCGATTGGGGATGACGAGCGAGATTTCCACCCTCACCGACCGGAAACTCCAGGATGCCGAACGCGTGCTAAGTCATTGGCAATTCACGCCAAACGGCTCGGAAGGCTATGCCAAGGCCGAGGTGACCGCTGGCGGAATCAGCACTGCGGAACTATCTTCGCAAACAATGCAAGCCAAACGCGTACCAATGTTGTATGCGGTCGGCGAAGCGGTCGATGTCACAGGGTGGCTCGGCGGCTACAACTTCCAATGGGCATGGGCGAGCGGGTGGGCCGCGGGCCAAGTCCTGTAGGGACCACCACGCCAGTGCTTTGCCGTAGCGTCAAGCCGGCCACCAATTAGGACGTACATGCCTTTTACCAATATTCCGTCGCTTCTCTCCGAGGCGCTCGAAGCGCGCGGCTATACCGCGCTCACCCCCGTCCAGGCTCATGTGATCGAGGACAATGCGATCGGTCGCGATCTCGTCGTGTCGGCGCAGACCGGTTCGGGCAAGACCGTCGCGTTCGGCCTGGCGATGGCCGGCGAACTGCTCGGTGAGGCCGGCGAGGACGGCGTCCAGCGCCTGCCCGCGCCGCACAAGCCGCTCGTGCTCTGCATCGCGCCGACTCGCGAGCTAGCGCTCCAGGTCAGCCGCGAGCTGATGTGGCTCTACGCCAAGGCTGGCGCGCGGATTTCGACCTGCGTCGGCGGGATGGACGCCTCGAAGGAGCGTCGTTCGCTGGCACATGGCGCGCATATCGTCGTCGGTACGCCGGGGCGTCTGCGCGATCACCTCGAGCGTGGCGCGCTCGACCTGTCGGCCCTGAAGGTCGCGGTGCTCGACGAGGCCGACGAGATGCTCGACATGGGCTTCCGCGAGGATCTCGAGCAGATCCTCGACGCATCGCCCGAGCAGCGCCGTACGCTGTTGTTCTCGGCGACGATGCCGCGGCCGATCGTCGCGCTCGCCAAGCGCTACCAGAAGGACGCGCTGCGGATTTCGACCGTCGGCGAGGATCGCGGCCATGGCGATATCTCGTACCAGGCCGTCACGGTCTCGCCGTCCGAGATCGAGCATGCGGTGATCAACCTGCTGCGCTTCCACGAGGCGGAGACGGCGATGCTGTTCTGCGCCACGCGTGACAATGTGCGCCACCTGCATGCGAGCCTGGTCGAGCGTGGCTTTGCTGCCGTTGCGCTGTCGGGCGAGCATTCGCAGAACGAGCGTAATGCGGCGCTTCAGGCTTTGCGCGACCGTCGTGCTCGCGTCTGCGTTGCGACCGACGTTGCGGCTCGCGGTATCGATCTGCCGACGTTGTCGCTGGTCGTGCACGTCGAGCTGCCGCGCGATGCCGAGACGCTCCAGCATCGCTCGGGTCGTACCGGTCGTGCAGGCAAGAAGGGCACCGCCGTCCTGATCGTGCCGTTCCCGCGTCGCCGTCGCGTCGAGATGATGCTCCGTGGTGCGAAGATCAACGCGGAGTGGGTCAACGCCCCGACCGCGGAGGACATCCGCAAGAACGACCACGAGCGCCTGATCGGCATGCTGTTGCAGCCGGTCGAGGTCGAGGAGGAGGATCGCGCACTCGCCGTCCGCCTGATGGCCGAGAAGACGCCGGAGGATATTGCCGCGGCGCTGGTGCACATGCACCGTTCGACGATGCCGCAGGCCGAGGATCTGATCGACCAGAGCAAGCAGCCGACGCAGGACGAGCGTAGCCAAGGGCCGCGCGCCGGCTTCGAGGACACGGTGTGGTTCCGGATGGACATCGGTCGTCGCCAGAACGCCGATCCGCGCTGGATCCTGCCGCTGATCTGCCGTCGCGGGCACATCACCAAGTCTGAGATCGGCGCGATCCGGATCGGGCCGAACGAGACCGCTTTCGAGATTCCTCGCGCGGTTGCGTCGCGGTTCTCGGCGGCGATCCAGCGGACTGCGCAGGCTGGCGAAGAAGAGAGCGGCGTTGCGATCGAGGCGATGCAGGGCGCGCCGGAGAGCGGTGCGCGGCATGACGGCGGTGGCGGTGGTCGCAGCAATGCTAGCGGTCCGCGCTCGACGCTGCACCGTGCGGCACCGCGTGGCGGTCCGGCTCCGACGCGGAAGCCGCCGTATCGCGGGAATCGCGAGCGGAGCTGAGCTACCTGCCATCTTCCGTTCGTGCTGAGCGAAGTCGAAGCACCCCGGCTTGGGGCATGCCCTTCGACTTCGCTCAGGGCGAAGGGGTGGGGGGTGAGAAGCGCGGAATACCTCCAGCCCCGTCATCCTGACGAACGTCAGGATTCAGAGTAACGAACGCCGTCCTGCTTGATCCTGGATCCTGACTTTCGTCAGGATGACGGGAGCGAGTTGGGCGGTTTGGGAGGTGTACGATGACGAACGTATCTTCCAGCACGATCCGGATCCTCGTCGACGCCGACGCGTGCCCGGTGAAGGACGAGATCTACAAGGTCGCGTGGCGTCACGAAGTGCCCGTCACGATCGTCGCCAACAGCCATTTCCGCATTCCCGTCCACCCGCTGATCTCCCGCGTGGTGGTCAGCGACGGGTTCGACGCGGCGGACGACTGGATCGCCGAACAGGCCGATGCGAAGTCGGTCGTGATCACCGCCGACATCCTGCTCGCCGATCGCTGCGTGAAGGCCGGCGCGACCGTGCTAGCGAACACCGGCAAGCCGTTCACCACCAGCTCGATCGGCGGCGCCATCGCGACGCGCGCGATCATGGCGGACTTGCGTGCGGGCGGCGACATCATCGGCGGCCCGGCACCGTTTTCGAAGGCAGACCGGTCGAGCTTCCTGTCAGCGCTCGACGCGGCGCTGGTGCGGTTGAAGCGACTTTAGGGCGGCTCGTTTCGCTCCCCTCGCTGAAAGGGAGGGGCTGGGGGTGGGTTGGTCGGCTTGTGACGACCCGCTTGCCGCTGGCGTTCGATGATGCGGAACCCGACCCACCCCCGACCCCTCCCTTTCAGGGATGGGGGAAGCGTGGCGCTTATGGCGTGCACGCACGGGGTTGCCATCACGCACCGCGTATCGCCATAGGCGCGCGTTCACGGAGAACATGCGATGCACACGAACGCTGGCGGCCCCGCGCTGGGGCTGGATTTCGGCACGACCAACAGCGTCGTGGCGCTGGGGACGGCGGGTGGGCTGCCCGAACTGGTGACGTTTGCGGCGCCCGCCGAGACGAGCCCGGTATTCCGCTCGGCGTTGTGCTTCTGGCAGGACGACAGCGGCAAGGGGCTCGCGTCGGATGCGGGGCCATGGGCGATCGCGGAATATATGGAGTATCCGCTCGACAGCCGGTTCATCCAGTCGTTCAAGTCGGTCGCGGCGATGAAGACGTTCGAGCAGGCCTCGGTCTTCGACAAGCGCTATCGCTTCGAAGAAATGGGCCAGCTGTTCCTCGAAAAGCTGATCGCACATGCAGGCGGCAAGCTCGACACGCGGCCGCACCGGATCGTCGTCGGGCGGCCGGTCGAATATGCCGGTGCGCGGCCCGACGAGGCTTTGGCGCGCACGCGCTACGACGCGATGTTCAAGGGCTTTGGGGCGGAGATCCACTACGTCTACGAACCGCTCGGCGCGGCGTACAGCTACGCGACGCGGCTGACCGAGCCGGCGACGATTCTGGTGGCGGATTTCGGCGGCGGTACGAGCGACTTTTCGGTGGTGCGTGTGGCCGAACCGGGCGCGGCGCGGCGGTGTACGCCGCTCGGGCATGCGGGCGTCGGGATTGCGGGGGATCGGTTCGATTACCGCATTCTCGATCGTCTCGTGCTGCCGATGCTGGGCAAGGGCGGCGCGTACAAGTCGTTCGGCAAGGAACTCGAGATTCCCCGCGCGTATTTCGCCGATTTCGCGGACTGGTCGCGGCTGGCGCTGATGCGCAACCGCAAGACGATGACCGAGCTCGAGCGGTTGCAGAAGACCGCGGTCGATCCGGACGCGATCGGGCGGATGATCGCGGTGATCGAGAACGAACTGGGGTATCCGCTGTACGACGCGGTCGGGTCGCTCAAGCGCGCGCTGTCGAGCGGCGAGGATGCGCATTTCCACTTTGCGGGCGCGGGGCTGGAGATCGAGGCGGACGTGACGCGCGCGCAGTTCGAGGGCTGGATCGCCGACGACGTCGTGCGGATCGAGGCGGCGGTCGATCGGGCCTTGGACGTCGCCAACGTCGGCGGCGGCGAGATCGACCGGGTGTTCCTGACCGGCGGGTCGTCGCTGATCCCGCGCATCCGCCGTAACTTCGTCGAACGGTTCGGCGAGGCGGCGATCATGAGCGGCGGCGAACTGACCTCGATCGCGCACGGGCTGGCCTTGATCGGCGAGCAGGACGATATCGCGGCGTGGTCCGCATGATCCCTCGCGTGCTTCTCGGTACGGCGCAGGTGCCGGGTGGGGGCGAGCTTCGGTTGCTCCAGCGTGGTGCAGAGTTCTCGATCATGCTCGGGGCGAACGAGTTGATGAACAGCCGGTTGAGCGGGTCGGAAGAGGCGCTGGCGGAGCAGGCGTGCGATCGGATCGGGACACGGCCGGGTGTGCGGATGCTGATCGGTGGGCTCGGGATGGGGTTCACCTTGCGGGCCGCGCTTGGCCGGCTTGGCCCTGACGCGGAGGTTGCGGTTGCGGAGATCGTGCCGGCGGTGATCGAGTGGGCGCGGGGGCCGATGGCGGCGTTGCACGGCGACAGCCTGACCGATCCGCGGACACGGATCTTCGAGGGCGATGTTGCCGCGGCGATTGCCGAGGGGGAGTGGGACGCGATCCTGCTCGACGTCGATAACGGGCCTGACGGAATTTCGCGGCCGGGTAACGACCGGCTGTATGGCGCGCGCGGACTTTCGCTGGCGTGGGCGGCGCTCAGGCCGGGTGGCGTGCTGGCGGTGTGGTCGTCCGCGCCGAGCAAGCCGTTCGCCAACCGGCTCGCCGAAGCGGGGTTCGCGGTCGACGAGGTGATCGCGCGGGCGACGCGCAAGGGCGGGGCGCGGCATGTGATCTGGTTCGCCACGAGGGCATGATCGGGCGCTGGGCTATCCTGATTGCGCTGTCGGCGGCGATGGCGGGTGTGCTGGAACTGGTCGGGCTGCCAGCGGGATTGCTGCTCGGGCCGATGGTCGCGGCGGTGGTGCTGGCCGTTCGCGGGTGGTCGCTGACCGTGCCGACGTCGGCGTTTCGTGGCGCGCAGGCGGCGGTGGGGACGCTGATCGCTGGGTCGATCACGACCGGGATCGTCGCGACGGTGGCGGATCACTGGCCGGTCTTCCTGATGGTCAATTTCGTCACGCTCGCGGCCAGCAGCGTGCTCGGGTATCTGCTCAGCCGGTGGCAGGTGTTGCCCGGCACCGTCGCGGTGTGGGGATCGACGCCGGGCGCAGCTAGCGCGATGGTGTTGATGGCGCAGGCCTATGGCGCGGACTCGCGGCTGGTCGCGGTGATGACCTACACGCGGGTGGTGAGCGTGGCGGTGGTGGCGTCGGTGCTGGCAGCGGTGATGGTCGGCGGGGGGAGTGGGCATCATGTCGCGGGGGCGTGGTTCGCATCTGTCGATCCGGTCGCCGTGCTGCGGACGATCGCGATTGCCGGTATTGGTGCGGGGGTGGGTGTCGCGTTGAAGCTTCCTGCCGGCGCCCTGCTCGGGTCGCTGGTGGCGGGGGCGGCGCTCAATGTTACCGGCGTTGCGCAACCGGTGTTGCCGCAGTGGCTGCTCGCTATCAGCTATGCGGTGGTGGGGTGGCGGATCGGGCTGTCGTTCACGCGTGATACGTTGCGGGTCGCGGGCAAGGCGATGCCGCGGATCCTGCTGTCGGTGGCGCTGCTGATCGCGTTTTGCGGCGGGATCGCGGCGGTGTTGACGCGGTGGTGGGGGATCGATCCGGTTACCGCGTATCTGGCGACTAGCCCGGGCGGGATGGATTCGGTCGCGATTATCGCGGCGTCGAGTCCGGTGGATGTGCCGTTCGTAATGGCGTTGCAGGTGTTGCGGTTTCTGGGGGTGCTGTTGATCGGGCCTCCGTTGGCGAAGTTCGTGGCGACGCGGCAGGGCGGTGTGCCGCCGCCGGTGATCCCTACTTAGATCTTTCCCCGACATCCCCAACCCCAACCCCAACCCCGTTCGCCCTGAGCGAAGTCGAAGGGTGGGTACCGCGCGCAGGTGCTTCGACTTCGCTCAGCACGAACGGGTGTGGTGTGCGACTTCCCCTCAGGGCGAACAGGTATGGGGTGGAGGTTACCCCCTGTTCGGACGATACGCCTCCACGTCGATCTCGTGGCGCTTGAGCTTGTCGTAGAACGTCTTTCGCGGGATGCCGAGTGCGGCCAGCGCGGAGCGGACGTCGCCGTTGACCTGTTGGAGGGTCGCGCGGATCGTGGCTTCCTCGAACTTGTCGACGCGGGCGGGGAGGGGGATTTCGCTGTCCTCGTCGACCGCCTCCTCCGCCTCGACGCGGAGGACGAGGCGCTTGGCGAGATTGTCGAGTTCGCGGACGTTGCCCGGCCAGTCATGCTGGGCGAGATAGGCTAACGTCGCGGTATCGATGGTCGGGACCTCGCGACCGAACCGTTCCGCCGCCTGGTGGAGCAGGTGGCCGAACAGCAGCGGTATGTCGTCGCGGCGTTCCCTCAGCGGCGGGATGCGCAGGCGTACCGCGTCGAGCCGGAACAGGAGATCGGCGCGGAAGCGGCCTTCCTCGACGGCGTGGTCAAGGCCGGGTTTGGCGGCGGCGATCACGCGGAGGTCGAGTGCACGCGGCAGGTCGCCACCGACCGGCATGACCTCACGCTCCTCCAGCACCCGCAGCAGTTTCGCCTGGAAGGCCGGCAGCGTGCTCTCGATCTCGTCGAGGAACAGCGTGCCGCGGTTCGAGGCCTCGATCCGGCCGGTGCGTGGCAGGCGGGAGTCGCCGTCGTGGCCGAACAGTTCGATTTCCGCGACCGCCTCGGGCAGCGCGGCGCAGTTGACCGCTACGAAGGGCCGCGAGCGACGGTTGCTCCAGCGGTGGAGGAGGACGGCGACGAGTTCCTTGCCGGTGCCGGTCTCTCCCTCGATCAAGACGTCGATATCGGCTTGTGCGATCTGGCGCATCGTTTCGCGGAGGCGGACCATCACCGGGGTTTCGCCGATCAGCGGTTCGGCGCCGATCGTTTCCTCGGCCGCCGCTCTGAGCCGACGGTTATCGAGGACGAGGCGGCGCATTTCGAGCGCACGCCGGGCGCCCGCGATCAGGTGATCGGTCGCGAACGGTTTGGGGATGAAGTCGAACGCGCCGTTCTTCAGCGCGGCGACCGCCATCGCGACATCGCCGTGGCCGGTCATCAGCAGCACGGGGATCTCGTGGTCGATCGCGGCGATCCGGCGGAAGAGTTCGAGGCCGTCCATCTTCGGCATGCGGATGTCGGATACGACCGCGCCGTCGAACCCGGCGGTCACGCGGGCCAGCGCGACGGTCGGATCGCGTTCGGCGATCACCGCGATGCCCGCGAGTTCGAACGATTGCTCCAGCGCACCGCGCAACACGTCGTCGTCGTCGACGAGCAATACCGCTTGCTCGCTCATGCCTTCACCAGGATCATACGGAAAATGGCGCCTTCTGGAGCTGGGACGAGGTCGAGCGTGCCGCCGAACTCGGTCATGATGTCGCGCGCGATGCCGAGGCCGAGCCCGAGGCCGTCCTTCTTGCTCGTCGCGAACGGGGTGAAGAGGTTGTCGGCGATCGCCGCGTCGATGCCGGGACCGTTGTCTGCGACGGTCAGCACGACGTCGCGGCCCTTCCGCCCGACTGTGACGCTGACGCGGGCGTCGCGGCGGTCGGCGACCGCGTCGAGTGCGTTCTGGAGGAGGTTGACGAGGACCTGCTCCAGGCGGACGCGGCCGGCGATGACGGTCAGGCGTGCTTCGGGGCCGGTCGGGAGGTCGAGCGTCACGCCCTTCGCGCGAAAGCGGTCGCCGATCAGCAGGCGGACGCCGTCGATCGCCTCGTCGAGCGCCACCGGGCCGATCGAGCCTGCGCCCCGTCTCGCATAACGCCTGAGGCCCGCGGTGATCGTGCCGATCCGGCTGGTGAGATCGACGATCGACTGGAGATTGGTCGCCGCGCGCGCCGGTTCGCCGCGGTCGAGGAAGGCGGCGGCGTTGTCGGCGAAGGTGCGGATCGCGGCGACCGGCTGGTTGATCTCGTGCGCGACGCTGGCGGTGATCGTGCCGATCGAGCCGACCCGGTTGGCGTGCGCCAGTTCCTCGCGCGCCTGGCGGAAACGCTGGTCGGACGCCTCGCGCTGCTCGACCTCGATTTGGAGGCGGTCGGCGGTGGCGCGGAGTTCTGCGGTGCGGCGCGCGACTTCGGCTTCGAGTTCGGCGCGGGCGCCCGCATTGCGCTTGCGCCGCTCATACGCCCACCACGCGGCCAGCATCGTCGCGATCGTCACCAGCGCGGCGATCGCGGTCGCCCAGCGTGTCCTGGCGGCGGCCATGCGTAGCGCGGCGTCGAGCGGCTCCATGTGCACCAGCCGCCAGCCCGCGATCGGCACCGGTAGCGACACCGTCACCGCCGGCGTCCCGTCCGAAAGACGCGCGAGATACTCGTCGAGCAAGAGCGGCGCGGGCGCGAGCGGCGAGTTTCCGAACTGGCGGGTGGCGATCAGCGCGGCGCGGCGCGCGGGCGCAAGCGCGCGGGTCGTACGGAATTGCAGTGCCGGGTCGCTGGAGATCAGGATGATGCCGTCCGCATCGGTCACGAAGGTCGCCATGTGGTCCTGGATCCACTCGCGGGCGATCTTCTCGAACTCGACCTTCACCACGACCACGCCGAGCGGCCGTCCGTCACGGTCGATCCGTCGCGAGAGATACAGGCCGGGGCGCCCGCTGACGCTGCCGAGCGCGAAGAACTCGGTTGCGCCCGATGCCATCGCCTTGGTGAAATACTCGCGGAACCGGTAGTCGTGGCCGAGGAAGCTGTCGGGCCGCGCGGCGTTCGACGCGGCGATCGTCATCCCCTGCGTGTCGAGCGCGTAGATCACCGGGGCGCCGGTCCGCTCCGCCAGCATCGCCAGCTTTTCGTTGAGCGCCGGGTCGACCTGGCCGGATGCGAGCGCGGCGCGCACCGCGGGATATTCGCCGAGCATGACCGGGAGCAGGCGATAGGTCTGCAACTCGGCTTCGAGCAGGCGGAGGTTGCTCCGCGTCTGCTGCACCGCGCGCATCCGGACGCTGGCGGTGACGTCGGCGACGGCGCGCTGACCATAGATCGAGGCGACCCCGGCGACGATCACGCCGAGTGCTGCAAATGCCAGCAACACCGTCAGCGCGGTGATAAACAGGGGGGATCGGAGCCGCGCCATTTGTGCGGATTATCACACACGAACGAGGTTCGCCATCACCCAAACACGGCATTTTCCACACATCTGAAAACCCGGTATGCCGACAAAGTACGCAAAACCAACGTTTTATGCGTAATGTCACGTGGTCTTGTAGTCCTCGGTTCGGCCCGGCATTACCGTCGCCATAAACGTCCCGAGGCAGTGGACGAGGTTTTCAGGAGGCGATGTTGACCCTACCATCCCAGACATATGGTGTCGCGGAAACGCCCGCGCGCAAGCGCTGGAGCGGCCAGCTGTATATCCAGGTGCTGATCGCGATCGCGCTCGGCGCGGCGCTCGGGCATTTCTATCCGACCTATGGCGCGGCGCTGAAGCCGCTCGGCGACGCGTTCATCAAGCTGGTGAAGATGATCATCGCGCCGGTGATCTTCCTGACGCTCGTCACCGGGATCGCGGGCATGAAGGAACTGGGTTCGGTCGGCCGCGTCGCGGGCAAGGCGTTCGCCTACTTCCTGTTCTTCTCGACGCTGGCGCTGATCGTCGGGCTGATCGTCGCCAACGTCGTCCAGCCGGGCGCGGGGATGAACATCGACGCCGCCACGCTCGATACCAAGGGCATCGCGGATTACACCGTGAAGGCGCACGAGACGACGATCACCGGGTTCCTGATGAGCATCATCCCGGACACGATGGTCAGCGCGTTCACCGATGGTAACATCCTCCAGATCCTGCTGATCGCGATCCTGTTCGGCATCTCGCTGAGCCTGGTCGGCGAGCCTGCCAAGCCGGTGCTGAACTTCCTCGAGCGCCTCAGCCTGATCGTCTTCAAGCTGGTCGGCATCCTGATGCGCGCAGCCCCGCTGGGTGCGTTCGGTGCGATCGCCTTCACTATCGGCAAATACGGGATCGGCAGCCTCGCCAATCTCGGCGCGCTGGTCGCGACCTTCTATCTCACCGCGGCGCTGTTCGTGGTCGTCGTGCTCGGCACCGTTGCGCGGCTCACCGGTTTCTCGATCTTCAAGCTGATCAAGTATCTGAAGGCCGAACTGCTGCTGGTGCTCGGCACGTCGTCGTCGGAAGCCGCCCTGCCGAACCTGATCCAGAAGATGGAGGCGGCAGGCTGCGAGAAGTCGGTCGTCGGGCTGGTCGTGCCGACCGGCTATTCGTTCAACCTCGACGGCACCAACATCTACATGACGCTGGCGGCCTTGTTCATCGCGCAGGCAACCAACACGCACCTGACGCTCGGCCAAGAACTGCTGTTGCTAGTCGTGGCGATGATCTCGTCCAAGGGTGCGGCCGGCGTTACCGGTGCGGGCTTCATCACCTTGGCCGCGACGCTGTCGATCGTGCCGACCGTGCCGATCGCGGGGATGGCGCTGATCCTGGGCGTCGATCGCTTCATGAGCGAGTGCCGCAGCCTGACCAACTTCATCGGCAACGCGGTCGCGACGATCGTCGTGGCGCGCTGGGAAGGTGCCCTCGACCGCGACAAGCTCGACGCCGCCTTGTCGGGCAAGCTGCCCGAGCTGGCGCCGGCGCAGACGTCCGCCCCCACGACGGCCCCCACGACGGCTGGGCCCGCAATCGTCTAAAATGAGGGTGGCGGTCGCCCGGCAGCGGGCAGCCACCCTAGCAGTTCGAGGTGCTTTTATGATCCGTCCGTCCATCGGTGGAGCGCTGTGCGCGCTCGCCTCCTCCTTGCTCGCGTCCACCGCTATCGCCCAGACGGCTATAGCCCAGACGGCGGGAGTTCAGACCGCCCCGGCGACCGATCCCGTGGCGGCGGAGCCCGCGGCCGATCCCGTGCCTCTCTCCGATGGCGTCTCCGCAGGCGCGCCCGCATCGGCTCCGCGCCAGCTGAGGGCGCGGCGCAATCCCGTTTCGAAGGACCAGTCGGCCAGCGCTGCGGCGTCGCCGATCGCCGAGAGCTATCCCAACGCCGCGATCGGCGACGGGACGACCGCGGGTGGCTACAACCAGTCGCGCTGGGCGGAGGATTGGTCGAAGCTGCGCGATCCGGCCAAGCGCAAGGACATCGTCGACCAGCTGAAGTTCATCCCGATCGCCGCGGACGGCGAGGTGTATCTGACGCTGTCGGGCGAGGCGCGGTTGCGCGTCAACCAGACCACCAACCCTAATCTGCGCGATGCCGAAGCGCAGCGGCAGGATATTCTGCGTCTGTTCGGCGGTGCAGATCTGCATGTCGGCGAGCATTTCCGGTTTTACGGGGAATTGGCGCACGGCACGCTGGAGGGGCAGAATCTCGGCACCGCATTGCCAAATCTGCGCAACAAGCTGGCGGTGCAGCAGGCGTTCGTCGACGTGACCGGGACGGTCGCCGATGTCGATCTGGGCGTGCGTTATGGTCGCCAGACCTTCGCGGACGGGCCGAACCTGCTGGTCGTGCCGCGCGACAACAACACGTTGTATTTCGGGTTCAACGGTTTCCGCGCCTGGGCGCGGACGGCTGGAGTCCGCGCCGACGTGTTCGATTTCAAGCCGACCGCGTATGGCAATGGCGGAACACAGGACGATAATGCCGAGAGCGATCGGCGGTTCACGGGCATCTCGACCGGCATCGTTGTGCCCGAATCGCTGTTCGGCGGATCGAAGCTGTACGTCGATCCTTTCCTCTGGCGGCTGCGCGATCGCTCGGCGACGTGGGGCACCGGCACGGCGCGCGAGGTGCGCAACTTCTATGGCCTGCACATCTGGGGCGATGCGGGGCCGGTCAACCTCGACTGGACGATCAACTATCAGGGCGGCAGTTATGACAACCGCTCGATCAAGGCGTGGCTGTTGCTGGCGGGGCAGACCTATCGGCTCGGCAAGGCCAAGAATGCGCCGCGCGTCGGCTTCCATGCGGATTATGCGAGCGGTGGTGGTGCGTATGGCACCGGCACGCTGCGCAACTCGCTCGCGCCGTTCGGCAACAACATCTACTACAGCTATCAGCTGTTCGCGACGCCGACCAACCTGATCGCGGTCGCGCCCAACTTCAGCTTCACCACGCTCGGCAAGCTGAGGCTGACCGCAGAATACCAGCTGTCGTGGCGCGATACGACCAGCGACGCGGTGTACCGTGCGAACGGGTCCGCGTTCGCCGGCACGCAGAATTTCGGGGGCAAGAAGATCGCCGACACGATCCGGTTCCAGGCGGTGTATCCGATCAGCTCGCGGCTGTCGTTCACCGGGCGCTACGAGCATCTGATCGCGGGGCCGGCGCTGACGAACGCGGGGTATAAGAATTCCGACTTCCTGGCCGGGTGGATCAGCTACCGGTTCTGATGTGCTCCCCTTCCTGAAGGCGAGGGCTGTCTGACATTTTCCCCCCTCCCTGGAAGGGAGGGGCTGGGGGTGGGTCGGCTTCCGCATAATGAACGGTGATGGCCCGAGCTGGCCGACCCACCCCCGACCCCTCCCTTTCAGGGAGGGGGGAAGACGTTGGATACCGGGTGGATTAACCTGCGTCGCTCGGCTCCGCATTTTATGCGATTTTGACCATACCGGTCCTTCAATTCCTCGATCGACTGTGGCACATGGTCTCCAACATCAGGAGCACATGGCCATGGATCTCAGCTTCACGCCCGAGGAAGAAGCGTTCCGCGACGAAGTTCGCGCGTTCTTCCGCGACAAACTCCCCGCGCGTCTCTCGACGCTGGTCCGCGAAGGCAAGCGCCTCCGCAAATCGGACATGGAGGAATGGCACGCGATCCTGAACGAGCGCGGCTGGCTGGCGAACCACTGGCCCGAGGAGTGGGGCGGTCCGGGCTGGAGCGTGATCCAGCGCTTCATCTTCGACAATGAATCCGCGCTTGCGCACGCGCCTCGCGTGGTCCCGTTCGGGGTGAACATGCTCGGGCCGGTGCTGATCAAATACGGCTCCGAGGAGCAGAAGAAGCACTGGTTGCCGCGTATCCTCGATGGCTCCGACTGGTGGTGCCAGGGCTATTCGGAGCCGGGCGCAGGCTCCGATCTCGCGGGCCTCAAGACGACCGCGGTTCGGAAGGGCGACGTCTATGTCGTCAACGGCCAGAAGACCTGGACGACGCTCGGCCAGCATGCCGACATGATCTTTTGCCTCGTCCGCACCGATCCGGCCGCGAAGAAGCAGGAGGGCATTTCGTTCCTGCTGATCGACATGAAGTCGCCCGGTATCGAAGTACGCCCGATCACGCTGATCGACGGCGAGCAGGAGGTGAACGAGGTGTTCTTCACCGATGTCGAGGTGCCGGTGGCGAACCTCGTCGGGGAGGAGAACCAGGGCTGGACCTACGCCAAGTATCTGCTGACCTATGAGCGCACCAACATCGCCGGCGTCGGCTTCTCGATCGCGTCGTTCGAGCGACTGAAGGAAGTCGCGCAGATGCAGAAGAAGGGCGGGCGGGCGCTTGCCGACGACCCGTTGTTCGCGGCGCGGATGGCGCGGGTCGAGATCGATCTGGCCAACATGCAGACGACCAACCTGCGCGTGCTGGCGGCGGTCGCGGGCGGTGGTGCGCCGGGGGCGGAAAGTTCGATGCTCAAGATCAAGGGCACCGAGATCCGCCAGGAGATCACCTCGCTGACCCGTCGTGCCTATGGTTCGTATGCCGCGCCTTACATACCCGAGGCTCTGGAAGCCGGGTGGAACGGTGAGGATGTCGGCCCGGAGGACGCGGCGATGGCGGCGCCGAGCTATTTCAACAACCGCAAGCTGTCGATCTTCGGCGGGTCGAACGAGATCCAGAAGAACATCATCTCCAAAGCCATCCTGGGTCTGTGATCACATGAACTTCGAACACTCCGACGACCGGCGCATGCTGGCCGACACGCTCGTCCGCGCGCTGCGGGACGGCTATCCGATCGATACCCGCAATGCGGGGGCGTATAGCGAGGCAGGGTACGACCCGGCGGTCTGGAAGCAGTTGAACGAACTCGGCATCGTCTCGGCCTTGTTCGACGAGGCGGCGGGCGGTTTCGGCGGCAGCGGGTTCGACATCATGGTGGTGTTCGAGGCGCTCGGCCGGGCGCTGGTGGTCGAGCCGTTCCTGGGTGCGCTGATGGCCGGCCGGGCGTTGGCGAAGGCCGGCGGACAGGACGAGATGCTGTCCGGGGTCGTGTCGGGCGAGACGATCGCCGCTTTCGCACTCGATGACGGCGCCACGCCGGTGACCGCGACGAAGAGCGGCGATGGCTGGACGCTCAGCGGGACGAAGGCGGTCGTGCCGCAGGCCGGTGCGGCGTCGGTGTTCGTCGTGGTGGTCGAGCAGGACGGCGATCCGCTGGTGCTGGTCGTGCCCGCGGACACGGCGGGCGTGTCGGTGCGAAGCTACAACACCGTCGAGGGCGGTGCGGCCGGCGACGTGACGTTCGATGGCGTGACGCTAGGGGCTGAGGCGCGGCTTGGCGGCGACGGGCAGGGGCAGGCGATCGTGGACGCGGCGGTAGGGGCGGGGCTGCTTGCGCTGTCGGCCGAAGCGGTGGGCGCGATGGAGTTCGTGAAGGAGGCGACGCTCGGCTATCTCCGCGACCGCAAGCAGTTCGGTGTGCCGATCGGCAAGTTCCAGGCGCTCCAGCACCGCATGGCGACCGTTCTGCTCGAGATCGAACAGGCGCAGTCGGCGGTGATCAACGCGGCGTCGGCGTTCGACGGCGACGACGCGAAGGCGCGCGCGCGGGCGCTGGCTGCGGCAAAATATACGATCGGGCGGACTGGGGCACTGGTGGCCGAGGAGTCGATCCAGCTTCACGGTGGGATCGGCATGACGTGGGAATATGCGGTGTCGCACTATGCCAAGCGGCTGGTGATGATCGACCACCAGTTGGGTGATGAGGATTATCATTTGCAACGCTACATCGCGCTTGGCTGAGGCGGGTTGGCTGGCTTGGCTGCGCTGAGCCAACCTTGCCCACACCCCTACCCCCTCCCTGGAAGGGAGGGGGTAGGGGTGGGTAGGCTGCTTGGGATCTTCGGCACTCGCCAACTGGCCGACCCACCCCCGACCCCTCCCTTCCAGGGAGGGGGGCAGGTTAGTGCTTGGTCTCGACTGGTAAGCTCTCAGTCAAAGCCTCCTCTGGATTGGTCTCGACATCGCTTGCTTTGACCGTCACCCTCTGCGCGATCATCGGCCGCAACCGCACGCCGAGGCAGATCACCGTCGGCCATAACAGCGTATTGATGATATCCAGCGAGGTGTCCTCCCAACGCCACGCCCCGAAGTTCAACCGGTCCATGATCTCGTTGAACGCTTCGCCGGCGGCCACGACGTACCACGGAATGAACGTCCCGAACGACCGCCGCGTCACCAGCCGCGCGAGCATCAGCAGCGCCATGCCGGCATGGATATGCAGGATCGTGTCGGGCAGGCCGGTGCCGTCGCCGATCGCATCGATCATCTGGTGATAGAGTTTGGGGATCAACGCGGTGCTCCGGTCCGGCGATGCTGCCGTGCAACATCGATCTATACGGCGCTCAGTTCGGGGCGGCAATCGGCGCCGAGGGCACGCCCAGCATCAGTGGCTTTAGCTCGCCGATCGTCGCGTCCAGCCAAACGATGAACCGGTCGATCCGCGCGATCCGGCGGACGTCGCGGTGGACGACGAGCCAAAAGGAGCGTTGAATATCGACCGCTTCGGGCAGGACGCGGACCAGTCCCGGTACGCGGTCGCCGATGAAGCAGGGGAGGATTCCACACCCGGCGCCGGCCGCGATCAGTTCGGCTTGTGCGACGATGCTCGAACTGCGGATCGAGGCATCGAGCCGGCCGTCGATCTCCGCCAGATAGCGGAGTTCGGGCGCATAGATCATGTCGGGCACGTAGCCGATCAGCCGGTGGCGCGTCAGGTCTGCCGTGGTCGCGATCGGTCCGGTCCGCGCTAGGTGATCGGGATGCGCGTAGAGGCCGAGGTGATAGTCGGTCAGCTTGCGTGCCACCAAAGGTCCGCTTTTCGGTCGTGCGAGCATCACCGCGATGTCCGCTTCGCGTCGTGACGGGTTTAGGAAGCCGGTCGACGCGATCAGGTCGACGGCGATCCGTGGATGCTGGTTGGTGAACGACGCGAGGCGTGGCGCTAGGATGCGGCTGCCGAAGCCTTCCGAAACGCTCAGCCGGATCGGGCCGGCGAGCACGCCCGCGTCGGTGCCGACCACTTCCTGGATGCCGAGCGCGGACGCCTCCATGGTCTCGGCATGTGCGAGCAACGCTGCGCCGCGCTCGGTCAGCGCGTAGCCGGCGACGGTCTGTTCGAACAACGTCGTCTGGAGTCGCCGCTCGAGCCGCTGCAGCCGCCGCGAGACCGTCGTCGCGTCCTGCCCGAGCAGTTTTGCGGCGGGCCCGAGCCGGTGCGTGCGCGCAAGGGCGAGGAAATACCGAACGTCGTCCCAATCCATGAACGCTTCACCTTGAGCTGCATATTCGCAGAGCGAATCTGCAAACAGCCCCACTTGGCTGCGAAAGCCTTATGGCCGACGGTGTGGATAACTAGAAGAGGATGCCCATGCGGACGATCGAGAATTTCGTGAGCGGTGCGGCCAGCACGGCCGAGCGCTTCGGCGACGTGTTCGACCCGAATTCGGGCGAGGTGCAGGCGCGGGTACGGCTGTCGGGCGCGGTCGATCTGGATGCGGCGGTCGCGGCCGCGCAAAAGGCGCAACCCGGTTGGGCCGCGACCAACCCGCAGCGCCGCGCCCGCGTCATGTTCGAGTTCAAGCGGCTCGTCGAAGCGAACATGGACGAACTGGCGCGGCTGCTCTCGTCCGAGCACGGCAAGGTGATCGCGGATTCGAAGGGCGATATCCAGCGCGGGCTCGAGGTGATCGAGTTCTGCTGCGGCATTCCGCACATCCTCAAGGGCGAATATACGCAGGGTGCCGGGCCGGGGATCGACGTCTATTCGATGCGCCAGCCATTAGGCATCGGTGCGGGCATCACCCCGTTCAACTTCCCGGCGATGATCCCGCTATGGATGAGCGGAGTCGCAATCGCCACGGGTAACGCGTTCATCCTCAAGCCGTCTGAGCGCGATCCGTCGGTGCCGGTGCGGCTTGGCAAGTTGTTTGTCGAGGCGGGGCTGCCCGAGGGCATTTTCCAAGTCGTCCACGGCGACAAGGAGATGGTCGACGCGATCCTCGACCATCCGGCGATTTCGGCGGTGAGCTTCGTCGGATCGTCCGACATCGCGCATTACGTGTACCGTCGCGGCGTCGAGGCGGGGAAGCGCGTCCAGGCGATGGGCGGCGCGAAGAATCACGGCATCGTCATGCCCGACGCGGACCTCGACCAGGTCGTCGCCGACCTGTCGGGCGCGGCTTTCGGCTCGGCGGGCGAGCGTTGCATGGCGCTGCCGGTGGTGGTGCCGGTGGGTGAGAAGACCGCGATCGCGTTGCGCGAGAAGCTGATCCCGGCGATCGCGGCGTTGCGCGTTGGTGTGTCGACCGACAACGACGCGCATTACGGCCCGGTCGTGAACGCGGCGCATCGCACCCGGATCGAGAACTGGATCCAGACCGGCGTCGACGAGGGCGCGGAACTGGTCGTCGATGGGCGTGGGTTTGCTTTGCAGGGTCATGAGAAGGGCTTCTTCATCGGCCCGTCGTTGTTCGATCACGTGACGACGGAGATGTCGGCGTACAAGGAGGAGATCTTCGGACCCGTCCTCCAGATCGTCCGCGCCGCCGATTTCGAGGAGGCGGTGCGCCTGCCGAGCGAGCATCAATACGGCAACGGCGTCGCGATCTTCACGCGCAACGGCCACGCCGCGCGCGAGTTCGCGGCGCGGGTGAACGTCGGGATGGTGGGGATCAACGTGCCGATCCCGGTACCGGTCGCGTATCATACCTTTGGCGGGTGGAAGCGCTCGGCGTTTGGGGACACCAACCAGCATGGCATGGAAGGTGTGAAGTTCTGGACCAAGGTCAAGACGATCACGCAGCGCTGGCCGGATGGCTCTGCGTTGCCGGCTATGGCGGAAGATGGCGGGCCGGCGCGGAATAACGACGCTTTCGTTATTCCGACGATGGGGTGATTGGGGTTGCGCGACCCTTCTTCCGTCATCCTGACGAACGTCAGGACCCAGAGCCACGGGCGTTGGGCTCGTGGCTCTGGGTCCCGGGTCAAGCCCGGGATGACGGTTGGGGGAGCGGTCCGAATCCCAAGTCTTCCGCCAGATCGCGCCACGTCGGATTGTCAGCTTCGATCAGTTCGATTTTCCAGGCGCGGTGCCAGTTCTTCAATTGCTTTTCGCGAGCTATGACGCTTTCCATCGTGTCCGCCATCTCGAACCAGACGAGCCGTTTGACGCCGTACATTCGGGTAAAGCCTCCGAAGGATCCGGCACGATGCCGCACAATCCGCGCCATGAGGTCGGACGTGACGCCGATGTACAGCGTACCGTTGCGCCAGCTTGCGAGGATGTAGACCGCCGGTTGCCGTTCCACACCATTTCCCCCAATCGTCATCCTGACGCACGTCAGGACCCAGAGCCACGAACACCGGCGTCCGTGGCTCTGGGTGCCGGGTCAAGCCCGGCATGACGGAGATAGGACCACGATGAACCAGCTTGCCGCCAACCAGTTCGACCTCACCGACGACCAGCGCGAGATCCAGGAGTTGGCGCGCCGGTTTACCGCCGATCGGATCACGCCGCATGCGGCCGAGTGGGACGAGAAGCACATCTTTCCACGTGATACGATCAAGGCTGCGGCCGAACTCGGCTTCGCGGCGATCTATGTCAGCGAGGAGAGCGGCGGGATCGCGCTCGGGCGGCTCGAGGCGGCGCTGATCATGGAGGCGATGTCGTATGGGTGTCCTTCCACCAGCGCGTTCATCAGCATCCACAATATGGCGGCGTGGATGATCGACCGGTTTGGCTCGCAGGGCGTCAAGGACAAGTATCTCCCCGATCTGGTGACGATGGACCGGCTGGCGAGCTATTGCCTGACCGAGCCGGGCTCGGGCTCCGACGCGGCTGCGCTCAAAACGCGCGCCGTGCGCGACGGCGACGACTGGATCGTAACCGGCTCGAAGCAGTTCATCTCGGGCGCCGGCGAGAACGAGGTGTACGTCACCATGGTCCGCACCGGTGAGGACGGGCCGAAGGGCATTTCCTGCCTGGTGATCGAGAAGGACATGCCGGGCGTGTCGTTCGGCGCGAACGAGAAGAAGCTCGGCTGGCACTCGCAGCCGACCCGGCAGGTGATCTTCGATGGCGTCCGCGTGCCGGGCGCGAACATGGTCGGCGGGGAGGGCGAGGGCTTCCGGATCGCGATGATGGGGCTCGATGGCGGGCGGTTGAATATCGGCGCGTGCTCGCTTGGCGGGGCGCAGCGGTGTCTCGACGAGGCGATCGCGTACACCAGGGACCGCAAGCAGTTCGGGAAGGCGATCGCGGATTTCCAGAACACGCAGTTCATGCTGGCGGACATGGCGACCGAATTGGAGGCGGCGCGCGCGCTGCTGTACATGGCGGCGGCCAAGGTGACGGCGAACGCGCCCGACAAGACTAAGTTCGCGGCGATGGCGAAGCGGTTGGCGACGGATACGGGGTCTTCGGTGGTCGACCGCGCGTTGCAGCTGCATGGCGGCTATGGATATCTGCAGGATTACCCGATCGAACGCTTCTGGCGCGATCTGCGGGTGCATTCGATCCTCGAGGGCACGAACCAGGTGATGCGGATGATCGTCGGTCGCGAACTGACGCGGCAATGAGTCCGCGCAGCTTCGCTCATTCCTTCTGCTCCGCGCCTCCGCGTCTCCGCGTGAAAAGATTCTTGGTTCACGCGGAGACGCGGAGACGCGGAGATGGTGCTTTGGAGGTGAACGCGTGACCGATGATCTGATCGTCGAGAATGAAGGGCCTGTCGGCCGTATTCGGTTGAACCGACCGAAGGCGTTGCACGCGTTGAATCTGGGTATGTGCGAAGGCGTGCTTGAGGCGCTGGAGACCTGGCGGGGCGACCCGGCGGTCGAGGCGGTCGTGGTTGATCATGCGGAAGGGCGTGGATTCTGCGCTGGGGGTGATATTCGGATGCTCGCCGCCTCGGGGGCGACCGACGGCGTCGAGGCGCGGGCGTTTTTTCATGCCGAGTATCGGATGAACCACCGACTGTTCACCTATGCCAAGTCGATCGTGGCCTTCATGGACGGGATCACGATGGGCGGCGGCGTCGGGCTTGCGCTGCCGTGCCGGTTCCGGGTGGCTACCGAGAACACCAAGTTCGCGATGCCGGAGACGGGGATCGGGCTGTTCCCCGACGTTGGCGGCGGCTGGTATCTGTCGCGACTGCCGGGGCGGATCGGGCACTATCTGGCGCTGACCGGGCATCGGCTCGATGGCGCGGAATGTCTCGCGCTGGGGCTGGCGACGCATTTCCTGACTAGCGATACGCTCGATACGGCCAAGGCGCGGATTGCGGAGACGCCGCGGGATATTGCGGGGGTGCTGGACGCGTTGGCGACATCGGCTCCCGACGCGAAGGTTCTCGCGCGGAAGGACGACATCGACCGGCTGTTCGCGTCGGACGTGCTGGAGGAGATCTATGCTGCGCTCGAAGCCGATGGTGGCGAGTGGGCGACGCAGACGCTCGGGACGCTGAAGACCAAGTCGCCGCAGTCGATGAAGGTGTCTTTGCGGCTGCTCCATGAGGGGGCGGCAATGGCGAGTTTCGCGGACGAGATGCGGCAGGAATATGCGGTTGGCGCGCATGTCGTGCAGCGGCACGACTTCATCGAGGGCGTGCGGGCGGTGATCGTCGACAAGGACAATGCGCCGCGTTGGGATCCGGCGGCGCCCGAGGATGTGACCGATCACGTGATCGACCAGATCTTCGCGCCGTTGCCGGAGAATGAGGCTTGGACGCCGGGCTGACTCGTCATCCCGACGAAAGTCAGGATCCAGGGTTACAGGCGGCAGCGTTGCGGGCTCTGGATCCTGGATCGAGTCCAGGATGACGATGTTTTTGGAGAGTAAGATGGCCGATTACGAAACGATCCTCGTCGAGCAGCGCGGCAGCGTTACGCTCGTGACGCTGAACCGGCCTCAGGCGCTCAATGCGCTTAACTCGCAGGTGCTGGCGGACCTGATCGCCGCGTTTGCTGCGTTCGATGCGGATCCGTCGCAGGGCTGCGCGGTGCTGACCGGGAGCGGCAAGGCGTTCGCGGCGGGGGCGGACATCAAGGAGATGCAGTCGCAGGGCTTCGCCGAGATGTACGCGAGCAACTTCTTTGCCGGCTGGGAGAATTTCACGCGGACGCGCAAACCCGTGATCGCGGCGGTGGCGGGCTATGCGCTGGGCGGCGGGTGCGAGCTGGCGATGATGTGCGACTTCATCCTCGCGGCCGATACCGCGAAGTTCGGGCAGCCGGAAATCAAGCTGGCGGTGTCGCCGGGGATGGGCGGATCGCAGCGGCTGACGCGCGCGGTCGGCAAGGCCAAGGCGATGGAGATGTGTCTGACTGGGCGGATGATGGACGCGGAGGAAGCCGAGCGCGCCGGGCTCGTCTCGCGGATCGTGGCCGCGGACGATCTGGTCGAGGAGGCGGTGAAGACTGCCGCGACGATCGCTGCGATGGCGCCGCTGGCGGTGTTGGCGAACAAGGAGATGGTCAACGCGGCGTTCGAGACGGGGCTTGCGATGGGGGTCCAATTCGAGCGGCGGCTGTTCCATGGGCTGTTCGGGACGGCGGACCAGAGCGAGGGGATGGCCGCGTTCGTCGAGAAGCGTGCCGGGAGTTGGACGGGGAAATGAACCAAATTCCCCTCCCGCTTGCGGGAGGGGCTAGGGGAGGGGCGTGCCGCAAAACGTAGCAGTACGTGTGTAGCGCTGCCCTCCCCCAACCCCTCCCGTAAACGGGAGGGGAGAAAAAAGTTTAGGAGAGAGAACATGGCACGGATCGCATTTATCGGGCTCGGCAACATGGGCGGCGGGATGGCGGCTAACCTCGCGAAGAAGGGCCACGACGTTCGCGCGTTCGACTTGAGCGCCGACCCTCTGGACAAGGCGAAGACCGCCGGATGTCTGCCGGTCGCGTCCGTTGACGAAGCCGCCGATGGTGCCGAGGCGATCGTGACGATGCTCCCCGCCGGCAAGCATGTCGCCGAGGTGTACGATGCGCTGTTCGGCGTCGCGTCGCCGTCCGCGATCCTGATCGACTGTTCGACGATCGACGTCGCGACCGCCAAGCAGGTCGCCGCAGCGGCGCAGGCCAAGGGACTCGTCGCGGTCGATGCGCCGGTGTCGGGCGGGATCGGCGCGGCCAATGCGGGCACGCTGACGTTCATGGTCGGCGGTTCGGCCGAGGCGTTCGGGCGGGCTCAGCCCATCCTCGCGGACATGGGCAAGGCGGTCATCCACGCCGGCGCGAACGGCGCGGGGCAGGCGGCAAAGATCTGCAACAACATGATCCTCGGGGCGACGATGATCGCGACCTGCGAGGCGTTCGTGCTGGCGGAGAAGCTCGGGCTCGACGCGCAGGCATTTTACGACATCGCCAGCGTGTCGTCTGGGCAAAGCTGGTCGATGACGACCTATGCGCCGCTCCCCGGGATTGGCCCGGATACCCCCGCCGATTACGACTATCAGGGCGGCTTTGCGGCGGCGCTGATGCTGAAGGACCTGCGGCTGGCGATGGCGGCGGCGCAGGATGTCGGCGCGGATACGCCGATGGGGGCGAAGGCTGCCGAGCGATACGAGGCGTTCGCGGCGGCTGGGCAGGGCAATCTCGACTTCTCGGCGATCATCCGCACGCTAAGCGACTGAAATTGCGACGGGCGCGCTTGATTCTCGAACGTCGCTAGCGCGCTGGTGTTGAAACCTTGATCTGCGGATTGGCAGGCGATTGGCCGGCATCCTGCGCGCGGTGGAACGCGCGGTCGGCGTCGTCGATCGCGCCGAGCAACGCGCCGAAGCAGGGGGCATCGTCGATAGGATAAACGCGCGACAGATCATGGCCGAGCGCGAACACGTCGCGTTGCGTAAGAAGTCCGATCGCGACGATACGGTCTGGGTCGGACATGTTAGGCTCCCGTGGTGCAATATATGTTAACGCACCCAGCGTGTTATCGGTACCGGCCCGTCGAAAAAACGGGTCCAGCGGAGCGTCAACCGAGGTCGAGACGCTCGCGCGCGTGCCAACGGGCCATCATCAGCACCGATACCACCGCCAAGCCGGTCGCGAGACCTGTCCAGATGCCGACTCCGCCCCAGCCGCGCGCGAAGGCGAGCCATGCGCCGACGCCGATGCCGATCCCCCAATAGCCGACCGCCGCGAAGATCATCGGCACCGTGGTATCCCCCAATCCGCGCAACATGCCCGCACCGATCACCTGCGCGCCGTCGACCACCTGGAATATTGCAGCGACTGCCAGCAGCGAGATCGCGAGCGTGACGACGGGTGCATTCGCAGGCGCATCGACGTCGAGGATGATGCCGATCAGCAGTTGCGGAGCGAGTACGAGCAAAGCGGCGGTCAGTACCATGAACCCCTCGCCGATCGCGAATGCGGCCCAGCCGGCGCGGCCAATGCCGGCGCGGTCGCCCCGACCGGAGGCGAGTCCGACGCGGATGGTGGCCGCCTGGGCTATGCCGAGCGGGACCATGAAGGTGACACTGGCGATCTGGATCGCGATCGCGTGGGCGGCGAGCGGCACGGTGCCGAGCAGCCCCATCAGGAAGACGGCGGCGATGAACACGGTGGACTCGAACCCGAGCGTGATCGCGATCGGCAGGCCGAGTTTCCACACGGCGCGGTATCGTGGCCAGTCGGCGCGCCAGAACCGGCCGAGCAGGTGGTAGCGGCGGAACGGTCTTACGTAGACGATGACCGAGGCCATCGCGACGAAGCTGAGTCCGTTGGCTATGCTGCTCGCCATGCCCGAGCCGAGCAGGCCGAGCGCGGGCAATCCTGCGTGGCCGAAGATCAGCAGCCAGTTGAGGCCGGCGTTGACGACCAGCAGCCCGACCATCACCACCAGCGACCAGGCGGGTTTCTCCAGCGCGGCGACGAATGCGCGCAGCACGAGGAAGCAGAGGCTCGGCAACATTCCCCACATCACCGCGCGGACGAAGCGCGCCGCCTCGTGCGCGAGCGCCGGGTCCTGGTCGAGCAGGTGGACGAGGATCGCTTCGGCGTTCCACAGGACGATCCAGGACGGGATGCAGAGCGTGGCGGCGACCCAGATCGTCTGGCGAACGGTCCGCCGGATATCGCGCACCGCGTGCGGCCGCGCGCCCCGCTCGCGCGCGATCATCGGCACGGCGGCGGTGGTGAGGCCCATCCCGAAAATCAGGAAGACGAGGTAGAGATTGAGCCCGAGCGTCGCTGCCGCCAACGTGTCCGAGCCAAGCCGCCCGAGCATCGCCACGTCGGTCGCGCCGACCAGCGCCTGCGCGAGATTGGTCGCGACCAGTGGCCAGGCGAGTTTCAGCGTGGCTGCGAATTCGGTGGGCCAAGGGCGGGGCGGGGTGGACGTCATGGGCTGGCTTTAGTGGGGTTGGGCGGCTTGTCGATTACCTACCAATGCTTCCCCAGCAGGAGGATTGGCGCTGAGCGGTCGGGCGCGATTGGCTCGCGGATTCGGCCAGGACCTCACCACCACCACCCCGTCATCCTGACGAAAGTCAGGACCCAGGGTAGCGAACGGTGCCTTGTGTGGCTCTGGATCCTGACTTTCGTCAGGATGACGGTGGGGCATTTGGCGCGCTTAACTCCCCCCCACCGTCTGGTGTCCTACCGCATCAGTCCAGCAGCGCGGAGGGCGTTTTCGATCGTCGCCTGGATTCCGGCGGGTGCCTCGGCGCGAGGCTTCGATGCAGGCTTTGGCGATACGGGAATCGCCATCTTCGCGACGCGTTCGACCGGCGCCGGCTTGAGCGCAGTCTCCGCCTTCGCCGCTGAAACCAGACCCCAGGACTTGGCGATCACCGTCGTGCTCGAAATTCCGACGTCGAGCATGAACGGTCCCGCGGCGCCCAGTCGCTCGCCGCGCAACGGATCGATCGGCGTCCCGTGGCCCATGCCCGGCACGGTCCAGTCCTCGACGACGTCGCGCCCTTCCGTGTCGGACCAGATCCGGTGGACCGCAGTTCCTACCCGTTCCGCGCGCACGGCCTTCGCATCGACGCCGTGGATGCCGCGCCACTGCCGCGCGATCGTGTCCGCGTTCGCGACGCTGACCGTCGCATCCGCGCCGCCGTGCCAGATCGCCAGCGTCGGCCAGCGCCCGTCATGGCCGCGCGCGCCGCTGCGGACCATGTCGACCAGCGCGGTGTCGCTGGTGTCGCCATGCCCACGCATCCGGTCGAGCGCCTGCGACACGCCGGTCGCGGTGCCGTAAGCTAGCCCACCGATTACCGCGCCGCCGGCGAACAGGTCCGGTCGCGTAACCAGCATCGCCATGGTCATCGCACCGCCGGCCGACAGCCCGGTGACGTAGACGCGGCTGCGGTCGAGGCCGTGGCGCGCGATCATCGTCTCGGTCATCTGCGCGATCGATTCCGCCTCGCCGCCAGCCTGCGCGGTGTCCTCCGACGCGAACCAGTTGAAGCAGAGATTGGGGTTGTTCGCGCGCGTCTGCTCGGGGAAGACTAGTGCAAAGCCGGCGCGGTCCGCTAGCTTCGACCAGCCCGAGCCGTGGTCATAGCCGGCAGCGGTCTGCGTGCAGCCGTGCAGGACGACGACCAATGGCGCGCCGGATGGCAAGTCCTTGGGCACGTAGCTATGCCCAAGCAGCGCGCCCGGATTGGTCCCGAACTCGGCCAGTGGAGTCAGGCGGCTCGGCACGGTGTTGCGGGGCGTCGGCGCTCCGGCGCGCGCCATCCGGGCAATGGTATCGGCGATGTTTCTCACGTAATCGGACCTTTTCGTCGCCAGCGTACTCGGCCGCGATCTTATCTCAACGTCGCACCTACATCATTTGTTGCTGCAGTGCAGCAAGAACGTCTGGATCAGTGTCCGACTGCATCGCAGGCTTCGCCGATCGCAGCGTAGATTTGGTCGAGATCGGCGTCGTCGATGCAATAAGGCGGCATGACGTAGACGGTGTTGCCGAGCGGGCGGAGCAGCAGGTTGCGGTCACGGAAGAAGGCGAGCAGGCGCGGGCCGATCTGCGATAAATAGCCGTCCTCGTCGCGCAGTTCGACAGCCGTGATGGTGCCGATCTGGCGCGCGTTCGCGATGCGGGGGTGCCGGGTGAGCGCCTCCAGGCGCGCTGCCTGCCGAGCGGTGAGATCTGCGATCCGCTCGCGCACCGGTTCGTCGCGCCAGATGGCGAGGTTCGCATTGGCGGCGGCGCAGGCGATCGGGTTGGCGGTGTAGCTCGACGAGTGGAAGAACATCCGCGCACGGTCGGTGCCGTAATGCGCCTGGTAGATCGCCTCGGTCGCCATCGTCACCGCGAGCGGGATCGCGCCACCGGTCAGCCCCTTCGACAGACAGAGGATGTCGGGCACGACGCCCGCCTGTTCGCAGGCGAGCAACGTGCCGGTACGGCCCCAGCCGGTCATAACCTCGTCGGCAATGAACAGGACGCCGTGCGCTGCGCAGATCCGGCGCATTTCGGCGAGGATATGCGCGGGATAGATGTGCATTCCGCCCGCGCCGAGTAGCAGCGGCTCGACGATGAACGCGGCCGGGTGTGCTGCGCAGGCCTTCTCCAGTGCGTCGAGCGTCGTCTGTTCTTGGCCGGCGGCGGGAAAGGGGATCGTTCCGACGTCGAACAGCAACGGCGCGTACGCCCGGTTGTAGACGCCGCGTGCACCGACCGACATCGCGCCAATGGTATCGCCGTGATAGCCGTGTTCGAGCACGAGGATGCGGTGGCGATCCTCGCCGCGGTCGAGCCAATAGCCGAGCGCCATTTTCAGCGCGCACTCGACGCTGGTAGAGCCTGAGTCCGAGAAGAACACCCGCGTCAGTTCGGGCGGCATGATCGCAGTCAGGCCCCGGGCGAGGTCTTCGGCCGGCTGATGCGTCCAGCCGGCGAAGATGATCTGGTCGAGCTTGCCCGCCTGTTCTGCGATCGCCGCCATGATCCTGGGGTTGGCGTGGCCATGCGTGGTCACCCACCAGGACGAGATCGCATCGACGATCCGCCGGCCGTCCGACGTGTAGAGCGCGGCGCCCTCAGCATGTGTCACGAGCGGGATCGGCTCGCGCAGGCCGTGCTGCGTGAAGGGGTGCCAGACGGGGGAGTCGCTCACCGGAACGCCTCGGCGTCGAAGTTCGCGGCAAACGCCTCGGCCAGCGTCGCGGCGTTCAGCGGATCGAGGCGGGGCAAGCGGCCGAGTTGACGGACCTTGCCGAGCGTCGCGATGGTCGCCTCGCTATCCTCCACCGCGTCGCCGACGAAGGCGATGCCGAGGATCGGTACGCCGCGACTGCGCAATGCCCCGATCGAGAGCAGACTGTGGTTGATCGTGCCGAGGCCGGTGCGGGCGACGAGCACGACCGGCTTGCCCCATCGTGCGAACAGGTCGGCGAAGATCAACTCGCGCGTGACGGGGACCATCACGCCGCCGGCGCCCTCGACGACCAGCGGGCCATCGACCTGCGGTAGCGCGAGCAGGTCGGGATCGATCGTGACCCCGTCGATCTCGGCGGCGAGATGCGGTGAGCACGGAGTCGTCAGCCGGTATGCTTCGGGCAGGACGTGGTCCGCGGGCACGCCGAGCGTGACGACCGAAGCCGCATCGCTACCGTCCGAGAGTCCGGCTTGCACCGGCTTCCAGTAGCGCGCGCCGAGCGCCACGGTCAGGCCCGCGGCGAACACGGTCTTGCCGATATCGGTGTCCGTCCCGGTAACGACGATCGTCATTGCAGCGCTTCTCCCATGACCGCTCCCAGAGCTTCGATATCCGCGACGGTCGCATTAAGCGTCAGCGATATCCGCAGCCGCGATCCGCCATCGGGCACGGTCGGTGGCCGTATCCCGCGCACGTCGAACCCGGCCGCCTGGATCGCGCCGGCCACCCGCATCGTCCGCGCGGCATCGCCGAGGACGAGCGGCAGGATCTGAGACCCGGTTGCCGCGACGCCATATGGTGCGAGCACGCGTTCCGCCGTGGCGATCGACGTCCAGAGCCTCTCCCGCCGCGCTGGTTCGTCCGCGACGATGCGCAGCGCCTCGCCGACGGCCAGCGCCATGAGCGGCGACGGCGCGGTCGAGAAGATGAAGCCGCGCCCGCGATTGACGATGAACTCGCGCATGACCGTCGGTCCACACAGCAAAGCGCCTTCGCATCCCAGTGCCTTGCCGCAGGTGCGCAGGGTGATGACGTTCTCGCGACCTTCGAGAGTTTCGGCCAGCCCGCGGCCGTCGGTGCCGAACACGCCGGTCGCGTGCGCCTCGTCGATCAGGAGAACGGCGTTGTGCCGGTCCGCGATCTCGGCGAGCGCCGCGAGCGGGGCCTGGTCGCCGTCCATGCTGTAGAGGCTCTCGACCGCGATCCACACGCGGCCTGTGCCGCCCGATGCGCGCCACGCTACGATCGCGTCCTCGAACGCGTCGGCATCGTTATGCGCCGCAGCAGCGAAGGTCGCTCGCGTGAGACGTATGCCTTCGTGCGCGCTCGCATGGATCAGCGCGTCGTGGACGATCAGGTCGCCGCGCTGGGGCAGGGTCGCGAACAGGATCGTGTTGGCGACATAGCCGCTGGCGAAGAACAATGCCGCCTCGGTTCCGAAGAACCGCGCGGCCTCTGCTTCCAGCGTCTCGTGCTCGGGCGCATTCCCCCGCAGCAACCGCGACCCGCCCGATCCGACGGGCACGCCGCGCTGCAACGCATCGGTCATCGCCGCCCGCAGCCGCTCCGATCCTGCGAGTCCGAGATAGTCATTCGAGGCGAAGTCCACGCCTTGACGCGGGCGGAGTGACCGGTACCGGTCGGCAGCGGTCAGTTTGGCGAGGTCTCGTTCCTGGTCGGCGAACATCATCGCGCCGCCCTAAACGTTACGGGCCGCGAAGACGATAGCGCGGGTGGATCGCGTCGTTACCCCGCGTTCCACGTCTCGATGAACTTGCTCGCTTGTGCACCAACGTCCGCTGCGGTCATGCCGGGTGCGAACAGGGCGGAGCCTAGGCCGAAGCCTGCCGCGCCGGCCTTGCGCCAGTCCGCCATCAGCTCCGGCACGATCCCGCCGACGGGCAGCACACGCGTGTCCTTGGGGAGGATCGCGCGCATCGCCTTCAGCACCGCGGGGCTGGCGGCTTCGGCGGGAAACAGCTTCAGTGCGGCGGCGCCTGCGTCGAGCGCTGCGAATGCCTCGGTCGGCGTGGCGATGCCGGGGAGCGCGACATAGCCTTTGTCCGCGGCCGCAGCGATCACGCGCACGTTTGCGTTCGGGGCGATGATCAGCGTGCCGCCCGCAGCGCCGACCGCCTCGACGTCTTCGATGCGCAACACCGTGCCCGCACCGACGACCGCGCGGCCCTCGAACCGGCGCGCCAGTCGCGCGATGCTGTCGAGCGGATCGGGCGAGTTCATCGGCACTTCGAGGATCGTGAAGCCCGCCTCGACCAGCGCATCGCCGATCGCCTCGACCTCGTCCGGCTTCACGCCGCGCAGGATCGCGATCAGCGGGCATTTTACGAAGGCGTCGTCGAACGCCTGGCGATGTGTGGTCATGCTGCAAGATCCTGGATACGGGTGATGCCGGCCACGAACGCGGCTTGGCTGTCGATGTGGTGCGAGGTCCCCCCGAGCGCATCGATCGCGCTGGCGTAGAGCGCGCCGAGTGCGGGATCGGCGAGGATGTGGACGGTCGTGCCTGCCTCGATCCGCGCGGCGGTATCCGCCCCGATCAGCAGGCCGCTTGCGAACGACGCTGCGTGCGCGTCGTCGGCAAGTCCGAGCACGCCGCGCGCACGGATCGCGAACAGGCTGGCGGCGAGATCGCGCTTGGCGCCTTCCGATACGCCTTCGAGGAACGCCGCGCCCGGCTCGACCGGATGGCCGAGTTGCCGCGACAGGACCCCGTGCGTGCGGAGCAGCGCGAAGAGTTCGCCGGTCATCGCGGTGGTGAACCGTTCGATACGGCCACGCTCGACGGTTGCCCATTTGCAATGCGTGCCGGGCTGGCAAAGCAGCGCGTCCGCCGGGACGAGTTCGGCGGCGACTGCGCCGAGCAACTGCACCTCCTCGCCGCGCATCACGTCGGCGTGCAGCCCGTCTCGGTACGACAGGCCGGGCACGATTGCGGTCCGGTCATCGATCCGGTCGAGCGCAGCGGCGATGTCCGGAAGTCCGGCAGGAGCGGCGACATAAGGCACGCTGCGCCAGCCGATGTTCGATCCGACCATCCCGGCGAGCAGCATCGGCAGGTCGCCGAGCCGTGCGCGGATGCCGGCTACTTCCGCCTCGTACTCGCCCGCGCCGACGGTAGCGGCGCCGCGATCGTCCCGCTCGGACGCAACGACGACGCTCTCCTCGATCCGGAACGCGCGGCGGTTGCTGGTGCCCCAGTCGACCGCGATAAAAGCATTCATCGTCATTACCTCGACCCCATCACAGCGTGATTATACGACAAATCGCGGGAGCCGCCATGAGGGATTGGCAATACGGCCTTGAAGGCACGTGACAGCGCGGTTCCGTTGCGCCAGAACCTGCGGCGATGAATATCGACATGACAGATACTGACAGTCTTCCCGTCGTCGGTGTGACGGGGCGCAACCTGACTCACGGCATGCTCGATACGCTGGGACGTGCCATCGTCACCGGACGGTACGAGACGCGTCCATTCCCGACCGAGGCGGAAATCGCCAAGACCCACGGCGTCAGCCGGTCGGTGACACGCGAGGCGGTCAAGATGCTGACCGCGAAGGGCCTGGTCAGCGCACGCCCGCGGCAGGGCACCGTGGTGCAGCCGGCGAGCTCGTGGAACCTGTTCGATACCGACGTGCTGCGCTGGACGCTGGAGCGAAAGTTCTCGGTCGAACTGCTGCGGCACTTCAATCAGTTGCGGGTCGCGATCGAGCCCGAGGCCGCGGCATTGGCGGCGCGGTTCGGCGATGCCGCGGACGAGGCGGCGATCCGCAACGGACTGGCGCAGATGGAGGCGGGCGAGGCGGGAACGGCCGATCCGCTCGAAGCCGATATCGCGTTTCACATGGCGATCCTGCGCGCGTCGAAGAATCCGTTCTACGCGCAGTTCCAGTCGGTGGTGTCGACTGCGCTGCGGACGTCGATCCGCTTCACCAACCGGATCAAGGGCCGTTCCGCGAATATCCCTGATCACGCCGCGGTGGCGGACGCGATCATCGCACGTGATCCCGCCGGAGCGCGGACCGCGATGACGCGGATCATCGGCGATGTCCTGACGCTGATCGGCGACGAGTAAGCCCGGTCACGTGATGGCGGACCGAGCGGAAGCGTGCACGCCACCCCTGTTCTAATACGATAACTGAGAGGATTTCGAATGGCGACCGAGGCAATGTCCGCAAAGCCGATTCGGCTGGCGATCGTCGGCGTTGGCAAGATCGCGCGCGACCAGCATCTGCCGGCGATCGCGAACGATCCGCGCTTCGAACTGGTCGCGGCGGTCAGTCGCAATGCGGTGGTCGACGGCGTCGACAATTATCACGACATCGCCGAACTGCTCGCCGCCGGGCATGAGCTGGACGCGGTGTCGCTCTGCACGCCACCGGTGGGGCGGTCCGCGATCGCGATGACGGCGCTCGATGCCGGGCTGGACGTGATGATGGAAAAGCCGCCGGCCGCAACGCTGTCCGAGGTGGCGCGGATCGAGGCGCATGCGGTTGCCGCGGGCCGTTCGCTGTTCGCGACCTGGCATTCGCGTGAGGCGGCCGGCGTCGCGCCGGCGCGGGCGTGGCTTGCCGATCGCAAGGTCCAGCGCGTCGCGATCGCGTGGCGCGAGGACATTCGCCGCTGGCACCCAGGGCAGGACTGGATACTGGAAGCCGGTGGGTTCGGCGTGTTCGATCCCGGCATCAACGCGCTGTCGATCGCGACCGAGATCCTTCCCGGCGACTGGGTCGTGAACAATGCCGACCTGCATGTGCCGGAAGGTCGCATGTCGCCACTGGCCGCCAATATCGATCTCACCTGCGGCGACATTCCCGTCACCGCAGCGTTCGACTTTCTCCACGAAGGCCCGCAGCAGTGGGACATCGTCGTCGAGACCGACGACGGTACGCTCAAGCTGGGCATGGGTGGTGCGGTGCTGGACATCGACGGCAAGGTCACCGAGGCGACGGATGCCGAATATCCAGGGCTCTACGCCAAGTTCGCGGACCTGGTCGGTTCGCGGTCCAGCGACGTGGACGTGACTCCGCTGCGGCTGGTGGCGGACGCGTTCCTGGTCGGGCGGCGCATGATCGTTCCCGCCTTCGAATGGTGAAATCCGATTTAGCTGATCGAAGATAGGATCGCCGGAACGCGTCTGGCCGGGACCACGTTCATCCTCGAAAGAAGGATGTCTATCGGTGCTTCAGGTCAGTCGGCAGGTCGAGAACGAGAATATTGCACCGGCGTCAGCGGCGACCGTTGCCGCAGCCGCACCATTGGCGGCCGCGATCGTCGAGCGGTTGTCCGATGGGAACCTCGTCTACGTCGCTGCCGACGATCAGCGTGCGACCGAGATCGCGACGATCGCGGCGGCGCTCGCGCCCGATGCGCTGGTCGTCCACGTGCCGTCGAGCGATGCACTGCCGGGCGACGATGCGCCCGCATCGCCGGCCAATGTCGGACGTCGCGTTGCGGCGTTGCGGCGGCTGCGCGCGGGGTTGGAGATTGGCGCGGCACCGATCCTGGTCGTCACGACCGCGGAGGCGACTGCGGTGCGATATCCGCCACCACAGATGTTCGACGTTGCACCGCCGCGGCTGAAGGTCGGCGATCCGATCGATATCGACGCGTTTGCCGCGATCGCCGAAGAGGTCGGCTATCTGACCGACGACCGGATCGACGAACCCGGCGAGATCGCGGTGCGCGGCGGGGTGATCGACGTCTTCCCGGCCGATCGCGAAACTCCGGTGCGGATCGAGTTCGCCGATGGCCACATTACGGGCCTGCGCGATTACGATCCGGTGTCGCAGCTTGGCTTGGGCGACGTCGAGGTCGTGGAGATCGGACGAGCCACCGAGCCGGTGGTCGAAAAGGGCGTGTCGATCCTGGCGCATCTGCCGGATGCTGCAATCGCGTTCGACCGGGACGCGGAGAAGCGGCGTAGTCGCTTCCTCCACATCGCTTCGGATGGCCTGCCCCGGCGTCGTGCCGCAGTCGATCTGGTCCTGGACAAGGCCTGGGCCAATGAGACTGCGGATCGCGAAACGGTGACGTTCGACGTTGCCGCCGACGTGCCGCCACGGTTTATCGAGCGGCGCGATCCGGCGCGGGCATTTGCGCGGTTCGCAAAGAGTACGCTCGCCGATGGACGCTTGTTGGTGGTCGGTTCGCCGCGCGATCTGCGGTTCCTCCAGCCAAGGCTAGAGCGCGCGGCTAAGATTAATTTCGCGCAGGTCGATTGTTGGGCGGACGTCGCATCCTCCAAGCCGGGCACGGCAATGCTGCTGGTGGCACCCATCGACCGCGGGTTCGTTGCGAGCGGTACCGAAATCGTCGCTAGTGCGGACCTGCTCGGCGGAAGGGCGCGCGGGGACGAAACCGCCGGTGGGGGCTCTGGCAGGTTGCCGGGACTGACCAGCGAGTTGCGGTGCGGCGACGTGATCGTGCACGAGGAATTCGGAATCGGCGTCGTCCGCGGGCTGGAGATGCTGCCGGGCACCGACGGCGACGCGATCATACTCGAATATGCAAAGGAAGGCCGCCGCCTCGTCCCCGTGCGCGAGGCGGACCGGATCTGGCGATACGGTGCCGAGATCGACGCGGTCACGCTTGATTCGCTCGACGGCGCGTCGTGGCAGAAGCGGCGGGGGGCGATCGATGCCGCGATCGCCGAGAGCGCACGGGATCTGGCGGCGATCGCCGCAGAGCGCGATGCCTGGACGACCGATCCGATCGTGCCCGATCGTGCCCGCTATGAGACGTTCGCCGCCGGGTTCGCGTTTACCGAGACGCCCGACCAAGCACGGGCGATCACGACGACGCTGGCCGATCTCGCGAGCGGCAAGCCGATGGACCGGCTGATCATCGGCGACGTCGGCTATGGTAAGACGGAGGTCGCGTTGCGTGCCGCGGCTGCGGTCGCGCTGGCCGGGCGACAGGTTGCGATCGCCGCACCGACGACGGTGCTGGTCCGCCAGCATATCGAGACGTTTACGAAGCGGTTCGAGGGGACGGGGGTAGCCGTCGCCGGGCTGTCGCGGCTGTCGAGTACCGCAGAGAAGGCGCGGGTTCGGGCGGGTCTTGCGGACGGCTCGATCGGGGTCGTGATCGGCACGGGGGCGATCGCCGGCAAGGGTGTCGCGTACAAGGACCTCGCGCTCGTCGTGATCGATGAAGAGCAAAGGTTCGGCGCAGCGGACAAGGCGAAGATGCATGCGCTGGGAGCCGGGCATGTCCTGACGCTGAGCGCGACGCCGATCCCGCGCACGCTGCAATCCGCGATGATCGGCCTGCAGGGCTTGTCGGTGATCGCCACCCCGCCTGCACGTCGCCAGCCGATCCGTACCTCGGTGGCACGTTTCGACGATTCGATAGTGCGCGCTGCATTGCGTCGCGAGCGAGCGCGGGGCGGACAGAGTTTCGTCGTGGTGCCGCGGATCGACGACATGGCGCCGCTGGCCGCGAAGCTTGCCGAGCTCGTGCCCGAGCTCGGCGTCGTGCAGGCGCATGGGAAAATGCCGGCAGGGGACATTGACGAGGCGATGGTCGCGTTCGCTGCAGGTGACGGAGACGTGCTGCTCGCGACCAACATCATCGAGGCCGGACTCGACGTGCCCCGCGCGAACACGATGATCGTGCATCACGCAGACCGATTCGGCTTGTCGCAACTGCACCAGTTGCGAGGGCGGGTCGGCCGTAGCGGGCGGCGCGGGCAGGTGATGCTGCTGACCGACGGCGAAGCGACGATAGCGGAGGCGACGTTGAAGCGGCTGCGGACGCTTCAGGCGTTCGACCGGTTGGGCGCTGGCTTTGCGATTAGCGCACGCGATCTCGATCTCCGGGGCGCAGGGGATCTGGTCGGCGAGGCGCAGGCCGGTCACATGAAGCTGATCGGGATCGACCTGTACCAGCATTTGTTCGGTCGCGCGTTGCGGCTGGCGAGGATCAACCGCGAGGGCGGTGCGCCGATCGACGACTGGATTCCCGAACTGCACCTGGAATTGGGCGGTAGCCTTCCCGAGGCGTGGATCCCCGAGATGGAGGTGCGGATGTCGCTGTATGGCCGGCTTGCGCGGCTGGAGGACGTGTCGGCGCTCGACCTGTTCGAGGCGGAGCTCGACGACCGGTTCGGCAAGGCACCCGATGCCGCGCTGCGACTGTTGCAGGTCGCACGGATACGCATGATGGCGCGCGAGGCTGGTATCCGCAGGATCGACGCCGGTCCCGCGGCGATCGCCTTGACGCCGCACGACCGCACCGCGGCGAAACCGCTCGACGATCTGGTCGAGAAGAACGGGCGCTGGATCGCCTCCGAAAGCATCGCCGACCCGATCGCGCGGGCAGGGCGGATCGAGGAACTGCTGGACGCGCTGATCGGGTAGGCGCGTTAGGTTATTCGGCGGCCGCGGCCAGCGGGGCGGACAACGCTTCGTCGGTCAGCGCCGCCAAGATCGACCGCATCAGGTCGACGACGCGCGCGAAGCCTGCACCGGGCGCGTGGAGCTTGCGATCGAGATACAGCGTGCGATCCAGTTCGAACTGCACCGCGTGGATGTTGGCGGCGGGCCGCGCATGGCGTTCGAGGATATGCCCACCTGCATAGGGTGCGTTGATCGCGGTCGAGAATCCGCGTGCGGTACACTCGGCTTCGATCCGCGCGACGAACCTTGGCTCTGCGGAATGGCCGAACCGGTCGCCGATCACGATCCGCGATCCACCGGGCCCGAGCGGCGGCATCGAATGCACGTCGAGCAGTACCGCGACGCCGAATCGGTCGTGCGCGGCCTGCAATGCAGCGGCGAGGGCGGAATGGTAAGGGCGGTGATCGTTGGCGATCCGCGCGGTGACGTCGGCATCGGTGAACCGGCGCGCCCAGAGATCGCCCGCACCCGATGCCCGGCGTGGGACGAGGCCGAGCCCGCTGCGCAGTTTGGCGGATTGCTGGGCGAGCGGCATCGACGGTGCGCCCTCGTCGAGCAGCGGGTCGCGCTCGTCCTCGCGCCGGTTGAGATCGATCCAGGCGCGCGCGCGGGTCTGGACGATCGTCGTCTGGTCGGTCCGTGCGGCGCGTGCCACCGCGTCGACGAGCCGGTCCTCGAGCGGGAGCAGCCCGGCGAGCGGCACGCGCAACGCCGTCTTGAGCGCGAGCGGATAGTCCCGACCCGCGTGCGGGACGGACACCACCACCGGGCTGACGGGCGGCATTGCGCCCAGACGCTCGAAGGAAGAAGACTGCATGCCACCATGCTAGGGCCAGCACCGGGCGCGGGCAATCGACCTGGATATGTTAACCACTTTCAGGGTAGGGCTGCCGCAGAATGTACGTGTAAAAACGGGACTTTAGATCGATGTTGCGAATTCTGCTGGCCGAGGACGATCAGGTCATGCGCGAGTATCTGACCCGGGCGCTCGAACGCTCGGGCTATGCCGTGACCGCGGTCGATCGGGGGACGGCGGCGATTCCGCTGCTCGAAACCCAGACGTTCGACCTGTTGCTGACCGATATTGTCATGCCCGAGATGGACGGCATCGAGCTCGCGCAAAAGGCCGGTGAGATGTGCGCGGACCTTCGCGTGATGTTCATTACAGGCTTTGCGGCGGTCACGTTGAAGGCCGGCCGGGCGATGCCGCAGGCGCGCGTCCTGTCCAAGCCGTTCCACCTGCGCGACCTTGTCGCCGAGGTCGACCGGCTGTTCGAGACGGATAATGTGACGGGCGTGCATTGAGGGCTTGCACGCCGCGAAGACCGCGGCTAGTGGAGCCCTCCGGCGGGCGTGTAGCTCAGTGGTAGAGCACTGTGTTGACATCGCAGGGGTCGCAAGTTCAATCCTTGCCACGCCCACCATAGAAAGCCCTGGTAACTCAACGAGTTGCCAGGGCTTTTTTATGAATTCAGCCCGAGGCTGGGGTGAACGAGCGCGGTAAAACTGCGGTAACTCCCGGTTCCTATCGCTATCCTCGGCCTTCTCGAAGGGTGCGCCAACCGCCAGTCTCATCCCATCGAACCTCTGTTTAAAGGCGTAACCGCCGTGATCGTCAGAGCTCGCTTAGCCGCTTATCTGAGCGTGGACGCGCTCGTCGTGAGCCGAGTCCCAAGAGGGCGACGGATGTCCGGTCCACAACACAGTTCCTTTTCGGCCGTCTGCCACTATGCGACGTCCGACCGTCGAGTGGCTAACATAGCGGCGCAGTCGCGACTGGACCGCTTGCTTGTCCAATAGCCCGCGTCGTGCATCGACGTTAATCCCGACGCTGATGGGGAAGGAAGCCGACGTCGCCTGCACGGGTGGGCAAGAAGCACGGGTCGGAGTTCAGACCGTGTTGCTTCGTGCAGCACGGGCTCGGCTGCGGCGATGGTCATCCGCAGGACGTGTCGGCTCCGGTCAGGAATGAAACGTCGGGAACGAGGTCGGACGTCGCTCGGCCATCCTTGGTCGGATCAACCTCGCGGCGACCGGCTGCCGAATCGACACCCCGCACTTCGACCGTGATCGGTCCCGAGCTGTTCGCTCTGATCGTCGAGGCCTCAAGTTGAAGTCGGGGATCGCCGCGGCGAAGTCGAGACGTTCGCCCCTGGCTCGGTCACGCCAGAACTTCGCATTCCGGTGATTCGTGATCACGAGGATACCGTGCCTACGGTTCGCCGGCTAAAGGTAGCGCTCCGCTAGCTGCGTGGCGAGCGCATCGCTTACCGATTGCGTTTATCGCTCGCGCTTCCGATGTCTTCGGGCACACGATGCTCACGAGCTGCTTGAGCACAGTACCACCTCCCAATTTTCGGCGATCCTGCTAAAAAGTAGAGATGCTGAAAACACGTATCAGGCACCGGGCTCGGCGAGCTGCCGAGACCGAAGCGAGCCTCGCATCCATCAACGGTTCCATCACCGCTTTACAGGACGAAGACCTACTCGACCTAGCAGACATCTTCAGATCGCAGACGGAAACCCCGATCGCGGAGATCGCTGCGGCGGAGATGAAGAAACGCGGCATCACCTTGGCGTAGTTTGCGGGCCGCCCGTACTCGTACCGCGAAGGGGCGGTATGTGTTGGCGGGGTGAAAAGGGTTGTTCCCGCCACGAGACAAGGCACTGGTCGTGTCGAAGGCGCGAACACGTACTGCAGTTAGCTTTCAAAGGGGCCAGGCCTCCAACACGCCGGCGGTGGCGCGCATGATCGCGCCCGCCGCCGCCGAGGCGCCTATTCTTGCCTCTAGCACGCCGACTGCACCGCTCACGTTCGCGACCTGAGATGCGCTTGGGTAACGCATCTGCGTCGACGCCTGGAGGTCGTCGATCTCCGCACTCAGCATGAACACCGAGCGCCTCAAGTCATCGACGTCGTCGCGCAACCGTTCGGGGTCTTCCCTCGGATCAGCGAACTTGAGCGCGATCGCCCGAATCGCATGCTCAAGCGAGTTCCGCTGTGATCGCCTCGACGCGACCGCCGACTGCCTGCGTAGTTCGCCCTCGTCGTCGGCGAGAGCGACCGCTGCGTAGTCGTTGTCGAGAGCGTGTTCGACAACGATGAGCAGCCGTAGGCGACTCTCCGCCATCAGCTCAACGAGTTCGCTTGTTCGCTTATCCGTCATCGATCGCTCCTAGTCATCCGTTTCGATCGGCATGGGCTTGGCGGCGCCGGTTTCGGTCTTGGCAGCCTCGGCGACGTTCTTGCGCATTTGCTCAGAGACAGCACGACCGTAACTGAGGAGGAAGTCGACTTGGTCCGCCCCCGACCGCTTCGCTGCCAAGGGCTTCAACGCCGTTATCAGGTCGTCATACGTCTTCGAGTCGAGTTTCACGCCACTGGCCGGAGATGACGCCAGCAGTGCGCCAGTGGAGACGCTTGCGGGCAACGTCCCAACAGCGTTCGACGACGCCTGCTCGAAGATGCGAAGTGCCGCAACGTCACCCGATGACTTCCAGTCCATGACGTGCCTGCGCGCTCGGTACTCGGAAAGTGAGCTGTTCTCATCGAGCGTGGCGATGGCGAGCCGTCGCGACTCAAGTTCGACGTTCTGCCGGCCGGCAAAGGCGGACAACTCTGTCTTCAGGTCCTGCGTCAGCGAGAGTGTCCGGGTCGCAGTCGGCCTGATGGCGTCCGCTGCACATCCGGCCAGCAGCATTACCGGCAAGACGATTGGGAGAATCTTCATGTCACTTCGCCGCGATCGTGGCGGCGATGATCAACGGTGAGAGCAGACCGACGACGTCGTTCTGCGTGATCCCGACCTCGCTCGCTCGAGCCATTTGCGAAATCGCCGGTGCGATCAGGCCGCGCCAGTTCTCGGTCGTCTTCTCGGCCATGCTGATCCTGTATCCCCTATTGAGGTAGACGTGGCGAAGGCGCGCCAGATTCGTTGGAATGCGTCCTTCGCTCCATGATAGAGAAACGCTGTTGAGGGCCTTGATGGCGGCGTCCCGTTGCGCTGCGTCGCGAATGGCGACGATCCCGTCATTCGTTGCGTCGACCTTCCCGACGAACTGCCGTGCCTCCGCAAGCAACGCGAGTTCCGTAGCGCCACCAAGGACCTCTGCGTCTGCGATCGCGACGCGTTCCCGGTCCCGGCGGGCGGCCAACTGAAGCATGTCGACCTTCTGTCGCTGAGCGGCAAGGAGGATCAGCAATGCGCTTACCCGGTTGTCGGGGTCGTTCAGACGAAGTGCGTCCGCGAGGCCGGCGCCTGCTTCCACGAGTTGCAGAATGGCCTGAACTCGCTTGGTCGTCACCGTGACGGGTTCCGGGGCGGCGGCGGCATCGACGGTGGCTGCGCCGTTCGCTTGCGGGGCGGCGGCATTCTCGACCGACCCAGTCGTAGCCGCTTTGGCCAACTCGGCCTTGAGCGCCTCGTCGAGAAGGCTCGCCACCTTCTCGGAGCCCAGCAGGCGCGCCAATTCCTGCGCGTTCACTAGCAACCGTCGGACGTCCGCCACTGCCTCCGTGAAGTCCTTAGAGGTTGCGTCCGTCGCCACATCGTCGATTTGCTTCTGCAGGAGGGCAAGCGCCGGGGCGACGGAGGCCGCCGCTTCTTCAGATGTGGCGGCCTCTGTGCGGACCTCGATAGTTCGCCGGAGCAGGTCTGCGAGGATCGATCCTTCGTAGGCGGATATCGCTTTCCCTACCGGACCATTAGGGCCGAAGATGGCTAGTTCGGCGATTACGCCGCCTCTGCCGTCCGGCCCGACGCACGATTCCACAACCCGCCGATAGGCGTCGACCGGGTAACCCGCCAAACCGGCTAAACCTGACGAGACTGCGAGATCCGTGTCGGGCGCAACCCAAGCGAACGGTATCTTGTCGCAGGCAAGCGGCAGTTCAGGCGCCATCGCGGCGGGGGGAGCAGCTTTCTTCCAGGCCGACCTTTCGACGACGAAGCTCTCCACGGACTCGCGGTACTCCCGCTGTGCCGCCGCAGTGCCCAAGCGGAGACCGGTGAGCATGTCCGGAAGCCTCGACCACGTCACTAGGACGGCGGGCGCCGGCGGCGGGGAGCACGCGTAGGGACTTTCCGCATCCGGCGACAGGTACGGGTAGGTCGCTCCGACGAGTTTGTTCAACCTTCTATCTACGTCGTGGCAGAGCTTGCGTACACCGCGCAGTGGGTTGCGAAGCACCACGTTCGGCGGCTCGCTTGGGGAGATGTAGGTTGCCAGGTTGCGGTCCCGGCTCGCCTGCAAGGAGCGCACGAGAGCGGTGTCCTCTCGCTGTTGCAGCGAAGCGTATTCGGTTCTGATCGCGCTGAAGTATGCTGTATCGTTCCCCTTTTCCCAGGCTTCCTTCACCAACGCCGTCTGGGACTGTACCGCATCATCCTTCAGGATAGGCATGGCGCACCCCGCTAGGCTCGAGGCCATCGCCGCCGTTAGAACGACCACGAGGATCGTCGGACACGTGCTGGACACGCTGTCGTCAGATGTGACGGCGCAGGCTGGTCGGGCCGATCCGTTAGTGGCCATCATCTGAAGGCTCCGGTTTTGCCCACTCCGAGTTTCACGATACGGCTCAGCAGACCCCGACCACGACCATCCGCTGCGATCCAAGATCCGTCCTGGGCACGCATGGGACCTGGGTAACCCCAGATGTGTTCCAACGAACGTTGCCCTGACCCGTCAGCCGGAGCGAGGCTTAAGGCGATGACTTTCGGCGACCTTGCGGTGGCGATTGCAACGTACGTCCGGGCTTCCCGAAACCTGGGGCGGAGAGATTTCCGCTTCTTGCGAAGGCCTAGCACTCGGCCGCCAACCCTCAAGCGGTTCCGGACCATCGTGTGAGTGCGTACCATCCCCGAGATCTCCCAGCATGTCGTCCACCGACCGCGCGGATGTCGCGTGTCGCGATCCGGGATGACGGCGGGATGAGGTACGCGCGGAACTGGAACGCAAAGGAACCGGCGCAAGCATTGTCCGAATCTGACGAGCTTGCGCAAGCATGAACAATAACCGAACCAATAAGGCTTGCAAGCGGTAAGATTATAACCCCACATCCAAGTGGATTTTAGGAAGCAAAAAATCCGCCACAATCATTGCCGTTACGGCGGGCGGTCCACAGGTGCCCCGTTCACTTGTAATCGAGCTGAGGTTCATCTCTGCGGTAACATAAGCCTTGAATTACCGTGCCCTATCGAACTCGACTGCAAATGCCTGCTCTGATGTCGTATCCTCGCATTCCGATCCTCATGGTGTGCCATTCCAGCTCTGACGGGCCGAAGAGCGTACTTTTGAGAACCGTGCCGTCGGGTCGAACAACCCGTGCTTCAAACATCCTCATCCTGGGCTTTCGGCAGTCGACCTCCATATGAGTGTCCATCTGCTCACCCCTCCCGTTGACGCCCTTCAGCTCCATGTTAACGAATCTCACCCACGTATCTACGATGTCGCCTTTCCGCGTCGTCGACGTCCGATCGTAAAGTCCGCCATCCGGCGTTCGCTGTATGGGGAAGGGCTGCCAGTCGATGATCGGCGCTGGGGTCGACTGCAGAGCGATGGCAAGTAGGATCACGACATCACCTCCAGCATGTAGTTCTTGAGTTCGACACGTTGATGCTTGAGCTCTCGGATGCGACGCAGGCGCAAGAGAGGCAGGGTTACGAAAGCACCCGTCATCGCCAAACCAGCGATCGGGTGTGGCGATAGGATCTGGCCTGCCATCAAGGCCGTTGCCAACATCAGGACGCCGTGCATCTTCGTGAATGACGCGGTGCCGATGAACGCGGATGGACCTAGAAGGATGACGCCGCCTTGTCGTCCGGTAAGGTTGGTGGCACTCACGAGCCTGTCGTTGATCAAGTCGAGCCGCAGGATGCTGCCTTCGAGCAAGGCCATTTCGGACGGTAGTTCGTGCGTCGTGTGTCGTGCATTGCCGTCCTCGACGACGACGCTGACGACGCCGCGGTGATCCGTATCGACGAAGCCCCCGCCGCCGGTTACGAAGCCTCGTCCATTGCTAGTTAGTCCAAAAACGCCGGCGCTACGTCCGTATGTGGTCGACTGCTGCTGGTAGGTCACGTGCCGTACCCGAGCGATAATGCATCCGCCCTGATACGTCGTGCCGCCTATCCGGCGGCATTGAATCAACCAACTGCGTAGCCTGCTGGAGGTGGCGACAGGTGCGCTCACCGCTTCCGCTCCTTCCATGGCCAAATCGTCCGGCTCTCGGAGCAGTTCGGCCTCGCCATCAGGATGGCGGAGGAAATCCGTTCTCTTCTCACCCACGCGCGTTTCCCCTCGCGTCGGTGCCCGTTTACCGGAAAGCCGGCGGCACCGCTTCGGTTGACGAAGCGGTGCCGGCCCGTGAGCCGGAAGTTGGAAACTCGCTATTAGACGAGCGCGGACGCCTTTGGGCCCGGAGGCCTTGGACATACGCGTCCGCCTCCCGGCCGAAACTGGTTCGGGCCGGGCGTTCGGCAACTAATAGCGAGGTTTCCACGCCTCGGTCCGCGTGCTCGCGGACCCCTCGGTTGTAAGCCGAGATGGTAAGCGTGATCAATCCGTCTTCTGCGGTCCGGTGGGCTTCGATGAATGAGTGGCGGATGCCAAGCGAGGAGCGTTCCGATCCGAGGCAGGCGGGCGCCGTCGCGACGTCGGCACCGCGTGCCGAGATCATGAACCGGCAGTTTATCGAACAACGCCGGTCCAAACCTCCGGCCGCCACGACGCTTGCACCTTGGAAGGGCCGGTGATCATCCGTGACCTTCGTAACGGGCCCCGAAACTGCGTTGTAACCCGGTTACGGCCGCGAAGCCGCGGCCCATGGTTTAAGCGACTAAGATCTTATCTGCAGGTATCACGCGATCGGGATGACACAGACACAACCCATCATCCGTGATGCTGGCGCTCGAAATCCTGAGGTCACTCGCCCTGAAGGCGGGATGGTCCATGATCGCCGTCAGCGGTCGCCCTTCGCAAGCAAGCGCCAACGAGTCCGGATGGTCGCCGTACAACGTTAGCTCTCCGTTGTCATATCGACCCTGAGGGAACTGAATGGTCGTCCGCAGCACGCCCTCGATCCAGCTGAGGGAATTCGTGCATCCCCATCTTCGAATTTGCAGGGCACCTTGCGGATCACGAGTTCGAGCGGCGTACGCGGACTGCAACGTCTCAAACGGATCGAGGCCGAGGGCGCGGACGAGTGCCAGAGAGGTTTCGGTCATCGCTCCGATAGAACCTGAATTCCGAAACGCGGAAAGCGCACCTGCCCGACGGCGCTGTGCATGGTTATGAAGTCGCCAATGATCACGGACGTCACCGACGGTCCATACGGCGTCCGGCAAACTCGGCGATGTCGAAAGCGAGTCATCGAGGATCGTCATCACCAGCTTGTAATGACGAGAGAACGACGGATCGGGCCGTTCATCGAAGGCGGCGGGATCCAAGCGTAGCCATAGTGGCGCACATCCTCCGCCGATCCGCTTCGAGGTCTCCTCCAGTGCGCGGCGCAGCGCCGCTTCGCGTCGTGCGAGGGGAGCACGGTTCCGTGCCGCTGCCTCGACGTGCCTCAGCACCCCATCGGTTACAAAACCTAGAGAGGCGGGAGCGCCGTCAAACGCGGTCGCGCCGATAGCGATCGGCAAGATGAAATCTTCGAAATCCACGTCGATGGTCAAACGTTCTTCCTCAGCTAGTCCAGCGGCGCACGCCCGTACGTCACCTACGGTCGGCGCCTTGACGTGAGGAACGTTCAGCTTCTCGATCTTCAGCTTAAGTTGCGATAGGGACCGACTGATGGCGCCGCCCGCCACCGCGTGTTCTCCAATGCGCAGTGGCGATGCGCCGTCCCACGCCACGCCGGCCCATTCGATCCGATTCCTCGACCACCTGGCCGATGATCCGCCGTTTTGCGATGCCAGCGTGTCAATGTCGCCAGCCGTTAGGCGCCACCAATCTCGGTCGGCCGTCATGTCCGCGATGGGACTTTTGGCAATCTTCGCACTCACGATGATTTCCCCCCGCGCTCAGTGATGTTCAGACCGGCTTGTCCTGTGGCGACGTCGTCTGTTGGATTGAACCGCGACGATTAGTGATTTACGACATCGGTCATATGTAGCGGTACGGCGTGATTCCATCGAAGGCGCGGGCGGGGGACGCGACATCAGCCGACTTCTGGTTCGCATCGGCCGACATCGACCAGAAAGGCGCCAGGCACCAAGCTTTCAATTCTAGCGACGATCCCCTCAATTGCAGCGAGGGCGCGTCGGAGATAGTCGGGACTGAATGGGGCGTAGAGATCGGACACGTCGTCGAACCTGGCGTGGCCGAGAAACATCTCGAGCTCACCCCAAGCCTCCTGCGGCAATTCCGCTCTGACGAGGTTGGCCACAGAACGCCTGATAAGCTTCATGCCGCTTTCACCGGCACCGGGCAGATCCAACGTAGTCGCCATGCTCTCCCAGGCCGACTTCACCGACTGCCCGCTGACCAGCATCCCCGTCGACGCATCGAGGATGGCTTGCATTGGTCCGCCGACGGGAACGACGGCGCGGTACTTCCTGGTCTGTCGTCGTCCTACGGGATTGAGATTGAGTACGCTGCGTTCGCTGTTCCATTGGCCGCGTTCCGGGGCGGTCGAGACGTCGTGCGCGGCGTCGGGGCGCGCCATCGTCGTCACGCTGATCCTGAGGAACGCGAGAAGCCCGCTTCGCTCGCGCTTCCGCCGCTCGATCTCCTTGTCCGAGCGGGCTTCCGGTTGGAGGCAGTACCGAAACATCGCCGCCAACTGCGGAACGTCGGCTCTGAACTGTGGCGTGCGGTTCACCTCCTTGGGCTGCAGAGACCTGAACCGTGCTTTGATACCGCCACATTCGTTTATCGCCGCCGCGAGCTGCAGGACGCTGTTCTCGACGGTCGAAAGCGATCGAGCCCGCGTCTTCCCCGTTGGTGAAACGATCGGCCGGGGCGTAAGCCATTTGCGGAACCGCTCCACCCATGCCGCATCGATCCTGTCGCACTTGATCGTCGCGAGATTCTTGTCGACCAGGTATAGCAGTACATGCTGGAGCCTGGCCCTGATGGCGTCGACAGACGGCTTGTCGGCCGACAACGTCAGATAGTCCGCGATCGCCGCACTGACATAGACTCCGTCCGCTGCGCGGGGCTGGCCGCAGGTCGGACAGAAAGCGTCGCCGCGCGTGCGTTCTAGATAGAGGCGATCGAGCGCAGCACGTGCGGCTGCGACATCCTCTGTGCGCGCACTAGCGCTTCGCTCGCGCTTTCGCTCGTCGTCGTACCAGACGATTTCGAACGCTTCGCGGTCGGCTCGACGGTAGAGCTTGTAGCCCCCGCGCTGATAGACCGGCTTGGCACGCTTCGTTGCTGGCATTGCTTCCTCTGATGGTCGGCGACAGCCCCGCGAAAGGCGTCGTAGGCGCCCGATTCGACGAGCAGGTTCAGGTCGTCGGCGCTCAGTTGAATGCCGCGTCCCGCCTCCAGTTTGCGCGAAAGGCGGCGGTCGAGATCAGCGAATCCCGGCACGTTGTCCATTCCGTCCAGACTGAGGTCGATCGAATTCCATAACGATCTCGTTATGGATCATCCAAACTCGAATTGCAATGCCATAACGATGCGGTTATCGTATTCGTATGATATCAATTCGAAAGGTCGAGGCGGTGATCGCCGGGATGTACGCCCTCGAACCGACCAAGGTCGTCCGGGCGAGGCTGCAGCACCTCAACGTTCGTGACTTTCCTCCTGGACTGCGTGTGGGAAAAGCCAAACGCGCAGAGTACGGGGTCGCCGAACTCTACGCCTATGCCGTCTGGTTCGCCTTGACCGAAGCCTTCGTGCCCGGCGCCGTCGCGGCGGAGATCGTTCGCGACGCCTGGCCGGAACTCGTCAGGGTACTGCTGGCGTCAGCGAAGCCGACGTCAGCCGCTAACCCCAGCGACAGCAGCTTCGTCGCCATCATTCCAGAAGCACTGGCCGCCGCCGGCCCCGGCACGAACGCCGCTGATACCGGCTCCAACACATGGGACCTGCGGATCGTAGGCGAGCGCGATCTCCTCCCATCGATTTCGGGAGCTGTCGGCGGCGCTTGGTTTCTCGACATCGCTGGATTGTATGCACGAATGGTCCATTGGCTGAGCGTTGGAATCGCGCCGATGGGTACGGACGTCGTGCGTGCAGAAATAGACGAACTGCTGCTGCGGGACGGTTGGGTCGCCAAGCCTGAGAAACTCGGCAATCCGGAGGCGCCGCCGTCCATCAGGCAGGCGCAGGTTAGACACCGCGGGGATCGTCTGATCGAGGCCGACTATTACTTCACTCGAGCAATCGCCATTCTGGAAAGCCTTAATTCCAGGGGTGCCGAGGTGGCGCTCGACGTGCGGTCGTTGCGATACCTGCGCTACATAGAGGACCCCGCGCCGCGAGAGCGCTGGAAGGCCTGGCCGCGGGTAACCGATGGGGGTGTACCGTTCTGGTGGGCGCTTGCAGCGCTGGTGCAGAACGGCAACACCAACGTCCTTTCCCATCTACCCGCTACGCTGCTGGCTGCCGCGACCAACGCACTCCAGGACTTCGGTGACACGACAGCTCAGATATCATTGCTGCGCAGCGCCGCCGAACGCTACCGGGAGATGGAGCTGGATGATGACTAATCGTCCCGGCGACGCGTTACGGCCTCCGGCGATACAATGGCGTGAACTCGTACGTTATCGACCGCTGCGCCACTGCGGTCACCAGCCACGAAGTCGGCGTTAATTCGAAAAAGACGCAGGCTTCTGCAAGGCACAGGCGTCCGCCCTGTGCCGGTCCACGCTTTGCCGCTCGGTCATGGAGAGATCACAGTTCCACCAGGAACCCTGTCAATGCATCCGACTTCAATCGTCGCGAATGGTCGCGTCGCGGACGCCGATCAGCGGACGTCCGGACATGCCGCCAGGCATTCAATTCTTGGTTTTCGTTGGCGTAACCAACGGGAGACGGGAAAATGAATTGCTCCAGCGTCGGCAAGCCCCGGAGGGGCTGCCTCCACACACGATCCTCTTCATCGGGTCGGCAGCTTCAGCATACCTTTCTGTACGCTGCAAAGCGTTACGAAAGTGCTGAAGAATCAGGTTAACGACCTGCATGTTCGCTGCGTTGGCCGACGGATGCATCGTGCACCGCGGCCGCAGCAGGTGGTGGTGGTGGTCCAGCAGGCCCACCGAGATCTAAATTTCAGGCAATTGAGGCGAGGACGGTTAGGAGGGGAAAAACCTTCGGATGTCTTCCTCGATCATCGAGCATTCGCGCGCCCAGCGCGCTGGAAGGAAACATCATGACTTATGGATTCGATCACTACACCATGAACCACATGATCGTCGCGATCAGCCGCGAGATGACGCCGCGGAGTGCGAAGTCGAACGCGGAAACCGACGGGGACACCGTTTTCATCGGTGGCGCGCGGCCGACGGAGTCGGATCAGGCTGCGCTCGCGCGCTTCGGTCTCGACAAGAACTACAGGGTGGTTTTCCCCTCGTTTGATCTCAACGATCCCAGCACTGGTCCGATCGGGTTCCACGTCGTCGTGACGGATGGCCGTACGGTTGCCACCACCTTGCGCGATGGACGTCTCTGGAAACGCGATCGACGCAGCGCGGCGGTGCTAGTCTTTCCAGATATCGGAGCAGTGGTAAAACTTACTTCCAAGCGCCAAATGGCGGTCCACGAAACGCGCCGCCAGTTTCACGATCACGGATACGATCTGGCCCGCGAAGCCGTACGCACGCACGCGGCGAAGGAACCCGGAACCGTTCCGGTCGTCTCCACGATCGGCAACATGCTCGCGGTCCTCGACATCAAGACGATGTCCAACGCTTTCGCGGCTGCTGAGTGACACGCAACCCGGCGGCCTTCGGACGCCGGGTTGGTTTCTCGTAAGTCACAACGTCGGGCATCTTCGGTCATTCGTCCGCGACGTTGGCAAAGGTGTCAGACACCGAGGCGACCAGCAGCTTCGCCATCGTCGTTTCCATGCCAGAGCAAGCGTGCGGGCGAACGGTCGTATTGCCTGAAGAATGCCATGTCACGCCAATGGCATGGCAGGGCCATTGCCAGGTAAACGAGCGTAGCCGTTGAAAAATGTCAACCGCCTCGTTGCTACTCGAGCCAATCGTGAGGGTCCGCGTTAGAAGGCTAGCGCTTCAAACTCGCTTACGGCCAAAGCCGGTTCCCACGGGATACGCTGTTGCTTCTAGCCGCTCATCGGATTGCAATGCCACGTTGCGTCTTCGTGATTGGTCGTTCGGTCGTGCCCACGTTTCATCGTCAATTTCAGCCGGTTTGGCGTCCACAACCCCGACGAGGCGACGCAGCAGCCTGGGGCTGATGATCGCGAGGCCGATATAGCCGATAGACGCGTTTGTGGTTCACGACCCATCCTTCCCTGCGCAGCAGGATGTAGATCCGGAAATAGCCATAGCGCGTCCGCGTCGCCGCTAGATCACGGATGCGCATCACCAGCGGTGTCTGGTCCGGCTTGTGCGAGATGTAGCGCACCGACGACCGCTGGACGCCCAGCGCCGAGCAACTGCGCCGTTCGCTCACGGCATGGGACGCCTGGATGTACGCGACGAGTTCGCGTCGTCGTCTAGGCGTCAGAGCTTTTTTGACAGGACATCCTGCAAAATGTGCTTGTCCAGACTCAGGTCGGCAACCAGCTGTTTTAACTGCCGGTTCTCATCCTCGAGCTGCTTCAGGCGCCTCAGCTCGCCAACTCCGAGACCGCCGTACACCTTCTTCCAGCGGTAGAACGTCTGCTCCGAAATCCCCATCCGCCGGATGACTTCGGCCACCGGTGTGCCGGTTTCCGCCTGCTTCAGCGCGAAGGCAATCTGCTCGTCCGCGTACCTAGATTTCTTCATTTCCAGCTCCTTGCCCGAAGGCTTCTCAAGGCCGGAAAACTCTCGCTCAAAATGGACTAAAAAACCGGGGGGACGTCAAGGGGCTGGCGATCGTGGCATTCATTTCGGCACCGACGACCGGATCGGACACCGCCTTCGGGTATTCGACTGCTTCGCCGTCCACATCGACCAGGATGGTCGGGCCGCTTCCGATCAGAAAGTCGGCGATGAAATGCGCGCTGAAATAGCGCAGGAACGTGTCTGCGCGCTTCGGGAATGGTTCGGCATACTCCTTCGTCCGAATGCCTTTGAAACGCACACGCGTACCATGCGCTTCGGTCGTTGCGGCTGGTTCGTCCTCCGCGCTGGGTATTACCTGCTCCGAATTGTTCAAGACGAACGCGAATGCCCGTTTCGCCATGCCCCAGCCCAGTGCGTAGGAGCTGTCAACTTGGATGTCGCTGAAGGCGTCGAGCCAGAACAGACGACCCACACCCTTGCCGCCCCTGCTCTTCTTGAAGTCCGTATCGAGTTCGCAGAAAGCCGCGTATCTCCTGCCGTCGAGTCCGATCCCATCGTCAGCGATCGATATCTCGATGGCGGCTGGGTCTGCGAGCTTCGACACGGTAATGTCGATCCGGCCCTTGCCGTCATGCGCGTCATACCGGTCTTCGATCGCGAACATCGCATTGCTGACCGCTTCGAACAATGGCTGCAGGCTTTGCGTGGCGTTCGACGGCTTGGGAAGTTTGCGAACCCTGTTCTCGATATTGGGAGTCAACGCCGGCAAGTATGCATCTCCCGTTACATGTGATGCTTCCACTTATACGCATGACGGCGATCACGGCCAGCTCGCCCGCTTTCGCCGCAAGCGGCGAGATCCCGGCCAGACGACGCCCTGCATGAACGTGCTCGTCAGTGGTCTCGCTTGCATGTCGATGCTCGGAAGCGACGGACGTCGACGGATCACTAAGCTCTCTGTGGCAGTGGATTTCTGCAACCTGTTCGATGCTCACGTCAAAGGGGCGACGGAGGCCTGATACCCCCCGCATCACGGCAATGTCCGACCTCCGCGGACTCCAGACGGCTACCGGCTTCAAGACGGGCTTGCCACCGGGGCAGCACGACCGGGCCGAAACCTTGACGACCAACTAGCGGTCCTAATCCAAAGTACCTGTTCAGACCGGCCTTCGTCCCGAATTCGAGGTCCGCCGTGCCGCGTCTAAAACTTTCTTCAGGCGTTACTTGTTGCGCAGACAAAAAAATACCTGGCGAGGTGGGACGAGATGCTGGTCGGTCATTCTATTTCGGATTCGTTCGGGCTGATTCTGGCAGTCGATCAAGGTGTTTGCGAACTCCTGCATCGATCGGAAGCCGAATTGATCGGGACGTCGTACACCAATCTGACGCATCCGGATGACGTCACCTGGAACGCCTCGCTCGTCGACAAGCTCGAGGCCAGCGGAGGACCGCTGTTCATCAGAAAACGATACCTCCGTCCGCGCGCGTCGGCGGTCTGGAGCGATGTACAGGTCTCGCGACTCGGGGGCGGACTTGATCAGGGGAGACTCGTAGGTACGATCAACAAGGTTGATCGGCATACGGTCAAGTTGACCCCCGAGATGCTTTGGCGGTCCGCCGGCAGAAAAGAACTGGCCCTACAACTGCGCCGTGCGGAACTCGGTAACGACCTATTCTGCGACTACGCCTGGCTGATCCTCTTGCAACTCTACAAAGCCGAGGCTGAAGGAACCAGCATCAGCGTCCAGCAGCTTTGCAGCCGAACAGGATGCCGGGAATCTGGCATCGTCCGGTGGATGAGGGCTCTGGAGGAAAAGCAGCTGGTGGACTGCTTTCATTCCAATTTGTGCGCTGGCCAACTGACATCCGCCGGTATCTCAAAGGTCGAAAAGCTGCTGGAAGGGACTTCGGAGAGCTAGCGCGCTTCGACTTCCTCCCTGAGCTGGTGCAGGGCTTGGTCGAGATGGGTGGCCGCCAACGTCATTCCCGCCTCATCGAGCAATCCGAGCGCTTCGCTCATGAGTGCCGCTGCCCGCGCAACGGCATCGGCGTCGTGTTCGTGTGTCATCACCCATCTTGCGAACTAAGGCGGGGTGACGAAAGTGAATTCGCCGTCAGGTTGACCCTACGTTCGGCCAGTAGACGGATTTCCACGGTTGATGGATGTGCTAGGGACGTAGCGAGCGGCGATTCCCGACCGCGATGGGTACGTCGTGGCTGACAAGTTCGAAGATCTGCGTACCTACATCGCAATCGTTGAATCCGGCGGGGTCAACGCCGCTGCCGCCAAACTCGAGATCGCCAAGAGCGCGACGAGCCGACGCCTTTCCGATCTCGAGGAGAGGTTGGGGGTAACCCTGATACTCCGGACCACCCGGAGCTTCGAACTCACGGAAGCCGGCCGAACGTTCTATGGAGAATCACGTCGGATCCTCGACGACATGGCGTCGGTCGAGGAACGACTGCGCATAGGCGGTACGGGCGCAGCAGGGCATCTAGTCGTGGCCGCGGATCGCGGACTGAGCCGGCTATTGATGCCGTCGATCGCCTCCTTCCACGAGGCGCATCCCGACACCCGCATAACCCTCCGCTCGGACGTGGCAAACGCCGGCTCCGACACGCTTGTTGTAACGACCGGACACGTCGATCCAGAGCGCGCGAGCCGAAGAATCGGAGAGTTCCGGTCTGGCGTCTTCGCGTCGCCTACCTATCTGGCACGATCGGGCCAACTGCGCACCCCGGCCGACCTGGCCGCTCATGACGGGATCCTCGTCGCCGCATCCGATCATTCGAGCTGGATTTTCGGATCCGGAAACACGATTCGGCCGAGGCCAGTCCTCACGGTCGCCGACAACGAAGCGGCGCTCGCTGCGGCCAATGCGAATCTTGGACTAGCCCAACTACCGGCATTTCTGGCGGACGCGGCTGTCCGCGCCGGCGATCTCGTCGCTTGTCTTGCGGATCACGACGCCACCACCGTCATCAACGCGGCGAAGCCGAGCGTGTCATCCGCCGAAGTGGATGGTCTGCTCGACCACCTGATTGCCGCACTGACGCGGATGTGACGATCGGGATCCGTGCGGTTGGCCATCTCTCCATCACTCTGACGGCTCCACCAAGAACGTCTGGATGTCGTCATCGTCTGAATGTCGCCAACATGCCCTTCAGCTGAGCGCGGCGAAACATTGGCCGACCAGATGAGGTAGCAAGCTCCGTACGCCTTGGGTCGTTACTCCCGCCAGAAACGCGAGTGCTTCGCTGACAACCGCCTCGGCCAAGGCAACTCTTCGGTGAAGCGGCCCCGCCAAAGCGTCGCCCCGTCGCAGGGTGGGGGTAACCCATCGCCGCTGCATCGGAGAGACGTCATGGTCGCGTTCATCTCCTCGACATAGCCGTCATTCCGTTAGGAATGAGTGTTTGCGTCGCCCCGTCAGGATCAGCTTGGAGCAATTGATTGCCGCCCCGGCGTCCGTTCGGCGGTGTCGCAATCGTGCAACGTTTTCCATGTCAAAGCACGAACGGGTGATTGCGACGCCCGCCTGATTATCGGTGGGCGTTGACGCTCGAACGTTTCGTCCTGGGCCGCGCGAAGGCTCAGAGTTCGCTTAGCTTGCGAACGGCGATGGCAATCGGATGCCCCTCGGAGGAATGCGAAAGGAACCCGTCTATCACGTAAGTGACACCGTGACGGACGCCGCCCGCGACGAGATGCGACAGATCGAGCGGAAGCAGCACTCCGAACATTCCCTCCGCCCGAGCATACCACGTACCGTCGACGGAGAAGACCGTTCCGACGAGCTGTCCGGCGCCGGAAAGCTCGGCTGCGTGTTCGAGAACGTGCCGTTCAGGCGGGAACGCCGCCTGCGCCGTAGCGGGGAGTCTGGAGGTCCGCGACTGTTTTGTCCGATCGTTGTCGGGTCGAAGTATCAGGTCATACTGGGCCGCCGTGATGGTGACCCGTGCAATCGAGATCAGGTCGATCGCGTCTGCGCCGAGGCGTTGGCCGGCTCGCGCTAGATCCTGTACCAGATCGCGCAGATGTTTGGCCGTATCCTTCGGTTCCTGGGTCGTCAGTATGCGATAGGTCGCGTCCACGTTGTTGACGAAGACGGGAATGAGGTCCGGATGATCCTGGGATAGATCATAGACCTCCTTGCAGGCCATCAGGATCGCCCACCAGCTGCCAACGCCGGTCTCCACGATCTGCAGTCTGGCTCCGCGACGCCCGTATTCGGCTTGAACGTACCGGGAGAACGCCTTGTCGAGCGACGACAGCACGGTTGCCACGCCTCGGGCAGCGACTCCGTTCTCGATCGAAATCACAACCCGCAGGCTGTTGCTCTCCAGAGGCTTCAGATCCACGATGGTCCCTTCGGTTCGCGTCGGTTCGAATCACTATCGTGAATGCCCTAAAAGCAAAAAGGCTCGGATTCGAGATCCAAGCCTTCCGCCATTCTTCCATGTCTTCGTGACGACTTCAGTCGTCCTTTACCGGCTGACGTTGCATGATCTGCTCCTTCGTGTGGCACTTGGGAAGTTGGAATACGGCGTATCGTCCTTGAGGGACTTGGATCGAAACGTTCTTCTTTTCAAGTCTCGCAATGCATTTTCAGGCCTTCACTCGTCCCACCTCGTCGTGGTGCGGCACCGGTTCGAGCGCTTTTCGGGCGTCTTCGAGGATCGTAGTCTCGTTCGGAATGCGCGACGTCCGGTTGGGATCCGTGACGATCTGGATGATCCGTTCCGCCGCCGCGCGTGCGGCGGGGCGGTCGTCGAGGAATTCACTCGCGACGCGTATGGTGTCCCAAAGCCGAAAATCGTCATTGGCGTTAGTCACGACCTGATTTACCAACGCGCGTAGCTTCGCTGCGTGGGCGGCGTCGATTCCCCCGGTGACACTCGCGATGCGAAGTCTGTCCACGCTGTAATACAGCAGATTGTTCCGCGCCCTTCCGGCATCATCCGCCGTCGAGAACTCCGAGATGGCGGCCTCCGTGTACCGTATGGCATCGTCGAACAGGCGTACGGCCTCACCCTCGGCGGAATCGCCTCCTTTGCGCAGGATCGCGACGCCTTCCTCCCATTTCGAGAACCCCAGCAGCCTCGGTGCCGCTGAGCGAACCCAGTGTTCCGGTGGCAATTCGCTCGCCTTGAGCAGATCCAGCGTTCGCTCGTAGCTGCTCTGTGCGGCTGCGCGGTCGTTGAGTTCATCCTGCGTCCGTGCCAGCCGGTAGGTCGCAACCGGCCGCTCGGGATAGGCGGCGACCATCTCCGAATATATCCGGTTGGCGTCCACCAGAGACGGATTGCCAGCCACCGGTCCCAATTCTTTGCCGATGGTGAACAGTATGAGCGCCCGTTCCATCTCCAGGACGTAGCCGAGCTCGCGAAGGTGCTCGTCCGGGATCGTGAGGCGGACGAGCTTCGAACGACCGCGGTGCAGATCGGCTATGGCGCGACGTCTCGCCGCCAGTCGGGCGCCCTCGGACATCGCACCGGCCTTGGCGGACTCCTCGGCCAGCTGGGCCGCATGGACGGCCTCCTCGACGACTTGTCGCGCGACGGGATCCAGACCGTCGATACGACCCAGTCGATCCACGGCCTGCTCCTGCCGAGGAGTCGGCGCCCGGATCCGATCGGTACGCTCGCTCTCCATCTGGAGTTTGATCTGGTCCCCGTACTGCGCCAAATGCCTTTGCGGCTCCACACGCCGTCGGGGTCGCTCTTTCCCGAAGCTATGCGTTCGAGAAGCACCGGCAGAATTTCCAGAGCATCCAGGCGGTAGAGGGTAACGATCCGCAATCCGACGATGTCGCGTAGCGACGTGACGGCGTAGTCGGGCTTGCTTCCGCCCCTCTTGCGCTCGACCTTCTCGATGATCTTGAAGTCCTCCTTCACACGAACCTTCACGGCGTAGGCGAGGTCGGAGATGGACGGGTTGCCGGTGTTGACCTCCAGGAGCAGCTGTCGGCGCCGCGGAGCGCATCCATGGTGTCGAGTTCGAGCATGTTGTGGTCCATCGGTCCCTATTGATCCAAGAACGTTGAAAACGGTTGAACGAGGCTACATTGGCGGCGAGGTGTGAAAAGCGAGTAGGCATGATCTGAGCGCGAATTTGTCAAAGTCGCTTTCATAGGCAACAAGTCAAACGTCGCCGGACGTTTCGGCAACATGCGACATGTCGACCGGTAGCAGCGACGACGCTGGGTCAGACACCGAACGAAGCAGGCTTGGATCATGTGTAACAGAGCAATGTTCGACGGCGAGCCGGAAACGATCACCGAACGGTTCGGTGCCGAATGGCTTGCCGACAAACCAATGGACAATCGGTTCGACCCGAAGGAACTGCGCCCGTTCGGTCGGGCGTACGTCGTGCGGAAAGAAGGCGACCGCCGCGGACTCGACGTGATGGAATGGGACGTTCTGGCCGGGCAGGCGAAACAGGCCGGTCGCAAGGTTGCGCAGACCAACGTCCGCACGTTGCATCTTCCGCAATGGCGTTCGCTCGTCACCGATCCAGACAACCGCTGCCTGATACCACTGACGGAATTCTGCGAATGGGCTCGCGAGCCCACCGACCTCGGCGACTGCAAGAAGCCGATCAAGGGGGAGATGTGGTTCGGGGTGACCGATCAGCCCGTGTTCGCGATTGCGGGTTTCTGGCGGCAGGTCGGCGAACAACGCTACTTCGCGATGGTCACGTGCGACGCGAACGAACTGGTGGCGCCGATCCATCCGAAGGCGATGATCACGATCCTGCGGCCTGACGATCACGAGCGCTGGCTGACGGGAAGCTATGACGAGGTCCTGTCCTTGCAGCGCCCATATCCGGCCGACCGGATGACGGTGCGGGGGCCCGTCTTTCCAACACGCAGCCAGACGGCGCGGTTGATCTAGAAAACGATCAGCCTGCTCCGGCTCAGGTTTCCGCCAAACCGGGCTGGGCCAGGTCGACCTCCACCTCCGTGTCGCTCGGCTCGAAGCGTATCGTCCAACGAGGATACCCTTCCGGGGAGATTTCGATATCGGGTAAACCGATCGGATCGGTTCCCGTTTCCACCCAGCCGGCACCGTGGCATCGATCGCACGCCGTTCGCTTGGACCGGAAGCTGACGAGATCGATCTCGGTATTCCACTGCCCGCGGCCCTTGCAGACAGGGCACATGGCATCGAGGCTGCCGTTCCGCGGCTGAAGAGGCACGACGTCGAACGCGTGGGGGTTGTCGGGCCCGTCGCAGAGAACGATATTGCTGTCATGAGGCATGACCGCGTCCTCGTTCCGAACTCCGGCGAACGCAAGGCCCCTCGGCGGCTGCGGCATCATCCCGCGCGGACCGTAGGCACCTCGGCGATGTTGGTCGTCCACGCCGGCGACCGCATTTCGGACCGCATCCTCCACTCGCGCTTGAACCCCTGCGAAGCCGTCACCGCCGTCCACGTGCCGAACTTGCCGTTGATCGCGTCGAGCGCCCTCATCAGTCGGTCGCGCTTGGCGGTATCCTCCTCGAACAGCGTGCGCGGCCGCTCGTCCTCGGGGAGAAGATCGTCGAGCATGATGCCCGCCTTGGTATAGGCGAAGCCATCCCGCCAGGCCTTCTCCGCACCGCGCCTTGCAGCCGCGATCAGCTCAAGACTGTCGTTCGTCATCGGGTGGAGCGTGACCATCCGGGACGCGCCGTACTGGGGTCGGTCGGGCTTGTGCTTGTTCGTGTGGAAGAACGCGGTCAGCTTGGCGGCGACCAGCCCATGCGATCGCAGCTTCTCGCCAGCCCGCAACGCGTATTGCGACAGTGCGCCCATCATCCGCTCGAAGTCGCAGATCGGAGTGCCGAACGATCGCGTGACGGCCATGCCCTTCCGCCGCGGCTCGACCGCCTCGACCGCGTTGGACGGGACGCCGCGAAGCTCGGCCACCAGTCGCTCGAGCACGACCGTGCCGACTGCGCGAGCCTGCTTCATCGACATGTCGCGCAAGGCTCCCGCCGTATGGATTCCCAGATCGGTCAGCTTGCGGGCAGTAGCACCACCGACACCCCAAACGTCCCCTGCGGCGAAGGTGTGCATCACATCGCGCCGCACGTCGTCGTCACGAAGATCGGCCACGCCGGCGAACTGCGGGTTCTTCTTGGCCGCCGCGTTTGCCATCTTCGCCAGCGTCTTCGTTTCCGCGATGCCGACGCAGGTGGGTATCGTCGTCCATAGCTGGACCTGCGCCCGCATCGCGTTCGCGTGCGCCACAAGATCGCGACCCTCGAAGCCGGCAAGATCAAGGAACGTCTCGTCGATCGAGTAGATCTCGAAGTCGCGGGCGAAGGACTCGCACGCGGCGATTACCCGGCGCTGCATGTCACCGTTTATGTGGAATGGAAATCAAGCGGTTTCGTCTACAAAATGAGTAGGCCTTTGTTGGTAGCAGCAGGGGCAGCGCGCAGCCATCCCAACAGCGCAGCGTTGCCCCTGCTGATGCGCTGACCTTTCGGGTCAAGCTATCTTGGACCCGCTGCGACAGCAGCGGGCTCTGTACAAGCGGGCGCCCTGGATTCTTGGATCGCTCGATTCAGGAAGGCGCGTGGCGATATTGGTGTTCGACCTGGCGCTGTTGGGCAAGTCGGCCTGCGATTTGGCTATCAAGTGCGGCCTTTGCCAGCGAACCCTTAGCCCGTTGCCGTTCACCCCGTAACTCAAAAAGTCGTTTTAATTGCCGGTTAGGCAACATTGTCCTGCCACCTTTAACAATAACCCCTGTGATATCAGCAGGGCTATCGATAATGCTCAGTTCTTTCTCCGCTTTGATACGCAAGCCATGTCTGTGTACGGTTGCCTTGATATTCCAGATGACCTCCTTCTTAATGAGGTTGCCAGAAATCGTTATGTCATCGGCATATACGCTATGCGTCAGTCCAGAATCAGTAACGATTTCGGATATTTTTAGCCACATTGTGTGATTTGAATAGTATGCCATAATCGGACTGCATGGCGACCCTTGCGGTAGACAACCGTATAAAGTGATAAGTTTGACCATAATCGCGGCTACATCCGGCGAGCATTCAAGTCTTGTATGAAAAAGATGCGCCACGTTATTATCGGTACAGCTCGGAAAGTAGTCAGCAATATCTAGTAGCCAAAAAGCACGTGCTCCCACATGACGCGCGGCATTGTCGACATAAGACCGCCCCTTAACCGGACTGAAAAGCCAATCGGGGGGCGTAACTTTTGAAAATAACTTCGCAATTCGGGATTGTACCGACTTTAAGCCCTTGTCCGGTATATCGATGGGTCTATAAAAGTGCCTAGTCTCCGGCTTGGGTTCAAAATTAAGCCAGCTATCTTTTTCTTTTTTGTGCTTCCATCGGCGTTCATACAACTTGTCTTCGTTCAGAATCCGCTGCAGCGCAGCGTCCGAGACTAGCAAAATCTCCGCAAGCTTTTTTCTGGATCTCAAGCGGAAAAAAGGTGTGTCTCGAAGAGTGTATTGTGAGCCGTTAGGAAGAGGTAGCATTCGCCTTCCTCTCGATGAATCCCAATAGATCTAGAACCTTAGAAGCAATCTTGGTTCTAGCTTTCTCGCCGCGTTGGGCGTTGGGAATTTGCTCGGCAAAGAACATAATAGCCGAAACCGGTACTTTAAATTCTGCGGAATATTTCTCGATCAGATCGAGAGATGGCGTTTTGTTGCCGCTTTCGATTTCCGATATATGAGATTTTGACACGGATAGACGCTCAGCAAGTTCAAATTGCTTAATGTCATGAAAGACTCGCATCAATCTAAGAGCTTCGTTTATCATTGCGATTCCTAACGTCCATCAATGTAGATATTAGGTTGGCGGTTTACTAAGAGGGCTGAAAGAGTCGCAGCAAGAAGCGTATGACCCTGTAAATCAGAAGACCTGCCGAAATGGCAAATCTCAAAGTATTTGGGTTTTTGAGACTAGCCCAAAACCCACGACGCTGCCCAAGAGCTTTACCTCGCAGCTCACGTCGCCGCCGTCGTCGGTATGTGTTTCTCGAAAAAGCCATGAGCTTTTCCTTTCTCTGTTCGCCATGGCGGCAAGCTCAAAACGAGCCGACCTGACCATGGATTCTCGCCAAACAGAGCGGACCCGACAACTACACCTGCAACCTAGAGACGGAAGCACTTCTCGCTTTCGTCTCTGCTTCGCCCGCCCGCCGACGCCTTCCCCGTCGCCGGGGGGCCATCGGACTGACCGGAAAAAACGACAGAGAACTTTCGCCCTCCACGCTTTGGCAAATGCCAAAACTGAATATGAGAACTTCTTCCGTTATTCACACCGGAGCCGTATGCGACGTCATTGCACTGGACGCAAGAAATAAATTCACTTTAAGCGAACTTATTTTGAACGTAAGCGGCCAGTGGTCAACGTAGTCGGGTGCGGAACGCTTTTACTCCCGGCTTTCAGCGCTCGCGATTAACCGGCGGGCGGAATGATGTTTGTGGCGTTCCCGGCTCCCGTGAGGGAGTAACATCGGGCGAGCGGTAAAGGGTGACGCCCCGGCTGTTACCGGATCTGATACGCGCACCATCCCCAACGTGCGGCGTTTCTTGGAAGCGGTCGCGGTCATGCCGCACCACCTGGCTATCTGTGCCGAGCTGGTAATTGTTGGCTTTGTCGACGGATTGCAGAGGGCCAGGGTTGCCCTGCCGTTTAACCCATGACTCGCTCTTGCCTTTGGTGAACGTCGGTCATGACCTCAACCTTGCCAACCTATCTGATTTGATCGGCGCTATGCCTCCGATCGCCGAAGCGTCCACCGGCCACGAACTGACAGCAGACGCGTTAGTGATGGGGTTCGGGCCAGCAGTTGCGGCCTACAAGGCGGCTCTCGGTATTGAGCGGCGATCTGGATGAGACAGTAGCGGCGATCAGGATGAGACTCTGCGGCCGTGACGGGAGCGAGATTGTCGAGGCGCGACAGGCAATGCAAGGCCAACTTTGGTGTTGAT